>JAFYSP010000006.1 GCA_017559305.1 Clostridia bacterium
CCCGAACACGGCAGTTAAGCTCACTGGTGCCCACAATACTTGGCTGGAGACGGCCCGGGAAGATAGGTTGATGCCAACACAAAAGCCGATTATCGCAAGATGATCGGCACAAATGCCTTAATAGCTCAGTCGGTAGAGCACCTGGCTGTTAACCAGGGAGTCGTAGGTTCGAGTCCTACTTGAGGCGCCAAAACAAAAGCACTTCTTCGGAAGTGCTTTTTGTTTTGCTCTTTAAATAGGTTTCGTGCCTATCCATTGCTTATTAACAGCCGCGTTTTACCGACTGAGCGGGCGAAGTCGGTAGTCTGCGCCCGACCGCCGCCGGTGGCGGAAGCAGGGAGGAGCGCAGAGGCGTAGCGGTCAAAAGTTGCCCACGCCCCAAGTGGAAAGCAACTTTTGGGCACCGCCAGTGTCGGTTGCTGAGACTTTTGTTCATCACAAATCTTCAAACCAGTCGCAAATAATAGGGAGTCGTAGGTTCGAGTCCTACTTGAGGCGCCAAAAAACAAAGGGACTGTTTTAACAGTCCCTTTGTTTTTTGTGTTTGTGTCCGCAGGACACAACATCGTTTTGCAACCTTAGTTGCAAATATCATTTGACCGATAGGTCAACATCATTCCGCGTTAGCGGACACAAAACGAGGTTGCCTTACGGCAAACAGTGTTGTGCTTCGCACAAACGATGTGGCTTCGCCAATGATGTGATGCTCCGCATTGATTTTTCGTACCTTTTATGCTATAATACATATATGAGGTGATAATATGAAAAAAATTATTGTTATGATTGCTATTATAGTGATTGCGTTAACACTTTGTTCTTGCGTAAAAACTGATAATAACATTGATAATTATTCTGATGATATTAAAGCCTATGAGGCAAGTTCCTTTATGCCAGGTTTGGACAATATAGGTAAATATAACGATGTTGAATATTTTTCAAGAAAAGATGAAAGCATTTTTCCTGAATATTCGATGCAATTGATTGTAAAGTACAATGAAGAAGAGTTTTTGAAAGAAAAAGAAATTCTCAATACAGCATATACATATCTTGAATCACCACAAAAGGCTGATTTTGATGATACAGTCTTTACTATTCCTATTGAAGAATTTTCCGCTTATGGATATGACTTTAAAATAACAAAGTTTGAAGATACAGTTTATCCTAAAAACTTTGGAATGATCGGCATTTCTGATGAGAAGTTTGAAATTGTATATTTGTGGATATATGCTCCTGATCTTGATTATATTTGTGAAACAAATGCAAATGAAATTAAGGAAATTAACGAATTTTTAGAATATCATTTTTCTTTGGAATGATTATGATGAAATCAAGTATTTAGATTGGTTTTATTTTGAAATTGGTTCTCATTTGCCACCCAGAGTCGAACTAACGACTTGAATTTGAAAAAGTATTGTTCGTCTTTTATGGTACAAAAGACAAAACAAAAGCACTTCTTCGGAAGTGCTTTTTGTTTTGCTCTTTAAATGGGTTTTGTGCCTATCCATTGTTTATTAACAGCCACGTTTTACCGACTGAGCGTGCGAAGTCGGTAGTCTGCGCCCGACCGCCGCCGGTGGCGGAAGCAGGGAGGAGCGCAGAGGCGTAGCGGTCAAAAGTTGCCCACGCCCCAAGTGGAAAGCAACTTTTGGGCACCGCAAGTGTCGGTTGTGCATACTTTTTCATAGCAGACACCTTCAAACCAGCCGCAAATAATAGGGAGTCGTAGGATGATTGCCAAGCTTATACTATAACAAAAAGCCGTGAATTTTCACGGCTTTTATTTTTTTCTTTCGATACTATTCAAATGTTGCTTTAAAACCAGGTTGATATATTGTGAAAGGGAACGGTCGTCATATTCTGCTTTTTCTTTTAGTTTTGCCAATATATCATTGTCAATAGTTATACTTATCTTTTCCTTTAAGGGTTTCATCAATATCACCTCAAATAATATTATAAGATTAAAAGCGAAAAAGTATTGACAAGTAGGATAAAGTAGGATAAAATAATACTGTCAATTTGACATAAAATTTTAGGAGGTCATTAATTATGGCAGGATTAGCAGGATGTTTAGAAGGCATAAAGAGAGCAAATTCAAAGAATTTAGCTGGATGGGTAGAAGGACCCGTAGCAAAACTTAAAAGTGGTAAAAGACAGGTCTTGCTGGAAGACGGAAAACTCATTTGCTTTATTGTGGGCGCGGAGGATATTATTATAACTAAAAACGATATTAATACCGTTGAATGTGTTGCACAAAACATAAAAGAGCAATACGGTAATAAGTTCATAATTTGTAATAGTTATGCAGTAACCTTGAAGAATGGTGAATATGGTACTTTTACTATATTTGTTGGAAAAGCGGCAGAGTTTACTATTCTTACAAAATGATTCGAATCGATAAAGCAAGTCAATTAGAAGCAAAAGAATATGTTCTAAACAAAACTATGATAAGGCCGAAGACTACAATATGGTCTCCGGTCTTATGGCTTGTGTTTTTAATTTTTGTGGGGAGCGGTATTGGAATTGTTGTTACAAAAATTTTCGATATTTATTTTCAATTAACTATTACACAATCAATAATATTTATAGTTGGAAGTATTGTTATTTTGCTTTTACTCGGGATGAGAAGAGAATTAATACTATGCATTAAGTGTTATCAGCACTATGCGCCCGAAGAATACAGGCGATTATGTTTGTGCAAACCAACATGTTCAGAGTACGCTTTAATAGTACTCAAAAAATACAATTTTATGAAAGCTATTTATCTAATTTATATTCGTTTAACAAAAACTTGTAGAGATACATATAAAATCGATTACCCATAAAGAAACTTAATAAAATCAGGTTTTTAGACCGGTTTCATTTCGAGTGTAGGCATCCAAAACTCCCGTTCACGCAAGTGGGCGGGATTTTTACTTCTTACCTCTTCACTCTTACTTCAAATAGGGTTTTGTACGGGATTTTTGGCAAGTAATAAGTAAGAAGTAAGAGGTAATAATTATTGACGCTCCGCCGCTTTTATGCTATAATGATGTAAGACAAAAGAAACTATGGAGAAAATAAATGAATAAAAATATATACCGCTTTAAAATAGCGGTCAATTGCGCGAATTTTTATTCCGGAGTCTCGAATGATGGGCGGGATTGCGAGCAAATATATGACGATTTCGGAATGATTGCACTGCCCGATAGCTATTGTGAAACAGGAAAAGGAACAAGATTAGTTATTAACTGTCATGGTGCCGGAGGAACAGTAACTACGGATGACTCACAGGTGGAGCAGCAGACGCTTACAAAATATTTGCTTGCTAATGGGTATGCTGTGATGGATGTAAATGGGCTTCCGAATGACTTTTCCAAAATAAAAGGAATTGATATCAAAAATAATATAGGAAGTCCTATTGCGGTTCAAAGCTATGTGAAGGCTTACCATTATTGCATGGATCATTTTAATCTGAAACGCGAGGTTTTTATTCACGGTGGTTCTATGGGTGGAATCAGTAGCACAAACGTGGTTTTGTCAAACTGTATTCCAATCATTGCCCAAAGTGGTTTTTGTCCGGTTCTTGATACCTATAATCAAATTTTTCTGCATCCGTGGTCGAATGGATTACCAAAGACTGCACTTGGAGAATTGTATCATTTTGAAAGGGATGCGAGGGGAGATTATATTTATGAAGAAGATAAAGTTGCCGGCTTTAATCCTATGGGACGGCTATTACGTATAGGAGAAAAAGAGGTTTTATCCTATCCCGTTCCTGTGAAATTCTGGCAGTGCGAAGATGACGAAACCGTCGGAATTGATAGTACTAAACGCTTTGTTGCGGCTATCAGAAACGCGGGTGGAATAGCGTATCTGCGCACCTTCTCATCAGGCGGACACGAGCCTCAGCTTTGCGGAGATTTCTTGAAAAATCCGTCCGGAAATATTGTTTGGGGAGAGGAAGTAATTCAAATAACGCCTGCGGTTGAAGAGGCGTTTTTGTGGATAAGGCGTTTTGATTAAGAGCAATAGCGCGGGTTTGCAAAACTATAATATAAATTTATAACCGGGGTTCAAAATTGTTGGGTGAACCCAAAAAATAAAGCACTTCTTCGGAAGTGCTTTATTTTTATCCAATCCGAAGGATTGGCATGTAATTACGCGTAGCGTGTATGTAATCCGTTTGCGTTGCAAACGGTATGTCATCAAGTCGCAAGACTTGTATGTTTATTCCTTCGGATTGATTACATACCTTTCTTCGAAAGAATTACATCCCGCAACAAGTTGCGGATTACATCCAATGCTCCGCATTGATTTTTCGTTGCCTTTATACTATAAGAAAAAGCCGTGAATTTCACGGCTTTTTATATTTCATCTTCTATATACTGCATAATATCTTCAACATTGCATTTTAATATCTTACAAAATATTTCAATCGTATGTGTGCTTACGCTTTCGTTCCTTTTTAATCGTGTGATTTGCGCAGGGCTGATATTGTGTTTTTTTATAAGGGTATATTGCGTAACACCTTTTTCTTTCATCGTTTGCCATAATCTATCATAGGAAATCATAATTATTCTATCCTCCTATTGACATATTAACCGAATATGGTATATAATTATATTAACCAATATCGGTTAATATAATTCGGAGGATGATAAAATGAAAAAAATAGCATCATCGATTTTGTTGATTGTTGTTTTATTGGCACTTTGTAGTTGCACTGGCAATTATACTAGTATTGAAAGCGGTTCATCTAAAAATAAAGAGGTTTCAATTAAAGAAATTACAATGGTGGATAATTTTGAATGCCAAATTAAAGAAATCAACTGGTATTCTCCTTCTGATTTTGATTTCGATGTCATTGAGCGGGAAGATGGCTATGAGTATTTGGTCATTGTGTTATCTGAAAAAAACACAACTAACGAAACACAGAATGCACCTTTTACTAGCATTCTATCGGCCGATGGCAAACAATGTGTAAATACACCCGCATTATCTTTATACAAGAAAAAATATAAAATTAATTTTGGCGCCACTTTGCCTGACACGGCTGCTGAAGCGTATGTAATATATAAGGTTCCATCTGGTGCAAGTTCGTTTAAACTTCAGATTCTTTCTAATGGTTTTGGTAGCGCTAGTGATTACATTGTTTTTAGTCGAGCAGATATTAAATGATTATTTATATAATAAAAAAACCAGTTCTTTTTCGGACACGAATGACAAAAAATCCTGAATGCGTAAGCGTTCGGGATTTTACTTTTTCACTATTCACTTTTCACTCTTCACTAAAACTCGCATTCGGGATTTTTGGGAAGTAAGAGGTAATAGTGAATAGTGAAGAAGTATGGTGTGGCTCTGCCACGGATTACATACAAGGCTTCGCCTTGATTTATTGGCGGTTTTATGCTATAATGCACGCATAGGCGGTGATATTATGAAACACATATTGATAGTTGTAGACATTCAGAAGGACTTTGTTGACGGGGCGCTCGGTACTGCCGAGGCGGTGGGCATAATTCCTGCCGCTTACCGTAAGATCGAGGGCTTCGAGGGTGAGATTTTCGTCACCTTTGACACTCATTTTGAAAATTATATGCAAACCGCAGAGGGCGGAAAGCTTCCAGTGCCGCATTGTATCAAGGGGACTGATGGTTGGAAGCTTGACAGCAGCATAGCAAAGGCGCTTGAGGGCAGGGAATACACCTCGGTGGAAAAACTGACCTTCGGCTCAGTAGAATTGCCGGTGCTTATCAAAAAAAGTGTTAGGAATGAGGATTTTGACATTACTCTTATCGGACTTTGCACCGATATCTGCGTTGTGTCAAATGCTCTGATATTAAAGGCAAACTTTCCTGAAAAGGAGATATATGTTGATGCGGCTTGCTGCGCAGGGGTTACACCCGAATCTCACAATGCTGCGCTCAGCACGATGAAAATGTGCCAGATCAATGTAATAGCTTAATAAAGCAGAAAAATCCATATAGACACACCCCTTCCCAACTTGTTATTGCATAGCGGGAAGGGGTGTGCTATAATACACTCAAATAAAGTAACGAGAGGCGATATTATGAGATCTTTTTTTATGCGATATCCTGACGGCAAGGCAAAGGCGGTCACGTTCAGTTATGACGACGGCAACTTGCAGGACAGACGTCTTATTGAAATTTTCGACAAGTATGGAATGAAAGGCACCTTCAATTTCAACTCTGACAAGATGAGGGGCGCAAAGTTCACTGCCGAGGAAGTAAAGGAGATTTTCCTTGCTAAAGGTCACGAAATTGCGGTTCACGGTGCAAATCATAGAGCAAACGGCAATATGAGAGCAATCGAGGGCATAAAAGACGTGCTTAATTGTCGCCTTGAACTTGAGGAAAAGTGCGATACGATAATAAGGGGTATGGCATATCCCGATACAGGTATAACACTTATGGGTAATTTCGGCAGATACGAGCAGGTCAAAAACTATTTGCAGGAACTCGATATCGTCTATGCGAGAACACTCGGCAAGGCAAATCTGTCTTATATGCTGCCTGACGATTTCCACGCCTGGATGCCTACCGCTCATCACAACGACCCCAAGATTATGGACTATGTCAACGAGTTCTTGAATATCG
Source organism: Clostridia bacterium (assembly GCA_017559305.1). GTDB lineage: Bacteria > Bacillota > Clostridia > Oscillospirales > Acutalibacteraceae > RGIG7384. The sequence continues at coordinate 6,597 of JAFYSP010000006.1, forward strand.
ACACCTCCAAGAACTCCTACCATGCAAGGCGTGTACCGAGACTGCTTTATATCTGGGGACACAGTTACGAGTTTGACAACAATAACAACTGGGAACTCATTGAAGAAATATGCCAAAAACTTTCGGGCAATGAGGAGATATGGTATGCGACAAATATTGAAATTTACAACTACGTTGAAGCGTACAATCGTCTTGTATACAGCGCTGACGGTTTCAAGGTCTACAACCCGACCTTATACACAATCTGGTTCGACGTTGACGGAGATTTGTACTCGGTAAAACCCGGAGAGACTGTTCAGATCGACCCCGAAGAAAAATTTTAAGATATAAATAGAAAAACCACCCGTAATCAGTTTGTTTTTGCAGGTGATAGATTAACTTGAAATTTGTAGAAAGCGGAGAGAAACAACTATGACGTTGGTTGAGTTTTTTGAAAAAACCGCAATTGAAAACATTTGTGCAAGTTTGATTGACATGCCGGACAGGATTGTTTTCATCGGCAATAAATCAATGGAAAAGCATATAGCAAGGTATGAAGAAATACTTGCTTCCAAGGGTTTAGAAAAAACAGAAACAATCAAGAAGTTTGTATCAAACAGCAGATTGGATAATGCTGTAAAAATCCTTTCAGAGATAGTAGAAACTTATGATGATTGCGTTTTTGATATAACCGGCGGTGAAGAAATACTCAACGTTGCTTTGGGAATAGTTTGTGAAAAGTATCCCCTAAAAGATATTCAAATACAAAAAATCAATATCAAAGACAACGTTATATATTTCTGTGACAAAAACGGTGTCACCACCCAAAAGGGAAATCCGTCCTTGTCGATTGAGCAAAACGTGAAACTGTACGGAGGAAAGGTGCTTTTTGGCGGCATTAATCAAGATGACACTTACAGGTGGGATCTGACGCCCGATTTTCTTAATGATTTTGAAAAGATGTGGAAGATCTGCAAAGGCAACTTTGGTTATTGGAACCTACAAATCGGTCTGCTTAAAACGATAAATGAGAACGGCGTTGTCTCTTGCGACCAACTCACTGTTACTATTTCTCAGGGGGCGTTGGAAAATGCGCTGAAAAAAGAGGGCCGCAAATTCAATAAAACAAAGGGCATTATAAATGCGTTATGCGCAGAGGGTCTTATCACGAATTTTGATGATAGTGATGATATAACAATTACATATAAAAACGAACAGGTAAAAAGATGTCTGTCTCAAGAGGGGCAGATTCTTGAAATGAAAATTTATATAACCGCAAAAAATCTGTCGGAAGATGACGGAGTAAGGCCGGTTTATGAGGATGCGCTCAACGGAGTGGTTATTGATTGGGATGGTAAGAACGAGCCCTTTGATACCGAAAACGAGATAGACGTTATGCTTATGCATGATATCGTACCGGTTTTCATTTCTTGCAAAAACGGCGATTTCAGCGCCGAAGAACTATATAAACTGAATACCGTTGCAGAGCGTTTTGGCGGCAAGTATGCAAAAAAAGTTTTGGTTACAACTGCGATTGACAATATGAGGGATAAGGGTAAATACCTGACCACAAGAGCCAACGATATGAGAATCCAACTCATAAAAGAAAACGATATATTGGATGATGCAAAACTTTCTAAACGACTTAAAACCCTTTGGGAGTTTTAGTTTTGTATTTGTTTGATACAATTTAAGATCTTGAGTTTTGTTGAGTATAATTTATCACAAAATTAAAGGAGGGTATGGCGCTTGAATATGGGGTATATTCAAGTGGGGGAATATGAGTTTGAAAGAATTTTTTGGATTTGGCGGATATATGCGTGAGGCGGAAGGATATATGTCCTGGCAGCATCTCACCTTCGTTTCTGCGCTCGTCTGCATTATGATAATCTGCGCCGTTCTTATCGGCAGAAAATTAAGAAACCGTGACGAAAAAGCGAAAAATAAAGTTCTTGTCGTTACCGCTTTTTTGATTGACGGATTTGAACTTTTCAAAATTATTTTGATTTGCGTGATGAATAAAGACCCGATGCGTTGGGTCTACGTGTTGCCTCTGTTTTTGTGCAGCATTCAGTTGATAGCGATACCGATAGCCGCTTTCTCAAAGGGCAGAATCAAGGAATCGGCATTGGATTTCGTGATGATTTTCGGTCTGCTCGGAGCGATATTGGGCACCTATTTCGCAGGTAACAATTATGCTTGTTATCCCGTTATATCCTTTGATAACGTTGTGTCGGGAATAACGCATTGTCTTGCCGGTTTTGCGGCGCTTTATATTATGGTTTCGGGAATGAATAGTATGAAAAAGCGAAACATTCATTTGACGATGATAATCCTTGGCGCATTTTGTGTCGCTGCTTATATTGCAAATATATTTACCGATTGCAACTATATGTTCCTTTCCCGTGGAGACGGAACACCCTACGATATAATTTTCAATCTTGTTGGCGGTCATCCGGTGGTTTATCCTGTAATCGTCGTGGGACTTTTTGTGCTGTATATCGGGGTGTTCTACTACCTTTATTACTTGATAACCAAAAAGATGCAAAGCAAGAACAAGTCGGAACAAGAGCAAACAAAAGAAACAGCAAATGTATAATAAAAAAGCCGTGTGAAACACGGCTTTTTGCTTTTGCCTAAAAATCGCAGTTTTTGCTTAAATCTTATATCGTCAAATATTGATTGTTTTTTTTATAATGGTGTGATAGAATATATTTAATTGGTACCCTTAAAATACGAGGTGAGAAAATGGTCTTTTCATCATACATATTTATCTTTGCCTTTTTGCCGATTGTATTAGTTTTGTATTACGCCTTGTCAAAACTCAAAAGTCCCTTGTATCAAAGGGCTTTTCTGATTGCGGCATCGCTGTTTTTCTACGGATACTACAACGTAATGTATCTGTTGCTGATTGTTGCTTCCATCGTGGTAAACTACCTTGTTTGCCTCGTCATACAAAAAGGCAACGGCGCAACCAAAAAGATTTTTCTTGCGGTCGGCGTTTTGTTCAACGTCTTTTTGCTCGGATATTTCAAGTATTACGATTTCTTTTTCGAAAACATCAACTCAGTCTTCGGCACGAGTTTTGCCATGAAAAATCTTATACTCCCCCTCGGCATTAGCTTTTTCACCTTCCAACAACTTTCCTTCGTCGTATCCGTTTATAAAAAGGAGGAGAAGGTTGCAAACCTTTGGGATTACGTTTTGTTCGTAACCTTTTTCCCCCAGTTAGTTGCAGGACCGATTGTGCTTTACAGCGAAATGATTCCGCAGTTTATGGATAACAGTAGAAGATATTTCAACTCCGAAAACTTCTCAAGCGGACTTTATATCTTCGGCATGGGACTCGTCAAAAAAGCGGTAATAGCCGACACATTAGCCTCCTTTGTTAATAATGGATATGGTATGAGTAATATCGGTCTTGCGGCAGGATGGACAATTTCCTTGAGCTATACCTTGCAACTCTATTTTGATTTTTCGGGCTATTCCGATATGGCGGTAGGCCTTGGAAAAATGTTTAATATAGATATCCCTTTCAATTTCTTGTCACCCTACAAATCCAAATCAATTTCTGAGTTTTGGAGAAGATGGCACATTACACTTGGCAGAGCGCTAAGCACATACATTTATATTCCGTTAGGCGGAAACCGCAAAGGACAGGTCAGAACCTATATAAATCTGTTCGTCACGTTTTTCGTCAGCGGACTGTGGCACGGCGCCGCCTGGACCTTCGTACTGTGGGGCGTTTTGCACGGACTGTTCAGCGTTATTGAAAGATTTATAGGCGAACAGAGATTGCAAAAAATCCCCAACATCGTAAGGGTTGCCGTCACCTTTTTGATCGTCAATGCTTTGTGGGTGCTCTTCAGAGCGGAAAGCTTTGCCGATGCAATAGAGGTTTATAAAGGTATGATTTCCTTTGGAAATATAAACCTCGGTCAGCTTGCAACGGTTGTCGGAACGGAGGGCGGTGTAAACCTGCCCACCGTTATGGATTGCGCTTATATAATCGGATTGGTGGCTTCACTTTTGTACGTCGTTTTTGGACAAAACAACAGCGCTTTCAGGTTGGAAAAATTCCTTCCTACAAAGAAATTCGCAATAATTACCGCTGTTATGTTTGTTGTGGCGTTGCTTTGCCTTTCGAGAGAAAGCGTCTTCATTTACTTTAACTTTTAGGGGGTATCGGTATGAAAAATAAGTATGCAAAATGGCTGTTTGGCGTTTTGGCAATAGTTCTTGTTTTAGTAACGATTCTCTCAACGGTTGTTTATATAGTGGACCCGTTTTTTCAATTCAGAGTAAAGGATGACAAATATTTAATCAACGTAAGATTTGCTTGTGGCGGACTTATAAAAAACTATGATTACGACGCTTTAATTCTCGGCTCATCAATGACTCAGAATTTTGATATGGATGTGTTTCGCGAGGTGCAGGGAGTAAACCCCTTGCATATAGGAATAGGCGGTCTTGAGTATGAGGAAGAGCTTGAACTTTTAGAACTTGCCTATGATGCAGGAAGAGCCGATAAATATTTTTTAAGCGCAGAACTGTATATGTTTACAGGTGATGCCAAAAAAAGCAGATTGCCGCAATATTTACTTAAAGATGATTTGCTTTCAAGATGCCGTTATTTCTTGAATTACGAGGCGTGGTTCAGATTTATCCCGATTGATTTGGGACTTATGACACTTGAAAAATTGGGTATCAGCCGACCTGCAGCGTTCGATTCGAGAACGAGCATCGACGATATTGAAAATTGGGAAACCGATTTTGAGTACGGCGAGGAGGTAGTAATATCCAACTTTTTAAGCGGTGCTTACGGAGTGTCGGAGGTCGGCACGGATAACCTGTATGAAAAAACGACCAAAAAGATGGACACCTATTTCGACAGCCTGCAACTCGATAAGGGAGAACACGTTTTGTTTTTCCCACCCTACTCGATGCTTTATTGGGCGAGTTGCAGTGATGAACTTTTTGACATTATGTTGGATAGCAAAAGGTACTATATAGAAAAAGCGCTCGAAAAGGGTATAAAGGTTTATGATTTTCAGACTGCTGAATTCACTTCAGACCTTAATAATTATAAAGACTTAACCCATTATAGCGGCGAGATAAACGATTGGATGACAGAGCAGTTTTTATCTGATGATTATCTTTTGACAAATGAGAACGCTGATGACTTTTTGTCGGCTTTGAGGGTCAAAAGAAATGACTTTCTGAAGGAAAAAGCAGAACTGTTCAGCAATTAAATAAAAGTCCCCCACCATAAAACAGGTGAGGGACTTTTCGTTAACCCGGCTTGAAAAACAGGGTGACGTGTGGTATTATTAACAAAACTTTGATAAGGGGAAAGGGTGGGAAAGAATGCAGATTTTGAAATGCTTTTTGCTTGTGTTGGTCGGATTCGGCGCAGGTTTCGTGCAAAGAGTTTCGGGCTTCGGACTTGGCATTTTTGCAATGATTTTTCTGCCTCATTTTATGCCGACTCACACGGCGGCTGCCGCAATTTCTTCGATTTTCTCCTGCGGCACGACTACATATAACGCCGTAAAATTCCGCAAAAAAGCATCATATAAAACCGCCCTTCCGATGCTTATAGCGTCCCTTATAACCATACCGATTGCGGTCTACTTTTCGGCTCATATTTCGAGTCGGATTTTCGAGGTTTTGCTAGGTGCCGTGTTGGTCGTACTGAGTGTGTATTTCCTCTTTTTCGGCAATAAAATTCGTATTAAACCAACCGCCCTTAACGGTACCGTTTCGGGTGCGCTCGGAGGTGTTCTCGGCGGTCTTTTTTCAACCGGCGGTCCACCTGCAGTTCTTTATCTTGCCTCGGCCACAAATGACAATATTACATATTTTGCAACCATACAGTTTTATTTTTGTATAACTAATTTGTATGCAACCGCAACAAGAGCAATAAGCGGAGTTATCAATCTTGAGGTTCTGATATTCTCGGCGGTTGGAATGATAGGATGTATGTTGGGCGACTTCGTGGGCGGAAAAATTTTCAAAAAACTCGACACCGCAAAACTAAAAACCGTAATCTATATCGGCATGATAGCAAGCGGTATTATAATGCTCGTATAATTCAAGGAGGTGCTACTGTGAAAATTAAAAATTTAAGGTTAAAACTGATTGTCACGGCGGCACTGCTTTTATATGCGGCGGCTCTTTACCTACTAAAAATTCCTTGCCCGATATATGCGATTTCTGGGGTGAAATGTCTTGGTTGCGGAATGACAAGAGCGCTTGTTGCCGCAGTGAAACTGGACTTTTCAGCCGCATTTCAATACCACGCGATGTTCTGGTCTGTTCCGCTACTTTATGTGTGTTTTATGCTTGATGGAAAACCTTTCAGGCATAAATTCCTGAATGTGTTGATATATATAGCAGTAATCATTGGTTTTATAACCAATTGGATGTTACACAATTTGTGAAAAACCAACAAAATTATACCGAATACATTGACAGAAAATGTCGATTATGATAAAATGCTGATATGGTAATTATAGCAATATAGTTACTACGGCAATAAATTTGAATAGAGGTATTATTATGTTTTGTAAAAATTGTGGCGAACCACTAAATGACAATCAGGCAATCTGCGTAAAATGCGGTGTAAAAGTGGGAGACGGAAACGCTTTCTGCGGCAACTGCGGAAAACCCGTTGAACCAAACGCAGAAGTATGCCTTAACTGTGGCGTAGCTCTTAAAAAGGCAGCAGGCGACCTTGCAGGTCAGGATAAAATCGTTATGATTTTAATTTGCTTGTTCCTTGGCGGACTCGGTATCCACAACTTTATGATGGGCGAAACCAAAAAAGGCGTTGTAAAGATCGTTACAACATTCCTTTGCGGCGTTGGCGGAATTCTTGCGCTTATTGATCTTATTAAGATCGCAACTAATAAATACGTTGTTGATCCCGATAAACTCATCTAATTGCGCGGGGTTTTAATAAATTAAAAAGAGGAGATTTTGTTATGGTAGCAGCACCTGTAAAAAAATTAAAAACAAATAGAGGACTTATTAAGTACATTCTTTTGTCACTCATCACCTTTGGAATTTATCCATTGGTAGTAATGTCTGTTATTTCAACAGATATCAACCTTATCGCATCAAGATATGATGGCAAAAAGACAATGCATTTCTGCTTGTTGGCATTCATTTTCACAGGATTGACATTAGGTATCGCACCTATCGTTTGGTATCACAGAATTTCCAATCGTATCGGCGCAGAGCTTAAGAGACGCGGCATTGATTACAAATTCGGAGCAGGCGATTTCTGGCTTTGGAACACCATCGGAGCTATCATAGTTGTTGGACCGTTTATTTATATGCATAAATTGTTCAAAGCTATGAACCTTCTCTGCGAAAACTACAATATCAACGGCTAATCAAAACAACAAAAAGGACAAAACCGAAAGGTTTTGTCCTTTTTTATTGGCGTTTTTTAGAATTTTGAATAGCCGTGGCAATTGATGAGAGCGTCGAGTTTTTTGCCTTCTTTACAAAGTGGGCACTCGTGAGCGGGGACCGAGAAATAATCGGTAAGGTCGGACGGGTCGAATACCGAGTTGACCTCAAAACCTGCAAGTTCCTTTTTGGTTGAGAACATTGCCGCAATTCCTACCGTTTCGCCGCCGTAATATTTAATTGCTTCGACAGCCGCTTTTACAGTGCCACCCGATGCGACCGATACTGCAAGAATGAGCACGTGCTTACCCTTAATCATGGGCACGATGTTGTCACGGAACAAAAGTTGAGAGCCGCTTGTTTCGGGGGTCACGACGTAAATTGTCTGGTGAGCGTTTATGTTTCTGAAATCGTTTTTCACAAGTGTATCTGCAAGACAGGTGCCGACTACTTCGGTGCCGTCAAGACACAAAATGGCATCAACTATAGTTGAGGAGTATTTATATCCGTCACAAAGTTTTTCTGCTACTGCCTTTGCTTCGGACAAACGTGATTTCTGAGCCGCAACGTCGATATAGTAATTTGAATGCGACTGATTTGAAGCAAAATGTCCCTTAGCAACGCGAAGATAAAGATTGTTGTGTTTTGTTTTTATCTTGAGTATTTCTTTGGTTGGCATAAAATCCCTCCTGAATTTTTCTATACTATTATTTTAACCCAAATCGGTATTTTTTACAAGTATTTTATTTTGGCTATTGAATATGCGGTTTTGTGGTGTTATAATGGTGCGGTTGACTATGGGATAAAGAGGGATTTCATTGAATAATTTTTACTTAAAACCCAAGCTTTTTGATAGCTTGAAGGGTTACAAAAAAGACCAGTTTGTAAAGGATATCGTTGCGGGCATAATAGTCGCTATTATCGCTTTGCCGCTGTCGATTGCATTGGCACTTGCGTCGGGCGTTGAGCCTGCTTGCGGTATATATACGGCCATTGCGGCAGGATTTTTCGTTTCGCTTTTCGGCGGAAGCAGAGTGCAGATAGCAGGACCTACCGCCGCTTTCGCAACCGTAGTTGCAGGAATAGTTGCAACAAAGGGTATGGGCGGACTTTTCGTCGCAACCGTTATGGCAGGTGTGATGTTGATACTAATGGGTGTGTTGAAACTCGGCACACTTATCAAGTACATACCCAAAACAATCACCGTTGGTTTTACTTCGGGCATTGCCGTCACAATCTTTTTGGGACAGATAAAGGACTTTTTAGGCATAACTTACGGTGCGGGTGTCAAGCCGATTGAAATGGTTGAAAAAATCGAGGCAAACATCGAGTTTTTCGCCACGTTTACCTGGCAATCGTTACTTATAGGTGCGATAAGTCTTGCAATACTTATCTTCTATCCGAAACTTGAAAAGAAGGTGCCGCCCTCACTTATTGCGGTCGTAGTCGGTGCTTTGCTTGTGGGACTGATTCCCGTTTTCAGTTCCGGCGTTTTCACAATCGGTGAACTTTACACAATTCCAAAAGGTTTACCCAAGGTTGATTTTTCAGCAATAGACTTTTCGCTTTCCAATATGTTGGCATTACTTCCCGATGCCGTTACAATCGCCGTACTTGCCGCCATTGAGTCACTGCTTTCTTGCGTGGTTGCAGACGGAATGATTGACGATAAGCACAATTCCAATGCCGAACTCGTCGCTCAAGGAGTTGCAAATATCGGCTCTGTACTTTTCGGCGGAATCCCTGCAACAGGCGCAATTGCCCGAACAGCCGCAAATATTAAAAACGGCGGCAGAAGCGGCATAGCAGGTATTACCCATGCGGTAGTTCTGCTTTTGGTTCTTTTGGTGCTTATGCCTTATGCGGCGCTGATTCCAATGCCTACAATAGCGGCAATCCTTTTCATAGTCGCATACAACATGAGCGAGTGGAGAAAATTCCTTGAGATAGTAAAAACTGCTCATTGGACAGATATTCTTGTCTTGGTGCTCACTTTCCTGCTTACGGTTATTTTTGACCTCGTTGTAGCGATAGCGGTGGGACTTGCTGTTACGGTCGTATTTAATTTGATAAAAAGAATAGTAAAGAAATAATCAAAAGCGCCCATTATGATGGGCGCTTTTCGCTTATCGACCTTGACAAACTGTGCCAAAAATAGTATGATTTTCATAGAATGTAGAAAGGAGTGACCTATATGAAACCTATTCAGAATTTGCACACACATTCAACCTATTGCGACGGAAAAGATGCGCCTGAACAAATGATATTGGCAGCCATCGAAAAGGGCTTTAAGTCAATAGGATTTTCGGGACATTCGTATACCTATTTTGATGCCGTTTCTTCTATGTCCCCTGAGGGCACCGAGCAGTACAAAAAGGAGATAAGGTCACTTGCCGAAAAATACAAGGATAAAATCAAGGTCTTTTTGGGAATTGAGTATGACTATTTTTCCGAACTCGACACCTCTGACTATGATTATGTTATCGGCTCGGTACACTGCTTAAAATTCGGCGAAAATTATTATGGTGTCGACTCATCAAAAGAGACAACCTCAAAAATAATTGCTGAGTATTTCGGAGGTGACGGTCTTGCTTTTGCAAAAGAGTATTATAGATTACTTGCCGACCTTCCTAACAGAGTAAATGCCGATATTATAGGACATATCGACCTTATAACAAAGTTTCACGGAAGAATCGCCTTCTTTGATGAAGATTCTAAAGAATATCTCAACGTCGTAGCAGAGTGCTTGGAAAAACTCAAAGGAAAAATCGAGTTTTTCGAGGTCAATACGGGTGCCATCGGCAGAGGATACCGCTCAACTCCATATCCCAACCCCGCAGTTGTGAAACTTCTCAAGGAGTATGGTTTCAAGGCGGTTATCAATTCGGATTGTCACAATAAGGATAAACTCGACGTCGGATATGACTTGGCAATAAAATTGCTTGCCGAAAATGGATTTGATGAATATTATATCTTGACCGAAAATGGCTTTTCTTCGGTTAAGATTACAAACAAAATGTATGGCAAAAAGTTTACCGACCTTTTCAAAATCAAAAAGAAGAAAAAGAAAAGAAGATAAAATATGTTTTTATACTATTTCCGTCACGGCGACCCTATTTACAATCCCGATAGTTTGACCGAATTTGGTCACGAACAGGCAAAAGCCCTTGTCAAAAGAACAAGTTATAAAGGGCTTGATAAGATTTTCAGTTCTCCTTCCATTCGTGCCCAGATGACTGCAGAGCCGACCTGTAATGAATTGGCGATTGAAAAGACCATCGCGGATTGGGCAAACGAAGGTACTGCATGGAAAGAGTTTTCTGTCATAGATTCGCAGGGCCATGGGTGCTGGATCTGGCAAAGCAAATCCCACAGAGAAATGCTTAACCACCCCGAAGTCAGAAAATTAGATGCTAAATGGTACGAGCATCCATTTTTTGAGGAATATCGGAAGAAATTTGAAAATGGCACAAAAAGAATTGACAGCGCCGTTGATAACTTTATGTTGGAACTCGGCTTTGAGCATGACAGAGAAAATGGTTGCTATAAAGTTGTCCGCCCGAACGGTGAGCGTATCGGATTGTTCGCACATGAGGGCGCAGGCAAACTCATTATGAGCAGTTTGCTTGATATTCCATATCCCTTGGTGTCAACCCGACTTGAGTTCGGTCACAGTTCGATGACGGTTATTTGGTTCGATGAAACCAAGGACAAAATTTACCCCAGAGTTCTTCAATGGTCTAACGATTCGCACCTTTTTTCAAGCGGAGTTTCAACAAAATATTGGAACGTCCTTGATATATAAACTTAATATATTTTGCCGCCTTTGTAAAAAGGCGGCGTTTTTTGTTGCATAAAAACATAAATTGTTAAAAAATGGATTAAAATAGCGACAATATATACAAAATTATCCCACAAATCCGCTCTTTTTGGGTTGAATTCTAATTTGCTTTGTGATACACTAATACTGTATATGTGGGTCTTTGTGCTGTTTTTTATTCGGATAGAAAAAACACATTAAAAACGAGCCTTATAACATCGAAAGTATCCACGAATTTTAACTGTAGGATAGGAGAGTTTTAATGTACTCAAAATACCTAAAAAGAATCCTGGATTTTACCCTGGCGCTGATAGCGTTAATAGTGCTTTCACCATTGTTGGTGGTCTTTCTTTTGATTGGCGCGATAGTCATGAAAGGAAGGCCTGTGTTCCGTCAGCAGCGTCCCGGAATCAAGGACGAAAATGGAAATGAAAAGATTTTCTATTTATTGAAGTTCCGTTCAATGACTAACGAAAAGGATAAATCAGGTGATTATTTGCCCGATGGAGAAAGACTCACTTCCTACGGCAAATTTATCCGTGAAACCTCAATAGATGAACTTCCGTCTCTCATCAATATCATCAAGGGAGAACTTTCAATTGTAGGCCCTCGTCCACAGCTCGTAAAGGATATGGTCTTTATGACCCCTGAGCAGAGAAGAAGACATAATGTTCGTCCCGGTCTTACCGGTCTTGCTCAAGTAAACGGTAGAAACAATATTACTTGGGAAGAAAAACTTGAATGGGATATTAAATACATAGATTCAGGAATCACGTTCTTAGGTGATGTAAAAATAATACTTAAAACAATCGGCAAGGTGTTAAAACGATCCGACATTGTAAATGATACTCCAACGCCAAGCGCTGACTTTGGCGATTGGTTGCTTGAAACCGGAAAGATAAACCAAGATGAATACAATTCGGGACAGCAAGAAGCGAAAGAACTTTTAGGAGTGTAAAAAATGAAAAAGTCTCTGTGGCAAAAGATAAAGGCTTTTATAAGAAAATGGATGAGCGCAAAGGTTATTCCAAATATGGTTATTAATAGTTGGCGAGTGTTTTTTTATCGCCTTTGCGGATATAACATCGGTAAGAATGTTTTTATCGGCATGAGATGTTATCTCGATGATTTGGAGCCTTCAATGTTTACGGCAGAAGACAACGTCGTAATCTCTTATGGAGTGTTTTTTGCTTGTCACGGAAGAAACCAGCGCCACACTCCTATCACCATAAAAAATGGTGCGTATATTGGAATGAGGGCTACGGTGATTTCAGGTAAGAACGGAATCACAATTGGCGAAAATGCAATCATTGGTGCGGCATCACTTGTTAATAAAGACGTTCCTGCAGGTGTCACAGCGGTAGGAGTACCTTGCAGAATTATAAAAAATGCTCAAGAGGGAAATTGATGAAAGATTTAGTATCCATCATAATGCCGTCTTATAACACGGCGGGATTTATTGCCGATTCGATAAAATCAGTACTCGCTCAGACATACGACAACTTTGAACTCATTATTGTTGATGACTGTTCAACCGACAATACCGATGAGGTCGTATCCTTTTTTGAGGATCCGAGAATCCGTTATTTCAAGAACGAGAAAAACAGCGGCGCTGCTGTTTCGAGAAACCGAGCGTTAAGAGAGGCAAAAGGAAAATGGATTGCTTTTTTGGATAGCGATGACATTTGGGCGCCTCAAAAACTCGAAAAACAAATTGCCTTTATGGAAAATGGTGGATACGGTTTTTCGTATACAAACTATGTTGAAATTTCCGAAAACGGCGAACAACTCGGTATTTTGGTGACGGGTCCTAAAAAAATCATCAAAGCGGGTATGTTCAATTACTGTTGGCCAGGCTGCCTTACGGTTATGTATGACGCCGAAAAGGTAGGTCTTGTGCAGATAGCAGATATCAAGAAAAACAACGACTATGCAATGTGGCTCAAAGTGGCAAGAAAGCAGGATTGCTATCTGTTAGATGAAAATCTCGCTTCATACAGAAAGCGCAGCGGCTCAATCAGTCGCCACGGATATCTGTCACTCATCAAATGGCATTATAAACTCTATAAAGAAGCAGAGGAAATGTGCGTGGTCGTTTCTTTGTTTAACACAGCAAGAAATCTTTTGTTTGGGGTTATTAAAAAGTTCAGGTATGTAAAAAAATAGTCAGAAAGGATATTGAGGCATGGCAATTGGAACAGGCGGTTTTATTATAAGCAATTTTGCTGAAATCATATTCAGCATACCGAAAACCTTATGGTTCAACTTTAAGGTTTTGCCCATCAAAAAAGCAATTAAATTACCTTGCGTCGTATCGTATCATATAAAAATAAAGGGTGTCAATAAGAAAAATTTCATATTTCTGCAAGAGAACCCTGCGTCTTTTTCTGTAAGAATTGGATTTGGAAGTTCTTTGGGCGCTCGAAGACAAAGTAAGAAAGGGTTAGTGTCAATCGAGAATGGCGGAAAGATTGTACTTTGCGGAAAGACTGGTTTTTCACAAGGTGTTATACTTGCAACTAACGGTGCCGAAATAAAATTCGGCGAAAACTTCAGATGCAACTATTCATCAACGATTGATGCAACTAATGACAATATAACTTTTGGCGAAAACGTTGTGATTGGTTGGAACGTAACGGTTCGCAACGGCGATGGTCATAAGATAATTGAAAACGGTGCTCAAAAGCCAACAAGCGCACCGATAAAGATAGGAAACCACGTTTGGCTTTGTGCCGAAAGTACGGTGCTTAAAGGTGTTAACCTCGGAGATGATTCGGTTTTGGGTTACGGAGCATTGCTAACAAAAGCAAACGGCGAGAAAAACACATTGTTTGCAGGATTTCCTGCAAAACCAATAAAAACTGATATTAACTGGCAAGAGTAAATCAAGTAACAAAGGACGGTTAGGGATGAGTACTAAAAAAGTTTGCATCTGCGGACATTTCGGCTTCGGAGAAACCTTGCTTAACGGGCAAACGATAAAAACCAAAATTGTTACAGAGCAGTTAGAGCAAATATACGGTGTGGAACAGGTTTCAAAACTCGACACAAAGGGTGGAGTCAGCAACCTTGTTCGCCTCCCTTTTTCTCTTCCGAGAGCGCTCAAAAATAATGATAACGTAGTTATTTTCCCTGCGCAAAACGGATTGCAGGTTATTGCACCTTTGCTTACGTTATTCAATAAGATTTATAAAAGAAAACTTCATTACGTTGTAATAGGCGGTTGGCTTTCTGAATTGCTTTCCAACAAAAAATTCCTTACGAAACAACTCAAAAAGTTCGACGGAATTTACGTAGAAACAAGCACAATGAAAAAACAACTCAAAGATATGGGCTTTAAGAATATTTACGTAATGCCCAATTGCAAGCCGTTGGATGTTTTGTCGGAGGACGAACTGGTTTATCCAAGCGCCGAGCCATATAAACTCTGCACTTTTTCAAGAGTTATGAAGGAAAAGGGTATTGAGGATGCTATTGAAGCGGTAAAACACATAAACGAAAAATTCGGCAGAGAGGTTTTCACACTCGACATTTACGGGCAGGTAGAAGATTCTCAACTTGATTGGTTTGAGCGTCTTTGCGCAAACAGTCCGAAATATGTAACCTACGGTGGAGCGGTAGATTTCGATAAGAGCGTAGAGGTGCTTAAAGATTATTTTGCACTTCTTTTCCCGACAAGATTTTTTACAGAAGGAATACCCGGAACTATCATTGATACATACGCAGCGGGAGTACCTGTAATATCTTCAAAATGGGAAAGCTTTGCCGATATGGTTAAAGATGGGAAAACAGGAATCGGATATAAATTTGGAAAACCCAAACGTCTTGCAGAAATACTTGAAAGAGTTTGCACATCTCCGGAAGAAATTCTGAATATGAAAAAGGAATGTATCGAGACGGCAAAACAGTATTTGCCTGAAAACGCAGTTGACGTATTGGCAAAAAGACTTTAAAAGGAGCGGCGCTATGTGGACAACGGAGAAGAAACTTGCATTTATTCTTTATAAAATGACTTCGGCTTGGCTCCCGGTTTCAACAAGGATGCCCTTCGCCAGCAAATTGCGTACATATTGGACAAGAAAAATAATTGCCAAATGTGGTAAAAACGTCAATATAGAAACCAATGCTTATTTTACTCCTGAACTTGAAATTGGAGATAATTCGGGAGTGGGTGTCAACTGTGATATGTGTGGTCCTGTAAAAATCGGAAACGACGTTATGATGGGCCCTGAAGTAGTAGTATATACCTTTCTTCATAATTATGAAAAAACCGATATTCCAATGCGCCTTCAAGGCGTTGAGAAGCCACGTCCTGTGACAATAGGTGATGACGTGTGGATTGGCAGAAGGGTAATTATTATGCCAGGTGTCAAGATAGGAAACGGAGCGATAATCGGCGCAGGAGCGGTTGTTACAAAGGACGTGCCCGACTATGCAATTGTAGGCGGGGTACCTGCTAAAGTGATAAAATACCGTAAGCAGCAGGCGGAGGATGAAATTTGAAAAGATTGCTATGCATAATAGCCACCATGAATTCAGGCGGCGCAGAAACTTTTTTGATGAAACTTTACAGAACTCTTGACCGCACAAAATACCAGATGGATTTTTGTGTAAATCTTAGAGAAGAAAATTTCTATGAAAAAGAAATATCTAATTTGGGCGGAAAGATTTATTGTATACCGCCAAAATCAGCAGGCGTCAAAGAGTGGAAAGAGAAACTAACTGACATAATAAAAACTAACAGATATGACTATGTTTTGCGCATCACATCAAACGCCGCAGGATTTATGGATCTTATGGTTGCAAAAAAAGCGGGCGCAAAAATCACTTCAGCAAGATCAAGCAACTCAAGTGACGGAACAGGTATCAAGGCGAAGTTGATACATAGATTAAGCAGGGTTTTATACGGCAAGTATGTTGACGTGAAATTTGCCCCGTCAGATCTTGCCGCTGAATATACCTTTGGTAAAAACTCATTAGAAAAAGGCAGAGCAACAATTCTTCACAATGCAGTTGACCTTGATACCTATAAATTCTATCCTCAAGAGAGAGAAGCATTGAGAAAAGAATTCGGTCTGGAAGGAAAATTGGTTGTTGGTCATATTGGCAGATTTATGACACAGAAAAACCATAAGTTTTTGCTCGAAGTCTTCAGCGAAATCAAAAAAATGCACTCCGATGCAGTGCTTTTATTAGTCGGCGGAAACGGAAATCTAGAGGGAGAAATAAAACAGCGGGTCGTAGATATGAAGCTGCAAGACGACGTTGTTTTCGCAGGTGTTCGTTCGGATGTTCCGCAACTTTTATCAGTGATGGACGTATTCGTTATGCCTTCATTTTATGAGGGTATGCCGAACACGGTAATCGAAGCTCAATCAACGGGACTGTCTTGTGTGATTGCAGATACCATAACAAAACAAGCAAACATCACGGGACTGGTTGAGTATTTGTCGCTTGATGAGTCGGCAGAATATTGGGCGCAAAAATCGCTCGAAGCAGCAAAAAAAGAGCGTAAAGAAACAAAACAAGATTTTATTAATGCAAAATATGACATCGAGAGTGTGACAAAGGAGTTTGTCCGTCTCGTGTTCGGAGAGGAAAACTAATGACACAAGCAGTTGTAAAGGAAAATGAGCTGTCGATTTTAAAACGGCCTTTTTCGTTGACCCTTGTTATTGACTGTTTTATGGTTTTATATATAACAAGCGTTTATACTTTTTCTTATAACGAATTGAATTTCATATCCAAGGGACTTGCCTTTGTGCTTATGGGATTGCTTGCCATATATGCAATGATGAAAAAGTCAATCAAGTTTGATGGGTTGGGTGTCTATTTGGGGTTGTTCACTCTGGTTTGTTTAATGTCTTGCCTTTGGGCGGTTGATATATCGGCAGCGTTTACCGGTACAACAACAATGTTGCAGATTTTTATTCTTGTTATACTTTTATACAACTATATCCAAAAGGAAGAAAAACTTGATTTCTTTATAACCGTTATGTGCATTGCGGCAACAATTTTTGCGGTTTATACCGTTCTTTACATCGGCGTGGAAGAGTATTTTTCGGGTCTTGAAGAGGGAGAACGACTTGGTTGGGGAATAAACAATGTTAATTCCATTGGAATGACAACAGCAAGCGCTTTCACCCTAAATCTCTGGCGTGTTTTTTATATGAAAAGGCGGATGAATATAATATTTGCAAGTATTTGCCTGGTTGTTTCTCTCGGGTCCGGAAGCAGAACGGCAATAATAGGTATTGTGTTCGGTATAATAGCGCTCTTCACATTAAAAGGAAAAGGAACACAGCGAATCAAAAGTGTTTTCCAATGCATTATGATATTGGGGATTCTATACTTGATTTTGCAGCTTCCCGCCTTTGATATTTTTATGGAACGAATTGACAAAATGTTGTTAAGCCTTTTTGGCGAAGGCACGGCGGATAACTCTGCTGAAACTCGTTTCAGTATGACGGAAATTGGTTTACAAGCATTCGCACAGCGCCCTCTTACCGGCGTTGGAATAAGAAACTCCAATTCAATAACTAAAGAAATCGGATTGAGCACATACCTTCATAATAATTATGTTGAATTGTTGGCGACCGTAGGTATATTTGGAACAGTATTTTACTATCTGATGTTTTTAACACCGCTGATAAAGCTCTTCAAATCAGCATGGAGACAAAATCATGGTGCAATAGTTGCCGTCATTTTAATATTGTCTCATTTGGTTTTCCACTTCGGTACAGTCAGCTACTATAACAAAGAGTCATATTTATATCTTATACTTGCTTGGGCAACAATTTCCGATGTGAGAAAAAGGATACCGGAGATGCCTAAAAAACAGTCGTGAAGATTAGTCGAACGCAAAGGAGGAACATGATGTCGGTTGATAAGAAAAAGGTTTTAATGATAGCTTGTCGCACCTTAGATAACGGCGGCGTTCAGGCTGTTATGATGGATATTACAAGAAACTGTCAAGACGCCTGTTCCTTTGATATGGTTGTGTTTACAAAAAAAGAAGGGTTTTATGATAAAGAGTTTTTATCCTACGGCGGAAGAATCTTCAGGATCCCTAGATTTTACGAAAAGTTCGGCTTTTTAAAAATAATCGATTACTATATTCGTGCCGGATATGTATATAAAAACCTTAAAAAAATTATGCTTGAAAACGGTCCTTATGATGTTGTTCATTGTCATAATGAGGAAGAAACTGCACTGGCTCTTTTGGCCGCCGAAAAAGCAGGAATCCCAATTAAAATTGCACATACTCATACTCAGCGTTGTATGAAAACAAAAAATCCTTTCGCAAGATTTTATAAGTGGGTTTATAGGAAGATAATAGAAGGCAAAGCCACGTATAAATTGGGTTGTTCGGTTGATGCTTGCAGGTCGTTTTACTTAAACGCTGAAAACGCTTTGGTTATAAATAATCCCTATAATTCCCAAAAATTTGATTATGATAAATATGGAGACTATAAAGTAACCGAACCTTCTCTTGTTCAAATCGGCAACTTTTCTCACAATAAAAATCAGATTTTTTCCCTTGAAGTGATTTATGAAATCAAGAAAGAATACCCTAACGTTCATTTCGATATGATAGGTTCGGATATTCATAACACGTTAACCCAAATAAAACAAAAAATCAAAAGCCTATCGCTTGAAGATAACGTAACCATTCATCCCGGAGATGCCAATTCTCCGGAATTATTAAGCAAAGCAACAGGTTTCCTCTTCCCATCACAAAAGGAAGGGTTTGGCATAGTCGCAATAGAGGCACAGGCGATGGGGGTAAAATGTTATGCATCGGATACGGTGCCAAAACTCACTAATTGCGGTGGGTGTGAATATTTGCCCTTGTCGGCAGGAGCAAAGTATTGGGCAGATATAATTATCAAAGATTTCAAGACTACAGGCGGAAAACGACAAAGATATGATTGCAGTAGGTTTTCGGCCGAAAAAATCGCACGGGATTATAAAGATATTTACGGAGGAAAGAGTCTTAATGAATAAGAGGGTTTTTATAAATAAGGTTAAAGATTTTTTCAGAGAAAACAAATTGACATCGGCCGCTTTTCGATTTCTTAAAAACATCAGAAAGCGTGATGAAGCAAAGAGAAAACAACAAAAAAGAGAAACCCTTCAGAAAAACGGAATCGCCCTTGTTCACCTTATTCAAGATTTGTTGGCAGAAGAGTTTTTCCATTTTGATATGGGCACTTTGCTTGGAATAATCCGAGAGGGCAGACTATTAGGTCACGATATTGATGTTGATATTGCTCTGCATATTAAGGGAAAAGAGGGCGTCACCAGAATCAGAGAAGTTCTCGAAAGCAAAGGATGTCAGCTCAACTCCTCTTTTTGCGTTGATGAAATTGGTGTGGTAGAAGATTCCTTTTATGTAATGGGAATTAAATTTGACGTGGCATATTATTTTGAAAAAGAGGACAAAGACGTTACATATCTCATGTATAAAAATCCGTATAATCCGCCACAGGATGGATTTTTCAACGTGGTAGAACTTAGTTGCTCTCCCATAAGAGAATTGACACAAGTAGATTTTGGCGGCAAGATGATAAACGTTCCAAAAGAGAGCGAAAAATATCTTGCTGAAAGATATGGCGAGAACTGGAGAATACCCGATAAAAATTATATTTATTGGAAAGGCCCCAGCACAAAACCCACAGACTATATCGGTCGCAAAACAACATACAATAGCTAAAACACATAAACGAGGATAAAAATGTTAAAATCCACAATAAAGAAAATAGCGCAAATAGTCGCTCCAACCTTTTTTAGTGTATTTGGAACCAAATGTGATTTGAGCACAAATGAGGCAAGAAAAATATTATCGGCATGCAGGCAAAACCCAATGGGAAGCGGTATCGCACAAAATGAGCTTGTAAAACCCTACACATGCGATTTACAAATAATAGTCCCCGCATATAATGTTGAAAAATATTTGAGATCTTGTATGGATTCGGTCCTTAATCAAAAAACTAAATATAGCTATAAAATTGTGCTTGTTGATGATGGAGCAACCGATTCTACGCCACAAATTGCTGATGAGTATGCAAATGATGATAGGGTAATAGTTATTCATCAAAAGAACAGAGGGCTTTCGGGCGCTCGAAATACGGGACTTAAAAAAATCTTTGCAAAGTATGTTATGTTTTTGGATTCTGATGATATGCTTTGCGAGGGCGCAATTGAAAATTTGATGGACTGCGCATTTAAAAATGATGCCGATATAGTAGAAGGCGGAATGCGCTATATCGACAGAACAGATTTTACTATATGTTATGAGCATAAAAACGATATTATAAATGCTACAGCACTCGGAACGTTGCACGGTTTTGCGTGTGGAAAGATTTATAAGGCGGAACTTTTCCAAAACCGCCAGTTCCCCGAGGGATTTTGGTACGAGGACACAGTCGTATCCTTCCTTGTTTACCACGGGATAGAAAAGGCATGCTGTATTAAGGATTTTGTTTACCAATACAGATTTAATCCAAACAGTATAACGCGCAAAAGCAGAGGAAATCCTCGCAGTGTAGAAACATATTGGATAACCGAACTTATGATGAGGGAATATGATGAGTTGGGTTATTCGAAAAATGAACTGTATTTCACAAGATTTTTCACTCAAGCAATAGTTAATGCAAAGAGGTCTTTTGCACTCGAAAGGAAAGTGCAAGAAAGCATATTTGTACTCACATGCGAATTGCTTGATAAATATTTCGATGGCATAAAACCGCCAAAAAAATATAAAAAATTATATGAGTTTATGAAGAAACGCAGGTTCTGGGCATACAGAATGTATTGCTTGTTTGTGTAATCTTAAAATACAAACATTTATTTTTATTAAAGAAAAGGAGGAAGACACCTTGAAGATAGGAATGATGACATTTCACAGGGCAAATAATTTAGGCGCAAATCTACAGGCGTTTGCGCTTAATAAGTATATTAACGATAATATTGGCTACTGTGAAATTATTGATTTTGTTCCTAATAATGTTATTAACCCCAATCCACTGAAAAGGTATGTTGTCGGCGTTAAAAAAATGATTGAGGTGGCTTCTTCAAAGAAAACAAAGCGATTCTTAAAGTTCAAGAAAAAATATAAAAAGACCTTTAGGACTTATTATGGAGATAAAGCCATTTCGGCGCATCCCCCTAAATATGACATATTGATATCAGGTAGTGACCAGATATTAAATACAACTCTTTCGGGGAATTCGAAAAGTTTTTATCTTGCATTTGACAAAAATGCAAAGAAAATTTCATATGCATCAAGTTTCGGCAGAACAGAAATAACACAAGAAGAAAAGCAGAACGTAGCGGATTATTTGCCTGAATTCGCAGCACTTTCGGCAAGAGAGCAAAGCGGCGTCCAGATAATAAAAACTTATGCTAACAAAGATGCAGAGTTGGTATTAGATCCGGTGTTTTTGCTTGATGCTGATGTGTGGAGAGGACTCAAAAGCCAGACTCAAACTCCAAACAAATACATATTTGTCTATTCAATGGAGGCAACAGATTGGATTAAATCCGCAGTAGAAAAAGCGAAAGAGGAAACAGGTTTTGAGGCGGTTGTGGTTTATGGTGGAGGCTCAAAAGGTATATCTGCCACTGAATTTTCGGATTGCGGACCATGTGAATTTTTATCCCTTATCGACAACGCCGAAATGGTTGTCACAAACTCTTTCCATGGCGCGGCATTTTCAATTATTTTTCAAAAAGATTTCATTCTGGCGGCACATTCAAGTCGTAATGCGCGACTTGAGAACATACTTTCCATTGCAAAGCAACCCGAAAAGTTGGTGCATGAGTTGGAGCAATATGAATTCAATCAAAAACTTGTAAGCGGCAAAACGTCATCTGAAGAAATAAAAAATTATATTGAGACATCAAAAGAGTATTTACACAAAAACTGCAGAACAAACTGATTAAGAGGAAACTATGAAAACAAGAACTGGCAAAGCGTTTTTGAATATGCTCACATCCTTGGTTGAGCAAATAGTAGTAATAGTTTGCGGACTGATAACACCGCGACTTATATTGACAACTTTCGGTTCAACCTATAACGGAGTTGTTTCTTCTGCTACGCAGTTTTTAAATATGATAAATATTCTCACCTTGGGAATTACTGCCGCAACAAGAGTCGCACTGTATAAACCGCTTGCAAATAACGATTTTATGGCAGTCAGCCGACTGATGAAAGCAATCAAGAAGTATATGAGAAAGATTGCTTTCGGTGTGATTATATATGCGGCAATACTTTGTGTAATATATCCTTTCATCTCACAAAACGAGTTGTCAAATTGGCAGAACGCCTCTTTGATTGCAATAGTCAGCATAGGAACCTTTGCAAACTATTTCTTTGGCATAAACAATTCAACCCTTCTTCAAGCGGCGCAATGTAATTACATTACCAATTTAACGAGTATTGCAAAAACCATATCAAACACAATCAGTGTTGCAATTCTTATTTGGCTTGATTGTTCAATATATATTGTAAAACTTGGCTCCTCCCTTGTCTTCTTGATGGCACCTGCGATTTTGAGTCTTTATGTAAAGAAAAAGTTCAACTTGACAAATAAATGTGAGCCAGACGATACGGGTATTAAGGGCAGAAAGGCAACAGCTCTTCACTCTATTTCAAATGCAGTTCACGATAATGCGCCTCTTGTAATACTCACGTTCTTTACAGACGCAAAAATAATTTCTGTTTATACTGTTTATTATTTTGTTGTAGGCAAGATAAAAACATTGCTGCGTGTTGTAACTTCAGGCATGGAAGCGGCTTTTGGCGATATGTGGGCAAAAAATGAGATCGAAAATCTCAAGCAAAAATTCAAAATATATGAATATATACTTTTCACGTTCACAGCGGTTATTTTCTCGTGTGTTGGTGTGTTGATATTACCCTTTGTTGCGGTATACACCAAGGGTGTTACCGACACAAATTATATTTTGCCTGTTTTTGCGGTGTTGGTTACGTTGGCGGAGGCGGTGTACTGTATCAGACAGCCTTACATGACTCTCGTTTATGCAACGGGAAGTTTTGAAGAAACCAAATGGGGCGCTCTTGCGGAGGCAGTTATAAACATTGTCGTTTCTGTTGTAATGGTTAATATTATTGGTATAAACGGAGTTGTATTGGGCGTTTTTGTTGCAAACACGTTCAGAACGGTTCAGTTTGCGCTTTTCGTTTCCAAAAACATATTAAAGCGAAGCATATTCGAGGTCGTTGTGCGTTGCGTTTGGACAGCATCAATTACCGCAATAGTCGTTTTGGGATCCTTTGTTGTAAGAAGTTTTGTGAGCTTTGATACAACTTGGTTTGGTTGGATTTCGGAAGGAATCATTATGTTTGCCATATCAGCAACGGTAACGGTTGTTATGTCATTGCTGTTTTATAGAAATGATTTTTTAAAGCTTGCAAAAATCGCCTTGGGTTTATTTAATAAAAACAGATAATAAAAGTTGGTTGAAAATGAATAAAAATATTATGCAAATTGAAGATTGCTGCGGTTGCTTTGCCTGCGGCGCTGTTTGCCCGAGCGCTTGTATTGAAAAAAAGCAAACAGAGAAAGGCTTTTTTGTGCCGCACGTCAACGAACGTGAATGTATTAATTGCGGAAAATGTATTAAAGTTTGTCCCATGTTGACCGACACAAGAAAATCACCCAAAAAAATATTTGCTGCCCGACACAATGATGCAGATGTGGTTAAAAACAGCACATCGGGAGGAACTTTCACCTGTATTTCAAGTTATATTATTGGAATGGGCGGTGTTGCTTGTGGCGCGGTTTTCAATGGTGATTTTGATGTGATACATATTTGTTCGGATTCGATATCTGATAGAGATCGAATGCGAGGTTCGAAATATGTAAAAAGCGACACCTCTTCAATATATAATGATGTCAAGGCAAATTTATTAATCGGCAAAACCGTTCTTTTTAGCGGAACACCCTGCCAAGTGGAAGCTGTCAAACAGTTTTGTAATATTGAGAAACTGCCAACAAATAACCTTTACACTGTAGATATTGTTTGTCACGGTACGCCAAGTCCTATAATGTTTAGGAAACACTTAGAAGCATTACAAAAAAAGTACGGTAAAATAACGAAATACAAATTCAGAGACAAAAATGTTGGCTGGCGAGGACAAAATGTGTCAATTGAGTTTGAGGGCGGGAAAGTATTAAATGAAAAAGCGGCAAAGGTTTTCAGTCGGTTATATTTTAATTCGTATATTACCATGCCGAGCTGTCATAGTTGCAAATATTCTTCCATTAAAAGAGTTGGCGATATAACACTTGGAGATTTTTGGGGAGTAGAAAAATTCAAGCCCGAACTTTCTGATAATAAGGGCGTGTCTTTGGTTATGGTCAATACACCAAAAGGCGAGATTATTATGGAAAATATCGCAGGTGAACTTTCTTTATGGGAGGCAAATGAAAATCTATGTATGCAGCCAAATCTGAAAGCTCCAACCGGTCCAAACAAAAACAAAGACAAGTTCTATAAAATTTATACTAAATATGGATTTAAGTGGGCGATTATTGCAACAAATATTTGGGGATTTACAAATAAAATTAAAGCAAAGTTATCTTTAATTATAAAGAAAATATAATTGCCACATAAAGAAATAAAGGAAGGTTTAGTATGCTTTGTATTGAAACCTACAATAAAATATACGGCAAGGAGCCGGACGGAGTTGCTTTTTGTCCTTATCGAGTTTGTCCGATAGGTGCTCACAGCGACCATCAACACGGAAAAATTACCGGTCTTGCCATTGACAAAGGAATACACATAGCCTATGGCGCAAAGCAAAATGGCGTTGTTGAACTTAAGAGTTTACAGTTCGACAAAAGAGCGCAATTTCACGTGCAGAACATTCCTAAAGAAAAGGAAAGCGACTGGGCTGATTACCTTCGCGGCGCTGCATTGGAACTTTCCAAAATCCGCACCGTAAACGTAGGAATGAGCGCTGTAATCGAGGGCAGTTTGCCGATAGGTGGACTTTCTTCCTCTGCCGCTGTTATCATTGCCTTTTTATCTGCTCTTTGCAAGGTAAACGGCATAGTACTTAGCAAACAGGAAATGATTTTTACAGCCCTTAAAGCCGAGAATAATTACGTTGGTATTTCTTGCGGAAAACTTGACCAATCCTGTGAGGTTTTTTCTAAAAAAGACCACCTTTTGTACCTTGATACGCTTGACGATTCTTATGAACTTATTCCTCAAAATCCCGATATGAAACCATATAAAATTGCAATCTTTTTCAGCGGTGTCGAGAGGACCTTGGCAGGTTCTAAATTCAATATGCGAGTTGATGAATGTCGCTCTGCGGCATACGCATTAAAGGCGTTTTCAGGTATGGAATACGGCAAATTCGGAGAAACGAATCTTCGAGAGGTTCCCCGCAAGATATATGAGCAATATAAGGAAAAATTACCTGAAAACTGGCGCAAAAGAGCAGAGCATTGGTATACAGAGTATGAGCGTGTAGAAAAGGGCGCTGATGCTTGGCGCAAAGGCGATATCGAAGAATACGGCAGACTTTCTTTTGAAAGTGGAAAGAGCAGTATTTACAACTGGGAAACAGGATCGCCGGAACTTAAAACCCTTTATGAAATAATGACGGTTACCGATGGAATTTACGGCGGAAGATTTTCGGGCGCAGGATTTAAGGGTTGTTGTATGGCGCTTATTGACCCGAAATATTCCGAAAGTATTGAGCAAAAGGTCACCGATGAATACCTTAAAGCGTTCCCCGACCTGAAAGGTAAATTCTCGGTACATATATGTCATTCGGCAGACGGTGTCGAACTGAAATAACACATAAGCAGTAGCAAATTGTTGCCATGGAGAAGCACTCGTAGGGACATAATGCGTATTGTTTGACTTTTAATTTTGAAAGGAAGAATAATATGAAAATCGCAGTCGCAGGAACCGGCTACGTCGGTCTTTCTATGGCAGTATTACTCGCGCAAAATAATGAGGTAACGGCGGTCGACATCATACCCGAAAAGGTGGATATGATAAACCGCAAGGTCTCTCCTATAGCAGACAAGGAAATAGAAGAATACCTTGCAACAAAGCAACTCAACCTTGTCGCTACTACCGATGGTGAGTCGGCATATAAAAACGCAGAACTTATAATTATTTCAACACCTACAAATTATGACCCTTCTAAAAACTATTTTGATACTTCTTCTGTCGAAAAGGTTATAGAACAGGTAATGCAGGTAAATCCCGAGGCGGTAATGATTATAAAATCCACCATCCCCGTAGGATATACCGAAAGCACAAGGGAAAAGTACGGTTGTGAAAATTTGCTTTTCAGCCCGGAGTTTTTAAGAGAGGGCAGAGCACTTTATGATAACCTCTATCCAAGCAGAATTATAGTCGGTGTACCTAAAGACAACGAAAAGTTGTCGGCAGCGGCAGAGAAATTTGCATCACTTTTATGCGAGGGCGCAATCAAAGAGGATATTGAAGTTCGCTTTATGGCACCCACCGAGGCAGAAGCGGTAAAACTATTCGCAAATACCTATCTTGCTCTTCGAGTTTCATTTTTCAACGAACTCGATACATACGCAGCAGTCCGAGGACTCGACACAAAGTCGATTATCGAAGGAGTAGGACTTGACCCAAGAATCGGCTCGCATTACAACAATCCCTCTTTTGGTTACGGCGGATACTGTCTGCCAAAGGATACCAAACAACTTCTTGCCAACTATAATGACGTTCCGCAGAATATCATTTCGGCAATTGTTGCCGCAAATACTACGAGAAAAGATTTTATTGCAGACCAGATTATTGCAATGAAACCTAAAAAAGTCGGTGTTTACCGCCTTACCATGAAGGCGGGATCAGACAACTTCCGTCAGAGTTCGATTCAGGGCGTTATGAAACGAATCAAGGCAAAGGGCATAGAGGTTATAATTTATGAGCCTACAATGAAGGAAGACACCTTCTTCAACAGCAAAGTTATTCGAGACCTTAATGATTTCAAACGAGAGGCAGACGTTATTATCGCAAACAGATACAGTGACGATATTGCCGACGTTTTGGAAAAGGTTTATACAAGAGATTTATATTTCAGAGATTAAAACAGAAAGGCGACGCCATGATTTGTACAATTTTAGCGGCAGGATATGCGACAAGACTTTATCCTCTTACCGAAAATTTCCCAAAACCGCTTCTTAAAGTGGGAGATAAAACCATTCTTGATTGGCTTTTAGACGATATAGATGCATCGGCAGATGTCAGCGAATACGTTGTTATTTCCAACCATAAGTTCGCCTCTTGTTTTGAGAATTGGGCAAAGGATAAGCCTTACAAAATTACAGTGGTTGACGATGGTACCGAGTCTAACGAGACTCGTCTTGGCGCCGTTAAAGACGTTCAGTTTGCGATAGATAAACTCGCTCTTTCTGATGATATGCTGATAATCGCAGGGGATAACGTACTTGATTTTTCGCTTTGTAAATTTATTGATTATGCAAAGGCAAAAAACACCTCCTGCGTTATGAGATATTTTGAGCCGAGCGAGGAGAAACTTAAAAAATGCGGAGTTTTAACCCTTGAGGGTGACAAAGTAGTCGATATGACCGAAAAGAGTCCGACACCTGCTACCAATTGGTGTTGTCCGCCTTTCTATTTCTATAAAAAGCAAGACCTTGATATAAACAAGGCTCTTGCAGAGGGCTGCGGATTTGATGCTCCGGGAAGTTACGTTTGTTGGCTTTGCAAGAAAGCAGAAGTGAACGCAATGGAAATGCCGGGATCAAGATACGATATAGGCAATCTCGAAAGTTATGAAAAAGTAAAAAGAGATTACAAGGGGATAACAAAATGATAACACCCAACGTTACACTCAAAAACAAAACGGTTCTTGTGACGGGCGCTGCAGGATTTATCGGTGCAAATCTTGTCAAAGAACTTATAAAAACAGTATCGCCCATTCATATAGTCGGCATAGATAATATGAATGATTATTATGACGTTTCCATCAAAGAATACAGACTTGAAGAAATTGAAAATCTCGTTGCAAAAACTCAAGGTGTAAAATGGGATTTTGTAAAGGGAAGTATTGCAGATAAACCCCTTATCGACGAGGTTTTCGAGAAGTTTTGTCCTGCAGTTGTCGTAAACCTTGCGGCACAGGCGGGGGTCAGATATTCGATAACCAATCCCGACGTTTATATTGAGTCCAATCTTATCGGATTTTACAACATTCTTGAGGCGTGCAGACATAACGAGGTTGAGCATTTGGTTTACGCTTCAAGTTCCTCGGTCTACGGCACAAATAAGAAAATCCCTTATTCTACCGATGATAAGGTGGATAACCCCGTATCGCTTTATGCGGCCACCAAGAAGTCGAATGAACTTATGGCACACGCATATTCAAAACTTTACAATATCCCCTCGACAGGACTTCGTTTCTTTACGGTTTACGGTCCTGCCGGCAGACCTGATATGGCATATTTCGGCTTTACCAATAAACTTATAAAAGGTGAAACTATCGAGATTTTCAATTACGGTAACTGCAAACGAGATTTCACTTACGTAGACGACATTGTAGAGGGCGTGAAGAGGGTTATGTGCGCGGCGCCCGAAAAGAAAATGGGTGAAGATGGACTACCGATACCGCCTTATAAGGTATATAACATAGGTAATTCAAATCCGGAAAATCTTTTGGATTTCGTAAATATATTGAGCGAGGAATTGGTGTCGGCAGGGGTTTTGCCGTCCGACTTTGATTTTGATGCTCATAAAAAACTCGTTCCTATGCAAGCGGGTGACGTGCCGGTGACCTTTGCGGACACGTCGGCACTTGAAGAGGATTTTGGATTCAAGCCAAACACATCCTTGCGCCAGGGACTTCGCAATTTCGCAAGATGGTATAAAGAATTTTATCTCAGCAAATAAAGACCGATAAGGAGAAAATCTATGACAAAGCGTGAAGAAAACGCACTCTTTATGCTCATAAGATATGCGATGGGCATCGATAAGGATATTCCCGAATCAGAAAAGGAATACATAAAAAGCGTGATACCCGTTTTGTATAAGGAATCAAAAAGGCACGACCTCGCACATATTGTCGGCGATGCGCTTTTTAACAACAACCTCATCTCTTCAGACGATGAGTATTTTGTCAAGTTCAAAAAAAGACAGATTGCCGCTTTGTATAGGGGCAGCAGAATATCCCAAGACATAAAAGAAATATGCAATACTTTCGAGCAGGCAAAGATTCCTTTTGTGATTCTTAAAGGCTCGGTTATAAGAAATCTATATCCTGAGAAGTGGATGAGAACAAGCAGTGATATTGACGTACTTGTAAAACCTGAGGATTTGCGACGAGCAATTTCTGCGCTGATGGATGAGTGCGGCTACTCTTATGTTAGCAAGTATGTTCATCACGTTTCCCTTTCCTCAAAAAACGACGTTCATATTGAACTTCACCATGAACTTCTTGAAGAATGCACCGCAAATGATGCCAATCTTGTTCTGGCAGATATATGGAATTTGGTTGAACTTAAAAAGGGTTGTTCTTATAGTTATGAGATGAAGGACGAGCATTTTTATCTTTATCATATTGCCCATGCCGCAAAGCACGTCATTAACGGCGGATGCGGAATAAAGCCGCTTCTCGATCTTTGGATTTTGGAAAACAAGGTGGAACACAGCAGAGAAGCAAGAGAAAATCTGCTCGGTATTGCAAGACTTGCGGCTTTTGAAGATATGTGCCTTGAGTTGTCTCACGCTTGGTTCGATGGTAAAGAAATAACAAGAGAAGAAGTAAAATTGCTTGGCAGTTATATTATCACAGGTGGAGTTTACGGTACGCCATTAAACCATCTTTCAGTTCAACAGCAAATAAAGGGTGGTAAAAAAGGATACGCCAAGAACGTTTTGTTCCCACCTTATGAGAATATGACAAAGATTTTCCCGATACTCAAAAAGCATAAATATCTTACGGTTCCATTCTATTTTATAAGATTTTTCCTTTCAGTCTGCAAAGGAACCGCACCGAAAGTGCTCAAAAGGTTAAAGGCGAACCATCAAAGTCCCAAAAGGGTTGATGATGCAGTTCTTCTCCTTCTTGAAAAAACAGAACTCAAATAGAATTGGAGAAACTTATGAATTTCGATATAGCAAACCTTTTCAAAGAGGGCTTTGCAAAAATGACAGCCCTTGATGAGTGCGAAAATTTATGGAAAAAACTGATACAAAACCCCACTTCGAGTGATGATGAATTCTGGCAGGCGGCAAGTATGGCTTATGATTTGTTGGCTCCTTGTCTTGAGGATGAAACGTTGCCTAAAGAACTCATCGGCATATATACTCTTTTGCATGATTTTGCAATCAGCGATACGGCGCAACAAAAAGCACCTGTGTGGGCAGGAATAGCCGAAGCGATTGCAGGAATTGCGGCATATTCAATTGTTGAAATTCCGATAGAAAATGCGAGAAGTGTCCGTGCTTTTTGCGGCGACAAAGAATATATCGCAAACCTTGATAAAAAGGAAATAACCGAAGAATAATAAGTGCCTTTTTGCTATTGCAAAAAGGCACTTTTTTTATATTGCTTTATGGATTATAGCGGCAGATACGGTAATGTCATCGGTGTGCTTGTCGTTTCGCTTTTGCTGTGCTTTTGTGGCTATTTGTTCGCAAAGTTTTTGGGCAGAACCGCAGTAGTTTTCCAATTCGTTTTTTATCCAATCGGTTCCGTCGTTTGTTGCTCCGTCCGACATCATAAGAATTATATCGTCTTGTTGTAATTTGGAGTGGATTTTTTCAAAATTCACGTTTCTCAGAATTCCTAATGGCAGGGAGTGACATTCTGCTTTTTTGACAACGCCTTGGCGACGAATGAGAGTGGGTGCGGAACCGGCTTTATAGAGTGTCACGTCGCCTGAATACAGGTTAACCTCAGCAATATCAAGGGTTGCAAGGGATTCTTCACCCGAACGGTACATCATAGAGGTGTTCAGCAGTTTTAACATGGGCGAAAAATCAAAACCTGCCGTTATAAGCCTTGATGCCAAAGAGGTTGCCATTCGACTGTCGATTGCCGCTCTTTTTCCCGTTCCCATTCCGTCGCTTATTACGAGATATGAATTTCCTTTGCCGTCTGAGAATTGCTCGGCGTTGTCTCCGCAGACCGCACTTTTGGTACTTTTGATGCTGAAAGATGAATACTCGATATCATAATCAACCTGTTCGCAAAGTGTCAGCAGATATTCGGTTTCGGCATGTACGATTTCGGGTGTTCCGAAACTTCTTCCGCATATATTTCCTACAGATTCTCTGATTTTCGAGCGACTGACAGGCAATTCGGGAGCATCTTCAAGTATTATCTCGACCTTCATTTTGTCTAATGGATTGGTACTGCATAAGCATCTTTTGACGGAAAGCCCCAGTCCGCATAGCGTGGCGGCAATACTTTTAGAAAGACCGATGTTATAGTTTTCGCCGTTTTTTATGTCATCAGCCGCCTTGTCGAGCATCTCACTCAATGCTGTGAACTGGTCATACAATGCGTTTCTCACGTGACGCGCAGTCTGATCGTTAAGAGTTTCGTTTTGGTATCGAGAATAAAACTTCATTATTGCGTTCTCGACCTTTTCTTTTCTTGGACAACGAACCTCAAAGGAAGAGGACAGTTCGGTAAGACTCAAAGGTCTGCGGTTGTGCACACTTCTTGCCATTTCCTTCATGGTTCTTTCGGTTTCGGCTCTCTCTAACTTCCAACAACACTCGCTGAAACTACATCCGGCACAGGCCTCTCTTTTAGTTCCTGCAAGGACTCGGTCAAAGGTCGGCTTGTCCGATTCCAATAATTTTTGGGAGACCTCGACCATAATATTGTTGATTCTGCGTAGCGCATCGGAAGTGAATTTGAGTCGCATTTCAAGGCTTTTTCGAATGCCGAAGGCGGTGTCGGTATCAACAGGTTTGCGAAAAAATACAGCGGCTTTAAGCAATATGCTTCGGGGTAAAAGGATGTATATTACAACGCCTATAAGCAAGGAAGACAGCAGGGTAATGGTTGAAATCGTAATGCCGATTGCTATAGAAACCAAAGCCGCCGCCAAGGAAATAGAAATGCCGATTGCAATTTTGCCAAAAGGCGCACAAAGTCCTGCAACCCAGGCACAAATAATTATTATCAAAGCGTTAGCAGAGTTGCCTTTTGCAATCAACAAAGAAATTCCGCAAACAACTCCGAACAGTGCGCCGTAAGCGGCGCCTCCGTATTCACCGGCAAGGGATATTATGATGGCAATGAGAATAATGCCGACCGAAATACTCGCAAATTCTATGCTGATAAGACCCGATAATAAAACGGCTCCCGTCAAAATCACGGCATATTGGCTTTTGGCGTTTTGCTCAAAGGAAAGTTCGGTAAAATAGGCGACAAGACCTGCTGTGATTGCTTCGGTAAGTACCGTGGCAAGACCCAAAAACGAGTCGCCGCTTGATACGGCGCCGGTAAGAAACAGCAGTAGTGAGGCAGAGCAAAAGGACCACGCTCGCAATGCTTTTTTGCCCAAATATTTTGTAACGACCAATCGTATAGCCGAAGCGGCGGCAGCACTTGCAAGGTATACGAAAGATGAGGCGTCAGAGGGGAATACATATCCGATGGCGGTCCCTAAAAAGCAAAAAACAACTGCACAGGGCGGACTTGCCGCGCAAAATGAAATTCCAAATGGCCGCATATACCCAAAAAACTGCACTCTGGTGGAGATGAAACCGACAAAAGCAAAAAAGACCTGCTTGAGAATGATTTCAAGAACTTTAGTCTTTTTTGATGTCATAGGCAATCCGATGTTCTTTACGACTTCCTTCATACTTAACACTTCCTAAAATTATTCATTAAAAGTATAGCATCAGACGGATAAGAAAGATGTCATAATAGGCGTGTCGCTAAGTGTAAAAAATAATAGAAAAAAGAACATAAAATATTCAAAAAAGACTATAAAAATTCATAAATATATGATATAATGACTTTGTATATATAAAACTTATAGATATTATTTTAATTAAGATATAAAGGGGTTGAGAAAATGAAGATAAAAAAGAGCCTGCTCGCAGTATTGATAATTGCCGTTGCAATGCTTTTTTCCGGCTGTTCAAAGTTTAATATCGAAATCAAAGATCTCATTACTCCTCCTGAACCTACAGGCGAACTTTACGAAATAAGACAAGCCTTGTTTGAATACACAGGTCCCGATATAACGCTTAGATATCCCAAAAGCGGAGATTGGCGCTCGGCATTTATAATAGAGGATATTGATCAAGACGGTGTTGATGACGTTCTCGCCTTTTACAGTACGATATCGGGCGAAAACACAACGATTATGCACGTAAACCTTATCACCAAACTTGAGGGCAAATGGGTGTCGGTCAGCGATAATGCCGTTGAAAGCAGCGCTATCGAATCGGTTGAGTTTCTGGATTTGAATAACGATAAGACACCTGAAATTTTAATCAGTTGGAAAATTTCATCACAGCCCACCGACAAGGTTTCGGTATTTATGTTTTCCAACGGAGGACTTACGTTAGCAATTCAAGAAAACTTTTCTCACTATATTCCATGTGATTTAAGCAATAGCGATGAGTTGGAATTTGTTGTAATATCGAGTGACAGCATCGCTAAAAAGTCAACCGCCACGGCATACCGATTTGAAAAACACGGTGTTATAAACCTTGGCTCATGCGCTTTGGACGTTGACGTAACCGAGTATTCTGACGCCGTCATTTCAAAACTTTCAAACGGTAAACCTGCAATTTATATCGACGCCGCAAAGTCGACGCTCGGCACTATTACCGAGGTGTTATATCTGTCTGAAGACGGTATGTTGGAAAACGTTTTCGTCAAGGAAAACGAAACGCAAAACGTTGCCACCTTGCGAGTGTCTACCGCCGCAAGTTACGATGCTGACGGTGATGAAATACCCGAAATTCCAATTTTAAGACAGTTGCCGAGCATAAGAGGAACTGCCGAAAAGGATATCCTTTATTTGACCGAATGGAACAAATGCAACGAGCAGGGACTTGCCTACCTATCTTCTTGCTTTATGAATTATAACGACGGATACAGTTTTTGTGTTGACGAAGAATGGAAGGATAAGTTCACAATAGCAAGAAGCGAGGACCTTACTGAAAGAGTTTTCTATGAGTATAGTGAGGATATGGCTTTGGCAACGCATGAATTGTTCAGAATAAAAACCTTAACCAAGGACGAGTTTTATTATTCTAACAAATCATATAACGACTATTTCGAAATCACTTCAAACGATACGCATATTTATCTTGCAAGGATAAATCCCGATAACGAATGGGATATTAAAGAACAGGATATTTTGGATAGATTTGACTTTATACAATAATAGAGGGAAAACAATGAAAAGAGTATTGATTGTTGAAGACGAGCAGAACATCAGAGAGTTCGAGGTTATAAATTTAAGACGACTTGGGTACGATACGGTCGAGGCTGATTGCGGAGAAACCGCTATTGCATTATTTGACCTTGAGCCCGAAACCTTTGACATTGCTTTGCTTGATGTTTCAATGCCCGGTATGAACGGATTTGACCTTTGCAAACTTTTGCGAGAGCGCTCAAAGACCTTGGGTATTATAATGCTCACAGCGAGAAGTCAGGAAGAGGATAAAATCACAGGACTCGGCATCGGAGCAGATGATTATATCACAAAGCCTTTCAGTCCTGCGGAACTTGCCGCCAGAATGGATTCTTTGTACCGCAGGGTCGAGATATTAAGACAGGCGCCGTCAGGCACTTCGGAAGAAATCACAAACGGGAAATTTGTACTAAACACGAGAAAACACACTCTTTCAAGGGATGGAGTTTTAATAGAACTCACACAGGTTGAGTATATGATAATGGAACTTTTCTTCACAAACCCTGATAAGCAAATTAAAAGAAGTGAAATCCTGACGAGAGTCTGGGGCGAAAACTTCGTAGGAGAAGAAAAGGTTGTCGACGTAAATATCCGTCGACTCAGAATGAAAATAGAGGAAGTCCCTTCCGACCCAAGACATTTGCAAACCGTATGGGGAATGGGATACAAGTGGAACTCAGTAGAATAAAATAAGAAAAACAAAGCAGAAAGGAGGCAACAATTATGAAATGGAATAAGATGCGGAAAAGCATAATCACCCGTTGGCTTTTGGGTGTTTTCAGTATTGTTGTTGCCTTCGTTATTGCTGCGGTAATATTGCTCTGCGGACTACTTAATTCTTATATTGAAAACAGCATAAAAGAGCAGTTGCCGTCCTACGTCGATGTCTTTGAAGGACTTAAAAATTCGAGCGAGGCGGATTTCAGAGAAGCGGCTGTAAACCTTACTGAAAACTTCGAGTTTATGGACAAGGTCAAGGTCGTGGTCTTTGATAGCCAAGGAAAAATGATAGCATCAACCGAAGGTCTTACCACCCAGGAAAACGCTTCCTTAAATCCCGAATATAAATCAGCCCTTTCATCAAAGCAGGGTATGGCCTCCTGGTCGGGAATTGACGCTCACAAAAACGATATTATGGCAACTACGGTAATAATTTTCAACAAAGACGGAAACGTAAAGGGTAGTTATAGATACATAATATCAAAGGAACCTTACAAAAAAACAGTTACAACCTATAACACTGCGATAGTTCTTATCGGATTGTTTATGATTTTGGTTTCGGGTATTTCGGGTGTGTACTTTATCGCATCAATTGTACGACCTGTACGAGACGTCACTTCAGCAGCAAGAAAAATCGCTCAAGGCGAACTTGACACACGTCTTAACGATACGGGTTCGGGCGAAATCGGAGAACTTTGCGACACCATAAACTTTATGGCGGAAGAACTCGGCAAAACCGAAACCCTTAAAAACGATTTTATATCATCGGTATCTCACGAACTCAGAACTCCTTTGACCGCTATAAAAGGTTGGGGCGAAACTGTAAATATGTCGATAGGATACGATGATGCAACGGTAAAACGAGGCATTGACGTAATGCTTACAGAAACCGACCGACTTGCAAAACTCGTTGAGGAGTTGCTCGATTTCTCAAGAATGCAAACAGGAACTTTAAGGGTCAATATGACGACGATTTCCATTTCAAACGTTCTCGGTGAGGTTGTGGGAATGTATGAAGAACTTGCCAAACAGCAAGGCCTTGCAATTACCTATTTCCCACCAAAAGCCGACGTTATGATTATGGCGGATAGAGATAGAATCAAGCAGGTGTTCGTAAATATTATTGACAACGCCGTCAAATACACCTCAAACGGTGGAGACGTCATCATCTCACACGTAACTGATGAGCAAAATATCAGAATAATAGTCTCTGATACGGGCGCAGGTATTCCTGAGAGCGATATCGGTCACGTTAAAGAAAAGTTCTACAAAGCGAACAACTCGGTAAGAGGTTCGGGCATCGGACTTGCGGTTGCAGATGAAATAGTAGGTCATCACGGCGGAAGCATAACAATTGAAAGTAAAGAAAACGTCGGCACCAACGTAACGGTATCGTTGCCGATTAAAAATATGGAAAGTGAAGAAACAAATGAAGAACAAATGCGTTAGCATCGGCGGTCAGGCGCTGATTGAAGGAATAATGATGAAAGCACCGACCAAAACGGTTATGTCGGTTCGTTTGCCTGACGGAAGCATTGATACCGAAGAGGTCAAGGAAACGCACCTCAAAGACAAATATAAGTTTTTCGGATTGCCTCTTATAAGAGGTGTTGTCAACCTCATCGAATCTTTTACGGTAGGTTATAAGGCATTGATGCTCAGCGCCGAAAAATCGGGATTCGCCGAGGATGAGGAACTCGACCAAAAGGAACAAACAACACTTATGGCAATCGTAGGTGTGCTTGGCACGGTTTTGGGAGTAGGACTTGCATTATTGCTTTTTATGTACTTGCCCCATCTTTTGTTCAAACTCGCAGATAAATATTTGGCAGGTGGCGCAATGTCCGCCTTGAACCTTAAACCTTTATTTGAAGGAATAATCAAGATACTTATTTTTATCGGATACGTCGCATCGGTGTCGCTCATGAAGGATATAAAAAGAGTGTTTATGTATCACGGCGCCGAGCATAAAACCATTTTCTGCTTTGAGGCAGGAGAGGAACTGACGGTCGAAAACGTCAAGAAATTCTCAAGATTCCACCCAAGATGCGGAACGTCGTTTTTATTCTTGATGCTCGCAGTCAGCATACTCGTCACAAGTTTACTCGCAGCAGTATTACCCTCTTTCGTAATCCAGACGGGATATATCTGGGTCCCCATAAAGATTTTACTCATACCCCTTTGTTGCGGACTTGGATACGAACTCATAAAGATTTGCGGAAAGTATGACAATGCAATAACAAAAATCATAGCCGCGCCGGGACTTTGGATTCAGCGCCTCACAACAAAAGAGCCGACCGATGATATGATGGAAATTGCAATCGCATCGGTTAAGGGCGCTTTGGATATAAAGGATGAGCCCGAAGCACAGGCAGAAACTGAAACCGACGAGGCGGCAGAGTAATGGTAAACACCGAACTCACATTAAAAATTGCCCGTCTGCTTAAAGAGGGCGGTATTGAATCGGCAAGATTTGAGGCAAAGCAAATAGTTGAATTTGCAAAAACCGAAGATCAAGCGCTGCTTCTTGCCGCCAAAAGAATTTCGGGAGAACCGTTACAGTATTTGTTGGGTTTCTGGGAATTTTACGGGCTTCCTTTTTACGTCGGCGAAGGTGTTCTGATACCAAGGTCCGACACCGAAACCCTCGTTGATACGGCACTCGGGATAATCGGAAATGCAAAGAAAAAGGTTATCGACCTTTGCTCAGGCAGCGGCGCAGTCGCAATAGCGGTTGCCAAAAATTCTGAGGCTAACGTAACGGCGCTTGAAAAAAGTGATGAGGCATTTCGATTTTTAGAAAAGAACGTAGAACTTAACGGTGCTACGGTCAACTGCATTAAGGGTGACGTTTTTGACGAGCATGCCGAAACTTATGACCTCATTCTTTCCAATCCGCCGTATATTCCCACAAAGGTGATTGACGGGTTGTCGGCAGAGGTTAAAAAAGAACCTTATATGGCGCTCGACGGTGGGGAAGACGGACTTGATTTTTATAAACGCCTTACTTCCTATTGGAAAACCTGCATAAATGACGGCGGACACCTTGCGGTTGAAATCGGATACGATCAGAGAGAGTCGGTTTCGGCACTTTTTGAGCATAACGGATTTTCCGACATAAAAATTCATAAAGACCTTTCGGGAAATGATAGGGTCATTGTTGGGACAGTAAAAGGCAAGGCCACTTGAAAAGCCTTTTAAGATATTGCATAATTAACTAAAAGATTTATTATATTCGGAGGATACAAAAATGGCAGTTTCACAGGATAAGCAAAAAGCATTGCAAACAGCACTCGCTCAGATTGAAAAGCAGTTCGGTCAAGGCGCAGTAATGAAACTCGGTGAAAATATGAAAATGAGCGTGGACCATATTTCCACAGGTTCTATTTCGCTCGATATGGCGTTGGGTATAGGCGGTGTTCCCAAGGGAAGAATCGTCGAAATTTACGGACCTGAATCTTCAGGTAAGACTACACTCGCCCTTCATATTGCCGCTGAGGCACAGCGTCAGGGCGGAGAGGTAGCCTTTATCGACGTTGAACACGCACTCGATCCCGTTTATGCCGCAAATTTAGGCGTTGATATAAATTCTCTTTTGGTCGCACAGCCCGATACGGGTGAACAGGCCCTCGAAATTACAGAGGCACTCGTTCGTTCAGGCGCACTTTCGGTTGTAGTTATCGACTCGGTTGCGGCTTTAGTTCCCAAAGCAGAAATCGAGGGAGAAATGGGTGACTCTCACGTGGGTCTTCACGCACGTCTTATGTCACAGGCACTCCGCAAACTCACAGGCGCCATCGCAAAGAGCGATTGTATCGCAGTATTTATCAACCAACTTCGTGAAAAGGTTGGTGTTATGTACGGTAACCCCGAAGTAACAACGGGCGGCAGAGCGCTTAAATTCTATGCATCTGTTCGTATTGACGTCCGCCGTACCGAAGCAATCAAGCAAAACGGCGAGATAATCGGTAACCGCACCAAAGCAAAGATTGTTAAAAATAAGGTTGCTCCTCCATTCAAAGAGGCAGAATTTGATATTATGTACGGCAAGGGCATCTCTCACGACGGCGAACTCGTTGACCTCGGCGTAAAATTCGAGGTTCTTAAGCGATCGGGCGCTTGGTTCTATTATGGCGAGGAGAGAATCGGTCAGGGCAGAGACAATGCAAGAAGTTTCCTTATCGACCATCCCGAAGTTGCCGCAGAGGTTGAGCGTCAGATCAGAGAAAAAATGCAGGCGGCTGCAAATGCAGAGCCGGTAAAACTCTCTGCTATCGAGGTTGCTCGTCAGACCCCGGTTAAACCCGAGGAAATCGAAGCCGCAAAGGTTACACCTAAAGCACCAAGAGTTAATATCGACATCTCGGTTGACGACTAATGATAATAAAAGAAATTAAAAAACGCAGAAAATCCCTTTATGCGATTGAGTTTGACCAGGCGCAAGACCTGTCTTTTGCCAACTGCGAACTTGACAGCACGGGGTTACCCCTTGTTGATGCTGCACTCGTGGCAGAAAAAGGACTTTCAAAGGGGGATACCCTTACAAACGAGGGATTTTGCGAATTGGTTGACCAGTCCTTTTACCGCAGGGCAAAGTCAAGAGCAATCTGGTATTTATCACGTGGAGATTTGGCAGAAAAGGAACTTTATAAAAAACTTATAAAGGTGTTTCCCGAAGAGGCGTCTGCCAGAGCGGTTGCAAAAATCAAAGAACTCGGCTATATCGACGATGAGAGATACGCTCTCCGCCTTGCCGAAAACCTGCTTAAAGTCAAAAGGGTGGGAGTTCGTGAGGCGCTTGCCGTTATGACCTCAAAAGGCATCGACAGAGACGTTGCGAAATATGCTTTAGAGGATACCGAGTGCGATACGGTTGCGGTTATAAAGGAACTGATCCTTAAAAAATATAAAAACCGTTTGGGCGATAAAAAAGAAACCCAAAAAGTAGTTGCGGCTCTTGCCCGCAGAGGTTATGGCTTTTCGGATATTCGTTCGGCACTTGCCGAATTCGATACCGAGACGGAAATTTTTGAAGACTAAATTTATGGAGAAAATGATGGCAAAAATATCAATGGTGTCACTCGGTTGCCCTAAAAACCTTGTAGATGCCGAAATGATGTTGGCAAGTCTTAAGGAAGCAGGTTTTGAAATCACACCTTACGAGAGTGAGGCAGAGGTGGTAATAGTCAACACTTGCGGATTTATCGGCGACGCTAAAAAAGAGGCAATCGAAAACATATTGGACGTTGCAAGATATAAAGAGGAAGGCAATCTCAAGGCGCTTGTAGTCACGGGTTGCCTTGCCGAGCGTTATCGTGACGATATAATGGGGGAAATGCCGGAGGTTGATGCTGTAGTAGGCATCGGCAAAAACGGTGAGATTGTAAAGATTGTGAATGACGCTTTGTCGGGCAAGAAGGTTTGCGAATACGGTGAAAAAGAGGATTTGTGCATTGATTCTCCCCGTCTTGTTTCTACTCCTAAATATACGGCGTACTTAAAAATTGCCGAAGGTTGCGACAACTGTTGCACCTACTGTGCAATTCCTGCAATTCGAGGCAGATTCCGTAGCCGCAGACTTGAAAGCGTGGTTGACGAGGCGAAAACTTTAGCCAAAAACGGAGTCAAAGAAATAATCCTCGTGGCGCAGGATACCACCAAATACGGCGCCGATATTTATGGCAAAAGTATGTTGCCTACACTTATGAAGGAAATTGCAAAGATAGACGGTATAGAGTGGATAAGAACCCTTTATACATATCCCGATAAAATCACTGATGAACTGATTGAAGCGGTTGCAAATGAGGACAAACTTTGCAAATATTTCGATATTCCGATTCAGCATTGCAATAAAGAAATTCTCCAAAGAATGAACCGCAGTGGCGATAAAGAGTCTTTGTTGGCGCTCGTTAAAAAACTTAGGTCGAAAATCCCACAGGTCACCCTTCGTACAACCCTTATAACAGGGTTTCCGGGAGAAACCGAGCAACAGTTTGAGGAACTTTGCGAATTCGTAGCAAAGGCGAAATTCGACCGACTCGGCTGTTTCGCTTATTCGCCCGAGGAGGATACCCCTGCGGCATCTTTCGAGGAACAGATTGACGAGCAGACAAAAGCCGATAGAGCAGAAATTATCATGAACGACCAACTTCGCACCGTTATTGAAAATAACGAGGCAAAAATCGGCAGTATAAGAACTGTGCTTGTCGAGGGATATGACGATTATATAAAATGTTACTTCGGCAGAAGCGAAGCAGATGCGCCTGAAATTGACGGCAAGGTTTTCTTCCTGTCAAACGAGCCGCTTGTTATCGGCGATTTTGTAAAGGTGCAGATAAACGATACTATCGAATACGATCTTTTAGGAGAGGTAGCAGAAAATGAATACTCCGAATAAACTCACGGTTGCCCGAATGATTGCAACGCCGATATTTATGTTTTTTATGTTGGCGGATTTTATCCCTTATAGATTTACAGTGGGCCTCGTTCTTTTTGCCGCCGCATCAATAACCGATTATATCGACGGCAATATGGCGAGAAAACTCAATATTGTTACCGACTTCGGAAAATTTCTTGATCCACTTGCCGATAAGATGCTCACAACAGCGGCATTTATCGGATTTTTGGCGGTCGGAATGGGAAGCGGTATGGCGGCTGTGCTTTTCATAGTGCTTTTCAGAGAGTTCCTCGTGTCCTCACTCCGCTTGATCACGGTAAGAGACGGCGGCAAAGTTGTGGCGGCTAATATCTGGGGAAAACTCAAAACAGTAACTCAGATGTCGGCTATCGTTTTGGGACTTTTCACCTTGGCGCTCGGCGAATTTTTGAGTCTTGGCACAGCAGGTACAGTGCTTACTGTGGTTACAAACCTGCTTATCTGGGCGTCGACCCTTCTTTGTGTGGTTTCAGGACTTATTTATCTTTTTGAATGTAAAGAATATATCGACCCGAGGAAATAAAATGATAGCCAATTTCCATACACATACAAATTACTGTGACCATGCAAAAGGCAGCCCCGAAGACTGTGTTCTTGCGGCACTGGAGGCAGGCCTTTCAGAACTTGGGTTTTCGGAACATATACCGTATATCTTTCCCGATGGACACGAATCCGGTTTCCGTATGAAGAGGGCAGACCTAAAGGCGTATGTCGAGGACGTGAAGGCGCTAAAGGTGAAATATGCCGACAAAATAAAGATTCATTTGGGTCTTGAGGTTGAATACTATCCTGCTCTTTTTGATAGAACCATGGAGTCGGTTAAAGGGCTTGGAATAGAGTATATTTTGCTTGGTCAGCATTTTCTCAACGATAAAGAAACGGTACACGGATGCTCACCGAAAGCAGAGGAAGAACACATAAAAACATATACCGAGCTTGTTTGCGAGGGAATGAGAAGAGGCGTGTTTACCTACCTTTGTCACCCCGATATGATAAACTACGTGGGCGACGATGAGATTTACAAAAAATACGCAAAAATCATTTGCGAGACTGCAAAGGAATGTGACGTTCCTATTGAATTTAATCTTCTCGGCTATCTTACGGGCAGATGCTATCCGAATGAAAAGTTTTTCTCGGTTGTAGCAGAGGTGGGAAACGATGTCGTTTTAGGTATTGACGCTCACGAGCCCGAAAGGTTTTACCAAAAAGAGACCGAACTTTCGGCAATAAAATTCTTGAATTCCCTCGGCATTACGCCAAAGGAAAAAATAACTATTAAAAAGCCATTTTAATTCGGGGGTGTTAATATGATCTGTAAAAAATGCAAAAACCAAATTCCTGATGGTTCGTTATACTGTCCTGTTTGCGGAGAACCGCAGACGCA
Source organism: Clostridia bacterium (assembly GCA_017559305.1). Lineage (GTDB taxonomy): Bacteria > Bacillota > Clostridia > Oscillospirales > Acutalibacteraceae > RGIG7384. Next base: position 49,799 of record JAFYSP010000006.1, read on the forward strand.
ACCCGACACCACTAATATAAACGGTATGCCATCGGCAATTGCAGGATTGGTGTCGCTTTTTTCTGATAAACTTTTCTTTGTCGCAACAATTCTTATGACGGTTTCTGCAGCGGCAGGTTTTGTGGGCGGCGGAATACCCGTATTTTATATTTTAATAGCTATTGCTATGTGGATGGCATATGCTGCGGTTAAAAATAAAAACGTTATGGGTCTTGGCACCCCTCTTAAAATGTTCAGCGGAATATCCCTTGCCGAATATATACTCGGTTGGGTTGTTACGGGCTGCTTCGGTCTTGGCGGAATATCGATGCTTCTCGGCGGTGCGGCACTCGGAACAGTTACTAATGAATATTTGAAATATATAGGTGACTTCAGCGATATTATGCCAAATCAAGAAGTGGGCGGCATTGTTATCGCAATATTCGGAATCGCCTTTATTATAGGAGCGGTAGCGGTTGCTCTGTTAAATGTTTTCGTGGTAGGAAAAATGCGCAAAACCGCCAAGTCAGTGCTTGTAACTTTCCAGACGGGTATAGATCAGATTGTAAATCTTAAACTGACCAAGGTCTGTATGCTTATTCTTGGAATTATCAGCGGAATATCTGCGCTTTCATCTTTGCCTAATGCTCCGCTCGCCTTTGTGAGCGAATCCTGCAGCGCTGCGGTGATGATTATTTTTTACGTGTTGCTCAATAATTTTGAATCTTCAAAGGCAACCTATTAAAAAAGAGTAGACAAAACGAAAAAACTATTATATAATATATATGTATAGTGAAAAATGCGATGAGCGGGATAAGTAGAAACAAATTCTGCGTGACAGGGAGAAATCCTCACCGACTGAAAGGGATTTTTGCGTAAGGTTGTTTTGAATGCACCCGTGAGCACCCAAGGGGAATTTTCAGTATCCTTGGGCGGCAGCCCCGTTAAAAGCAATAGAGTTACAAATCGAAGTGGAACCGCGATTATTCGCCTTCGGCATTATGCCGAGGGCGATTTTTATTTTAAGTTAAGGTGAGAAATATGTTTGACAGAATGAGGGAGGATCTTTTAGCTTTTAAGGAAAGAGATCCTGCGGCTCGCAGCGGTATAGAAATAATGCTTTTGTATCCCGGATATAAAGCAGTCAGAATGTACCGCAAAGCCCATTGGTTTTATACCCATAATATGAAATTTATCGGCAGATGGATTTCGCAAAATTGCGCGAGAAAAACGGGCATTGAAATTCATCCCGCCGCAAAAATAGGCAGACGCCTTGTCATCGACCACGGAACAGGCGTCGTGATAGGAGAAACCGCCGAAATCGGCGACGACGTTCTTATCTATCAAGGGGTAACCCTTGGCGGTACGGGTAAGCATCTCGGCAAACGTCACCCAACTATCGGCAACGGAGTTATGATAAGTTCGGGCGCGAAGGTGCTCGGACCGTTCAAGGTAGGGGACAACAGTCGCATTGCGGCAGGCGCCGTGGTTTTAGACGAGGTGCCCGAAAATTGTACGGTTGTCGGCGTACCTGCGAGAATAGTCAGAAGAAACGGTCAAAAGGTCACGGCAGACCTCGACCAGATTCACATTCCCGATCCTGTATCTCAGATGCTTTGCAAAATGCAACACGAAATCGACATATTAACCAAAAAGATTGAAAGTTTAAGCGAGGAAGCAAAATAATGAAAATTTACAACACACTCACAAGACAAAAACAGGATTTTATCCCCATAACCGCAAACGAAGCAAAAATTTATGCCTGCGGACCGACAGTATATAACTATATCCATATCGGCAACGCAAGACCTATCTGCGTGTTCGACGTGCTCCGCCGTTATCTCGAATGGCGAGGAATGAACGTAACCTTCGTTCAGAATTTTACGGATATTGACGATAAACTCATCAAAAAGGCAAATGCCGAGGGTATCACCGTAAAAGAGGTTGCCGAAAGATATATCGAGGAATTCTGGAAGGATTCAGAGGGACTTGGCGTCAGAAAGGCAACCGTTCACCCTAAAGCAACCGAAAATATAGACGCTATTATAAATATCGTTGCAACGCTGGTTGAAAAAGGATTTGCTTACGAGTCAAATGGCGACGTTTATTTCAGAGCAAACAAATTCGATGAATACGGAAAACTTTCCCATCAACCCCTTGAGGACCTTGAGGCAGGCGCTCGTATCGACGTATCCGAGATTAAGGAATCTCCCATGGATTTCTGCCTTTGGAAAGCCGCTAAACCGGGTGAACCCTATTGGGAGTCCCCTTGGAGCAACGGCAGACCGGGTTGGCATATCGAGTGCTCCGCTATGGCAGGTAGATTTTTAGGCAAGACCATCGACATTCACTGCGGCGGTCAGGACCTTATCTTCCCACACCACGAAAATGAAATTGCACAGTCAGAATGTGCAAACGGTTGTGAGTTTGCTCACTACTGGATGCATAACGGCTATATCAACGTAGACAACCGCAAGATGAGTAAATCACTCGGCAATTTCTTTACAGTTCGAGAGGTTGCTGAAAAGTTCGGATACGAGCCGATAAGATATATAATGATTGCTTCTCATTACAGAAGTCCTATCAACTACAGCGTGGAGATAATCGAACAGGCAAAGGCATCTCTTGAGCGCCTTTATACCTGCCGCAAGAATCTTGAATTCGCAATTGAACACGCAACCGACGGCGGCGAGATTCCCGAAATCTTCGCATCTAAAAAGCAAGAGTTTATCGACGCTATGGATGACGACCTTAATACAGCCGACGCTATCGGCACACTCTTTACCCTTGCAAAAGAACTCAATATTATGGCAACTGCTGAGGGTACGGGCAAGAAAACCCTCGAAGCAGGTCTTGAACTTTTCAATGAACTTGCAAACGTACTCGGCCTTTTATACGAAGGTAAGGAAGAAAATCTCGATGCCGAGGTAGAAGCACTCATTGAGGAGCGTACAGCCGCACGTAAGGCAAGAGATTTTGCAAGAGCAGACGCTATTCGTGATCAACTCAAAGAAATGGGAATAGTCCTTGAGGATACACCTCAAGGTGTGAAATGGAGCAGACAGTAAATGCGTAAAGTACCGCTTTCAGCCAAATACGGTATTTATATAAGTGATGCACATTCATTCGGCACCGATGCAGTTTTGCTTTCGCATTTTGCGGCAGACGGCAAAAAAGGTATGACCGCTTGCGACCTTGGAACAGGTTGCGGCATAATTCCTATGTTGCTTATTCGTGCAAATGCGGTTAAAAAGGTGGTCGGTGTCGATATACAACCAGCCGCTTGCGAGCAGGCGAGAAAAACCGCCCGAGAAAATTCGGTTGAAGATATGTTTTGCGTTGTAGAGGGCGACTTGAAGGATATTTGTCCGCCACTTGATAAGGCGGTGTATGACCTCGTTACCTGCAATCCGCCATATAAAGCAGAAGGAACAGGTATCATAAGCACTTCCTCTGCCGATATAATAGCAAGACACGAAACCGAATGTACACTTGAGGACGTTTGCGCCGCAGCAAAGAAACTTTTGCGTTTCGGCGGAAGATTTTGTATTTGTCAGCGCCCTGAACGACTTGCCGATATCGTTACGGCAATGAAAAACTGCGGAATTGAGCCCAAACGGATTAGAAACGTTGCTCAAAGGGTCGGTAAAGAGCCCTGGCTGATACTTCTTGAGGGTAGGCTCGGCGGAAAGTCAGGAATGAGAATTCTGCCCACTCTTTATATCGAACAAGAGGTTGGAAAACTCTCCCCCGAAATGATAGAGATTTACGGAGATTACAAGGAAGGTCACGGTGACGGAATATGAGCGCAAAACTTTATATAGTCGGCACCCCGATAGGAAACCTCGGCGATTTTTCTCCAAGAGCAATTGAAACCTTGCGTTCCGTGGATTTCATTGCGGCGGAAGATACCCGTGTTACACTCAAATTGTTGAACAAATTTGAAATAGATACCCCGATGATAAGTTATCACGAACACAACAAGGCGTCTCGCCACGAGGAAATAGCAAGTAGAATTGCGGCGGGTGAATCGGGAGCGCTTGTGACCGATGCGGGAATGCCTGCGATATCCGACCCAGGTGAAGACCTTGTAAGGTTTTGCCACGAAAGAGGAATTGCCGTTGAATCGGTGCCGGGGCCTTCAGCGCTTATAACCGCACTGGCAATTTCGGGTATGCCTTCACAAAGATTTTCTTTCGAAGGATTTTTGCCTGTTGCAAAAGCAGAGCGCACCGAGCGCCTTGTAACCATCAAGCAATATGAAGGAACCCTTATCTTCTACGAAGCGCCTCACAAACTTAAATCCACACTTTCTGATATGCTTTCGGTTTTGGGTGACAGGCAAATCGCACTCGTCAGAGAACTTACAAAACTTCACGAAACGGTAGAAAGGACAACCCTTTCGGGCGCAGTGGATATGTATTCACAAAAAGAGCCCAAGGGAGAGTACGTGCTTATAGTCGGTGGCGCTCAAAAAGAGGCGGCAACCGAATACACAATTGAGTCGGCGGTAGAACTTGCTAAAAAATATTTGGGCGAGGGAATGGGCGCATCAAACGCCGCAAAGGCAGCCGCCGCCGAAACAGGATTCAAAAAAGGCGATATATATAAGGAACTAATAAAATAATATATTAAAGGAATATTATATATGGCAGTAAAACTTAACCCCGACAAAGAAACGGTCGAAAGAATAAAGCAAGGGCTTAAAGCCAAGGGCGGATACTGTCCCTGCAGAATTCCCAAAACAGAGGAGTTCAAATGCATCTGCAAGGAATTCCGTGAGCAGATAGCAGATCCCGATTTCGAGGGCTTTTGCCACTGTATGCTTTATTACAAATCTAAAGATTAGGAGAAAATGACGTGAAAGAACTTATACTAAATAATGATAATTTCGAAGAATTGGTGCTCGGTGCCCAAAAGCCCGTGCTTGTTGATTTCTGGGCAACCTGGTGCGGACCTTGCAGAATGATTGCGCCAACGATAGAGGAAATCGCTGAGGAAAAGGATGATATTATAGTCGGCAAGGTAAATGTAGACGAAAATCCCGAACTTTGCGTCAAATACGGAATAGTCAGCATTCCCACCCTTATTGCTTTCAAAAACGGAGAAATTATAGGTCAAAAAATGGGCGTAACCCCAAAACAAAGCATTTTAGATATGTTTGAATAAATAAATTTTAAGCCGCAACCTTTCGGGTTGCGGCTTTTATTGTGTTTTGATAATTTTTTAACACAACTTGTAGTGGTTGTTGCACAAATATAAAATTTGGCATTTGGTTTTTGCTTTTTTCGGTTGACAATTGTGTTTTAGTATGTTAAAATATTAGAACTAATGATATGATAGTATAATAATGACCTCGAAGGTCGTTATACGCATCTTTGATGTTGCAAAAACATCGCCAAATATAATTTATCGAACCACTTGCAAAAGCAACCGGCTCGTTTTAGTAAGGAAAGGAAATGCTAAAAAATGAGAACAAAAACACTGGCATATATACTTAAACGTATTGCCTTGGCGCTACTTACTGTTTGGGTTGTCATTACACTCACCTTCTTTGTAATGCACGCAGTACCCGGTGGCCCATTTATGAGCGAAAAGGCTGTTCAGCCTCACGTACTTGAAGCGCTTAATGCGAAATACGGACTTGACGAGCCTGTTCCCATTCAGTATGTGAATTATCTTAAAAGCATCGTAACTGAATTTGACTTCGGACCATCACTTAAAAGCCGAGGCAGAGAGGTTGTAGATATGATCAGCGAAGGTCTCGGCGTTTCGGCAAAACTTGGTGTTTGCGCCGCTGCTATCGCATTTGTAGGCGGAATTATCCTCGGTTCAGTTGCTGCGCTTCGCAGAAATAAACTCATTGATAGAATTATAATGGTATTCACCACCGCTTTCGTTTCCATGCCATCTTTTGTTATGGGTTCCTTCTTGTTGTTGGTTTTCGCAGTTGCACTCGGTTGGCTACCTGCAAACGGATCGACGACGGCGGGTCTTATCCTTCCGGTTATAACTCTTTCATTGTCACCCCTTTCAAACATCACCCGTTTGACAAGATCTTCTATGCTTGACGTTCTCGGTCAGGATTATATCCGTACCGCAAAGGCAAAGGGTGTTTCAAACGTAAAGATTATTTTCGGACATGCTCTTAAAAACTCATTGATCCCTGTTATCACATATATTGGACCGATGCTTGCATATATAGTTACCGGTTCACTCGTTGTTGAAAAGATATTTGCAGTTCCCGGTATCGGCAGAGCTTTCGTCAGCAGTATTACCGACCGTGACTATCCGCTCATTATGGGAACAACAATCGTTCTTGCAACCCTTATCGTTGTTATGAACCTTCTCAGTGATATTATGTACAAGGTTGTTGACCCAAGAATCAACTTCGAATAAACCGTAAAAAACTATTAAAGCCATTCGGCATTGGAGATATTGTGATGAAAAAGAATCCTTTTACTCTACATCTCGATGTAGATTCTTTCCTTCCTGCAAGCGATGCTGAGAAGGAATATATGGTGCAAATGCGTCCCTCCACTACCTTTTTTAAGGATGGTGTAAAGCGTTTGCTCAAAAATAAAGTAGCAACAGTCAGCTTCTTTATTATCGTTTTAATTACTCTTACTTGTGTTATATTGCCAACCTTCTGGCCTTATAAATACGATAAGCAGCTCGGTGTTTCACTCGGTAGACCTGTTGACAGTTCTTATAACGATCTCGCACCTTTTGAATACGGTGAAACAGAACTTGAGAAAATCGCAAACGGTGAGAAGGTATTCCCCCACATTTTCGGAACCGACTCACTCGGCCGTGACTACTTTATCCGTATAGTTTACGGAACAAGAATTTCACTTGCGGTTGGTTTCTTTGCAAGTCTTATCGTTCTCGTTATCGGTATGACTGTCGGCTCAATTGCAGGTTACTGCGGCGGCAAGGTAGATATTATAATAATGCGTATCGTTGATATTATTTATTCATTGCCCGATATGCTTATGGTTATCTTGCTTGCGGCAGCCCTCAAACAATCAGGACTCAACACCTTGATTCAGGGCACCGTTTTGGAAGAAATCGGAAGTAACATTTTGAGCTTGTTTATAGTTTTCGGCTTGCTTTATTGGGTATCCATGTCACGTCTTATCCGTGGTCAGATTCTCTCCCTTCGTGAGCAGGAGTACGTTTTGGCGGCTCGTGCTTGTGGCGCAAAGGCAGGACGTATAATCAAGAAACACCTTATGCCTAACTGTATCGGTGTTGTTATTATTTCAACTGCATTGCAGATTCCTTCTGCAATCTTTACAGAGAGCTACCTTTCATTCCTCGGTCTTGGTGTTAACGCACCTATGCCTTCACTCGGCTCTCTTGCTTCCGAGGCGCTCAACGGTATTTACACATATCCCCACCGTCTCGTAATTCCCGCACTTGTAATTTCACTCATCGTTCTTTCACTAAATCTTTTCGGCGATGGCCTCCGCGATGCCTTCGACCCGAAGCTTAATAGTTAAGGGGGAGGAAATCAAAATGGCATTACTTGAAGTAAAAGATTTAAGAACCTCCTTCTTTACCGATGCCGGTGAAGTCAAGGCGGTAAACGGCGTTTCCTTTAACCTTGATCACGGTAAGGTTCTCGGCATAGTCGGTGAATCGGGATCAGGTAAATCGGTTACTGCTTATTCTATTATGCAAATTCTTGCTACTACCGGTAAAATTGTCGGCGGCAGCATCAAACTTGACGGTCAAGAACTTGTAGGCGCAGGCGAAAAGGTTATGAAAAACGTCCGTGGAAATAAGGTTTCCATCATTTTCCAGGACCCTATGACCTCTCTCAACCCCACCTACACAATCGGCCATCAACTTATGGAAGCAATTTTGCTTCATACAAACCGTAATAAAAAACAAGCTTATGAGCGTGCTGTTGAAATGCTCCGCCTCGTTAATATCAACGAGCCCGAAAAGAGAATGAAACAGTATCCTCACGAGTTCTCGGGCGGTATGCGTCAGCGTATCGTTATCGCTATGGCACTTGCCTGCGAGCCTGATATTCTTATTGCCGACGAGCCCACAACCGCTCTCGACGTTACAATTCAGGCACAGATTCTTGAACTTATGATCTCTTTGCAGAAGGAACTCGGAATGGCAATCATTATGATTACCCATGACCTCGGCGTTGTTGCACAGCTTTGTGACGAAGTCGTAGTTATGTACGCAGGTTCTATTTGTGAGCAGGGAACAGCAGATGAAATATTCTACAATCCCAAGCACGAATACACAAAAGGCCTTCTCCGTTCAATTCCTACCGCAAATACTGCGGGTACCAAACTCCAGCCTATTACAGGTACACCTATCGACCTTCTCAATATGCCTAAGGGTTGTCCCTTTGCTCCTCGTTGTGAAGCGGCAATGAAGGTCTGCATTTATAACACTGCCGAGCGTGCAGAGATTAACTGTGATCACGCAGCTGCCTGCTGGATGAACGTTAAGGCAAAAGTAGAAAGCGGCGAAATCATACTCGATGGCGCAGATAAAAAGGAGGAGGTGGCTGACAATGAGTGAGCAGAATAAAAACACTCCCCTTGTTGAAGTAAAAGACCTCAAACAGTATTTTGATATCAGCACAGGATTTTTCCAGACCAAACCTTTGAAGGCGGTTGACGGAGTTTCCTTCTCAATCAACCGTGGCGAAACACTTGGTCTTGTTGGTGAATCGGGTTGCGGTAAAACCACCGTCGGAAGAACACTTCTTAACCTTTATAAGCCAACTTCAGGTGAAATCTGGTACGATGGAAAACTCATCAAAACAAAGGCAGATATTAAAGAACTCCGCAAAAAAGCCACAATGGTTTTCCAGGATCCTTACTCATCTCTTAACCCCCGTATGACTGTTGCAGACATTATCGCTGAACCTCTTGACGTTCACGGTCTTTACAACACCAAGGAGGAGAGAAGAGAAAAAATCCTTCAACTTATGGATTACGTCGGACTCAACTCTGAACACGCATCACGTTACGCCCACGAATTTTCAGGCGGTCAGCGTCAGAGAATCGGTATTGCCCGTTCTCTCGCAGTCAACCCCGAATTTATGGTTTGTGACGAGCCGGTTTCAGCGCTTGACGTTTCCATTCAGGCACAGATCATTAATATGTTTGATGAACTTCAGGATGAACTCGGTCTTACCTATCTCTTCATAGCGCACGACCTTCTCGTTGTCCGTCATATCAGTGACAGAATCGCTGTTATGTACCTCGGCAAAATGGTTGAACTTGCTGATGCAGGTGAAATCTACGAGCATCCTCTTCATCCTTATGCAAAGGCACTTATGTCAGCAGTTCCGATCCCCGATCCTAAAATTGCTCGTGCCAATCAGCGTATCGCTCTTGAGGGCGATATTCCAAGTCCTCTCAAAGCTCCTTCAGGATGTCCTTTCCGCACCCGTTGCATTTATGCAACCGAGCAGTGCGCAATGGAAACTCCCGAATTCAAGGAAGTATCAAAGGGACACTTTGTTGCATGTCACCGTGTAGCAGAGATTAACTAATTTTGGTTTTTGCGTTCACCTGTTGCGGTGCAAAGCATTGGTGAAACGTTGGACAATAAAACAAATATTAAGAAAGAGGCAATTGTTATGAAAAAATTACTTGCTTTAGCTTTGGTAGCAGTAATGCTTCTCGGTGTTGCAGCTTGTGGTACCACAAACAACAACGAAGTAGCAAAAGTCAATGCTCCTACTTTGACTTACCTTTACAACACAAGTGACAGTCATAAGGCAATTGGCGAATACCTCCAGAGCGCTCTCGCAACTGCAGGAATCACCATGACTCTTGAAAATCAGGAGTGGAACACATTCCTTAACACTCGTAAAAACGGCGACTACTTTGTAGCACGTAACGGCTGGCTCGCTGACTACAATGATCCTATCTGCTTCCTCGATATGTGGACCAGTGGTTCAGGTAACAACGACGTTCAGTTCGGTAAGGGCCAACACGCAAACCTCAAGATGTACGACCTCGACCTCACACCTTACGGTGGCGAGAAAATCGAGGACGGCACATGGGCAGAAACCTACGATGTTCTCATCTCAAAGATCAAGGCTACAACAAAGGCTGAAGATCGTTATGCTATGATGCACCTCGCAGAAGATATGCTTATGGCTACAGGTTGTATCGTTCCTCTCTACTACTACACCGACCTTTACATGATCGATGATTCCGTAACAGGATTCTTCTCTAACCCCCTCGGTTACAAGTACCTCATGTACACAAAGGTAAACGGCGCTACTGAATCCATCAACGTATGTCTCGCTTCTGAGCCTGACACTCTTGATCCCGCTCTCAACTCTGCAGTTGATGGTGCAACAATGGTTGCTCACCTCTTCTCAGGTCTTGCAAAGTGGGCTCAGGATGCAGAAGGCAAGCTCGTTATCGTTGCTGACGCAGCTGAAGAGCTTGTTGAAGGCGTTGCAAATGAAGATGGCACAGTTACCTACACATACACTCTTAAAGAGGGTATGAAGTGGTCAAACGGCGATGACGTTAAGGCTTCTGACTTCGTTAACGCTTGGAAGCGTGCAGCTTCTGCTGAACTCGGCGCAGACTACGGTTACATGTTCGAAGTTGTTAAGGGATACGACAAGAACGATCTCGCAGTTGCTGCTGACGATGCAGCTCGTACCATCACTGTAACTCTCAGCAATGCAGTTGCATACTGGAACGAACTCCTCGCATTCCCCACCTACTATCCTGTTCACTCTTCAGCTCTCACAAACGAGAACTGGGCAACAGATCCCGCTACTTACGTTTGCAACGGTGCTTACACAATGGCATCTTGGACTCATGACAGTGTTATCACTCTCAAGAAGAACCCTGCATACCATGGCGCTGCTGACGTAACTATGGAAACCATCAACTGCTACCTCTCTGATGATAGCAACAACATGCTTGCTAACTTCAAGAAGGGCGACTGGCTCCTCATCGACGACGTTCCTACTGCTGAAATCGCAACTCTTAAGACTGAGTATCCCACAGAGTTCGTTATCGCAGGTCAGATCGGTACTTACTATGTCTGCTGGAACGTAAACAAGGACCTCCTCCCCGGCTCAACACTTACCGGTGTTGCTAAGGAAGAGGCTCAGCAGGAAATCAGAAAGGCTCTCGGCCTCCTCTACGACAGAAACTACATCTGCGAAGAGATCGGTCAGGCTGGTCAGGTTCCCGCTGCTTCCTTCGTTGCTATGGGTATGACAGATGCTGACGGTAAGGAATTCTACAAGAACGCTAACAACGGTGCCGGCGGTTACTACGATGTTTCTAAGGAAGCATACGAAGCAAACTGCAACAAGGCTGTTGAAATTCTTTCTAAGTACTACAACCTTACAGTTGCTCAGTAATTAACTGACATTCAACAATCCGTATTTCTTATGATTTGCACTCAGTAGGAAAAATTAACGGATAAACAATAAAGGACCCTTCCAACAGGAAGGGTCCTTTTCCTTTTGCTTGACTTGAATTTCCAAATGTTGTAAAATGTTTTATATCATATAAAAGGAGTGAGGGTATGAATAAGGCGATAATTCCAAATCTGATAACAGGTATGAGAATACTCGGCGCAGTATTGCTTTTGTTTGTTTCTGCTTTCAGATTGCCTTTTTATATTATTTTCACTCTTTGCGGAATCACAGATGCGCTTGATGGGTATCTTGCAAGAAAACTCGGTGTGACAAGTGAACTCGGCTCAAAACTTGACGGCTTTGCAGACGTAGTTTTTTACAGCATAATGGTCTTGAAACTTTTTCCCGTGATGCTTGAAAAAATGCCGATCGTCGTCTGGATAATGCTTGCTGTTGCAATAGGCATCAGAGGGTCGATATACGTTGTTTCTGCTCTGAAATTTTCGAGATTTGCTTCTTCTCACACCTATCTTAATAAAGCGTCGGGTATGCTTGCTTTTTTGGCACCATATTTTGCACCCACCGCATTTTTTGCAATTTATTGTGGAATTTGGTGTGTGCTCGGCATAGTGTCGGCCATAGAGGATTTATTGCTCCATATAAACTCAAAGCAATATCCCGACAAAAAATCAATACTTATAAAATAAAAGACCTTGATAGAGGCACCTTCCGTAATGAAGGTGCCTCAGTTATATTCGTTTGATACATTCAATTTGAAGATGTTGTTTTTTATAAAAATAAAACAGGGAGAACACTTGGTAAAAAGTGTTCTCCCTTATAAATTATTATATCTTGTATGCCTTTTCGATAGGCACGGCGCAAATAGTTCCATGAGCGGATGAGGTTATGCCGAATTGGGTATTAACCTTTTCCATGATTTTAGCGCCGATACTCTGAGGAGCCATAATGCAGATTATTTCGCGGTTTGGTTCTACGTCTGCTTCGGCAAGTTCTATGAACATATCGGTGTCGGCAATTCTGCCTTTGATTATGGTGCCGCCGGTGGCACCCGCTTGTTTCGCAACACGCATAACTTGGTCAGAGAAGCCCTGATCGACAGTTATAAAGATAAGATCGTGTTTGTGCTCGTTTTTCATAGCCCCTTCGGCTCCTTCCTTTTCTTCGGTTTCGAGTGTTTTGTGGTGTAACATTTCGGTTAAAAGCCTTGTTGATGCCGACATATCAAGCACCAACATCAGTCCGCCATACTGAGAGTAACTTGCGAAGTTACTGCCGAAATCCGCCATCAAAGCGTTGACGCTTTTTTTTGCGGCAAGACTTACTATAATGTCTTTATCGTTACTGCCAAGACCCAAAATATCCATCATTTCGGTCGGTGCAGTACCGAAACCGACCAACTGAAAATGAAGTTTTACATCTTTACTTTCGAGAGTTTTAATTAATTTTTTGCCCTTGCCTTGTTCAACGATAGAGAAGAGCATCATAAGTTTTTTCATCTCAAGCATTATTCATCCTCCCCATCAAAGAAAACAATTTCATCTTGAATAGCGCTGAATTCTGCCCTTGCTTTTTTGAGCATTCTGCGATGGTGTATGCTTCCCGAAAGTCCCAGGACTTGAATGGTTATAAGAGGTGTCATAGCAATCATTGCTACAATACCGAAGGCATCAGTCATAATGTTTCCGCCAAGCATTTCACAAGCGCCAACAGCAAAGGGGAGCATAAACGTGGTGGTCATCGGTCCGCTTGCAACACCGCCCGAGTCGAATGCAATGCCTGTGTAAATAGGTGGAACAAAATAACTTATTATTAGCGAAACCGAGTATCCGACAATCATAAACGGAATGATGGGAATTCCCGTGAGAATTCTGAGCATTGCAATTCCTACAGATACAGCCACGCCGATTGAAAGCGCAAGACCGACTGCTTTTTGAGTGATAGCGCCGTTTGTAATCTCGGCAACCTGTCTTTTGAGTGTGTGAACTGCCGGCTCAGCAGAAACAACGAAATATCCCATAATCATACCGATGGGTATCAGCATATATTTGTAGTCGCTTGAGGCGATTTCTGCGCCTATGAGTTTTCCTGCCGGCATAAATCCGACGTTGGCACCGGTAAGGAAAAGCACAAGTCCAAAATAGGTGTATATAAAACCTACCGATATTCTCGCAATTTGATGGAGATGATATCTTTTTGAAATGAGTTGGAATATTATGAAAACCGCAACGATAGGAAGAAGTGCGACGAGCACCTCTTTGGCATAGTGCGGAAGTTCTATAAGAAAGAGTTTTATCGCATCAAACGTATTGAAAACTTCGGGTAAAATCGTTTCGGTAGTTGTTGGGTGAGGATTGTAACAAATCGAAAGTACAAGCACCGAAAGAATAGGCCCAATAGAACAAAGAGCAACAAGACCAAAACTGTTTTCACCTGATTTTTTGCCCTTGTGGTTTATTGCAAGACCTGCACCGAGCGCCATAATAAAGGGTACGGTAATAGGACCTGTGGTAACGCCGCCTGAGTCAAAAGCGGTTGCAATGAAATCATTAGGCGCAAAGAATGCGAGAATCATAACAACCGCATAAAAAATTATCAAAAGTCGGGAAAGAGAAAGTCCCTTTTTTGCCCTTATATATGCCACCGACAGAAAAACTCCGACACCTACCGCAACCGACAAAATAAGCACAAGGTTTGGTATAGAAGGAACTTGTTGCGCCAAAACCTGCAAGTCGGGTTCTGCCATGGTTATAAGTGCGCCGAGCACAAAGCAGATGATAAGGGGTAATATTATTTTTCCTCGTTTGCCGATTGCGGAACCGAGTCCTTCACCGAGCGGTTCCATAGAAATACTCGATCCTATCGTGAAAAAACTCATTCCGCCAATGAGGAGAATGGTGCCGAAAAGGAACAACACAACAACACCCGAACCAAGCGGCGAGAGGGTGATGCTTAGCAGTATTACTATTGCGGCAATCGGCAAAACCGACTGCAAAGATTCTTTAACGGAACTGAATAAGTGTTGCATCCTTTTCTCCTTTTATTAGTATATATTAAGTATATATTATTAAATACGGTTGGTCAATGCCAAAAAACAAAGTTAAAGAAAAATAAAAAAAACGGTGCAGAATTCTGCACCGTTTTTTTATTTAAGCGCTTCGCTTGCGTTTTTAATCATACAAGCGGTGTAACTTGCAAAACCGTGGTTGCAAGACGCCTCGGTTGAGATAAATTCCCACAAAGTACAGGTGCGCTCCGCCATATAAAGAAAATATCCTTTTGATTCGTCGAGCAACTGCTCGTAAAGGCGGTTTTCATCCAAAAGCATTAAACGGAGGTAGTTTCCGATGAATGCGTTCGAGGGGTGAATGTCGGGGTATTTGTTTTTGCCTTTTGCTCTGTCAGGACCGAAATCCTCAACAAGTTTTCGCCAAAGTTCAGGATGGGTTTCGGGGGTTGCAACACCTGTGAAAAAAGCATAATACTGACAGGTTTCGGTGCGATTGGTTGTTTTTGTGAGAAGCCCGTCGGCATAAACTTCATTGTCAACAAAAAATTCTCCGTCGAAAGAGCGTTTGCGTATAACCTCACGGAGTTTTTCCGCTTTACAGGAAAGTTCGGGACGGCCCAGAAGTCTTGATGCGGCATCGAGAGTTTTCGCATAAAGCATATTGGTAGGGAAGTTTATATCCTTTGTAAAACTGTTGGCTGCCGACCACTCGACGAATACCCATCCGGGCACTTTTTCAAGAAGTCCATCTGCATTTTCGTGTTGAGCGAACCAATCAAGAATTCCTTTTATTTTGCTTTCAAAACGGGAAATGAATTCAAAATCGCAGGTGCGGTTTTTGTGCTCCTCAAGTTCGATTATAAACCACATAGCCCAGTTGGGAATGAAACTGTTTGCACCGTGGTCGGACGGGTAGCACATAGGCACCATACCGTCGGGTACGTTGGGGTATTTTTCGGGCAGAAGATAGTTTTCAAGATAGTTGTGCTCAATTTTATTAGCGCCCGTGAAATAGTATTCACTTCTGCCGAGAAAGAAACTGTCGCAAAGCCAACCTGCTCTCTCTCTTGTGGGGCAATCCATAAACATATCGGCGGAGTTCTGCAAAAAGGATTGTTTTGCCGCCTCAAGTATCAAATTTATGTCCTCGTCCTCACTTTTGTAAAGGTCGCAAAGCGGTTCGGGGCAGACGTATTCTTTAAGATGAAGACCGCTTATATCAAAGTCGCCCGTCTTGGCGGTGAACTTTATAAACTTAAATCCGTAGCACTCCATCGAACAAAAATCGTGTACCCCTTGCTCTAAATCGAGTCGGATTACGTTGCAACAATCCATTCGGTAGGAACTTACATCGCCGTCAGATAAAATCTCATCAAAGGTAATATATAAGGAACCTGCTTTTTTGCAATCTATTTTAAGCGAAATAAATCCTGTGCGCTCGCCGACGAGTGAGAAGATGTGAAAATCTTTTTCTTTTAGTGAAAAACTGTCGGGAGCAGGAGAATTACACTCGGTCAGGGTGTCGTTTTTGAGTTCCTGAGCCTCGTCACTCATAGAAAATTCGAGGTCTTCGAATTTGTAGCCCTGCAATTCGGTTTTACCTGCATCGGTCCAGGAAAAATGCCTGTAATAACTTTCGGGCTTCTCGATTTTAACGCTACCCTTTGAAACAAGGCTTTTTGGCAGAGTTTTGAAAAAGTCGTGATGACGGATGTTTCTCTCGATATACACCTTTTGTTCGCAGATTTCCACGTCGGTTTTATGAGCGTTTGGAACCTCTTTGCCGACAGCCCAATCAGCAAAGCCGCGGTTCAACCTGTATCCTTCAGAAAAGGGACGCTGAAAACCGTATCTCTGTACCTTTTTCACTCTATGAGTGAGTATGTAGCAATCAAAATCTTTATCACTGCCTGTGGCGGCGACAAGTTTGCCGTCGGCTATAATTTCGGCGGTCAAAAAGGCGGGATTTGAAATAATTCCGTAACTTTCTGCTCGGTGGTTTATTACCTCAAGGGCAAGATGGACTTCGCCTTGCGGAAGGTCGATTTCTAACTCATCAACCCTGTAAAAACCGTGAGGCGCACGTGCAGGACCGTAATACTTAAACTCTCCGTTTACAAGCAATCTGTAAAAACCGCCCGTGGCAATTTTAAGCGTTGCTTTGCCGTTGGTGTTTATTTTTTTGTAAAATCCGAGAGTACAGTTCATTTCATCGGCAAGACCTTTTGCCCAAACAGGCTTTGCGATGATGAAAGGATTATAGATAGCCATAAGATCACCTTAATCTGAGAACTTTTTATGTTTTAAGACATTATATCATATTTCTTTTTGCATTGCATCAATTTTTTGCCGTATAAAGCCTTGAAATTACCGAATGGCAGAAGTCGGTTGACTGCAAAACTCACTTTGTGTATTATATATACAGACTTAAGTGAAAGGATTTTTATATGAAATTCGAATTGATAATTGACCCTGCTGCCGAGGAAAAGGTCACTGTAGTCGCAAGGTCAAGAAATGGCATAGCCGCCAAAATAGAGGCGCTGATAGAACAAACGGAATTAGATATGATTGGATATTCGGGCAAAGAGGGAGAAAAAATCTCGCTTGATGACGTTTGCTTTTTTGCTGCCGAGGGAGATAAGATTTTCGCATTTCTCGGTGACAAGAAATTGCATATAAAATCCAGACTCTATCTTCTGGAAGAAAGGTTGCCGCAAAATTTTGTTAAAATCAATCAATCCTGTCTTGCAAACATCAAAATGATAACGCGTTTTGATGCTTCGGTGTCAGGCACACTGATGGTCTTTTTCAAAAACGGAAAAAGCGATTACGTATCAAGAAGACAGTTGAAACACGTCAAAGAAAGGTTGGGAATATAATTGAATAAATATGTAAAAGAATTTTTGAAAAGAGGATTAATGTTCGGGGGATTCGGACCTGTGGTTGTAGGGATTATTTTTTCGGTGTTACAACATACGGTTGAGGACTTTTCTCTTTTAGGCACCGAGGTCTTGTTGGCGATATTATCAACCTATCTGCTTGCCTTCGTTCAAGCAGGGGCGAGTGTGTTTAACC
Source organism: Clostridia bacterium (assembly GCA_017559305.1). Classification (GTDB taxonomy): domain Bacteria; phylum Bacillota; class Clostridia; order Oscillospirales; family Acutalibacteraceae; genus RGIG7384. Next base: position 67,264 of record JAFYSP010000006.1, read on the forward strand.
AGATTGAAAGTTGGTCGTTACCGAAATCGCTCGGAATACATCTTTTGACACTTTATATTGTTTATGTCGGATGTTATATATTGAATTCATGGATACCTTTCGAGCCGATTATGATACTGATTTTCACAGCCGTTTTCCTTTCCGTATACTTAGTTGTCTGGACGATTGTATACCTTTCGGTCAGAGCCGCGACCAAAAAACTCAATAAAAAAATAAATTAATTATAGCCGCCGAAAAGATTTTCGGCGGCATTGTTTTTTGTCTGCATTTGTGTTAAAATCAAACTCAAGGTGGGCGATGATATGAATATAAATAATTGGATCAAAAGAAATTGCGGATCTCTCAAGGGTAAAACCGTGGCAATAACAGGCTCTACAGGGGGCCTTGGCAACGAACTTTGTTTTTATTTTGCAAGGTTGGGCGCCAATTTGGTGCTCGTCGACAGAAACCGAGAAAAAAGCGAGAATTTCGCAAGGACACTCAAAGATAAATACTCGGTCAGAGTAACTCTTATTACGGCAGACCTTGAGGACAGATATTCGGTAACAATTGCAACCGAACTGATAAAAAAGGAAAAACCCGATATATTTATACATAACGCAGGTGCTTACAGTATCCCAAGGCATAAAACAAAGCAAGGACTCGACAATGTTTTTGCAATAAACTTTGCATCGCCTTACTATATGATAAAGGAACTTATTCCCACCCTCAGAGAAACCAAGGGTAGAGTGATTGCGGTTTCAAGTATTGCACATAATTATTCAAAAAGTGACCCTGACGATATAGATTTTTCAAATCGAACTGCGGCATCAAAGGTTTACGGAAATGCAAAGCGGTATTTGATGTGCGCATTATGGGAACTTTTCAAAAACGAAACAGGGGTGAAACTCGCAATAGCCCATCCGGGTATCACACCTACGGGGATCACCGCTCATTACCCCGCATGGATTTATGCAATCATAAAGTATCCCATGAAGGTGATATTTATGAGACCGAAAGTTGCCGCTCTTTCTGTCCTTAAGGGCGTATTTGAAGAAACCGGTTATATGGAATGGATAGGTCCTTGGCTGTTTGATATATGGGGCAGACCGATAAAGAAAAAACTTTGCACCGTATCAGAAACCGAATCAAAAAGAATTTTTGAAACGGCAGAGCAGATTGTCGGTTGACAATTCTTTGATAATTGACAAAACCGACAGTAGTTGATATTATGTAAATGACGATTTTTTAATAAAACCGCCAAGCAAACGTTTTGAGGGTGGAAGATTTGGATACAATCGTAAAAATTTTGGAAATTTTAGATAGTCGTATGGTGGAGCCACATTCTTTCGGATGGTTCCATTTGATGTGGATTGGGATTTTAATTCTTTCGGTTGTGTTGCTTTGTAAATACTTAAAAGGTACGGATAAAAACGTTTATAACGTGGTGCTTATATCAACCGTGTCGGCATTGGTTTTGGAAGTATATAAGCAGATGAACTATACCTTTGAGGTTGTTGACGGAGAAATAATTACCCATTATCAGTGGTATGCTTTTCCTTTCCAATTTTGCAGTATGCCGATGTATATAGGCATTTTGTATTGTATATTCAGCAAAACAAATGCGCGTCATTATTTTGCCGCATTCCTTGCCACTTTTTCGATTTTCGGAGGATTAGTGGTTTATATTTATCCTGAGCAGGTTTTCATAACAACTATCGGTATAAATATTCAGACTATGGTATATCACGGAGCAATGGTAGCCGTCGGCGTATGGCTTTTGTATACTCAATATGTAGAGCTTAAATCCAAATCCATCTTAAAGGCGATACCTGTTTTTGCGGGTTGCCTACTTGTTGCCGTTATTCTTAACGAGGTGATGGTTGCGACCAAGATAATAGGGGATGAAACCTTTAATATGTTTTATATAAGCCCCCATTTCGAAGGCACTTTACCACTGTTTTGTGAGGTCCAAAAGATTGTGCCATATCCGTACAATTTGCTTATTTATGTAGTTGTATTTTCGTTGGCGGCATATATGATGCTTTTAATAGCAATGCTTATAAAAAATATATCTACCAAGAAGAAAGCGACTCAAAAAGAAGTTGTTACAATTAAATAAAAATCACAAAACCGATTTCTGTAAAAGAAATCGGTTTTGTTGTTTTGTCAAAAATTGCAAATAAGATTTGTATATCAATACCATTGAAAAAAAGGCAAGAATATGTTAAAATTATGATGTATAAATGTCTACATATTAACGGAGGAAAATTGATGAGAAAATTATTATCATTGATTCTCGCAATAATCTTAATAATATCAATATTGCCTATTTCTGCCATGGCGCTTGAAGATGGCGGCGAATACGAACTCGGCGGTGACGGCGCAGGTTGGTCGGATATAATAAACGGAGCGGAATTTGTCGCTAAAAACGGTGTTCTCACCGCATATAACGGCAAAGGCGGAGTTGTTGTAATTCCTGAAGGAATCACAGGTATAGATGAAAGTGTTTTTTCAAAAAGCACAAGTCAGGATAAAATCACAGCAGTTATTATACCTGATGGAGTTGTAACCATAAAACAATGGGCGTTTTCAAATTGCAAGGCGCTCAAATATGTCGTACTTCCATCAAGCCTTACTACTGTCGAGAAATACGCTTTCAATGGTTGCACTGCAATTCAGGACGTTTTTTACAGAGGTAAAAAAAGCCAAACTTCATCATTGGATATTTCAGAGGGCGGAAATTCATATCTTAAAAAGGCTCTTTGCCATTATAACACATGCAAACATTCGGAGCACGTTTATAGCGGTGATTCGGATTTATCCTGTAATAATTGTGAATGGTTCAAGGATCATACCCATATATACGATAGTGATTGCGACGAAACTTGCGGAAAATGCTCAAGGAAGATAACTCCTGTCGCTGACCATAATTTCAAGGAGGCAACTTGCACAGACCCCAAAACCTGCTCCAAGTGTGGCAAAACCGAGGGCAAACAGTTAGGACACACCTATTCGGGCGCTTGTGATACCAAGTGTAACGTATGTGAAAAAACGAGAACTCCTTTGGCGGCTCACTCCGAATATGACAATGCCTGTGATCCTACTTGTAACGTTTGCGGAGAAGTCCGTAGCGTGCCGAATCACGTATATGAAAACACTTGCGATACAAATTGCAACGTCTGTGGATTTGAAAGAAATGCTTCGCCGCATTCTTGGGAGGCGGCAACTTGCCTAAAGCCTTCTACTTGTTCGATTTGCGGAGAAACTCGCGGAGAAGTTTTAGAACACACCTACGACAATGATTGCGATGCGGAATGCAATGCATGTCATACCCAAAGAACCCCTCCACATAATTATGCGAATAAGTATATTTGTGATGAAGATTACCATTGGTATGAGTGTCAAGTTGAAGGTTGCGGTCAGAAAAAAGAACCCCTGGAGCATCACGTTTTCGACAACGCTGAAGATATGATTTGTGATGTTTGCGGATACGAAAGAAAACATATTTATGACAGCCCTTGCGATACAGACTGCAACAAGTGCGGTTTCGTAAGAGAGCCAAATCATTCGTATGTGTTTGACGCTTCGGAACATGAACATCGTTACGTTTGTTCGGGATGCGGAGTAAAAACCACCTTCGAAAAGCATATTTTTGACCACGACTGCGACAAGTATTGTAACGTTTGCAATTTTGAAAGAACTGCACCGGGACATAAATATTCAAGTTCATCTGACAAATATTGCGACAACTGCAATCAAGAAAGAATTGTAATATCAAAGCAACCCGTTGACGTTACCGTGTCTGCCGATTCCAAGCCGAAAATCACTGTTACTGCAACAGGATCTGGTATGAACTATCAGTGGGAAATCAATACGAATGGCACTGAATGGAAACCCACCAAGACTTCAGGACACACAACCAACACAATCGTAATAACAGCGCAAGCAATCCGAAACGGATATCAATACAGATGTGTTATTACTGATAAGTACGGTAATAAGGTTATATCCAATGCTGCAAAGTTGACCGTTGTTACCACGAAAATAACAAAACAGCCGACAAATGAATCCGCAGTATTGGGTAATAAGCAAAAGTTCAGCGTGAGCGCTACAGGTTTGGGACTGACTTACAGGTGGCAGATCAAGGTGCCGGGTGGAAGTTGGAAATATACATCTACTAAAGGCAACAGGACCCAGACAATAACCGTAGTTGCCGATGCAGTACGAAATAAATATCAGTATCGCTGTGTTGTTACAGATGCGGCTGGTAAGAAAACCTATTCAAAAGCCGCAACCATTACAGTCGTTTCTCCTAATGTATCAAAGAACCCTTCGAGCATCAAGGTGGCAGCAGGGGATAGCGTGCAGTTTTCGGTTACAGCGTCCGGAATAGGCATAAAATATCAGTGGCAGGTAAAAGCACCTGGTGGTAGTTGGAAAAATTCCGCTACTAAAGGCAACAAAACCAAAACGATAACTGTAAGTGCCTCTGATTCGAAAAACGGATATTTGTATCGTTGCGTTGTTACTGATGTTGCAGGAAACAAAGTGACCTCAAAATCCGCCAAACTCACAGTGGTTAAAACTGTAATTTCAAAGCAGCCAACAAGCGTTAAGGCGGCTGCAAGCAAAACTACCAAGTTCACAGTTGCAGCCACAGGCGTTGGTATTAAATATCAATGGCAGGTCAAAGTGCCGGGTGGAAGTTGGAAAAACTCCGGTACAAAAGGCAACAAAACCAAAACAATAACCGTATCTGCTAATGCGGTGCGAAACAAATATCAGTACCGCTGTGTTATTACCGACGGAGCAGGTAAGAAAACCTACTCAAAAGCCGCAACCCTTACGGTTGTCACCACCAAGATAACAAGTCAACCGATTAACAAAACCGTATCATCGGGTAGCAAGGCATCGTTTAGCGTGAGAGCGACGGGTGTTGGACTTAAATACAGATGGCAGGTTAAGACGCCGAGTGGAAAATGGACGTATACGACTACTTCGGGATACAAAACAAATACGCTCACCGCTTTTGCAACAAAGGCGAGAAACGGTTATAAGTATCGCTGTGTTATTACCGACGAAGCAGGCAAGAAAACCTATTCAAAAGCGGCAACCCTTACAGTAAAATAAAACAAAAAGCACTCAACTTTGTTGAGTGCTTTTAATATTATTTGGTTTCATATATCTTAACGGCGCCGAGGGAGGTTGAATTCATAACATCAAGGTCAGTTGCAATTGTTACCGAGACGTTGCTTTTGGCAGAAATTATCTCGGCCAATGCCTTTTTAAGAACACTTCTTCCGCCGATAACGACTTTTTCGACCTTGCTCGAGATTATGGTTTGAATTTCATTATAAAGCATTACACCTAAAAAATAAGCGTATGTTTGTTTCTCAGCAGCAGAAAACAAATTCTTGAGAATTCTTGTTTTGAATAACGCCTCGTTTATGCCGAGTTTTTCGGCATAGTCATAACCCATCAGTAAAAAATTCGAGTCGTATTCTTCCGAGTTAAGATTTACCGAATCTTTTAATATTGTGTTTTGAGATAGAGCCGCAATCATTTCGCCTGTCATCATGGTCTTTATAGAGGTGATTTTACCCTTTTCAAGAGTTATCAGTTTCGAATGTGAACCCGGCAGCAAATATGCCGCATCACCGCCATAAATACTTGCAAGTCCCATAACTTCGGTTTCTTCGCCACGCATCATATCTGAGGTTTCAAGTTCTTGGCAATCTGTTTTAACACCGGGTATAAATACAAAAGGAATATTTGAAATTTCTTCAAACCTTACTTCTTTACTGCTTTTTTTAAGGTCTGCTGAATTTGTCGGCACAACTGCGTGAGGCAATTCACAAAGACCGTATTCAGAGGTTATCATACCCGAAAGCAAAACTCTTTCGATATCCCCTTCGACGAGATTGTTATCATTCAAAATCTTTGCGATTCCGCCCTTGAGAACTTCGGATAATGCGGATTTTCCACCCATTGCACCAATATTGAATTTTGCCGAATCCACAACCTTTTCATCACGCACAAGATAAATTCTTGTGTTGGTAGTGCCTCCGTCAACAGTTATATAATAAGCCATTACATAACCTCGCTTACGTATTTTTTTGCAAGTTCTGTGATTTCCTCAAAATCATTTGCTTCAAGTAATTTCTTGTCTACGATATTAGATCCGAGTCCAAATCCGCAGACACCTGCTTTAAGGAATGAAGAAATGTTATCAAGGTCAACTCCGCCTACTGCGAGTAACTTTATGTGCGAAAGGGGCGCTGATACCGCCTTTACGTATTCGGGACCCAATGAGGAGACGGGAAAAAGTTTTACAAAATCTGCTCCTGCTCTGTGCGCCGCCTCGATTTCGCTTGGCGTCAGAGCACCCGGCATTGATACAAGACCTAATCGCTTGGTCTTTTTTATAACGATTTTGTTGGTGTCGGGAGAAATTATGAATTTGCCGCCCGCTTTTTTGGTCAGCGCTACTTGTTTCTTGGTCAAAACGGTACCTGCGCCAACAAGCATTTTGCCCTCGAACTTTTTAGCGAGTATGCTTATACGCTCGGCAGTTTCGGTATCACTTATCTTGCCGTTTGCCGAGTAGGTCACCTCGATAAGTCTGATGCCGCCTTTGTAAAGCGCATCGGCAAGGGGAATAAGTTGCTCTTTAGCGACACCTCTGATAATGGCAATTATTTTGTTTTTCTCAATTGATTTAATAACTTCGTTAAACATAAATATACCCACTTAAAATTTAAGTTTTCTGTATTCAGTCGGTGATATTCCGACCTCACGTGTGAAAATTTTTGTAAAATAACTTGAATCCTCAAAGCCGCAGGCGGCAGAAACGTCAATTATTTTGTCGTCGCAACCTTTGAGTAAAAGTTTTGCTTTTTTGATGCGTTCGGCATTGCGGTAATCAAGAAGGGTGATGCCTGTTTGCTTTTTGAAAACGTGTTGCAAATAACTCACACTTACCGAAAGTTCGTTTGCAACGAGTTTTACAATGTCGTCTTTATTAAGGTTTTTCTTTATAATTCCGAGCGCTTTGTCAACGATTTGCTTGTCATCTTCACCTTCGCCGTCACCCGAACGCACAAGTTCTATTATCTCTTCAAGATTATTTATATTAGGATTTTCTTTATAGGCGTCTATCAGTGAATCGAATTTTTTGGCATCAAACTTTGAGGTTTTAGAGCAATTTATATTATATACGTTGAAAATTTCAGCAAGAACAATATCAGGGGTACCGAGCCCGCTTAAATACTCGGCGTATTCCTTGTTGCTGAAAAGTTTTTCTTCTGCAAAGGGATTTTTGGGCTGACCGTCGTAAACGGTGAGCTTATTTGCTGTCTTTTTGAGATAACTGCCCTGGCTTTGAAGTTCACCTGCCATAATATCTTCTTCGGTTATCTTCGCAATAAGGATTTCTCTTGCCGAGTTCATAACGTCTTCAATTTTGCTTAAAAATCCGCCGCGCTCTCGGTCGTAGGTTATGTAAATAAACCCGTCCTCTGCTTCTTTTGCATCGGGGTAGGAAACGTTGCTTCTCTCGTCGAGGAGTAACTTGTAAGGCCAGGTTTTTCCGTCGTCTTCCGAAAGCATTGCAGTCATATTGTTTCTGCCGGTGAAATTATAATGATTTATAAGCAAAAGCCTGCCGCTTTTAAGACGCTTGATAAAAAATCTTGATGAAGGGCCGCCAAGACCCGTGTCAAAATCTTTACCGAAACTTTTTCCTCCGTCAAAGGAGTCGGCAGCGCCTATTCCGTAATTGGTACGGACTAAGCATCTTATTCTGCCGTCATTCATTTCGAGGAAATAATGCTCGTCGAAAGAACGGTCACTCACCTGAGCGGCGCCGAGTTGCTTAAAGGTCTTGCCGCCGTCAATGGTTGAATAAGCGTAAGCACCGGGTGCGCCGGAACCGCAGAATCCGGGCCAGAGTGTCGCCATTCTTGAAACCCAGATAGCAACAGGGAAGAGCCACTCGCCTGTAGATAAAACGGTTGGCTTATTCATCATAATGTTATGTCCTATGAAAAAGGGCTCACCGAATTTTATTTCTTCTGCATCGGGATCGTCACAAATTGCGCCCCACAAACCGTCGTCGGGATAGCGTGACCAGGTCCACCAGAGCCGACCCAACGGGTCAATCCAGACGCACGGGTCGAAACAACGATGGTTATCCTCGTATGCTACTACTATCGGCTCTGAAAAATTTTCACCGTCATCACTTTTTATAAGCATTGAGAAGTTGCCGACTTCTTCCTTTGTGCCACCCGAATAAAAGGTCAGAAAAATTCTGCCTTTAGAGGTAACTTCAATTGAAGGAATACCCTGCCAAAGTCTTTTGGAAGATGCATAATTTTTCAAGAGTTCTTTATCATAAATAAGCATAATAACACCTCGCAATTTCTTGTTTTAAGTATCCCACATAAGAAATGCAAAATCTATAACGATACTGTTATTAAAAACCCACAGCTTAAAGGTGTGCTATTTTCCTATTGATTTAATGGTACTTTCTGCCTCTTTTGCGGTTTTTGCGAGATTTTGGTCGGCAATTTCGGATTCTTCATTTATCGATGCCATAAAAACTTCGGCGGCGCCCAAAGAACAGTGAGCCGCTCTTTTGTTGTATGAAGAGTGTTCGCCCAAAACTGCATCCGCAAGGGCAAACACGCAACAGTCAGCCGCCTTTGTCACGGCATTTGAAGAAGATTTGTCCTGCATTTTGTCTGCGGCAGAGAGTACGGCATCAAGGGCTAACGCCTCGGTATGTAAATGATTTGATGCCGTCTTTTCGTTTATGGCACCCAAAAGATAGTCGCAGGATACCCCGTAAAATTTTGCAAGTGTCACAACGAAATCAAGACTGCATTCTCTGATTCCGTTTTCATAATGAGAAAGTTGCGCTTGCGAAACGTTTAGCTTTACAGCCGCTTCTTTTTGTGAAAGACCGAAACTTTTACGCAGTTTTTTTATTCTATCTGAAAATTTTGTTGTCATTTTTCAATACTCCTCTTGTAGAACAGGTAAAAATATTGTAATATATAATATAAGAATTTTCAAGAGGAAATTATACATTTTGTATAGAAATTTGGTGCAAATATGAGAGACTATATTATTCATCTTATCCGTCACGGAGCAACCCTTGCAAACGACGAGGGAAAATATATCGGCAGAACCGACCTTCCTTTAACTGCCGATGCAGTAGCGGAACTTGAGGATTTAAGGGAGGAGGGAATATACCCTTCTGTCGCTATTGTATATTCGAGTCCGCTTTCAAGGTGCATAAAAACTGCGACCACCATATACCCCGCAAAGCAACTTATAGCAGTCGAAAACCTTATGGAATATGATTTCGGCGAGTTTGAGGGAAAAAGCGACCCCGAACTTGATTCTCGTGAGGATTACAGAGAGTGGAGAGCGGGCAAGGTGACTACCGCCACGGGCGGAGAGGATATGAAAACCTTCGAGCAAAGGGTTTATTCCGCCTTGGTTCAGATAGTAGGCAATATGATGGAAAATGATTGCTACGAGGCGGCTGTAGTAACCCACGGCGGCGTTATAATGACACTTTTGGGTCTTTGCGGACTTCCACAAAGACAAAGAATCGAGTGGATAACCGAAAACGGTAAGGGTTATACAATAAGGGTCAATCCTTCGATTTTTCAGCGCAGCGGTTACGTTGAAGTAACGGGCACAATTCCCGAAATGTAAATAACAAAAATAAAAAGCACTCGCAAAAGCGAGTGCTTTTTATATGTTCATCAATTAGTCAGAGATAGCTCCAACAGGGCAAGTATCTGCGCAAGAACCGCAGTCGATGCACTTGTCAGCGTCGATCTCGAACTTTCCGTCGCCTTCAGCGATAGCTTCAACGGGGCAGTTGCCTGCGCAAGCGCCACACATGATGCATTCATCAGAAATCTTAAATGCCATTTGTATACACCTCTTTAATAAATATCCAAACAGTTA
>JAFYSP010000007.1 GCA_017559305.1 Clostridia bacterium
CATCATCTTTTTTAGTAATCTTATTCTTTTTGTCTTTGCTTAGTAATATATAGCTATTCGATATTTCCGTAACTAACACCAAACTTTCATCTTCAATTATAATTGTTATAACATAAAATGACATCTTTTTCAACAGACTCGGAATTTTTAAAATAATTTTTCCCAGTTTGCTAAACATAAAATCGCATATGATTTTTATAAAAAACAACCTTATGTGGCAAAACTAAGTGCCACATAAGGTCTTTTTCATCTTTTTATAAAATTTTGAGGATGCGAGAATTTACCCTTTTTGACTGTTTTGAGGATATTACACTTTACCCCATAACATTAAGCTTATTCCCACTCGATTGTGCCGATGGGCTTGGGTGTGAGGTCGAGAAGGACTCTGTTGATGCCCTCTACCTCATGGGTGATTCTGTAGGTTATGTGATGAAGAATCTCATAGGGGATTTCTTCAATAGTTGCGCTCATAGCGTCTTTAGTGTTGACAGCGCGGATGATTGCGGGCCAACCTTCATAGCGGCTCTCATCCTTAACGCCTACGCTCTTGATATCGGGAACTGCGATAAAGTACTGCCATACCTTCTCGGCAAGACCGTTCTTATCGAATTCTTCACGGAGAATAGCGTCTGCTTCACGGAGTGCGTGGAGTCGGTCTCTTGTGATAGCGCCGAGGCATCTTACACCAAGACCGGGACCTGGGAATGGCTGACGGTAAACCATTGCGTGAGGAAGTCCGAGCGCCTCGCCGACAACTCTTACTTCGTCCTTAAAGAGAAGTTTGATTGGCTCAACGAGTTCAAACTTGAGGTCTTCGGGCAAACCGCCTACGTTGTGGTGGGACTTAACTGCCTTTTTGCCTTCTGCGGCTTTGATGCTCTCAAGAATGTCGGGGTAGATGGTGCCTTGTGCAAGGAATTCTACACCTTCGAGTTTTCTTGCTTCGTCAGCAAAAACCTCGATAAACTCTTTACCGATGATTTTTCTCTTGCTTTCGGGGTCTGCGACACCTGCGAGAAGATTTAAAAATCTGTCGGTAGCATCTACGTAAATAAGGTTAGCGTCAAGTTCGCCTTTGAAAAGTTTAATAACGTTTTCGGACTCGTCTTTTCTCATAAGTCCGTGGTTTACGTGAACGCAAACGAGTTGTTTGCCGATTGCCTTGATAAGAAGTGCGGCAACAACAGAGGAGTCAACACCGCCTGATAAAGCAAGGAGGACTTTTTTATCTCCCACTTGTGCTCTGACTTCGGCAATCTGCTCTTCAATAAAAGCATTTGCAAGTTCAGGAGTGGTAATTCTTTGCATATTTTCGGGTCTTACGTTACTGCTCATAAAACATTTCCTCCGTTATTAGTTGGTGTAGTTATCAAAATATCCCTGAACGAGAACTACGGGTGTGCCCTTGTCACCCGAACCTGAAGTAAGGTCGCAAAGTGAACCGATAAGGTCGGTAAGTTGACGAGGAGTTGTACCCTGAGCCGCCATATTACCAACAAGACTTCCGTCTTTCTTCTTGATGCTTTCGGAAATTGCCTTTTTAAGTTCTTCACCTGACAAATCTTTGAAATCGTTATCTGCGAGATATTTAAGTTTAAGTTCGTTAGGAGTGCCTACGAGACCGTCTGTAAATGCGGGGGAAACAACGGGATCGGCAAGTTCCCAAATTTTGCCCTTAGGATCTTTGAAAGCGCCGTCGCCGTATACCATAACCTCAACGTGTTTGCCTGTAGCATCAGCGATGAGTTTCTGAATATCAAGAACGAGTTGCTGACAGTCACGGGGGAAGAGTTTGATCTTATCCTCGGTGGATTTGTTAGAACCGAGAAGTCCGTATTTTTCGTTGCAACCGCTTCCGTTTACAGAAGAGTTCAAGATGTCGTCAAGACCGCAAACAACCTTTGCACCTGCAGCTTTGAGAAGTCTCTTTGTGCGCTCACGGGTGTGAATGTCACAAGTGAGAATCTTATCTGTATAGTCGAGAATTGCTTTTGGCTGATTAGCGAATATTACCTCTACTTCAGCGCCCTGCTCACGAATAAGGTCAGCGTAGTACTGAACGTAGTCAACGCCTGTAAATTCAAGTTTCTGCACGCCGAATACCTCGCGGTAACGTTCGAGTGTCAAAACGTCTGAATAAGGATTGATACCTGCTTCATCGATAAGATCGTAGGTAGCAAGTGAGTTACCAACCTCATCGGAAGGATAACTGAGCATAAGAACAATTTTCTTTACACCCTTTGCAATACCTTTAAGGCAGATAGCAAAACGGTTACGTGAAAGAATGGGGAAGATAACACCGATGGTTTCTCCGCCGAGTTTTGCCTTTACGTCTGCGGCAATATCGTCACAAGAAGCATAGTTACCCTGTGCACGTGCTACGATAGATTCGGTAATGGAGATTACGTCACGGTCGCGAAGAGGGAAGCCCTCGCTCTCGGCTGCGGCTAAAACGCTGTCTGCCACAATTTTTGCAAGGTTATCACCCTCACGGATGATGGGGCAGCGGATACCTCTGGATACCGTTCCGACCAAGCGCTCTTTTTCTGACATAATAAGTCTTCCTTTCGTTTGGCAAATATTTTGCCAATATAAAAATATTACAATTTATTATAAAACAAAACTTTTCTTCTTGCAAGAAAAAACGACTATTTTTTTGCAATTTTTTTGCAATAAATTTTGGAAATATCTATAGCCATTTTTGTTATAATTTCCAAAAACGCAACTAATAAAAGTTTAAGATAAAAAATTATTGAATTTTTTCCTTCTAAATGTTAATATTGAATTGATACCATAATAAAGCAAAATGGAGGTAAAACTATGAAAACAGTAAAGGATAAATACTTAGTAGTCGGCGCTGATTTTGCAGGTTTCCCGCTCAAAGAGGTAGTTGTTGAGCACCTCACCAAAAAGGGTTGGCAGATTCTCGACCTCGGCGTCAAGAAGGACAGCGACCCCAATGATACAGACCTTATGTTCCACAGAGTCGGACTTCGTGTCGGTGCAGAAATTTCTGAAGGTAACTATGAAAGAGCACTTCTTTTTTGCGGCACAGGTATGGGAATCCATATCGCAGCCAGCAAATGCCCTCACGTTCATGCGGGTGTTGTTGAGAGCCTTCCTGCCGCAACAAGAGCAATCACCGGCAACGGTGTAAACGTTCTCGCAATGGGCGCTTTCTACGTAGCACCTCAGACTGCGTGTGACATTGCAGATGCATACCTTTCAAACGAACTCGGTTCAGGTTGGGAATGGTGGCATAATTTCTATGAATTCCACAAACTCGCAATTGATGAACTCGAAGCATTTGATTATGAGGAATACAAGAAAAACAGTTTCAAGGTAAACAAACTCGGTGATTACGACCTCACCCTTGATTTTGACAAGAAACCCGAATAAGCAAAATTTAAGACCGCATCGTTGATGCGGTCTTTTTTTATTGTGTAACGAATACTACCAGCAGTGCTGGTAGTTCCAAAAAGCTTTAGCTATGCATAGAAAAAGAATCCTCCTTCGTCTAAAATAGAAGTAGGTTTGCCAACCACAACAAAAAGACGAAGGAGGAATCAAGTA
>JAFYSP010000001.1 GCA_017559305.1 Clostridia bacterium
GGCGACACCGTTTATGCAAAGCATAACACTGTTTGAGCCTTGCGGACACAAATATAAACAAAATAGACTTGCAAAAGCAAGTCTATTTTTTGGTGGGCGAGGATGGATTCGGACCATCGAAGCTGAAAAGCAACAGATTTACAGTCTGCCCCCTTTGGCCACTCGGGAACTCGCCCATATTTAATTTTGCGCTTTTAGATGCCTCTAAAAGATGGAGCTGGTGGACGGACTTGAACCCCCGACCTGCTGATTACAAATCAGCTGCTCTACCAACTGAGCTACACCAGCATTTTTTGAGCGCCTAAATACTATACCATAAGCAAATCTACTTGTCAACAACTTTTCTTAAAAACTTGAAAAAATTTTACTAATTTATTATTTACATACCCAAATACATATTGACAAACACATATCAATTTAATATAATTTATTAGTCGCGAAAGAATTTAACTAAATAATTGACGAGGTGTGGCGGGGTTTGGTAGCATTGAGTGTGACCGCTGCCTATGGCAGAGTAAGGGAACACGAAATGGCGCCGCGGTCGACAAGCGAGGCAGTGTATCTGCCGAGTCGTCGGGCACCGCAAGAGTAAGCTGCGTAGCAGCGCGACCTCAAATAGCATAAAAACATAAATTCGCACAAACTAAATAATTAACGAGGTGTGGCTCAGTTTGGTAGAGCGCTGCGTTCGGGACGCAGAGGCCGCAGGTTCGAATCCTGTCACCTCGACCATATCGAGTGTTCATAACCAACTTGAAGGTTGGAAATGGACACTCGATTTCTTTTATCCGTAAAATGAGTTATCCTTTATGTATTGAGTAGGCTTTGGCCTACTCTTTTTTGTTATATGGCGCTCGGCAGATATTCTACCGCTACGCCTTGTCGTGTGTTAAGTTTTACAGGTCTTGGTTTGGGAACTTCGGGTAGTGCAATACATCCAATAAACTTGTAGTGAATTTTGAAATGCTGCGTGCGATTCTTGCCCACACCTTCGATGTGGCAGACTTCTATACGTTCTATCAGTTCTTTGAGCAAAGGTGCCGTTAGTTTATCCATCTCCATAAACTTACGAACTGCGGCTATGAAGTTATCCTTGTTTTGCTTAATACTATCAATTGACAACAGCCGTTCTTGTGCATCGGCAATTTTTGTTTTGAGTTCCATTCGTTCTTCGCCATACTTTTGAGATTGAAGCATAAACCACTCATCTGTTACCTCGCCATTAATATTCTTCTCGTAGAGCTTTTCAAAGAATACCTCAACCTTTTTCATTCGGGATTGCGATTTTTGAATTAACGACTCCAAGTGCTTTTGCTCGCGGATGGCATCCTCGTTGCTTTTCTCCGCCAACATCGCCGCAAAGGTATCCTCATCGTCGTAAAGAAATTCGGCTAACCACCTAAGCTCCATCATAACAATTTGCTCCAACGCGTCGGCTCGAATATAGTGAGTAGAACGGCAAGTGCCTCTGTTACCTTTGTAGTTACCGCAACTGAAGAATGGGATATCTGTTTTGTCGTGCTTTACATTGAACCACAGTTTGCTACCACAATCGGCGCAATAAACCAAATCACAAAACATATTCTTTTCGGCGTTGGCGGGTTTAGGTGCGCGGCGCTTCGTTTTGGCAACCAACTCTTGTACTCGCTCAAAGGTTTCGCGGTCAATAATCGGCTCGTGAACGTTTTTGAAGATAACCCAATTCTCTTTGGGGTTTTCTATTCGTTGCTTTTGCTTGAAGTTCTTTGAGTAGGTTTTGAAATTGATAATATCGCCGCAATATTCTTGCTGAGATAGTATCTTCGCCACAGTAGTCTTGCACCACTTGTAGGGGTTCTCCTGCGTCTTTTTACCGCCACGACCGAGCCCTTGACTTTGCCAATAGGCCATCGGAACGAGTACCTTTTGTTCCTGCAAAATGCGGGCGATAGTTTCGTTCCCTTTACCCTCTAAACACATGCGAAAGATATCCCTTACAACTTGTGCAACATTGTTGTCAATGTTCCATTTCTTTTTGTTCATTGGATCTTTCATATATCCGTATGGCGGTTGCGATAGTGGCTCACCCGCATTACCACGGAGCCTGTGGGATGAACGCACCTTTCTTGAAATATCCCTCGCATACATTTCATTCATAACGTTGCGAAATGGCGCAAGCTCGTTTTCTCCGTCGGCACTATCCACACAATCGTTGATGGCTATAAAGCGGATATCTCTATCGGGGAAATAGGTATCGGTATAGTAACCTACTTGCAGATAATCTCTGCCGAGTCGGGACATATCTTTGACAATTACAACCGACACGTAACCCATATCAATATCCTCAAGCAGTTTTTGAAAACCTGGGCGATTGAAGTTGGTACCCGTATAACCATCATCCACATAGTTGCGCGTATTCTCAAACCCGTGCTCTTTCGCATATTTCTGCAAGAGTTTCTTTTGGTTGATGATAGAGTTGCTATCATTGTCCGTTCCATCATCACGAGAGAGTCGGCAATAAAGGGCGGTAATGCCTATTTGCTGTTTCTTTTTTGATTTCGACTGCATTTTTCCTCCTTTCCGGCAGTCGAACACGCTTTGTCCACTGCCATTATATCAAACCCGCATTTTCTATACAAATGTGCGAATTGTGATTTCAGCGCTTTGCCAAAGCGCTCGACAATACCTTGGTGTTCTTTGATTTTGGCAGTTTGAAAAGATGAGCTAACAATATATTTGACACCATTAATTTCATATTGGCGGGGTGGTCCGCCGAGACCTACAATAAATTTATCCATTCAATTCCTCCTTTTAACTTTTGTCCCACTGGGTCCGAAGTTAACTTCTCGCCCGGTGGGCACAAAGTCGCCATTGGCGACGAAGTTGTTTATTTATTCTTTTCTTTACTTTTTGAGATAGGTTTGTGCTGCAGCTTTTCGGCTTGTTCGGCACGTTGCCGTCTGAAAGGCTCTAAGATACTGTCAATGAACTCTTTAACCTTTTTCGGTGCGGCTTTTAATGCATCCAAATATGGTTTGCAGAGTTCGGTAAGTTTTCGTAATTGTTCCTCAAGACGTTCAATGTGTACCTCCAAATCCCATATACGAGAACGCAGTTTTCGGTTTTCCTCACGTAGCATTTTGAGTTCTGATTGTGCGACATAACTGTTTTTAGCAAGAGTAGTGATCTTGTTATATTCATCGGCTGATAGTGTGCGATTTCCAATAAGTGTTTTCTTACCTGCGGATTCAATGTCGTGAACCATCATATCTACGTCATTATTGATTTCGTATATAGTTTCTTGTTGTTCGAGTTTCTGTGTTACATTCGCTAATCGCTCCTTATCCTTGGCGATCTGATATTGCAATACGTTTTGATGCTGAGCATTACTACCGCGTTCTCCACGGATAAAATCCGTGAATCCTTGGCCTTGCATATACTCGAAGAACTCGTCTTGTAAAATGCTGTACGTTGGAATGAGTATCGGCTTCCCGTTTCTATCAAACTGTGGCACGCCGTTTTCGTCGGTTAGTTGCGGCGACTTCCACTTTTTAGAGTGGCTGACCTGCATAATGGTTTCTTTCACAGTTCCGATAAGCGATTTATCCTTGCACCGTTTCGACCACTTGATTTGCTTTTCCACTACCGGCAAAGCCACAATATGCAAGTGGTAATGATAAATCGGTCTGCCGTATTTTTCAGTTAGAGCAATGTTCAGTTCGTCGGCGTGCATTACGGCAGAGAGAATGTTCTCCTCGCCATAAAGCTTTACCGCAAAGCGGTATGCCGACTCGTAAAACTTCGTCGCAAATTCATACCCGCCGTACTTTTCAAAGTAATCGGTGTTAACATCCAAAATCATTTCGTCATAAACCTTAGCATCTACTTTTAGTCCACGAAGTGATACCTTTCCGTCAGCCACCAACTTGTCCAATGTTTCGTTATACGTAAGATCGCCGCAGGATTTAAAATGCACGTTCTTTTCGGTTTGAGTAAGGTCGACGTTCATATTGGCGTAATGTTCATTTTTGCGTTCATTGTGCCGTTCGTATTTGCCAATGCTGTCTTTGGTTCGTGTCTGTACTCGAGCTACGGTATAGTTGGTTTTTGCCATTTTTTCACCTCCTTTATATAAAATCTCTTTTCCTCGTTACGCACCTTTTGAAAGTGCGTAACCCACTATGACACTTTCACGCTGTGCAAAGATGTCAGTGGGCTCTCCGAGAGGGCTGGGGCGTTGCCCCGTTATCTGCGGATAACTCCCCACAAACCATAATCCGTTTTGCCGTTCTACCCGAATGTTGTTCCTGCCCCGGAATTCTACCGCAACGTTGTTTCGCTCATATCATCGCAAAAGCATATCCCATTCGGACGGTCATTCAGTTGTCAAGGTGCTGTTACTTAAAACTCAGAATGTTGTATGAGCGTATCTTCCTTTGAAAACAAAATAAAAAAGCCGATACATAGGTAGCACGAATAAGCGGGAGCACTGCTCTCGCTTAAATCCGATGTTCTATGTATCGACTTTGAAATTCAAAGACGGGACTGTATAATCAACCTTCTCTGCCAACAGACCAATGGCATTTGTGAAGGCGGTGGCATAAGCCACGAATGTTATGTTTTAACACATCTTCATATTAAGTTGTAAAATGCCGAAATTTCGACATATAACATTATACAGAACAAATGTTCGTTTGTCAAGAGTTTTTTATGATATTTTTGAATGTTTTTAGGTGATGATTAAAGTAACCCTCTCAATTATATAACGAGTTGAGTATATACAAAATATTCCTGAAAAACAAAAATTTCAAAAAGCGTTCAATGTTTCTTATCAAGCGAATAAACATTTTTAAAATAACGAACCAATTTTGGTTCGTTATTTATTGTTTTGCGGTGTATAATAAATGAAAAAATGAAACGAAATGAGGGCTTATTATGCCGCAAAAACTAATTAATCGCTCTGGATTAGGTACACATTTAAAAAATCTTAGACTTGAATCGGGTTTTGGCGTAACTGAACTAGCCACGTATATGCAGCTTTCTGGTTGCGATATAACACGAGAGTGCTTGGTAAAAATAGAAGCCGAGACTCACAATGTGTCGATGGAACAATTGTATGCCTTGAAAAAAGCATTAAATGTTTCTTATGATAAAATTTTTGAATTTTTGGAGGAAGATAAATAATGGAACACATAGAAGCTATTTTATACCATAAAATACAAGAATCAGATTTTACTAATATGTATGCCATCAAAAAGCCGTCAGGTGGAGGAGGACAAACCTACATACAAGCAGCGGGATATAGCAAAGACGAACTTGACAGAATGTTCAAAGAGGCAGACAAAATATATGATACTCCCGAATACTGGGATAAAACTTTGCTTCACCCTAGAAAAAATTATACTTTTAATGCGTATGTAGTCGGCTGTTCCAAGTCTTCGGAATTGGAACTAGCGCCTCGAACAGGACGAAAAGATTATAGAATTTGTAGGCAAAATCCAAAGTATCGACACCCCGCCTGGAACACTTCAAACGATTTCCCCGAACCCAAAACAGATGCTGATGGTTCCTATATATTCGAGGCTAATTATCCTGGTATAATTGATAATCTGTATATTTTACTTATAAAAACAAGAAATGATCAGGGGAATGTTAAGTTTTATGCATCCTATGTCGATTCTGAATTTATTCCTGATTCTTGGCCCCACGGTGCTGGCCTTGAGGAGATTTTTATAAAAAGCAAGCGACAAGGAATTATCTTTTTTGATGAGCAATATTTAAGGTTTACTAATGATAAAGCTATTCCTTTTAGCGCCGGTTCCGCAGCGGATTATGAAATAGGAAATATACTATTGCCTGAAAATCTCTGCGAAACATCGGATGATGCCATAGAATACTCTAAAAAAGATATAAGGGTAGAAATTGATTTTGAGAGTATCGCCATTGAGAAAGTGGAACCACCAATTATAAAAAGGAAGAAGGCGGCTAATGTTGATAAAAAAATAGTTAAAGATGCTAACTATGAACGTCGCCATAAAAACCTTAAAAAAATCGGTGATATCGGAGAAGAGTTAGCTATAAGAATTGAAAAAGCTCGACTTGAAGCAGAAGGAAGAAGCGATTTAGCAAGCAAAATTGAACATGTATCTAAAACCATTGGTGATGGTTTGGGGTATGACATTAAGTCTTTTGAGAAAACCGATGAGGAATATGTTGAAAAGTGCATCGAGGTAAAAACAACAACGGGCGGCAAAAATAAACCTTTTGATATTTCAGCAAACGAAGTTGAAGTGTCTGAAGAAAAAAAGGAACATTATTGTATTTACAGATTTTATGGTGTTTCTGGCAAAGCCAAGAATGTGAAATACTACGAGGTTAGAGGTTCTGTAAGAGACAACTTTACTTTAGAAGCAACATCTTTCAAAGCATATTACAAACAATGAAGAATAAGGAGTGGGCATAACCCACTCCTTATTCTTTTTCTAAACGAATGATGTATTCTTTTAAATCCTTTGATAATTTACTTTTATTACTACGAAAACGAGAATATTCGATACTTTGGTATGAAACTTTTCCATGTTTAGAGAATAGGTCTATCAACTCATTTATTGATAATAACCCATCCTCGCTATAACTAATCAAAAATTTGCGACAATTCATAGAATCGATTACTTTTTCAAAAGAATCACGAATACCTGTTTTTGTGCAAAACTTCGAATGTTGATCCCACCAATCTCTCAATCCACTTTTCCCGACAGCTTCGGGAAAATCTCCTCTTGCAATCGTTTCAAGAATATGATAATTTGCCGCATACTGTCTTTTCATATATGGCGGATCTATATAGCATAAATCTGCCGTAATCGTGGATGAAATATCTTCTGCAAATCCTTGTAGAACAATATTATTAATGGTTCCACTTGTAATAAAAGAAACCGGTTTTAAAACTATGTCCTCCAATGAATTTTTGTTAAATGAAGATAAAAAGTATCCATAAGTTCCAGAAATGTTAGCGACATCATTTGCGGCCATTATTAATGTATGTTTAAGTACGGACTCTTCATTTTCTGTGATCCACCCGTTTTCAATCCACTCGTTCAACGTTGCTCTAATAGCATCGATTTTTTGTGCATTATTGGACGTGAAATATTTTCTGCTTGGAGATCCGTTTGCAGGAGTTCCTTCTGGCGAGAATTCATTATAAAAATATCCCATTTTAGGCTCTAAATTATTTAGAAAACCCAAAACCCTTTCGTATCCAATATTCTCAATTGGTACGTGTTTTGCTAGCTCTAAAAATTGGGGAGCTCTATCAAAAAGTAACTGAGTGACAAGATGATGCTTTGAGTAGGTCATCACATCAGAAGCGATTACTCGATAGCCTTCTTGCCTCAATGCCACGGATACACTTCCTGTACCCGCCATTAGATCGACGACAGTTGAACCAATAGGCACAGATAGGGATATCTCTTTCATTATTTCCGGAAGTAGCTTTGTCTTATTTCCTATATATCTAAACATTAAGCTCTCCATCCTTCAACTTCATTTGATTAATTGCAGATAGATTTGGCAATGCATTTAGTTCTTCGGTTATGATTTCAATTTCATCAGGCGTAATATCATATAAATCCATAACTAATTTTTCAATTTCCAAATCTAATTCTCTATCATACTGCTTTTGCAAAGATTTGACCTTTTTGGCTATCGCAAAAACTTGATTCGTGTTTTTCTCTGTTACTTTTTTTATGGGTAGTGAAAAAACGATATCTTTGGTCAAATACGGATGCGATTTCCATTCGTTTTCTCCATACTTTTTCAAGTAATAATAATATATCAATCTAGAATTCAATAAGCCGAGATAATATTCTAGCGGAGTCGACTGATTTGTGTCCAAATAATTTACCGAATAGATGGTCTGACTAGTATAGGTGCTTTGATAATCAATACAGGCGTATATACCCAAACCGGTTTTTCTTATTAAAATTTTAGGAGGGTGATACTGTTTCGCGTCTTTATAATTAATACCGGCGACATTAGGCTTAATGTATCTAATTCCGTCAAAACAATATCTGTGTAAATTTTCCCCTACGTACATGGGCGTAAAACCAGTCGTTTTAGAATCTGATATTATTGTGAACACATTTACGTTAGACAAAGGTATTTCTTTTTCGCAAAATTGGCACTTTTTAACTCCTAAATCAAATTGCTTTTTTGAATATCCTTGCGTCATCCCACAATGTTCACAAGCAACAACCGCACCAGACTTTGATATTTCAACTCCTCTTCCAAAACGAAAAAGATTTTTCCAATCTATGATATCTTTCTCCATTTTATTTAGGATTAATTCCTCATCTTCTCGGGCATCAATATCAAAGACATAATTTTGGTTATCTACAAAACGTTTCTGAAGGACTATGTGATTCTTTTCATTAAAGTTTTTATGCAAATCTAAAGAGTTTTCTAAAAACTTCTTTCTATCAGAGGTGTCTAATCGATAGCATTTGGTCTTAGAGTGTTCGTTTGGTTTTCGATTTTTCAAGACAAGAACACTTGTTGCACGATTTACGTTTGGAAAAAGCTTTTCTCCCAACCTCGCAAGCACTTTGATTTCTGCGTTTTCAAGCAAAAACTTTCTCAATGTTTTATTTTCGCCAGAAAACAAAGAATCAGGAATAATAAATGCTAATAATGCATCCGGATTAACAATTTTCAAACAAAGCTCCAAAAATAGAACATAGCTATCATATTGTCCATTATCAAATTTATATCCAGCTTTATCTAAATCTTCTTTGCTAAAAACCTTCTCGGAGCTCCACGGCGGATTGGCAATAACGCAAGATATATTTTTGAGACGATGAATCCAATAATTATATGCAGTGATTTTAGCAGATGGAAGAATACTGTTTTGAGTTATAAAAGAAAAATAATCTTTACTAAAGTTTTTTTGATTCGCTTTTATTACTTTAGAATCAACATCAACTCCAAAAAAATGCGCAGAAATATTGTCATGTGTTTCAAATTTCCTTTTCAACTCATTTAATAAGATTCCCTCGCCACATGCAGGGTCAAGAACATTAATGCAAGCGTTGGAGTTGTTTTCTGCGATGAGACCTTCATCTATTATCAAGTCAGCAACAAATGCCGCCAATTTTTCAGGTGTATAGAAAACACCATAATTATCACAAGAATACATAAACTACCTCTTTAATCAAGATTTATTATAATTCGATGCCATCTTTTTTTAACCGCAAATATCTATCATATGAAATAATTACGGTCTGTGGCTTGTTTTGTTTGTTGACAATTAATATTTGATCCTCATCAACAACCTTTTTAAATAATCTTGAAGCTTGTCCTTTTTGGAAC
Organism: Clostridia bacterium; assembly: GCA_017559305.1. Taxonomy (GTDB): domain Bacteria; phylum Bacillota; class Clostridia; order Oscillospirales; family Acutalibacteraceae; genus RGIG7384. The sequence continues at coordinate 9,343 of JAFYSP010000001.1, forward strand.
GCGGTAATACCTTCGTATTCGGGGGTGTTGTTTTTGTTTTTGGACATCATATGACCACCTCTATTCTAAAGTATTATATCATTTGTAATGATATTTGTCAAGATAATTAATTAGTTAAATATCTATATAAAAGTAATGACTTTTTTGAAATCACTGGTGGCACATTTGGGAGAAGATATATCAATATTTAATAAAATCTTCAATTAAAAACAACAATCGACAAATACTTTGCTTATTTCTTACTGATATGATATAATAATAAAGAAAATTCGTTCGGATTTTAGAACCCAACATATCGATTAGACCATATAAGCGGAGGATAAATAATGAAAAAGAATATAGGCAACGTTGGACTCCCGAAACCCACAAAGACAAACAACACTTTACAGTCTGCTATACGCACACCAAAAGTGGTTGAAACCATAAATAGGCAACAAAGAATTCTAAGTTCAGGAACCGCTATGACTGCTGTGTTGAAAAATTCCCTTTCAACATTACCTTCTCAGACACAAATCATGAGTAATTGTATATCTGGATTGACTACGTTCAAATATGCCATAGACACAATAGGATTTGATCCTCAAGTACATATCCCAACTTGGCAGCAGAATATATCGTCTGCACTTTCTTCGCTCGCTTCTTCTATGCCAAAATCGGCGAATGCAATTAATCTATCAAGATTAAATGGATTTGAATGCGAAACAGCACTAGCCTTAAAAAATGCTGGAATAAGTGCGCAAATGATCATGCCTTCGCTACAGATTGCAGAAACATTGCAATCTTTTGGAAAAATGAGCGCCGATATATTGCCTAAAGTTGATATGACTTTGGCATCATCGCAATTGTTAGTCAACTATTCATCTTTGGTAGAAAAACAATACTCGCATATACAAAGAAATGTAGTTAATAGCGAAAAACATTTAAAGGTTATCGAACTCGCTACAAGGGTAGTCCAAGACCAAATCGTTAGTGCCAGAGATTATATCGCCGATGAGACGATCGATACCGATGTTAGCTCTAGTGAAGAAAATCAATCAAAAACAATCATCCAATATATGCCTATTTATTTAGGTTATGCTCTGCGCAATAATTCTTCTTATGATTTGGAAGAAGAATATGCCAAATCAGCAATGGGACAAATAGCTGAAGGAGGTAAAAATATTGCTTCAAAATTACAGTATATAAACGATATTAGAATGGCGGCAGGTGAAGAACCCATTTTTAAACCAACTAACAAAGCCTATACCGCTATTCCGTGCCTGACATCTTCTTTTTCTGTTGACCAAAACACATTTGGTAATGTCATAGATAGTTTGTATATGTTGATATATGAAGGAAGCGGATCTGCCAAAAGAATACGAGAGATTTTATCTGACGCAGAGTGTTCTCCACTTTGGGACGTCAAACATCTAAGAACGGATTGTCGACACGATGTAGAACATGGTTCAGATAGTGAAATCAAAAAGAAACAACGTAACATTGGCAAAGCATACCACACCATTTGTGGTAAATCAAAGCCATTCAAACAAAAAGAGTGGGTAACTGCACATTGCAACCTGTTTGTTAATGTTAATGCTTTTTTGGATTTAATTATTGAAAAGCTAACCGTGACAACCGAAGAATAATAAAAACAGTGATTTTATCGACGATCTGATAAAATCACTGTTTCTTTTTAAACGACTAATTTTTTAAAAGCAGAATATCATACACAAATTAAATTACTATTTATAACCTCTGTGACACTCGAACGTATATTATTCATTTTGCAAACCCACTCCATTTGATTATCTGCTTTAAGTTGTTCGGTAATACCTTCAGCGTTTTTGTGTTGTGAGATGAGTGTATCAAACATTTCTTCCGCTTGTTTGTTAATGCCGGCAAGATAGCGGTTAAGTTTGCAGCCTAAGATCAACGAAGTGTAAAAGCCTTTGCGATGATGTTTGATATACTCTAAATGCCGTTGACCCCATGTTCCAATTTCGACTTGTTCTTCATCGGGGAGTTTAAGGCAAGGAATATAATAATCACCTTGAAGTTCGTACCATAAACCGTTAGATTCATCATAAATATACTTTTCCATAATCAATTCTCCTTCAGCAAATCTTTAAAAGGTGCTTCGTCTGATACAAATGTATCATAAGCGAAATTAGCACCGAGGCGGAAACCCATAATAAAACTATCTAGGTTTGATTCGCCGTTAACTACGCTCCAAGCGTTACAAAAATCAAGGAATTTCTTTTTGCTTTCTCCCGAGAGATTCTCGGTTAGATAGTCTTCATTGAGCATCAGTATTTCCATTTGCTTTTGGACGGTTTTATTCTCTTTTGTGCTACGTGCTTGGGGATCTAAATTACCATAATAAAATTCTTCAATGAACTTTGACATTTGATTGTCCTCCTTAATTTTTAAGGAAAACACCATTTTTACGGATTAGGGTAAGAGAGAAAAGCGTGTAACTGCCGGCATTTTAAGAGTTATTTGTCAGGTTGGTTATGAACACTCGCACCAGTCGAGAGCCGCGATACGCATATTGCGTATCGCGGCTCTTCTTTTTTACGGTTTTCGTCTTGCGTGTAGGGTTAGTGATGAACAATATAACCAAGCAAAAGCCGTTCGAATGAACGGCTTTTGCTTTATAAAAAATTGCCATGAGGGTCATCGTAAGACGGACTGCCGAATTTGTACATTCTTCTGACTTGATTTAATCTGCGAGGTACAGTATAATTAAGAAAAGTTCTTTAATTGTTAAGGAGTGCAATATGAATTATCGTGATTTTGGTAAAACAGGGGAAAAGATTTCGGCGCTTGGTTTTGGTTGTATGCGATTCCCTGAATTCGAAAAGGATGAAAAGAAGTTCGTTGATCAGGACAAGGTTGACGAAATGATTGCTTACGCTTATCAAAACGGCGTTAATTACTTCGATACCGCTCCCTATTATTGCAATTCAAACAGTGAAGCAGCTCTCGGTCACGCTATCAAGGGGTTCAGAGATAAAATTCTCATATCCACAAAATGTCCCATCAAAAAAGACATGGGTGCAGACGGTTACCGTGAACATCTTGAGCGCAGTCTTACCCGTCTTGGCACTGATCACATTGATTTCTATCATTTCTGGGCTTTGAACCGCGGCGCTTTTGATGACGTCATTATTCCCGAAGGTCTTTTAGAAGCCGCCGCAAAGGCTAAAGAGGAAGGGCTTATCCGCCACATTTCTTTCTCATTCCACGATGATCCCTCGGTGATCAAGCACATTGTTGACACTGCTGAGCAACGCGGCGTCAAGATGGAGTCATTGCTCTGTCAGTACAATCTTCTTGACCGTTCTAACGAAGAAATGATTAAATACGTAAACGAAAAGGGTCTCGGCACTGTTGCGATGGGTCCTGTCGGTGGTGGTCGTCTTGCTGCTCCTACCGATCTTTATGCAAAACTCACCGGAAAGCCCTCCATTGCTACATATGAATTGGCATTCAAGTTCTGTCTTGGCAACCCCAATTTGAACTGTGCTCTTTCAGGAATGCAAAATCTTGATATGGTTAAGAAAAACATTAAAGTTGCTTCGGACAGCACCACTTTCTCAACTGAAGAATGGGAACAACTCGGCGCCGCTATGGAGCAAATCAAAAAATTCTCCGAACTTTACTGCACCGGCTGTAAATACTGTCAGCCCTGCCCTGTCGAGATTAACATACCGCATATTTTTGAAATCTGGACCTATTACAACGTTTACGGTCTCAAGGACCACGCAAAACACATGATGAAAGAATACATCAGCAAGGGCGGTAAAACCTTTGCCGACTGCAAACAATGCGGAATCTGCGAAAAGAAATGCCCTCAGCATCTTGAAATCCGCAAGAACTTAGAAAAAGTTTGCAACATTCTGATTGATTCTGAAAATTAAGATTAAAGCCGACCAAAAGGTCGGCTTTTTTGATTTAGCAAGTCATCCTTGCTTTCGACTTGCTTTTTTATATTATATAAAGTATACTTATCTGAAGAAAAGGCAACAATATTATGAACGAAATTATAAGCGCTATAAAAAGCATATCGCTTATAATCGGTAAATTTTAATTCAATCGAGGGAAATAAATGTATTGGTTTTGGGATTCAACTTATATACTGGTGGTCCTTGGCGCTCTTGTTTGCGCTTTGGCTTCCTTCAACGTTTCAAGCACTTATAAAAAATACGGAAATTTTCTGAACAGCAGAGGACTTACTGCCGAGGCGGTTGCAAAACAAATACTGAACGGAGCAGGAATTTTCGACGTTAAAATAGAAACGGTAAAGGGTTCACTTACCGACCATTATTCCCCTAAAGAAAAAGTTTTGCGGCTTTCCCAAACGATTTACGGCTCGACCTCGGTTGCGGCTATCGGAGTTGCGGCTCACGAATGCGGTCATGCTATACAGCATAATGTCGGTTATTTTCCGCTGAAACTACGCTCGGCATCGGTGCCTCTTGCGAATTTCGGCTCAATAATATACTGGCCGCTGATTATTTTCGGACTTATTCTCGGATACACGGGACTCGCACAAGCAGGAATACTCTTCTTTTTATTCGTTGTTTTTTTCCAACTTATAACCCTGCCGGTAGAGTTCAACGCATCACGTCGCGCCATTCAAATTTTAAGCGAAGAAGGAATATTGTTTGATGAGGAACTCTCAGGCGCAAAAAAGGTACTCTCCGCTGCGGCCATGACATACGTTGCGGCGCTGTTTTCCTCAATTTTACAACTCTTGCGACTCGTATTACTCGCAAACAGAGGCAACAGAAGAAGATAAAACCAAAACCACTCTCACGGGTGGTTTTTCTTTTGCTTGAAATTGGGTTTTCTTGGTGGTATAATCTTTTAGGTTAAAAATAATGATTGGTAGTGTGAGTATGTACGAAATTGCGGCGCAGGGTGTCGGCATTATTGCGATGGCATTCAATATTTTATCATACGTTCAAAAAACAAGAAAAAGTGTTATAACCTTTCAGCTTATTGGCGCTTCCCTCTTTTCTATAAACTTTTTTATGCTTGGCGCTATGGTTGGGGGAATATTAAACGCTGTGGCCGCAATAAGAGCAATAGTTTATCTCAACAAGAAAAGATTTCACGCTGACAGTCCTGTTTGGCTTATGGCTTTTATTGCACTTTACGTTTCTTCATACATACTGAATTTTACCCTTTTCGGCAAGGATTTCACGATTGCCAACGCTTTGATTGAGGTGCTTCCCGTTATTGGAATGGTTGCAACCAACCTCGGTTATCTTAAAAACGATGCCAAGACGGTACGCCGATTCGGTCTTATCAGTTCTCCTTCCTGGCTTATATACAACATATTCAATATAGCAATCGGCGCTATTATATGCGAGGTTTTGAGTCTTTGCTCGATATTCGTCGGAATATGGAAATACGATCTTAAAAACAAAAACGAGGATTAACTATGAACGTTATTTTAATTGGTATGCCGGGTTGCGGCAAGAGTACGGTCGGAGTGCTTCTTGCAAAGGCGTTACAACTTGATTTTATCGACTGCGACCTTGTAATTCAAAAGACCGCTAAAATGGGTCTTCAGGAAATTATTAACACAAAGGGTATTGAGGAATTTCTGAAAATTGAAGAAAAGGTGCTTTGCGACAGCAATTTTGCCGATACGGTAGTCGCAACGGGCGGTAGCGCTGTTTATTACCCTGCCGCTATGGAGCATCTGAAAAAGGGTGCCGTCACGGTTTATATTTCCCTACCCTATGAAGAAATTCAAAAACGGCTTTCTAACATAAAAACCCGCGGTGTTGCTATGCAAAACGGTCAAACACTAAAAGGCATTTACGACGAGCGCCGTCCTTTGTATGAAAAATATGCCGACATAACTATTGAATCGCTCGGTCAAGGCGTTGAGCAGACGGTTGAACAGGTAGCAAAGGCGATAAAAGAATATTTAAAATAGCAAAAGCGGAGTGAAATCACTCCGCTTTTTTTCTTTAGAATATTGGATAACCTGCTTTTTCGTGTGCTTCGATGAGTTCATCGCAAAGGGATATTATCTCATCTGTAGAAAGTCGGGCTGCTGTGGAGGGCTCCATAAGAGCAGCTCTATAGAGGGTTTGTCTGTTGCCTGTTGCTGCCGCCTCTATTGTGAGCATCTGAGGATAAATATTACTGCTGTTCATTGCGGCAAGCTGAAGAGGAAGTTCACCTGCATAGGTGGGGGTTATTCCGCTTGAATTAACAAGGCAAGGCACCTCAACACAGGCATCTTTAGGCAAATTGGGTATTACTCCGTTATTGATAACATTTCCGCCAATTACAAAGGGCTTATTGGTTGTTATCGCCTGCATAATATAAGAAGCGTATTCTCCCGTTCTCTTATGCTCGACATTGCCGCCCGACATAAGTTCCTCATACTGCTTACTCCAACGAGCTATCTGATTTACACAGCGTCTTGGATATTCATCAAGGGGGATATTGAATTTTTCGACAAGGTCAGGTCTGCCGATTTTTAAGTACAATGGGTTGTACTCGGCATTGTGCTCACTACTCTCGGTGCAGTAGTATCCGAATTTATCAATATAATCGAAGCGGACCATATCATCATGCTTTTCGGTCGCATTCTTTTGCTTTGCTCTTTTGCGGATTTCGGGATAAAGGTCGTTTCCCTCTTTATCGGTTATTGAAAGCAACCATGCCATATGGTTGATGCCTGCAATTTTCTGGATATAGTTACCTTGATATTCATCCATACCGAGTTTTTTAAGCAAATGAGGGACACAAACCTGAACCGAGTGGCAAAGGCCTACTGTTTTAACCTTGGTGTATCTTTGCATATATCCCGTGATAATAGCCATGGGGTTTGTATAATTAAGGAACCACGCATCAGGGCAAACCTCCTCCATATCGGCGGCAAACTCCTTCATAACCTTGACAGTTCTCATTCCGCGCATAATTCCGCCTATTCCGAGCGTATCGCCTATTGTTTGTTCGATGCCGTATTTTTTGGGTATTTCAAAATCGATAATAGTGCAAGGGTCATAAAGGCCTACCTGAATGGCATTTACAACAAAGTCTGCACCTTTAAGGGCTTCCTTGCGGTTTTCTGTTCCTAAGTACTTTTCTATCTTTGCTCTACCCTCATTTATCGATTCATTCATCTTGCAGATGAGCAGATAGGACTCCTCAAGTCTTGCTTTATCTATGTCATAAAGTGCTACTTCCATATCGTGAAACTCAGGACAAAGCATAGTATCGCCAATAACATTTTTCGAGAAAACAGTGCTTCCCGCACCCATAAAAGTCAACTTCATATCGATTGCCTCCTCATCTTTTTCTTAATTATACAACCAAGTATAAAAGTTTTCTATTGCAATTTGTAATTAAAATATGTCATAATGTAACTATATTATAAAAGAAGGTGTTCAAATGACCGAAATTTTACTTGTAAACCGAAAGTTTTTGGACCTCAATCCTCTTATTACAGGTTTTGAGGAGTGTAAGCCAAGTCATGCTTGGGCAGGAGTGCGAAATTACACGCTGATACACTACGTCGTTTCGGGCGAAGGCACTTTTATCAAAAAGGGCGAACAGTTCAAAGTAACAGCCGGCAAGGCATTTATAATAAATCCCAATGAAATGGTGAAGTACGAGGCATCAAAGGATAACCCTTGGGTTTACCGTTGGATAGGGTTTGACGGTGGGTTGTCGGGTGATTTTGCAAAATTGCCTCCCGTGATAGAAATACCCGAAGAAGCGCTCGGCGTGTTCGGATATGCCGAAGATGACGGAATTGCGCCCGAATACAGAATAGCGTCTGATTTATTTAAGCTTTATGCCGCTATATTTGAGCCCAAAAGAAGTTCAAGACATTACGTAAGGCGCATAAAAGACTACATAAACGCTATGTATATGGAAGAAATAAGGGTCGAAAAGATTGCAGAGCAAATGGGCCTCGACAGAAGATACCTCTCTCGCCTTTTTAAAGAAAAAGAAGGGCTCGGCATAAGTGAATACATTGCTCGCCAACGAGTAGCAAGAGCAAAAGAATTTTTAAGCGACGGTCACTCGGTCGGAGAAACCGCTCTTCTTTGCGGATATTCAGACAGTTTTACCTTTTCAAAAATGTTCAAAAAGCAGGTGGGTATCAGTCCTGCAGAATGGAAAAAGGTGCAAAAATAAAAAAACCTCTGCCAGAAGGCAGAGGTTCCGTCCGTTTTTAAAAGTTTTGCAATTATATTTAAATAACCAAGACGGAGGTAGCAAAGATTTACTTTGCAAATATATAATAACACATTTCATCTTTAGTTGCAAGTACTTTTTACTTGCAATTTTGATTGTATATTTTATTACCTTTTTATCCTAAAATAATTTAAGAGGTGATAAAATGTTCGAAATAAAGAAGCAGCAAAGCTCTAACAAGACCATTCGCATCCCCGATCAACTCATAATCAAGCTCCAAGCCCTTGCAGACAAAAATGACATTTCATTTAATCAGTTAGTCGTTCAATGTTGCGAATACGCGCTTGATAATATGGAAGAAAATCAAAATAAATAAAGTGCCGTTTTTGTAAAACGGTTCTTTTTTTATTAAATGCTGAAATTTATATAAATTTCCTCTTGTAATAATAAACTATAAATGATATAATTGATAAGCGAAATGGGATTTCTCATTTCGCATTTTTTGTTTCTTTTCGGCGAGGTGTGGGTATGTATAAAAAAGGGTTTGATAATGAAAAGTATCTCGATATGCAATCAAAGCATATTTTAGAAAGAATAGGTCGATTCGGCGATAAACTTTATCTTGAGTTTGGCGGCAAACTCTTTGATGATCACCACGCCGCAAGAGTATTGCCCGGCTTTGAGCCTGACAGTAAAATCCGCATGCTTTCTCAACTTAAAGATGATGCTGAAATTATCATAACGATAAATGCAAGTGACATTGAGAAAAACAAGGTGCGCGGTGATATCGGTATTACTTACGACCTTGACGTTCTCCGTCTTATTGATGCTTTCCGCGGATTCGGACTTTACGTTGGCAGCGTCGTTATCACGAGATACCAACCGCAACCCACTGTTGACGCTTTTCAGACGAAATTAGAGCGTCTTGGCATTCCCGTTTATCATCATTACAATATTGAAGGTTATCCCTCTAACATAGCAAAGATCGTTTCTGACGACGGTTTCGGCAAAAACGATTACATCAAAACCGAAAGACCTTTGGTAATAGTTACTGCACCAGGTCCCGGAAGCGGCAAGATGGCAACCTGTCTTTCACAGATGTACCACGAGCACAAAAGAGGCATCAAGGCGGGTTACGCAAAGTTTGAAACCTTCCCGATCTGGAACATTCCCTTAAAACACCCTGTAAACCTTGCTTACGAGGCGGCTACCGCAGATTTAAGCGACGTTAATATGATCGACCCCTTCCATCTGGAAGCATACGGTGTGACAACCGTTAACTACAACCGTGACGTTGAGGTTTTCCCTGTTGTTAAGGCAACGCTTGAAAGAATTTTGGGCGAATGTCCCTACAAGTCACCTACCGATATGGGCGTTAATATGGCAGGTAACTGCATTTTCGACGATACGGCAGTAAGGCAAGCCGCAAATAATGAAATTATAAGAAGATATTATCAGGCAAGATGCCGCAAACACACCGGCTCTGACAATGATTCTGAAATTCTTTCAATCGAACTTATTATGAATCAGGCAGGTCTTACCTGCTGTGACAGACCCGTAATCAAAGCGGCTCTTGAAAAAGCGGAAGAAACAGGTTCTCCTGCCGCCGCTTTGGAATTGCCAAATGGTGAGATAGTAACCGGCAAAACCTCAAATCTTTTGGGTGCAAGTGCGGCGTTACTTCTGAATGCCGTTAAGAAACTTGCAGGAATTCCCGATGAAATGGAAATCATTTCGCCAACCGTTATTGAACCGGTGCAAGACCTTAAGGTCCGTCACCTTGGCAACCACAACCCAAGACTTCATACCGATGAGGTTTTAGTTGCTCTTTCGATTTGCGCGGCAACCAATCCTACCGCCGCCCTTGCTATGAAGCAACTCGAGTTGCTTAAAAATTGCGAGGCGCATTCCTCTGTAATTCTCAATCAGGTTGACAGTTCGGTATTCAGAAAACTCGGCGTCAATCTCACTTGTGAGCCACACTATCAGACCAAAAAACTTTTTCATAGTTAAAACAAAACCGCAGTGCTTTTGGCACTGCGGTTTTTATTTTGCAATACTGTGCATATTAAGAATTAAGAAAGGAGTTAAAATAAATGTTTAAGAAAGGAAATCAAAAAGAAAGAAGAAATTAAGCACAGTATTTATTAGCAGAGTTTACTACTGCAGGACGGGAAACATAATGGCAACGGACTGCCGCTCTGTTTCTTCTTGCCTTGCGGATTTTTCTCTTTATAAATAAGAAAACCTTATTCTCAAAATTTGCGAGTTTTTCCTCGTTTACAAAGCCGATTACAAGTATAGAAGCTATTAAAATCTCGATAACTGTTAATGCAAATCCCATTTTTGTACCTCCCGAACATTTGTTCGTTTTCTATATAATACCCTAAAAAGCGGCATTTGTCAACCCTTTTTTTGCAAATTTATTATATATTTTTATGTGGGACAATGATGGTACAGTTGCGAGATAATTTAAAATAAAAAAAGAGCATCCTCCGACACTCTTTTTATTACATTCCGAATATTCCCGTAGCGGATAACAAATCAAGCAACATACCGAACACAAAACCGCAGGCTACGAGTATTGCTGTAACTGTTAAGTTTTGTTTGAGGTTTTTATTTATTCTAAAAAGAACCAAAAGTCCTATTCCCGCGCTTGAAAACAGTCCTGCCGTCATAACCCCTACAGAGATAAGTCCCTCAACGCATAAAGTAGAAAGTACCACCGATGCGGCGCAATTTGGAACAAGTCCGACAATAGCCGCTATAAAGTGGCTCAAGACAGGTACACTGCTGACAGCAAGTGCCAAGGTTTCTTCACCTATAAAGAAAACGAGGGCGTTTATTATAAAGGTTACTATCAATATAAACAACGTGATTGTAATTGTATGGTGCAAAGCCGAATGAAAAAGTCCCTTTTCGCAGTGGCAGTTATCTTCCTCGCAAATAGCGTCGATATTTATTTCTTCTTTTCCTCTGCCAAGTTTTCTGAGTATCAGGTCGACTATAAATCCGACCGCCATTCCGACTACCGCTTTATACAAAAGAATAATCAAAAGTGTTGTGACGGGTACCGACTCGGAAATTAAAATCGGGAGCATCTCATCAGATGTGGAAAGAAATACCGCTATGAGTGTGCCGATGCTGATAACTCTGCCCGCAAAGAAGTTTGATGCCGCTGCAGAAAATCCGCACTGTGGAACAGCGCCGATAATACCTCCCACGGCAGGACCGAATTTACCTGCTTTTTTAATAAAGTGCTCGGTCTTTTCCTCTGCCTTATGCTCGATAAATTCCATTATTAGATACGTGATAAATAAAAACGGAACGAGTTTTAAGGTATCTAAAATTCCATGCAAAAAGATTTCTTCGAAAGCCCTTACAACAACATCGTCATGACTTGAATGTGCAAGAAAACTTTGTAATTGTACCATTTTATTTATCACCCCTTTATCTGAATATCTTTTATGATTTCAGTATAATATCTGCCAAAAAATTTGTCAACCGATTTTGGACGACATAAATCTTGTAATCACAATAAAATTATGGTAATATAGTTTGGTAAATATTTATAATAAGTTAAATATTTATTCACAACATACGAAATATTTTAGGTTATACTAACATCACAAAGTAAACTGTCAAATTTTCTACAAGGAGAATTTTATGGATAACAATGAAAAAATGAACGAGGGATTCGACGAGATAATTCCTGCACAAGACGAAAGGCAGGATGAACCCATCGAAAATATCATTTCCCAAAACGATAACAACGAAACTGCCGAGCAGAAGGCACCTGTTGAACAAACTGATGCTAAAGAGCCCGAAAGTTTTTCACCTTCAAACAGCGGTTACGGATATTTGCCGACAGGAAATTATAACAATTCATCCAACTGGCAACCCGAAACTGTGTATATCAGAAAGCCGCCCAAAAAAGAGCGTGTGAAAAAAGAGACGAAAAAATCAGGAATCAGGTTTATCGGTCTTGTTGCTATAATTCTTGTCACTGCCCTTATCGGCGCTGCAAGTGGTATCGGTGCTTTTTACACTATGGGATTTATAAAACCTCAAAGTGATAACGTTGACGTTTCGTCCCAAAACACCCCTTCACAAAACACCATTATCGTCGGTGAACAGACGGTTAGCAACGTGGTTGAAGCGGTATATCAGAAATCCTCTCCCTCTGTTGTAGGCATTCGCACAACTATCGGTGTTAAGAATTTCTTTTTTGGCGAATCTGAAAGTTCGGGCGAAGGCACGGGAATTATCTACTCTCAAGACGGATACATTATCACTTGTTTCCACGTGATTGACGATATTTACAGTTCGGGTGTAACCTCCTCCAAGATTGAAGTTTTCTTGCCGCAAGATTCTCAAAACAGCATCGAGGCAACGGTTGTAGGTTACAACAAGGCAACCGATATTGCGCTTATCAAAATCGACAAAAAAGGTCTTGACGCCGCTGAATTCGGCACAAGCAAAAACCTCAAGGTCGGACAATTTGCAGTTGCAATCGGTAACCCGGGCGGACTTCAGTTTATGAGCAGCGTTTCTTACGGTGTTATCAGCGGACTTAACCGCTCTGTAAGTATTGAAGGTCTTGGTGAAATGTCACTCGTTCAAACCGACGCCGCTATAAACCCCGGTAATTCGGGCGGCGCTCTCGTTGATACCGACGGTAAGGTAATCGCTATGAACTCCGCAAAGTTTGCAGGTGACGGATTTGAGGGTATGGGATTTGCAATTCCCATTGACACGGTACTTGACATTATCGAGGACATTTTCGAAAACAAGGACAATCCTCAACCCTATCTTGGAATTGAGTATTACACCAACGTTACAAGTGAATGGTTGGAAGAAAACAACCTTCCTAAAGGTATTATTATTAAAAGCGTAGTTTCGGGAAGTCCCGCTGAATATGCAGGACTCCGTTCGGGCGACATCATAGTTGAATTCGGAGATGCGAAAATCGAAAGCACCGAAGATTTCACTGCAGAACTCGCAAAATATAAACCCGGTGACAAGGTAACTTTGAGCATTTACCGTTCAGGTAAATACTACACGGGCAACGTCACAATCGGATCGAACAACGCCGCTTAAATAGCAGGCGACAAAAAAGACCTCCTCAATTGAGAAGGTCTTTTTTAATTTGCATTTACTATTTAGTTCCGAAAATTCTGTCACCTGCATCGCCAAGACCGGGAAGAATATAGCAATTACTGTCAAGGCATCTGTCAAGTGATGCACAGTATACGGGAACGTCGGGATGTGCTTCGACAAAAGCGTTAAGTCCCTCGGGAGCCGCAATTATGCACATGAATTTAATTCTCTTGCAACCGTATTTTTTAATCTGGTTTACAGCATCAATAGCCGAGCCGCCTGTTGCGAGCATTGGGTCGAGAAGGATTACTTCTCTTTCCTCAATATCGGACGGGAGTTTGCAATAATACTCAACGGGCTCTTTTGTATCGTGGTCACGGTACATACCGATATGGCCTACACGTGCGCTTGGGATAAGTTCAAGTACGCCGTCTACCATACCAAGACCTGCTCTCAAAATGGGAACGAAGGCAAGTTTTCTACCTGCTATAACCTTGGTGGTTGCAGTCTCCATAGGAGTTTTTGTTTTGACCTCTTTTAAGGGAAGGTCACGGGTTGCTTCATAGCACATAAGGTTAGCAATTTCACTTACGAGCTCACGGAATTGCTTTGTTCCTGTTTTTTCATCGCGAAGAATTGTGAGTTTATGCTGGATAAGCGGATGGTCCATAATGTGAATGTGATTGTTCATTGATATTCCCCCATTAAATTTTTTCAATATCCATAACAGCGTCAACTCGGCGCTGATGACGACCGCCCTCAAATTCGGTATCGACAAAAAGGTCAACCATTTCGAGTGCAAGACCTACTCCCACTACTCTACCGCCAAGGCAGAGAATCTGAGAATCGTTATGAAGTCTTGTGTATTTTGCAGAGAAGGTCTCGCTACAAGCGGCCGCTCTGATACCCTTGACTTTGTTTGCGGCGAGTGACATTCCGATACCCGTTCCGCAGACCAAGACGCCAAGAGTTGACTCTTTATTTACTATTGCGTTACATACCTTAAGAGCAATTTCGGGGTAATCTACCGATTTTTGCTCGTATATTCCATAATCTACAACCTTGATTCCTCTTGTCTCAAGATGTTCCTTAATGGCGTTTTTAAGTTCGAGGCCGCCATGGTCACAACCGATGGCTAAAGTTTCATTTTCCTTAATAATACTCATTTGTTTTCCCCCATTTTTTTAGCGCGGAGTTCCCTTTCTGCCTGTGGCAAACGAAGGTATATCGGCAAAAGTTCTTCCGCCTTTACGCATCCAGCTTTATTATACATTACTTCCGCCACATTTGCAATACCGACGGCATCCTGAAATCTTAAGTTTTCGGGTGCAAGGGTTATATTTTCAAGTTCTGCTTTCAAAGCGGCTTCATACACTATATGAGCGCCGTCTCCCGCAAGTATTCTCGGCAAATCACAGCAAGTGTTTTTAAGTTCTTCAATAAGTTCAGGTACTGTGAGCGCTCTATCCTCACAAATTCGCTCTACAGCGCCGTTTTCGACCTTGAAAACACCATTGTATACCTGATTACAACGAGCGTCCATACAGCCGATTACAAGGCAATCGTTTGCAAGAAAGTTATAAGCCATTGCCTCAAGAGGCGATGCTGCGGCGCAAGGTTTGTCATCACAAAAGGCAAGTCCTTTTATGGCAGATATTCCTATTCGCACCCCCGTAAATGAACCGGGACCTGCAGACACTGCGAAAAGGTCGATATTTTCTGCCGTATCACCCGTTAGTTTCATTAAACTGTCAAGCATTGGCATCAAGGTCTGGGAATGGGTCATATTCATATTAAGATAGTATCTGCCCTTTACTCTGCCGTTTTCAAGGATTGCGCAAGAAACGGGAGAAGCCGAACATTCAACCGACAAAATCTTCATATTATTTCATTCCTTCCACATTTATTATTCTGCCACCATCTGAATTTTTCAGTATCTCGACGGTTATATAATTTTCGGGCAAAGCCGCCTCGATATTTTCACTCCACTCAACCGCAGTAACTCCCCCTGCTTCGAGGTATTCAAAATATCCTGTTGAATAAAGGTCCTCCCAAGAGGTGACTCTATACATATCGAAGTGGTAAACGTTAAGTCTTCCGCCGAGGTATTCATTTATAATTGCAAAGGTAGGACTTGTGACCTCACCCAAAAAGCCGAGAGCAGCAGCAAGACCCGATACAAAACAGGTTTTACCTGCGCCAAGGTCACCCTTCATAGCGATAACCTCTCCGCCTACAAGTTCACTTGCGATTTCGGAGGCTACTTTTTTTGTTTCTTCAGCCGAATTTGTAGAGTAGGTCTTCACGTCTGCACCCCTTTCAACACTCATTTTTTAACATTATATCACATATTTTTCATCTTTGAAAGTGTTACTTGAAAAAAGAATAATAATATCATATAATATTTTTAATAAATATTATTTGGAGAGATTGATGAAACGAGTTCTTCACACAATAGCCGACTACGTCCGTGAGTGCGACAAAACTTTATACCTGCTCACGATAGCGGCTTCGTTATTCGGTGCTCTTGCAGTTTTGTCCACGACATACTACGTTATGGGTGGCGCAAAACAACTTATTATGCATCTGTTGGGACTTTTTATAGGTATCGGCGGCGCGGTTATAATAACGCTGGTCGATTACCGCAAAATAATGAAATTTTGGTTTGTTATACTCGTTCCTTTGGTTATACTTGTCTTGCTGACCTTTGTTGTGGGATATGCCCCCGCAGGAACCGATGACAAGGCTTGGTTGCTGCTTCCGGGCGGTTTTTCACTACAGCCGGCAGAGTTCCTTAAAATCGGATTTTTAATCAGTTTTACATGGCATCTTAACAAGGTTTCAGACAACGTAAACAAGCCGCTGAACCTTATACTTCTTTGCATTCACGGTGCGGCGCCTGTTTTGCTTATTCACGAGCAGGGCGACGACGGAACAGCACTTGTTTTTGCAGTTATGTTCGTGGCTATGATGTTTGCGGCAGGCGTTAAAGCAAGATATTTTATAATCGCTATATGCGCCGCAGCAGTGGCTGCACCGCTTATATACTTCGTTATAATGAACGAAGACCAACAAGCCCGTGTATTTGCACTGCTATTTCCAAGTGAAGAAGATTACCTTGGAGTTTTGTGGCAACAATCCCGCGGAAGATCTGCTCTTGCCAACGGCGGATTTTTCGGCAGAGGTCTTTTTAACGGACCGCTTGTTCAATCAGGAAGCATTCCCGAAGGATACAACGATTTTATCTTTTGCAGTATCGGAGAGGAATTCGGTATGCTTGGTTGCCTGATCCTTATCGGACTGATTTGCGCTATCTGTTGGAGAATACTTAAAACCGGCACCTCTACTTCTGACAAATCGGGACTTGTGTTGTGCGTTGGCGTTTTCGCAATGATCGGCGCACAGACCCTTATAAATATCGGCATGAATATTTCGCTTCTTCCCGTTATAGGAATTACGCTTCCCTTCTTCTCTGCAGGTGGAACCTCACTTATGAGTTTATTCTGGGCGATAGGTCTTGTTGTGAATGTTTATATGCACAAAACCACCGGACTGTATCTCAGAGATAATTATTAAAGCAAAAGCCTCTGCCAAAAGCAGAGGCTTAAATTATGCTGTTTTTTTCGCTTTAGGACCGATTTCGAGTTGAGCAAGGATTATTCCGATAAACATCATTACGCAACCTATAATCATACGTACAGAAAGAAATTCCTCATTAAAGACAACTCCTGCCAAAGCACCGAAAACCGCTTCGGTTGAAAGTATCATTGTAGATACAGTGGGGGTTGTTCCCTTTTGACCGATAAGTTGGCAAGTATATGCAACACCGGATGATAAAAGTCCTGTATATAAAATGGCGCCTGTGGATTCTGCCATAGCGTTCCAATCCCAAGTTTCAAAGAACAAAGCACAGATAATACCAAGCATACCGCAGACAAACATCTGCACTGCAGAAAATTTGAGAGGACTTGCATTTACTATAAACTTATCAACAGTCAAGATGTGAGATGCCCAGAATATCGTTGCAATTAACAGCAAAGCATCTCCCCACTCAAGACTTTCGCCCTGTTTTATACTGAGAAGGTATAATCCTACAACTGCAACTACAGCCCCAAGCCACACCGACCAGGAAATTTTTCTTTTGAGAAAGACAAAAGCAAATATTGGAACGAGTACCATATAAAGTCCTGTAATAAAGGAGGACTTACTTACGCTTCCTGTCATTTCAATTCCGAACTGTTGCATTGAGGATGCGATAAAAAGTATCGTGCCTGTAATACAAGCAGGAAAAACGATGGTCTTAAGCATAGACTTGGTCAATTTTTCTCTCTCAAATATAATTATAACGGGAATTAAAGCCAATGCGCCAAGCACAAAGCGAGTACCGTTAAACGTGAATGCTCCGATGCCTGTTTCGGCGGCATCTGTTTGGGCAACAAAAGCGATACCCCAGATAATTGCAGCTAAAAAAAGCGTAAATATTGATTTAGGACTGTTTTTCTTCATATACCTTCTCCAAAAAAACTAAACTATTCGATATTGTAACATAAGGCGCACAGAATGTAAATAAAAAAAGAGTCGAACTTCGACTCTTTTTAATTATGTTAATATCCAAGTCCCAAATACGGAGCGGGATTTACCCTTGTTCCGCCGATACGGACCTCAAAGTGTACGTGGTCACCGGTAGCAACACCCGTACTGCCGCATCCTGCAATGACTTCACCGGTTTTTACAGTTTGTCCTGCCTTTACATAAATAGAACTCATATGTGCATAAGCAGTCTGATAACCGCCCTTATGATTTATTACTATTAAATATCCGTATTCGCCCGACCAACCTGCATAAGCAACGGTTCCTTCGTAAGAAGCGTATATAGGTGTTCCGTAATCGCCTGTGATATCAATACCGTGGTGACCTCTGCCATCGCCCCATGTTGAACTGATGTACATATCCGAAGTTACCGCGATAGGCCAAAGGAATGATATACCCTTTGATGTGAGCGTCTTCTGAACGGTTGACATACCATTTGTAGAAGTGCCTTTGACGATTATCTGATTGATTGGTGTTTCTACCACCTTTTCATCGACAACGACGGTTTCAACTTCACTACCGTTTACCGAGGTGACCAATTCTTTAACCTCAGCCGAACCATCTTTACCGAGAACGGAAATTCTATTGTAACCTACAACTCTATTTGAATCGTGTTTTGTTACAACATCGTATTCTATAGTTTTGGTGGAACTGACTAAACTTGTAGTCTGAACGTTAAGCCCTACTTTAGTGCCGTTTGAAATAAGTGTGGTTGCCACGTCGTCAGACGGAGCGGTTTCATCAGTATAATAAACCGTTTTGATAGCGACTTCTTCCAAAAATGAAACCGATTTTGTATCTGCGGTGACATATTTATTCTTGAGATTTTCTAAAGCGTTGGTTATAACCTTTTGGTCAGATGCGCTTACTACAAACTCTCCGTTAACGTAAAGTCCCGCTGCTGAACTGAAATCATCCTGTGCTTCCAAGACGCTGATTGCAAGGTCGGCACCATTTTCAACAACACTTTTACTAACAACTGCCAAGCCGAATTTTATATCGTCAACTTTTGTCAAATCCTCATCACTTGTAAGCGAATTTGCCACGCTCGACATAATATCATCAAGTTCACTTGAATCAGATACATAACCTACTATCTGACCGTTTGTAATAACCGACACGGCAATGGTATTGAAGTTTGCAAAAAGCATAGCCAAAACCACGCATGCAGCAACACCGATGCCGCCCACTACTACTGCAAATCTTTTTGATGAAGTGAGTGTATTTACAATATTAACTTTGAAGAATTTAACTGTTTTCGTGCCAAGAACGTTTAAGATATGTACTGTCTTGTTCAAGGCGGATATAGCAGTCTTTGCCACGGATTTTGCCGCGTCAGAGATGACTGCATTTATCTTTGTAAACAAAAAATCAACTCCAAAAATAATTACAATTTCGTAACAATTACCTTTCTATTATATCAAATAATTACAAAATTGCAACCTTTTGAGTTGATTTTAAAAACTTTTTGTGCATACTGCACAAATATAACGATATTTTGTTGTAAATTTAGTAATATATGTCCTGCTTTTCGAGATTCTTTATATTTTCGCAGTAAATTTTAGCTTCAGAAACGGCACCTTCAAGGTCGTGTTCAAGATAATTTCCGCACTCTATCGGGTCGGTACCTGGGATTTTACCGCTATACGTCGAAATAAAGCGAAAGGTATCCTGTACTGCCTTTATTACCTGTTCGGCGGTCATATCGATTACCAAAAGATAAAATCCCGTTCTGCAACCCATCGGTCCGAAATAAATGATATTATCTGAAAACTCACTGCTGCGAAGATATGTCGCTGCAAGATGCTCTATTGTGTGCATTGCGGGTGTTTCGAGGTAATCATCTGCATTCGGCTTTTTGAAGCGAAGATCATAGGTGTCTATTCCCCTATCGGTTCTCGACAGATAAATACCGGGGGTTAATTTGGTATGGTCAACAGCAAAGCTTGCTATCTGCTTTAGTTCCATTTTGGTCTCCTTTATTTGTGTGATACTCTTCCTTAAGCATAGAATAGGTTTCTACGTCTATATACTTTCCTTTTATGTATTCGCTTTTTCTTGCGGTACCTTCATAACTAAATCCACACTTTTTGAGCAACGATGAGGAGGCGACGTTTTCAGGCATAACCTTAGCATAAACCCTTTGAACTCCGAGTTTCTGAAATGCAAATCCGACAAGTGCCATTACAATCTGTCTGCCAAGTCCTTTGTGCCAATAATCAGAATTTATTCCATACCCGATTTCGACGGTACCGTAGTTTTCATCGAAATCAATAAAACTCGCCGTTCCTATCACTTTACCCTCATACTCAACGCAAAAGGTATAACATTGTTTTTTGATATATCTTCCCTGCAACCAATAAACAAAATCTCTTGTTGTTTTTATGGATTCATGAGGCGTCCAATTAGAATACCTTGAAGATTCAGGTTTTTTGCAATACTCATATAAATCCTTAGTGTCTGAAATCCTGATTTTCCGCAGAGTAAGGTTTTTTGTTTTAAGCAGAGGAAAGGGCGAAAAATGCTCTAAATAAAAGCTCATCAGCGTCACCTTATACTAATGATTTTAGATATGCGTTTATAAAACCATCAATATCTCCGTCCATAACGGCATTGATATTTCCCGATTCAAATCCTGTGCGATGGTCTTTTGCAAGTGTATAGGGCATAAAAACATAACTCCTGATTTGTGAACCCCAGGCAATTTCCTTTTGTACTCCCTTGATATCCTCAATCTTATCGAGATGCTCTCTTTCTTTAATCTCGATAAGTTTGGATTTGAGCATCTTCATAGCCATTTCTCTGTTTTGATGCTGACTGCGCTCATTCTGGCAAGCAACGACAATACCTGTGGGCAAATGGGTTATGCGGATTGCAGATTCGGTCTTGTTAACGTGCTGACCGCCGGCACCGCCCGAACGATAGGTATCAACCTTAAGGTCTTCTTCCTTTATTTCTATCTTGATATCGTCGTCAATTTCAGGCATAACTTCGATTGATGCAAAGGAAGTGTGACGTCTTCCCGATGAATCAAAGGGAGAAACGCGGACCAAACGGTGAACACCTGCTTCGCCCTTGAGATAACCGAAAGCGTTTTCACCCTCTATAAGCACAACGGCAGATTTAAGTCCTGCTTCATCACCGTCTAAAAAGTCAATCATTTTAACCTTATAATCGTGTTTTTCGCCCCAGTGAGAGTACATACGCACAAGCATTTCGTTCCAATCCATCGCTTCGGTACCACCTGCACCTGCATGGAAAGTGAGAATTGCATTTTTAGAATCGTATTCCCCTGTGAGAAGTGTGGAAAGGCGCTGTTCCTCAAGAGTTTTTATAAATCCGTCAACGTCTCTTATGACATCCTCTAAAAGTGTGAGATCTTCTTCCTCATCAGCAAGTTCGATAAGGGTAAGCGTATCTTCAAATGACGCTTTTAAGGTGTTATATGCCTCAATTTTATTCTTGTTTTGTCTTATCTTTTGCAAAACCTTCTGAGAATTATCCATATCGTTCCAGAAGTTTTCAGATGCCGACTCGGCTTCGAGTTTTTCTACCTCTTTTTTGAGTTCGTCAAGGCATAGCGCATCGCCAAGGTCTACAAGATCGTTTCTATACCCTTCAAGTCGAAGACGCTGTTCATCAAATTGTACCATACATTACCTCGTTTGTATTATCTTGTTTTTATCTTTGCGGCAAAAGCATACCAATTTTCAACCGTGAGAGTTTCTACAATTTCAAAGCCGCTGTCAATCAGATTCTTTTCAACCTCATCTTTTCTGATATCTATTATACCCGAACATATAAAAAGAGAATCATCATACATAAAATCTTTGACGTTTTTGGTAAGTCGCATAATAATATCCGCAACGATATTAGCGCAGACGATTTCATATTTTCCGCTGACCTTTTCTGCAAGGTCACCAACCATAAATTCGGTTTTATCCAAAACAGAGTTTATACCGGCGTTTTCATTTGCAACCTTTACTGCTACGGGGTCGATATCAATACCCACAACCTTATCTGCGCCGAGCAAAGCCGCTGCGATTGAAAGTATGCCGCTTCCCGAACCAACGTCTAAAAAGCCGCTGCCTGAGGTTACGTATTTCTCAACAAGTTCAAGGCACATACGGGTTGTTGCGTGAGTGCCTGTTCCGAATGCGGCACCGGGGTCGATGCTTAATACCGTTTTACCCTCAATATTATCGTATTCTTCCCAAGTAGGTCTGATAACCAAGCGGTTTCCGATTGGTGTCACCTTGAAAAACTTTTTCCAGTTATCTGCCCAATCGGCATCGTTTACACTTGATTTATCAAATTCATAACCGATATTTTCGGCGCTGAACCTTTCGGAAATATAGTCAATTATACTTTCGGGACTGTTTTCGGGGTCTAAATAAATATGTATAATAGACCTTGTTCTATCCCTTGCAAGTAATTCTTCATCAATAAGGTCGATATGAGCAATTTCCTTTGCGGCAACCTCGATATCTGAATAATCCTCTAAATAAAAGCCGTAAGGTACAGCCATATTAACTATGCTTTCTGCCCTTTCGGTATCCTTACCGTCTATCAAAATTTTAAGTTCTAACCAATCCATAATATCACCATTTTCATTTTATAATGTTATATTACCACATCTTTTCTAAAATTGACAGTATATTTTTATCATTGTGATTGATTTTTTATATGTTTTGTATTAAAATAATTACAAGTATGTAACAAATAAGGAGTCCTACTATGATTTGGCATAGTGCCGACAAAGATGCAGTTTGTAATGAACTGAACGTGAACTACGAAAATGGCCTGTATTCTGATGACGTCGCTGACAGAAAAAAGATATATGGCGAAAATATAATATCGAGCAAGACCAAAAAGACCTTTCTTGAAAGATTCAGTGAGCAGTTTAAGGACAGGGCGGTTATTATACTTTTTGTTGCCACTCTGCTTAGCCTTGCCACAAATCTCATTTTCCAAAAAGGAAGTCTTTTGCAGCCGATTGCAATGCTTTTACTGACCGTGATTTATGCATTGGTAGGCGCCGTTGAACGATATAAGGCAAATGAAATGTACGAAAGGTTGCAATCATCTGCCGCAACAAGCGCCACCGTAAAAAGAAACAAGGTTTTAACTGCCGTTGCCGCTACTGAACTTGTGCCGGGCGATATTATATTCCTCAGCGCAGGTGATTACATACCTGCAGATGCAAGAATACTCGATTGCAAAAATTTCCACTGTGACGAATCCTATCTCACGGGCGACCGTGCTCCTGCAGAAAAGCAAAGTGACGTCGTACTTGACGACATAACGCCTATTGAAGACAGAATAAATATGGTTTACTCGGGTTGCTCTGTGAAATCAGGCGAAGCAACTGCAGTTGTGGTTTCAACGGGTATGAACTCCGAAATCGGCAGAATTGAAGCAATCAACGAAGTAGACAAAACCATTTCTTCTTCACCTTTGAAAGCCCGAATAATAAGCGCTTCAACTAAAATTCTTGTGGTTTTACTTGCCCTTTGCGGTGTTGTATTTTTAATAGGATTTATAAGACTTTTAATTAACAGAGAAAGTTTTTCAATAAGATTTATTTCTCTTGTTACTTCGGCAGCAACTCTTTTTGCTTCCCTCATTCCCGAATCATTGATAGCGGCTACAAGTGTTATAATTTCGATTAGCCTCAAAAAAGCCGCCGCAAAAAAATCTATTATTAAAAATCTTTCAACCCTTGAAAGTCTCGGAAGCATTTCGGTTATTTGCTGTGACAAAACCGGAAACATGACAAGCAACCAAAACAAAGTTGCTTATATTTACGATGGCGAAAGCATTTGTGATTATTCCGAAAACGCCGAAAATCTCCCTTCTTCAGCCGCCAGTGTTTTATCTCTTGCCGCAATATGCAACGATGCGACTTTACAATTTGAAAACGGAAAGCCGATAGCATCAGGTCAGCCTGCCGAAGCGGCAATCGTTGCGGCTATGGCAGAAAGTTTCAAGCGTGGCAAAGAGGACCTCGACTCCACCTGTCCGAGACTATCCTCTCTCCCCTTTGACAAGCAAAGACGACTTATGACCACGATAAATATGATAGACGGCAAGGTCTACGCTATAACAAAGGGTGCTCCCGAAATTATTATTAATAATTGTCTGCCTTTTGATACCGAAAAGGCGCACAAGTGTCTTGAAGGAATGGCTATGCGAGGACTGCGTGTCATCGCTGTTGCATACAAGTTGCTTGAAAGCGCTCCGTTGAATCCCTCCCCCGAAGAAATCGAAAACGAAATGACCTTCTCAGGTCTTATCGCAATCAGCGATCCCATTTACGAGGATGCAAAAGAATCTGTTTCTATTGCTAAAAGCGCAGGAATACGAACCATTATGGTAACGGGTGACAATCTGCTCACCGCCTGTGCGGTTGCGACTGAACTCGGAATTTTATATGCCGGAATGAGCGCTGTTTCGAGCGAAGATCTGGCAAAAATGTCGGATGAAGAACTCGAAAACAAAATTGACGGAATATCGGTCTTTGCAAGAATCACACCTGCGGACAAGCTCCGTATTGTAAAGGTTTTACAGGCAAAGTCAGAGTCTGTAATCATAACGGGTGATGGTGTCGAGGATGCCAAAGCACTCCGTACCGCAGATATTGGCTGTGCGCTTGGCGAGTGGGGATCAGACGTTGCTAAAAACGCCTCTGACATCACGCTTCAGGACGACAAGTATTCAACCCTTGTTGAAGCGATAAAACTCGGAAAAGCCGCTTTTTACAATATAAGAAAAGCCGCCACCTATATCTTAAGCACATATTTAGGTTTGATTATTTCATCGCTTATAATAATCTCGGTATTCGGCGTAATTCCTTTACCGAATGCGGCGCTTATCTGGATAAGCATGGTTGTAGCAACCATACCCGCATTTGCTATAGGCAGTGAGCCGCCCGAAAAATCCACAATGAACATACCGCCGAGAGATAAAAAAGAATTCTTCTTTACAAAAGACGTTATGATTGATATTTTCTGGCAGAGCGGAGTTTTGGGACTTGTGACCGCTATTGGTTTTATACTCGGAAAAGCCATGAGCGGTGGAAACATCGAGGCGGGATACACCCTTTGCTTTATCGTTTTATCCCTTGCATCTGCTTTGCACTCATTTAATTTACGTTCGGCAAGTGAGTCAATCGTCAAAGTGGGCATTTTGAAAAACAAGGAAATACTCGCAAGTTTCGTTATTTGTATTTTATTGCTGATTATTGCAACCTTGTCCCCTGTAAGTTCTTTATTAGGACTTGCAGTGATCAGTTCAAATTGTTGGTGGGTAGGCATTTTACTTGCGGTAATACCTGTTATCGTATGCGAAGGTGTAAAACTTGCAAGAAAACTTATATTAGTTATAAAGGAAAATAAATAGTTGAAAATCCGATGAGAATTCTCATCGGATTTTTGTTTTTATAAATTTCTTGCATAATGGAATAACTTATGCTAAAATTTACTTGCGACACAGTTTAATATTTTTGTCATTAAAGCGGCATACTATTTTAGCAAAAATGTATGTCTTGGCATCTTCATGTCCGTTTTGATGACTAGAGAACTGTGTCGCAGCAGGTCGAGACTGCGTTTTTCATGCGCGGCTTCGGCTGCGCATTTTTTAGTTTGGAGTGAAAATTATGACCTACAAAGATAAATATGAAGCGTGTAAATCAAAACTGTTTATGGTATCATGTCATATTGAATCAATCCTTGAAGCGCTTGACGAGACAAGAAATAGAGTTGAAAAACTTGATAGAATAATAAACAAACTTCCCGACGAAATAAAGAAAGATTTATTCGGAATCGAATACGAACAGTTGTTGAATAATAAATAGGAATGAAAAAAGCACCGCTCATGCGGTGCTTTTTTATTTGATATTAAAGGTTGATTTCTGCTTTGTAGGTATTTTCGGTTGTGACTACTGCATCGCATCCGGGGAGAACTACCGTGAGTTCAATTCCGCTGTTTGCAGGAGTCTTGACTTCAAATGATACCTTGCCGTCCTTCTTCTCCCAAGCAACGTCTACAGTACCGTAAGGTGTAGGGACAGAGCCGTTTGCAAAGTTTAATCCGCCAACGCTGAAGTCGGGTTTAACGGTTACCTTGCCGAAACCATAGGTTGCAGGCTGAACGCCGAGCACTATTGCAGAGAATTCATAAATAGGTGCGCCTGACCAACCGTGGCATTCACTTCGGGGAGAGTCGGGGTTTTCACACCAAGTGGTGCAACCCTGATCGAGCATCTTCTTCCAACCATCGAAAACCTTGGTTGCATATTCATCATATACACCTGCTTTTTCGAGAGCACGGAACATAAAGTGATTCATAGAGAAGGAGCACTTGGGCAAATCCTTATCCATTGTTCTTCTCATAAGTTCGGTTGCGGCATCGCCCTCTACTGCGCCTGAAAGAACTGCCCATACCGACGTGTGCTGTGTATAGTTCTTGGTTTCTACACCTGTTCTGTAAAGACCGTCCTGCTCGTCATAGCAAAGTTTATTGACAGCGGCTAAAACGTTATCTTTTCTCTTCTGATACTCTGCGGCAAAGCCATCGTTACCGAGCGCCTTTGAAAGTTCAACAGCGGTGCCAAGACCTGCGGCATAGAGCATACTGTCGATTGTCATAAGTTCATCTGTGCCGAAAAGGGGTACGCCATATTCCCAACCGGGTACCCAGTCAACGAACTGCCAATATTCAGTTCTGCCGACAAGTCCGTTATCTGCAAGTCTTCTGTGATATACGTCGAGAAGTTTCTGCATTACGCCGTACATCTCTGCAACGAAGGTCTTATCACCTGTTCTGCGGAGGTAATCAACAAGCATAAAGATCCAGAAAATCGGGAAGTCAGCAATAATCTGATTGATAACAGAAGGATAGTTTGCCTGAAGCATACCGCCCGGAATCTGTGAATGAGCCATATTGGAGATTACCTTCTTGATCATACGGGTATCGGTAGAAAGGCAATGTGAATACAAGAGTTGAAGTTCGCCGTCCATATCATATTGCTGCTGCTCATAGTAAGGACAGTCAACAACAAGTTCATGCATACAGCAAAGCAAGGTGTGGATAGAGGTATTCCACATACGGTTATAATACTCGTCAGAGCAATTGAACTTTGCAGTTATATCGAGAGGATAGTAAAGTTCTGCAAAGGTTGAGTTTTCAAGGTCAAGTTCGAAATTCTCAGCATCGGTATCAAAACGGATATAGCGGAATGCTCTGTAGGTGAGGGGTGCGAAAGACTGGTCTTTACCTGTGAGCACTGCGCTCTCGGTTGAACCGAAGATATTACCGCTTGTATCGTCACGCTTATCCTTTTCGGTAGCGCTATCAAGATAATAGCATTCTGCATAGGTAATCTTAACCTTCTTATCTGCTTCGCCCTTGAATTTAAGGTCGATCATACCTGTTACGTACTCGCCTGCATCAATCTCAACAAAGCCCTTGCCGCTCTTTACGAGTGAGAATTTCTTGGGAGCATTTGGAATGAGGAGAGGAATTGTGCGAGGTACCAAAGGATAAATGCTATCAACACCGTAAACTGTATAGCGGTCAAGAGATACGCCGGAAGCGTTATGACAGCCGACCTCGGTGGTCTTATATTCGCCGAGATGCTCCTCAAAAGGAGGCATAGAAGCGAGAAGTCCGAAATCGGGATAATTATAGCGGATAGAATCAACTCTCTCACAAGTGAAGTTATTATCACTTACAAACTTTCTTTCTACTCCGTCCTCAACGATTGTTCCGTCGAACCACATTGCTGCGTGTCCTTTACGGAAGGTGTTAAGAGCGATTGTTGTTCCTGCGGGGCAGTAAAGAACGCGGACTGTAATATCATTCTTGCCCTCTTTAAGATAAGGGGTGATAACCGGCTGCTCATAAGCCCAGTCATACTGTGTTCCCTTTACGGGGCCATCGCAGACAAAGTTTCCGTTAACGTAAAGGCGGTATCTTGTATCGGCTGAAATATTAGCCGTCATTGTAGCGCCTTTCTTTGCCTCGAAACTTGATTTGAACACATATTCCTTTGCGTAAGGAAGCAGTTCGTTAGCATAAAGCCAAAATCCGTGTGACATAGTTTTCTCCTTAAAATATGTATTTTTAGATTTTATAATTTAACAATGCCTGCATTAACAAGGTATTGCAAAGACATCATAATTCCGAGTTTTGCGTGGTTCCAGGTAAGACCGCCCTGAAAATAAACTGCATAGGGTTCTCTTATCGGTCCGTCGGCAGAAAGTTCAATAGAAGAACCCTGAACAAAAGCGCCTGCCGCCATTATAACGTCATCATTATAACCTGGGATTAAGTAAGGAATTGGGGTTACATAGGAATCGACGGGAGCCGCCGCCTGAATACCCTCACAAAAAGCGCACATTGCTTCTTTAGAGCCGAGTTCTACCGACTGAATAATATCGAATCTGTCCTCTGTAGCGTTCGGAACTGTATGGTAACCGAGTTTTTCATAAAGGTTAGCAGCAAAGATTGCGCCTTTGAGCGCTCCTGCCGTTACTGTCGGAGCAAGGAAAAATCCTTGATAAAAATCCTTCATGATTGAAAGGCTTGCGCCGACGTCAGCGCCGATGCCGGGGGCATTAAGACGGTTTGAGCATCTATCAATGCACTCTTTTGTGCCGCAGATATATCCGCCTATGGGAGCAAGACCGCCACCTGCATTTTTTATAAGTGAGCCAACAGTCATATCAGCGCCTACGTCACTCGGCTCGATGGTTTCGACGAATTCGCCGTAGCAATTATCAACCATAACCTTGACAGAAGGTTTAATATTCTTAATAAAAGCTATGAGTTCTCCTATTCTCTCAACCGAGAGTGTGGGACGCATACTGTATCCCTTTGAGCGCTGAATTGTGACGAGTTTTGTTTTTTCGTTTATGGCGTTTTTTATGCCCTCATAATCAAAATCGCCGTTTGGAAGTAAATCCACCTCACGATACGTAACACCGAATTCAGCAAGACTGCAAGCAGAAGGGCGAATACCTATTACTTCTTCGAGTGTATCGTAAGGTCTGCCTACGGGAGATAAAAGTTCATCTCCCGGCAAAAGGTTTGCCGAAAGGGCGGTGGCAAGTGCATGTGTACCGCAGGTGATTTGTGGGCGGACCAATGCCGCTTCGGTATGGAAAACACTTGCATAAACCTTTTCTAAAGTGTCTCTGCCGAGGTCATCGTGACCGTAACCCGTAGTACCTGCAAAGCAAGCGGCGCTTACTCTGTTTTCCTGAAAAGCCGACAAAACCTTTGCGGCGTTTATCTCGGCTATCTCATCAATTTTATCGAATCTTTCGCGAAGTGAAGAAATTATCGAATCGGAAAGTTCCAACACTTTGTTTGATATGCCGAATTTTTCGTATATAGTATTTTTTTGCATATATCTTTACACCTTAATCTGATTTAAGTTCAATAATTACAATTTCGGGCGGATTGAAAACTCTGAATCCTGCATGACCGTTTCCAAGGCCTCGGGATACTATCATTTTATTTTCGCCATTTTCAAAAAGACCTGCATCATACTCGGGAAAAAAGTCTTTTTCAGGACTGAAAACGCCACCTGAAAACGGCAGTCTTATCATTCCGCCATGCATATGTCCCGCAAGTGTCAGGTCTGCACCCCACTCGCTGTAGGTATCAAAATAGGTGGGACTATGGGTCAAGAGAATATTAAATCCGTCAGAAGATTTGCCGAGCAAGGTTTCGGCGCTTGATATTTCAAAATCATATTTTTCTTCCGCATCTGCCGATTGATAATAACGAAGGTTGAACCAAAGCCCATAAAGAGAAATCTCGGAATTTCCTTTTTTAAGAGTGGTGCTCTTATTATTAAGACAGTTCACACCGACATTCTGCAATTTGCTTTCGAGAGAGTGACAAAAATCTTCCCCTTGAATAAGTTCGTGATTTCCGAAAATATAATAGGTTTCAAAGTCACTTGCAATCCTGTCGCAAAGAGAAAGAAATACGGCGCCGTCATCCTCCTGACTGTTCACCATATCGCCGCCGAGCAAGACCACGTCGGGATTCACTTCTTTAATTTTTCGCACGAGTCGGCTATTATCAATGCCAAATTCGGCAGAGTGAAAATCGGTAACGAGCAACATTTTATATCCCGAAAACTCGGTCGGGATTTTGCCGCTTTCTATTACGTAATGCGACTCGGTGATAAGTGTATTTCCAACCGCTACCGAAGCAGTCACAAACACAAGAAAAACCAATATTATTGCGAGGATTTTTGATATTTTTTTACTAAAAGATCTCTTATATTCATTCATAGAATTATTATACCACTACCACACAACAATTTCTACTCTTTTTTACTTGAAAAGCCAAATAAAAATGCTCTGCAAAATTTCACAGAGCATTTATTGAAATTATAGGAAAAGCAACGTTCCGACAAAGCAAAGAATTATACCTATCAAAGTGTTTTTTGTGATTTTTTCCCTAAACGCCAAGCGACCTGCCAAGGCAGAAAAAATGATTGTTCCGCCCGTTATCATCGGGAACAAAACCGATGCGGGAAGTTTAGACGCGCAAAGGAGTTGAATAACGACGTAAATACCGCTTCCGATAGCGTTTCCGCTTGAAAATCCCAATGCTTTGAATTTAGGGATCGCCTTTAATTCTTCCTTATGCTTTGGTCCTATAACAAGGAGTGATGCCGAGCAAAGCACCGCTTGAGCAAGACCTTGAATAAACACAAATCCCGTGGTTGCGGTTGCTATTTCGGTAAATTCGGGCAACTGATGAACCTTTGAAGCCACGCTTACCATACCGTTGAACAAGAAAATCAGACTTCCCAAGAAAATAATCGCCTTTACGTTGGTGCTTTTTTCTTTTGTTCTGTTTGAAAGGACAACACCCGACACGACAAGTACAAGACCTAATATACGCAAAGCAATTTGCCAACCTGTAAGTGACTGAAACTCGCCGAGGAATATAATACCGAAAAGATAAGGAATTATCATTCCGCCCGACATTAAAAAGAGGGTGTAATTTGTCATGGGGCCTTTTTTCATCATCTTAAAGCCGAGTATTACATATAAAAAGCAGAATATGCTCATTATCGAAGCGCAAATAATTGCAAAGGGAGAAAAATTGAAACCTTCAATGCCGAATAATCCCAAATGAACAAAAAAGAACACTACGGTTGTTTCGATACCGTTAAGAGCATTGAAGAAAAGTCCTTTAACCACCGATGAGCCGACGTGCTTTTGATATAATTTTTGGAAAGAGGAATTTACAGCAAGGATCATTACCCCTGCCAACATCAATAAATAATACATAACATCA
Source organism: Clostridia bacterium (assembly GCA_017559305.1). Taxonomy (GTDB): domain Bacteria; phylum Bacillota; class Clostridia; order Oscillospirales; family Acutalibacteraceae; genus RGIG7384. The sequence continues at coordinate 40,519 of JAFYSP010000001.1, forward strand.
CCTGATATTTTAATACCGCCGATATTATATATCATTATATTTGAAAATGCAAGAGCGTTTTTTATTTTATTTTAGCATCAGGCGTTGCAACGAAAAAACGCATAATTGAAAGAGCCACTCCCGAAGGAATGGCTCTTTTTTAATTAGTTACCGAACATTTCGTCAAATGTGTTGTGGTCTCCGTTTTCTTCAGTATACATACCGGAAACTTCAACAGCGATTGACTCATCTACTTGGTATTTAGTAAGGAGAAATTCGGGTGATTCATATTTCTTCATTTTGTTTTTCTCCTTCCATATTATTGAACTTTAAGTTGGTTGAGGCTTCTTTCGGATATGTCGCCGTAAACGATTCTGCCATCGTTCATTTCAACGTAAGGTCTTACGTAAATAACTGTATCTGCTGATGCTTCGGGGATATCTGTAATCTCAAATACATAGAAGTATTTAGAATAATCAACATCACCATATACGTCTGCTGTGGTCTTTTCTACTCCGTTTGCAAGCAAACTTGAGTAAACTTTTGTAGAACTCTTTTCAACAACGTTTACGCCGTCCTTTTCAGGATTGGTATTCTTGATTGAGAAGAGCCAGCCAACTGTCAAATATCTTTCGGTTTCATCAACAGATGCAATATAGCGGATTGCATTGCTTGTTCTGCCGAGCTGATACTTAACTGTCATCATCTTGGTTTCAACAAATTGTGCTACAAGTCCCGGAATGTAGGTTGTGCCTTCGTATGTTGTTCCGTCAGGATTCAACCAACCGAGAATGAACTTGGTTTCAATTCTATCGTTTACAACGATTTCTTCATCGGGAGCGACGTTGATTTCAAGATCGCCAACGTTAACTTTAATGTCTTCCTTCTTGAGTGCGCCGAACGCAGAAACGATTGCTTCGCCTGCTGCATTGATTTCAGCATTTGAATACTGCTCGTATGCACCGAGAATCTTATTTGCAGTAGCAAGTGCATCTGTAAAGTTCTTGACTGTTTCTGCTGAGAATCCTTCAGTATCCTTTACTGCATATTCTGCAACTGTATCGCTAAGAGCGTTTTTAGCATCTGTTACGTCGTAACCAACGTAGATGTTCTTAAGTTCTACAGAGCAGCAAGCATAGTAGAATACGGGGCTGAAATACTCTTTATTTGTAGAAGCAGTTCTGAGTGCATCCCAAGGAGCTGTGTAATCGAAAACAAGTGAGCCATCTCTCAAGTCGGTGATGACAGTCCTAATGCTTTCGCCACCCTTTACGATGTACTTAACATGCCACTGGTTAGCCAAATTCTTACATGTAGCTCTTGTACCGTTTGTGGTAGCATAGTTCTGGCTCCAGCTTGATGCTTGAGTATTAACGAACTGTGCATTCTGCTGAATCATAAGGTCACCATCAGCTACGTTATTGAGAGCGAAGCCGATACGTGTGTTGTACCAAACGTCAGTAAAGTAGAGGTCTGCTTCAACGATGAAGTCATCAGCAGGTGTGAAGGGAGAATCTCCGGCGAAGAGAACGAGGTTGCCATAGTTCCAATCGCTATCGGTATTATGACCAAGTACCTTATTAGCAGAAGAGCCAACAGCTGCTGTACCATCAGCTACGAGGTTGTTAACAACTGTGGGAAGGCTGAGACTGTTAAGAGTTGAGAGATATGGTCTTAACGGTGTGCTGTCTTTTCCGTCGAAGGAATTGAGAGCTGCCTTAACCTCATCAAGAGTTGCCTGATCTTCAGGAGAGTAATCAAGACGAACACCGGGTTTTGAAGTGGTGAGGTACTGATACTTTTCGTTGATCTTATCATAGTAGAGCTGACCGTTTTCGGTATTCTCCCAGATAGTAACGTCCTTAAACCACATTTCTGTGCCGTTTATACGGAAATCAACGTTAGGAACAAAGAGAGAAGGATCAGAGAATTCAATTGTATGTACCTTAACACCATTGATATACAAGGTTACTCCGAATGGAGTGATGCTTGCGGTGTAACGATAGTATTCGTTAAGACCGATAGATTTTATAACGGGTGATGCAAAGTTGGAATATGCACCGTTCATAAAGGTGTAAATATTAGCATCATCAATGAATACGGAAACTTCCTTGCCGGCATACTGACCGAATACGAGGTAGAATCTTGAAGTATAAGCGCCGCTTGTACCGCCATAGATAGGATCGGTTGCACGGTTTGCCTTCTTGACATTCATTGAAACTACATAGCTCTTTGTCTGCTCATAACCGTAGTTAGGCATAGGATCAATAGTATATCCTGTATAGAAAGCGGAAATATTGTTTGCTTTCTGTGCTTCACAGTAGTTATTGAAGTATGCACTGTTTCCTGAGAACTGAGGAGCAAAAATCTTACCATTATAATTAGATGTCCAATTTACATTGGTGTTCAAAAGGTTGTTCTGCTCGGTGGGAACTGTCATTCCCTCGATGGCTGTACCGTATTTACCGTTTATGCAAAGTTTAATGTTCTTTACATCCATCTTTGCCTTCTTGTAGCTCAAAGAAACGCCGGGAGTAAAGGTGTATCCTGCACCGAATACAGTTTCAAGGTCATAAGTATAGGTGTACTTATTAGAGCCCTGAGAAATCTCGTATACAATGCTCTTGTCACCGTTTACAGTGTACTTGAAGTGGGTTGTTGCGCCCTCTGCGTTCCAACCTACCATGGTATCGGCGATTGACTTCCAACCTACAACCGGATCAACGATAAACTGTGTTCTACCCTGCATCATAACGGTAACTTCTTTGGTAACACCACCTGCTGTGGTTACACTACCGAGAGTGAACTTAACTCTTGGGTCACCTGTAGAGATAAAGTCGGTTGCTGTGAGGTCATATTCAATGCTCCAAGTATCGTTGGCAGCAAAAGGATATACCTGATAGCCGAAGGGATATACATAGTAGTCTATGTTAACGTTGGACTGACCTATTGTATCATAACCTGCTTGAGAAAGATCGAAAAGGAATCCATCGGAAGAAGGTGTGAAAATAGACTTTATTGTTGAGTCTACTGACAGATTGAGTTTAGAAGCATTGGAGAGTTCATTTGGTCCTACTGTAGCAGGAGCATCCTCTCCGTTGTAATCCCAGAGATAGAAATCCTTTGCAACTACATCGTAGTTATATACCCACATTGTAGTTGAGGGATAAAGTGTTGTAACAACGTCGTTAGTGGGATATGCAACCTTGGTAAAGATGGGCTCGTTATCAATCCAGACTGATGTCCACTCGGGAGCAGAAAGGATTGTTACAACGTGGTCTTTGCCGTCGGATGTGAGTTTGAATGCGGTAGATGTTGCATAATCAGGAAGTGAATGACCTCTTGTAAGAGCAACACCGCCGGTTGTGAGTTTAAGACCCTGACGGTCAATATCATTACCTGAACTTGAACGGTTTGCACCGTCTTCTGAACGGAAGTTGATTCGAACTTCACCGCCGTTATTCTTAGTAGCGTTAAGAGTTACCTGATATACGAAGGTATCGTTCTCATCGAAAGGTGTAGAATATTTTGCATATAACTGGTTGGTGTTCCAGCCGGCATTTCCATTTTTTACAGCGCTCTGCCATGCGGTATATCCTGCGGGAGAGGTCCAGAAGGTTGTCTTTGACCAACCCTGAGAAGCAATTCCCGACTGTGTCCAGGTGGCTGTGAGTGACTTGTATCCTGCAGCAACTTCAAAATAATCATGCTGATTTGAAATGAATTTCTTTTCATCAGTTGTGTAAGTAAATCCATTATCAGCCTTTGCCTTGCTTACCGCTTGAATATTATCGAAGTGGTTGAAGTTTACCGCTGCATTGAAGGTGGGTGCATCACCTGCATCTTCAGGAGTGATAAGGTTAGAAACGATAGGAGCAGATGTATTGAAATATTCATCAACTGCAACTACTTCTGCATAGATGTTTGACTTTGCAGTTGTGATTCCGTTTACTGTATAAGAAAGTTCGGTAGCGTCGCGGTGAGTTGTACCCTTGGAAACACCTGTTGTAATATCATAAATATTACCTGCGAACATCTGTGTTTTAAGGACTGCGCCGTATTCATTCTTAAAGGTTACGCGATACTGAAGGATATTTCTGTCTGCAGTAGCGGTATTGAAGGTTACCTTTGCAGAAAGACCGTTCTTATTAGAAAATACTGCATTGGAAAGAGTTATCTTATCATCTGCATCGAAAGCGATCTTTGCACCTTCGCCACGCTCTTTGGAATAATATCTCAAGTGAGAATTCTCTGCATCGGGAGTGGGCATTAAGTATGCATCGCCGTACATTACGGGTGTATAGCCGTTGAGTGCGCTTTCATTAACGGTTGCACTATTGAAGATAACCTGATTGAAGTTACCTGCGTTGCCGCCAATAGTATAGCTGTTTTCTGTTGTTGTAAAGTCCATAAGCTTTACGTTGTTGTAATCGGTGGGAGTAGTAACTCTTATGATTCTCTGATTGCCGTTAGCATCAACCTGAACGAGAAGACCGAAACCGATGTTCTTCATACTTGATGTGCCGGCATTATCATAATCGTAACCCGAAGAACCTGAGAAGATACCGCTTTCAGACATAGCACTTACTGCGATTGCTGTATAAGTATCGGTCATAATTGCGGTTTCAGGCATTGTGCCGTAGTGAGTGTGACCTGAGAAATAAACTACCTGAGGATATTTCTTAAGTACGTTATGAACTACGTTATTATCTGTTGAGCCCCAACCTGCATTCTTATCGTAGGTAGCATCTGTACCGTAGATACCGCTGCCTGCAATAGGAGCGTGAGATGCTATATAAACGTATGCAGTAGGATCTGCTTTAGTGATTTCAGCAAGTTTTTTGTCAAGCCACTTGATTGTGGTTGCGTGATATTCGTTGGGAGCATAGGAAATGGTTTCAAGGCCTATGAAATAGTACTTTTTGCCATTTTCTGCAGTGATGGAATAGAGATATGTACCTTCGAGGTAATCATCGTCACCGTCGCCATCTGCATCGTCCCAGGAAATTGCGCCCTGGTCATCGAGAAGTCCATACTCGTTAAGGAGTTCTTCCCATGTGTTGCTGTTGCCAGATGTGCTTATATTATCAAAATTGTAGGTTGCCTTATTGGAACTAACAAGGCTGCTATAATCGTAAGCATATTCGGAAATAGGCATCATTGTACCCCAAGATGTATCGTGGTTACCGTATGACAACATAAACTTGGTGGTAACACCTGTTGCAGCAGCATCGGCATTGATTGCATCGAAAATTACTTTAGATGCAGATGCAAAGCTTTCTGCCTGATAAACGTTACCGTGGTCTGTGTAGTCACCACAGCTGATAACACCGTGAAGTTTCTTCCCTGCTGCCTTATCAAGAGCGGCAACTATGTTTGCATAAATTTGTGCTCTGTTCTTGATAGTGGTGTGACTGTAGGAAGAATAGGAGATGTGCTGGTCTGCCAAAACACCGAGATTGAGCACGATATTATTTTCATCGAAATCAACGTCGTCAAGTACTGTTTCGGCATTAAGCTGATAAGCAGATGCGATTAAACTTAAAGGAAAGCATACAACGAGCATGCATACTACCATTAAGGCGGCAATCAACTTATGAGCTTTGGAAAAAGTA
>JAFYSP010000008.1 GCA_017559305.1 Clostridia bacterium
AACCTTACTATCAAGCTTGATGGTTCCGTCGTGGTAACCGACCGCATGCTTTACAATTGAAAGACCAAGACCTGTTCCGCCGGTTTCCTTTGAATGACTTTTATCCACGCGGTAAAAACGTTCAAAGATACGTGATTGATGCTCTGCAGGGATACCAATTCCGGTATCGGTTACGGAAAGCACTGTGTTTCCATCCTTTTGAGAAACATCAATAATAACCTTTCCGTTTTCCTTGTTGTAGCGAATCGCATTATCGCAAAGGTTATAAATGATTTCGTAGAGATATCTGCGAATGCCTTTAATTACGCAGGATTCTCCTTTAAGTTCAAGGTTCACCTGTCTCTTAGCGGCAGAAACAGAAAGCACTTCAATAACTTCTTTTGATAGTTCATATAGATCTACCGATTCGGTAGCAGGCTCACTGTCCTCATCGAGTTGAGACAAACGAATAATATCATTTATTAGCGCAACAAGACGTGAAGCTTCTTTTTTGATATTACCTACAAACCGTTCGGTATCCTCAGGTTTCACAAGACCGTTCTCAAGCAATTCGGCACTACCGATAATTGACTGCAAGGGTGTTTTCAGTTCGTGCGAAACGTTGGCTGTGAATTCTTTACGATTTCGCTCTGCAAAAGCCGTCTCGGTTACGTCGAAACATAAAATAACGACACCAACTGTTTTTCCTTCAGACTCGGTACGGTTAACTACAAACTGATATTCATTGCCGTTACGTTCTTCTCTAAATTCACCGTGTTTACCTTTAAGAGCCTTCTCAATAGCGTGACGCATATCGGCACCGCGATCTACCGTAAGAAAATTTCGACCGACCACATCAGAGTCAACACCAAATAGTTTCTTTGCTGCAGCATTGATGCTTAAGGTAGTCCCTTTATCATCGAGCAAAACAAGTCCCTCATTCATTGAGTTTGTAATCTGCTCAAACTCATCAGACATCCTGCGCAGATCCTGCATTTGCCTCGTGATCTCTTTGTGCTGCTTGTTGATTTTAGTTAGAATAGGAGTTAATTCCTCATAAGTTTCAATCTCGGTGGGATTCTCCAAATCAAGCTTGTTAAGGGGCTTCACAATTGCCGTTGCCATTTTATGAGACATGATAAGTGCAACAACAACCGAAATTAATATGATGGCACAAATAGCAGGAAGCATTCCCAAAATCAATGCTCCTACGGTTATCTGGCTTACCGAGATGCGAAGTACGTTTCCGTTTTCAAGTCGAGTTGCCTCATAAAAAGTTCTCTCTGTTAATGTAGAGGAGTAACGAGCACTACTGCCGGACCCATCCTTCAGAGCTTCTGAAATTTCTTCACGTTCAAGATGGTTCTCCATCTCCCCCGCTTTTGCTTGTGAATCATAAAGAACAGAGCCATCAGAAGAAACTAATGTAAAACGAAAAATAGAGGAATCAAAATTGTCAAAATATTCGGTACCAACCTTGTCAACGTTTTCAGCGACTAAGGAAAGTTCCTCTTTTAACTGATTGACCTGTGATCGGTTAAAATAATCATAGAGAAATGAGCTGGCTATAAACAAACTGGCAACAAGAACAACCATTGCCACAGATACGATAGATCGAAAAATCTTATTTGTCATTGTTTACCCTCCAAACGATACCCGACACC
>JAFYSP010000009.1 GCA_017559305.1 Clostridia bacterium
CTCAGTCCAACATGCTTTTGCGTGTTGTCCTCGTAAATTACTTGAGTTTTTACTCAAAAATAATTTTCGGGTCCTTTTTCGTTGTTTAATTTTCAAGGTCCATCTGCACCCCGCTTTTTAGGGCGCTCGATTATATTACCACAACCCCGTAGCAATGTCAACACTTTTTTTAATTTTTTTAAAACTTTTTTTATTTTCCACAAAATGCCAAAAACTGAGTGTTTTTGTTGAAGTTTTTTGGAAATAATGTGTATATAGCACAAACAAAGGAGACAAATATGAAGAAAAGGATTTTAGGTGTCGTCGGCGCTATTATTATAATATGTATAATAAGCGGTGCGATTTTGAGTGTTTCTGCCCTTTCAAAGATAGGCTCACGTGGCAGTGAAGTGAGGAACATTCAGACACGTCTTAAGAATTGGGGATATTACAGCGGCGCGGTAGACGGCATTTACGGAACAAAAACAAGAGATGCAGTAAAAGCATTTCAGAAAAAGAATGGGCTGAAAGCGGACGGCATTGCAGGACCTGCCACTTTGCAAAAGATAGGTTTACCCTCCACCAACACGGGCGCATCGGGTTACGCATCTTCCGACTATTATCTTTTGGCAAGACTAATTTCAGCCGAAGCAAGAGGAGAGCCATACACGGGACAAGTGGCGGTAGGCGCTGTTGTTATGAACCGCACCGAGCACCCCTCATTTCCCGACACGGTTGCAGGGGTGATTTACCAGAAGGGCGCATTTTCATGTCTTGACGACGGTCAATTTGACAAACCGGTTGCCGATTCAGCGTATTCGGCGGCAAGAGATGCACTCAACGGATACGATCCAAGCGGCGGCGCAATTTATTATTTCAACCCATCAACCGCAACGAGTTCCTGGATATGGTCACGGCCGCTGATCAAGACGATAGGCAAACACAGGTTTTGCAGATAAAAAAGCACCCGTGAGGGTGCTTTTTTTAAGTAAGAGGTAAGAAGTAATAGTGAAGAAGTAAGGTGTGCCTGCGGCACGAATTTTAAAGTCTTATTTCGAAGCCGTATTCGTCGAGGGTGAGGGCTTCGCCCATTGAGATATGGAAGGTGCCTTTAGCCACGGAAAATCCCATCTTCTTATAAAGCTCGACGGCGGGAGTGTTGGATTTTACCACAAACAGTCTTAAATACTCGGCACCGAGTTCTTTTGAAATTTCGATTGCCTCTTTTACAACCTTTTCGCCAATGCCTTTTCTCAAATATTCAACGTTGGTTGCAAATCTATAAAGGTAGAGCGGTTTTGCGGTGTTATCCTGCCATTCGACTGCGTCTTCCCCATCGCTCCACTCACAAAGAGCAAATACCGAGAGCAAGGTATCATTATCGAAAACAAGGTAAAGGCGCTTTTTTTCGATATCCTCGGGAAAGGCGCAAAAGGGGTAAACATCATCCCAAATTACGTTGCCCTTGCTTTTCATATCGGCTATGACCTTACCGAAAAAGCTTTTGATTTTTGGAAGGTCACCCTCTGTTGCCAATCTAAAGTTCATGAATTAAACCTCTTTATATTTTTCGATTATGATTTCAGCTACACGAAGTCCGTCAACTGCCGCCGACATAATGCCGCCCGCATAACCTGCACCCTCTCCGCAAGGGTAAAGTCCCGGATAAACACTTTGGAATTTATCGTTTCGAATTATTCTTACGGGTGATGATGATCGGGTTTCGGGACCTGTTAAAACTGCTTCAGGGTCATCAAAGCCCTTAATCATTTTGCCGAATTTTGCAATTCCCTGTCTCATCGAAATTATTACGTCGTGAGGCAGAATTTTTGCAAGGTCATCATAGTGGGTATCGGGTGACACGGTGGGGATTAATGTTTCAGAGCGGTTACCCGACCTGCCGTTCATAAAGTCACCAACCGTCTGTGACACGGTTTTATAGGAATTTGTAAGTTCAAAAGCCGCTTGTTCGATTTTCCTTTGGAAATACATACCTGCGAGCACACCCTCGCCGAAATCCCTTTCATCAACGCCGACAAGCAAAGCCGAGTTTGCGTTTTTGCCGTTTCGGGCGTTATAACTCATACCGTTTGTGACGACGGCGCCCTTTTCACTCGAAGCGTTAACGACATAACCGCCCGGACACATACAAAATGTATATACTCCCCTACCGTTTTCGAGGTGGCAGGAAAGTTTATAATCGGCGGCTCCGAGTTCTGACACGTTTTTAACACCGTATTGGGAAAGATTAATTATCTCCTGGCTATGCTCAATTCGGGCACCTATTGCGAACGGTTTTGAGGTCATCGGCACGTCTGCCGAATGCAAATACTCAAAGGTATCTCTTGCTGAATGACCGATTGCGAGTATCAAATCGGTGCAAGGCAAGGTATACACGCCATCATCGGAAGATACTGTGATTTCAGTTACCTTTCCATCAAAGAAGGTTATGTTTTCTAGTTTGTTATTAAAGCGCACCTCTCCGCCGAGTTTTATTATCTCGCGGCGGATGTTTTTGATGACACCGACCAGAACGTCAGTACCTATATGCGCTTTTGATTCATATAAAATATTATCATTTGCGCCGAAGCGGACAAATTCGCCAAGTACCGCGCGGCATCGGGGATCCTTGATACCGGTAGTGAGTTTGCCATCAGAAAATGTGCCTGCACCGCCCTCGCCGAACTGAATATTGGAATTTAAGTTCAAGTTGCCGCTTCGCTTGAAATTCTCGACATCGGAAATTCGTGTGTCGGCATCGGCGCCTCTTTCTAAAACGACAGGGTTAAGTCCCGCACGAGCGAGACTGAGCGCCGCAAACATACCTGCAGGTCCAAAGCCGACCACGACGGGTCGCAAATCGCTTTTTGCGGCAGGAACTGAATATTCAATTTCTTTATATTCCTCGGGGGCGTATTTTTTGAATGTTTTAAGGAATTTGCCCTTATCTTTAGGAGTTGCCACAACCGAGCAACAAAATTTTAAGAGCGGTTTTTTTCTCGCATCTACCGAGCGCTTGAAAAGGTATGCACTTTCAACAACACCCGAAGCGCCTACAAGGTCTTCGAGTGTTTTTGCTATATCAGAAAAATCGGCATCCAAAGGTAAAAATATATTTTTGAGCAGATATTTCATACTATTTACCCACCCTTTTTGCCGCCGCTATTCCTGCCGCTTTGCCCGAAGCCCAAGCAAAACAGAGATTAAAGCCGCCGCAGTCACCGTCTACGTTAAGCACTTCTCCCGTAGCGAAAAGGCCGTCGTGAAGTTTCGACATCATAGTATCGGCGCAAAAGTCTTTAGTATCAACTCCGCCCGCAGTTACCTGTGCGTTTTTCATACCGTTTGTGCCCGTGATATTAAAGGGCAGATTATGGACAAGAGATGCAAGTGATTTGATTTTTTCATCACTTATATCTCCGATTTTGGAAGATGGGGCAATTTTTGCCAATTTCACAAGTTCAATGCCTATCTTTTTATGAACGAGCCCTGCAAAAAGTTCGTCAGCCGTGCGGTTGCCAAAGGCGGCGCGCTTGAATGACAGGAACTTACAGGTTTTTTCCTCGTTTGAATCGGGTAAAAGGTCGGCAAAAACCGAAAATTTCTCCCCCTCTTTATAATGACTTGAAAGGGACAGCACGGCAGGACCCGAAATACCGTAATCTGTGAAAAGAAAGTCTGATGGGTCTGCTGAATATGTATTTTTACCCGAACGTGCCGTGAGTTTTGCAAAAAGTTTTACGCCCTTGAGCGAACGGATAAAGGGTTCGTTTGATTTAAGTTGAACGATTGCAGGACGAAGGGAAGTAACCTTATGGCCAAAGGATTTAAGGACATTATATCCGTCCTCACTGCCGAGGTTTCCTCCTGCTATGCCGCCTGCAGCTACTATAACGTTTTTAGCGGTAACACAACCGCCTTCATATTTTACCGAAAAGCCGTTTTCTTTTTTGGAAACCGACTCGACCCTACAAGAAGTCTTGATTTCAACACCGAGTTCAGCGGCGCGAAAACGCAAAGCATCAACAACGCTTGACGCCTGATAAGACATGGGATACGCCTTACCTGAATTTTCAAAGTTCAGCATAATGCCACATTCTTCGAAAAATCTTTGTTGCTCGGCGGGTGGAAAATTATCTATTACCTTTTTTGCGAAGGTAGGGTCACCGTGATAGCGTGAAATATCGGGGGTTGCATTCGTAATATTGCACTGTCCGTTACCCGACGTTGCAATCTTTTTGCCTACCCTGTCTGCCCTGTCGAAAAGTACGACATCGATATTTCTATTCTCTTTTTTAGCAAAGATTGAGGCGGCAAGACCGGATGCGCCTGCTCCGATAATTGCGATATCGTACATAATAATTCTCCTGTCTTAAAATTCTCTGTCAACCGTTATTACAGTGCAAAAGCCCTTATCGTATCTATCGGCTTTTGACTGAATTAAGGTTTTGAGTTCTGCTTCCTGAATTTTATGGTCGTGAGGCAACACTACGTCGAAAATAACGTTGGTGCGCTTATTTCCCATAACGATTCTGAAATCATGCAGTTTTAACTCTTCATCAATTTCTTTAAGTATATTTTTGAAAATTTCCTTTGCCTCATCAACAAACGGATCGCCTACGGCTACGGGGTCCATATGTACTACCGCCTCGATACCGAGTTCTTCCTTGATGCGCTTTTCAACGTCGTCAATTTCCTCATGACAGGCAAGGATATCTACGTCCTGCGGCACCTCGACGTGAAGTGAGCAATAAACTCTACCCGGTCCGTAGTTATGAATTATAAAATCGTGAGTGCCGAGGTAGTAAGGCATCTCGCTGACTATTTTTTCAATCTGCTCAACGTCCTTTTTATCGGCAGGTTGTCCTAAAAGCGGGTCGAGGGTATCTTTTACCGATTTGACACCCGAATAAACTATAAACACAGCAACCGCAAGTCCGACATAGGCATCAACGTTGATATTTGCGAAACGAAGAAGAAGTGTCGCCACAAGAACGGCAGAGGTTGAAATGCAATCGTTGAAGGAATCCTGTGCCGTGGCCACAAGAGAATCGGAACTTATCTTTTTACCGAGTGTACGGTTGAAAATGCCCATCCAGAGTTTAATGGCAATTGACACAACGAGTATCGCTATCGTTATCCAACTGACGTTTGGAAGTTCGGGTGTGAAAATCTTTTCGAGTGAGCCCTTGAAAAGTTCAAAACCGACCATAATGATAAGCGCAGAAACGACGAAAGCAGAAACGTATTCCATTCTGCCATGACCGAACGGGTGATCTTTATCAGCGGGTTTTGCGGCAAGTTTGAAGCCTAAAAGCGTGATAAGAGATGAGCCGAGGTCGGTCAGGTTGTTAAAAGCGTCGGCAATGATTGAGAATGCGCCCGATGCAAGACCGATTGTGATTTTTATTACGAAAAGCACAAGGTTGCAACACATTCCCGTAATTGCGCCGAGGTTACCGTAACTCGTGCGGACCTTGATATCTGTTACATTCTCGCTGTTTTTTACAAAAAGTTTAATGAGCAAAGACGTCATTAGTTTTTAGCTCCCTTTGATCCTTTGAATCCGAAGGATTTTTCGGAAAGGATATTGGTATTTATTGTGAACATTGTGTTTTCTCTTGTTCTCTGACGGGCAAACGCAAGGGATATAAGTTTATCAATAAGTGCGGGGTATTTAACGCCTGTTGCTTCCCACAGATAGAAAGAAAGTGAACCGGGGATTGTGTTTGCTTCGTTTACGTATACCTTATCGCCGTTTGCAGTATCCATAAGGAAATCTATGCGGCAGACACCGCTTGCGCCAAAGGCGGCAAACGCTTTTCCTGCGATTTCACGTATTTCGGCAGTCTTTTCGGGAGAAAGGTCGGCAGGAAGTTTTCTGCCTGTTGATGCCATACCCTTGCTTCCACCGTCTTTAGCACGGTTTTCACCACGGTATTTATCATCATAGGACAAAATCTTATCGTGCATTACGGGTTCTTCGAGAACCGAAGTTTCGTAATCGTCTGCAGTGCCGACGACAGAGCAATTTATCTCACGCAGGTTTTCAACCGCCTTTTCAACAAGCACTCTTTCGGAAAAACTGCAAGCAAGATTTATTGAATCTATAAGTTCTCCCCTGTTCTCTGCCTTGGAAATACCAACCGACGAGCCGGTATTTACAGGTTTTACGATAAGGGGGTAACCGATTTTTTCGGCATCTGCAACAACCGTTTCTTCATCTGCCGAAAACTGTTTTCTTGTGAAGGTCAAGCAATCGAGCACGGGAAGTCCTGCGGCTTTTAACACCTGTTTGAAAACCGCCTTATCCATACCGACGGCAGCAGAAAGCACGTCACAGCCAACGTAAGGAATTCCGAGCACTTCTAAATATCCTGCTACAGAGCCGTCCTCACAATTCGTTCCGTGAACGATAGGAAATGCAACGTCAACTCTGACGTCTTCATTCTTCTTGAACATTTTATTATCAAGATAACGGATAACCGCTGCGCCGTTCCACTTGATAAAGGTGACAGGGTGGCAAAGGGAAATGAGTTTTGCCATATCCTTAAAATTATTCATATCGAAAAGCGCTTCGCCTGTGTAGGCGGTACCGTCTTTAGCAAAATAGACGGGGATTGGATTGTATTTTTCTCTGTCGATGCTGTGCATTGCCTGAACGGCAGAAATAACAGAGATTTCATGTTCAACCGAGGAACAACCGAATATTACCGCAACATTTATCTTCATAATTTTCTCCTTTATCCCGCATAATTATCGGGTAAATCATTTTCAAAAAGAACTACCGTATTGTTATCGCAAAGGGTCGCAAGCATTGCCGCCGCATCTTTGAAGCGGTCAACCACCGTTAATTTTTCCTCATCATATCCCTGCTCAAGCGCACCATCTTTTAGTGGCACCGACCTTTTTTTACCGACAAGGATTATCTTATCGCAGACCTTTGCCGCCGCAGCACCGAGTGCCTTATTATATTCGTATTCTTTATCACCGAGTTCAACAAGGCCGGGGGTTACTATGATTTTGGTCATACCCTCAAATTTAGAGAGCACCTCGACGGCAGACAAACAACCCGACGGATTTGAATTATACGCATCGTCAATCAAAAGTGAGCCGTTGAGATAGTGTTTAAGTTCCAAGCGGTGCTCGGGGGCACGAAGAGTGCTTATTGCATAGGCAATATCCTTCGGGGATTCGCCGAGATCTAACGCTATCGCCGCAGCAGACGCGATATTCTGCGCATTATGTCTGCCGAGAAGGGATGTGGAAACGGTAAAACTTATATCCCCTTTTACTATATCGAAGGTAAGCCCTTTACTTGTATAGGTTATATTCTCTGCTCTGCAATCGGCATTTTCATTTTCACCGAAGGAAAAACAGTTTTGATATTCTTTTATTTTTGGGGACAAATATTCATTATCGGCATTGAGGTAAATTCTGCCGCCTTTTTTTGATACCCAATCGGCAAGCTCGAGTTTTGTGGAAAGTACGGTTTCGATATTTCCGAAGGTATCAAGGTGCTGAGGACCGACCGTTGTAACAAGAGCGGTATCGGGATTTGCTATTTTGCAGACCTCTTTGATGTCACCTTTTTTCTTTGCGCCCATTTCGGCTATAAAAATCTCGGTTGGGGGCGTCAGTCTTTCCCTGACTGTTCGCACAACTCCCATCGGAGTATTAAAACTTTCGGGGGTTGCCACAACGTTGAATTTCTCAGAAAGAATTCTCGCAAGAATGAATTTCGAACTCGTTTTTCCGTAACTGCCCGTAACGCCTATGACTTTTAAGTTTTTATGGCTTTTGAGTATCTTTTTGGCGTCGTTTATATAATATTGGGCGCCTATTTTTTCAATCGGGATATTGATGCATCCTGATATCACAAGTGCAATCGGATTTGCAAAAGAAAGCACCAAGGACAAGTATACAAAATATCTGCCGACAAATACCGCAAGAAGTATTACTCCTGCCGTCACTAATGAATAAGTTACGAACAGACGCTTGATTCTCGCAGTGAAAACGAGTTTTTTTATCGCCTTTTTATTATCGGCAAAAGCGGTTTTTATTCTGAAAAGAGAAAGCACCGCAACGGCTATCAGTATCCAATAAATATCAAACACTACCGCCAAAACCGATGCCGCAAATAAGAGTGCCGAGATTAAACTCCTTACCGATAAAGCGGTTTTGAGCCAACCGAAATAGCGAGAAAAATAATAACTGCTCTGCTGATACATCATTATATGACGGGCGGCGGCAAAAACACCGCAGACTGCTATTAAAGATAATGATATAAGCTCTAAAATTGTTATATTCAAAATCCAATCCTCCGTTAAGATAGAAAACTATCAAAAATCGCTATTGTTCTTGCGGGTTGCTCTGCAAACGAGAAATGACCCGCTCCCTCATAAACGCAAAGTCCCGTATCCTTAACCTTTTGCTCGATTATATGAGCCATATACAAAGGAGTTGCCGTGTCTTTATCTCCCCAGATAAGAAAGGTAGGACAAGTGATGTTTGGCAAAAGGTCGGTCAGATCATCATTGACAAGGTTTACAAGCGTTCTTCTCATAACTTCGGGAGCATTCTTATAATCGGCAGAGCCGAAATGAGAACGAGCCTTTTCCAAAAGGTCTTTGGTGTAATTTCTTATCACAGGCAAAGAAAGAGTTTTTCTGATTGTCTTATAGGTTGCTACCCTGATTTCCTTTTTTATATCCTTTTTGGGCTTGATGCCTGCGGCATCGCAAAAGACAATCTTTTTAGCGTCTATCATCTTATCCCCGACGAGTTTCATAATAGTTCTGCCGCCGTGGGAATGACCGACAAGAGATATATCCTTAAGGCCGAGTTTATTTACAAACTCAAGGACCAGATTTGCATAGTCGGTAGTGGTTAAGGGATTTTCGGGTAATCCGCTTTTGCCGCAACCGGGAAAATCAAGAGCCACGAAGCGGATTTTGTGCTTGAGCGCATTTATATAGGGGCGCCAGACGTCGAGCGACGAGCCCCAACCGTGCAACATAAGGACGGTATTGCCCTCGCCTTCATCGATATAATTTATGTCGATACCCATAATTTTTATATCCATTTTTCCGCCTCCCTGGATTTAGGCATATTTTAACTAATATATTATATCAAAAGTTATTGGAAAATAAAAGGGGATTTTTAAAATATTACTAATAAATAAAAAAATACCCTGTCATAATTTGGCAGGGTATTTGTTCAGTGCAGATAAATATCGGGATTTCTTAACTGTTTTGGTGTCATTCCCGTATGTCTTTTGAATGCTTTATTGAAGTTTGCCGTGTTATTAAAGCCAACCTTTATTGCGACCTCTAAAACCGACAAATCCTTATTATTGCAAAGAATTTTTACCGCTTCTTCAATACGCCGGGCGGTAACGTAATCCCAAAGCGTTATACCGCAGGTTTTTTTGAAAAGAAGGGAAAAATAGGTGGGGCTATTGCCCGAAATTTTTGAAAGTTCCTCAAGGGTCAAGGGCGCAGAAAGGTTTGCATCAATATACTCCAAAACCTTTACCATACTGTGATTTTTTCTTATGTCCGAATCACCGTCTTGCAGGTATTTATGCTCCCTCGCGAGAGTTACGAGAAGTGAAGAAACAAGGCCTTTTACCGCAAAAACATATTCCTCGTTTTTAAGAGAAAGTTCCTCTTTTATATCCTCTAAAATCCCTCGTATTTTCTCTGCTTTTTGCGCCTCGATTCTTATTGGGAAATCGGGCGAATGAGCAAAGCAGAAATTAAGGTTTTGAGGGCTGTCATAACTCCTACCCCAAAGGTATCTCGGCTCAAAATGAAGATTGAGCATTTCAAGACCTGTCGAGTTTATTTCGGTTATGTAATGGGTTTCGTTGCTCGAAAAGACAAAGACGTCACCCACACCGAAAGGAATGGTGCCGCGCTTTGTTTCGTATACTCCCCCACCCTTTATTACCGCCATTATCTCAAAGGCGGTGTGGCTATGCCTTTGCAAAGGACGCTTTGCAGGTGGCGGATTAGATATCCACATCTTGAGCATCGGGTATCCCGATGATGAATTTATGCTTCCGACCGAACGTATCAAAAAATCACCTAATCATAATATAGTTTGCAAATTGAATAATATAATTGATGAATAAAACACCTATTTGTATTACAATACAATTAAAATATAGCGACATTCCAAATAAATGTCAATGAAAAATTTGAGGTGTTTATATGAATTACTGTTCTAACCCTTCCGACCTACGTATAACCGATATGCGATTTGTCGATATAGACGGCGCGCCCAAGCGCTGTACAATACTTCGAATCGACACGAATCAGGGCATTTCGGGATTCGGCGAGGTGCGTGATGCATCTTCTAAAACCTATGCCTTGATGCTTAAAAGCCGAATTATAGGCGAAAATCCCTGCAACGTTGACAAAATCTTCAGAAAGATTAAACAGTTCGGCGGCCCTTCCCGTCAGGGTGGCGGTGTTTCGGGTATTGAAATTGCTCTTTGGGACCTTGCAGGCAAGGCGTACGGAGTGCCCCTTTATCAGCTTCTCGGCGGTAAATTCCGCGATGAAGTAAGAGTTTACTGCGACACCGACGTTGATGGCAAACACACAGGTCACGATATGGGTCTCGCCCTTAAAAAGAGAATGGAAATGGGATTTACATTTCTTAAAATGGACCTTGGAATCGGTCTTTTACTCGACGAGCCGGGCACACTCAACGCACCCTTGGGCTTTATTGATGATATGAAGAAATACGCAAGTCATATACTTAACGTTCAGGGCGGTAGCGTAACGGCTGATATGGTGCGTCATCAGAAGAGTTACTCAATTGTCACAACCGCACATCCGCACACAGGTATTCATCTCACCGAAAAGGGACTTGATTTCCTTGAAAACTACGTAAAAGAGGTGCGTGACGTTATCGGATACGAAGTACCTCTCGCTATAGACCATTTCGGTCATATTTGTGTTGAGGATTGTATTCGTTTTGCAAAACGTATGGAGCCGTATAACCTTGCTTGGATTGAGGATATGGTGCCATGGATGTACACCGACCAATACGTAAGGCTGAAAAACTCCACCACCATTCCCGTTTGCACGGGCGAAGACATTTATCTTAAAGAAGGCTTTGAAACACTTATCAAGGCGGGCGGCGTTTCGGTTATTCACCCCGACATTCTGACCTGCGGCGGCGCTCTTGAACTTAAAAAAATCGCTGATATTGCTGATGAAAATGGCGTTGCGGTTGCGGTACATATGGCAGAAAGTCCCGTTGCCTGTCTTGCGGCAGTTCATACCGCTGCGGCTATGCACAACGTTTTGGCCCTTGAATTCCACTCGGTTGACGTGCCATGGTGGGCAGATATGGTCACAGGAATTAAAAATCCCTTATTCCAAAACGGATTTATCAAGGTTCCCGAAAAACCCGGTCTCGGTTTTGACGATCTTAACGAGGAAGTACTTAAAGCACATATAAATCCAAACATTCCCGGTTATTTTGAGCCTACAGACGAATGGAACAAGGAATTCTCAAACGACAGAATTTGGAGTTAATTGAGATTATATTTAATTAGGAGTTGACTTTTATGCATTTTAATGATAGAGATAGTATAATAGCATTAACACCTTTGTGGAAAGGCGAACGTTTGCCCGACGGCAGACCCAAGGTCCCCGACAAGTATCTCGACGCGCTTTACGGAATGACTCTTGAAGAGGTCTGGAAACCGATTTTCGTTCTCGGATATGAGCATCAGTTCGTAGGGGGCGGTCTTGCGCCTCTTAATACCCTGCACGATGACGGCCGAAAATTAGTAGGCAGAGCCGTGACCTGCTCTTACTGTCCCACACGTCCCGATTTGCACGATATTCAGTTTGCAAGAGGCAAGGAGGACGGACTTACGGGAAACTACAATCAATGGGTCATCGACCATCTTTATGAACGTGACGTGGTCGTTTGCGATATGTATGATAAAATCTACAAGGGCACCTTCCTCGGCGGCAACCTCACTACTGCTTTGCAAAAGCACACCAAAACGGGCGGCGCAGTTATATGGGGCGGAATCCGAGACGTTGAGCAGATGAAAAAGGTACCCGACGTTCAGGTTTATTACAGAGGTATCGACCCGACGCCAATTCGTGAATTCGTTATGAAGGATTGGAACGATATTACCAATTTCGGCGGCGCTGTTTGTCTGCCGGGCGACGTTGTTTTCGGTGCAGGCGGCGGAGTGCTGTTTATCCCCTCTCATCTTGTTGCCGACGTTGTTGAAGGTGCCGCAAAAACACACGTCAAAGACGATTTCGGTTTTGAAATGATTTGTCAAGGCAAATTCACGACGGCGCAGATTGACAAAAACACCTGGAGCGAAGAAATGCTCGATATGTTGCTCGAATGGATAAAGACAGACCCCAGAGGCGAAGAATACCGCGACCTCGATTGGAGTAAGGAATACGACCTTGCCCGAAACGGCGATCCTAACGATACACAGACCGCTCTTTAAGGAGAGATTTTTATGAAAAAAGCACTTATCACGGGTTCATCAAGAGGAATTGGAAAAGCCCTTGCCTTTGCACTTGCAAAAAGTGGTTTTGAGGTGATAGTCCACGCAGCGACCAACCTTCAAAAGGCAGAGGGCGTTGCAAATCAAATAAATGGCTTTGGCGGCAAGGCGAGAGCCGTAGCCTGTGACCTTTGTGATAAAGAACAGGTAAAAAAGTTTATTGCCGATACGGGTGATATTGACGTTTTGGTGCTTAACGCATCAATGCAAATCAAAAAGCCGTGGCAAGAAATTACCTCTGATGATTTTTCCAAGCAGGTTGCCTGTAATTTCGAGGCATCACTCAAACTCATTCAGGCAAAGGTGGATTATATGAAGAAAAACGGTTGGGGCAGAATTATAACCATCGGCTCTGTACAGGAGGAAAAACCCCACCCCGATATGCTTGTATATTCGGCAACCAAGGCGGCGCAGACCAATATGGTCAAATCCCTTGCGCTTCAACTTGCCAAGGACGGAATAACGGTAAACAACGTTGCTCCCGGAGTTATTTATACCGACAGAAACAAGGAAGCACTTGCAGACCCCGTTTATGCAAAAAAGGTTATGGATTTGATACCGGTCGGCTTTTACGGAGAACCCGAAGACTGTGCAGGTATTGTAAAACTTCTTTGCTCGGATGAGGGCAGATACATCACGGGACAAAGCATATACGTTGACGGAGGAAAAAGTTTATGATAATTCGTTGGATTGGTCAGGGCGGATACGTTATAAAAAGCGGTGAAACCGAAATAATGGTTGATCCTTATCTTTCTGATATTGTTGGTACGCTTCACGGAATGCACCGTCTTTACCCTGCACCGTTTCTTCCGGAAAGTGTCAGCGCCAATGCGGTAATCTGCACTCACGATCATCTTGACCATCTCGACCCCGAAGCAGTATCAAAGATGTCAGACGAGCAGTTTTTTATCACGACAAACGAGGGAATAAAGCATTTAGAAGAGCTTGGAAAGAAAAACTATAAAGCCGTAAACACAGGCGATAAAATAAAGGTTGGAAATTTTGAAATCAGGGTGGTTTATGCAAAACATTCCTGCGAGGCATTCGGTCTTATAATCGAAGCAGAGGGAGAGTGCATCTACATAAGCGGCGACACCCTTTTCGATGAAAAACTTTTTGAAGTCAGGAATTTTCGTCCCGACGTTATGTTTATCTGCATCAACGGTCGGCTCGGCAATATGAATGTTGACGAAGCGGTAACGGTTGCAAAGCAGATAGGGGCAAAAAAAGCAGTGCCGAATCACTATGATATGTTTGCTTCCAACTCCGAAGACCCCGAAAAGTTCACTGACGAACTGAATAACGGTTTTATAATGGAGAGAAACAAGGATTACCCGATAAACGAAATAATATAAAATCTAAAAGTCCGCAGTTTTGCGGACTTTTTTGTTGACATTTACGCCACCTTATGTAAAACTGAAATATATCGGAGGTAATATTATGGACCTTAAAAAACTTTATGAAGAATGCAGAACCTTCCGCCGTTTCAAGCAAGATGAAATAAGCAAAGCGGATATTACAGAGGCTCTCGATATGGCGAGAATATCAAGTTGCGGTATGAACGCTCAAAAACTTCGCTATATTGCAGTGCTCAACAAGGATACGGTTGCCAAGATGCAACCTCTTGTCAAATGGGCGGGATTTTTGCCAAAAGAACTCGGCACACCAAAAGAAAACGAGTGCCCCACCGCTTATATTGCGGTATTGAAATCCAAGGATGCAGGAGCATTTATTGATGTTGACCTCGGCATTGCCACCAATACGATAGTGACTATGCTTTATTCAAAAGGCATCGGCAGTTGTATTTTGGGCTCTGTAAACGTAGCCGAGGCAGAAAAACTTTTGGAAGTCCCCGAAGATTTATCCTTGCGACTTGTAATAGGTATCGGCTACCCCGACCACAAGAGCAGCATCACAGAGGTCACAGATGATCTTAAATACCGAATGGACGAAAACAGAGATTACGTTGTGCCGAAACTCGATTTTGACAAGGTTGTAAAAATCATTTAAGGAGTAAAATAATGAAAAAGATATTATCGGTTTTATTGGTCCTTGCGATTGTCTTCAGTTTGGCAGGTTGCGGCAACAACGGTGCCGAGCAGACGCCATCGCAAAACGACACAACGGTTTATTTGAACGGCACTGCGCTTAGTGATTACACCATTGTTATAGCAAAGGATGCAGACACTTTGTCATCAGATGCCGCATCAATACTTAAAGAGTACGTATTGAGAAAATATGAAATTGAACTCACCATACGTCTTGGCTCCGCCCAAGCCGATAAAAAGGAAATAATCATAGGCGACGTTGACGATTACACAATTATAACCGATCTTCCTGAAGGGCACTATCTTCTGACCGCATCAGATGATGACGTATACGCTCTCGGTGACAGTTATCTTGTCGGTGGCGGTGTCGGAGATATGATTGCAAATTACATAAGCGTAGGCAATTCTGAACTTAAAGTTCCGCAAGACAAAAAGGCAACCGAATTCAAGTTCCAAAAGGCAGACAGTGCAATTTTGATGATTGGTGACGGAATGGGTGAAAATCACATAAAAGCCGCCTATCAGGAAAAGACTATAGATAAATTTTTAGCCGAAGATTTTCCAAACATCTGCCATGTAAACACAAACAATGCCAATTTCAAAACCACCGACAGCGCCGCATCAGGTACTGCAATGGCAACAGGTGTTAAAACGACAAACGGATTTTTGGGACTCTCACCTTCCGAAAAACGACTCACAAATTTAAGTGACGTTGCTTATAAAAACGGTTCAAAGGTTTCCATCGTTACTACCGACAGTCTGTACGGCGCTACCCCATCTGCTTTCGTTGCTCACGTAAATGACAGAAGCAACACCGACGTTATAAAAATGCATTTTGAAAATGCTCTCTCAAAGGGTTGGATTCAATATGCAAAGGGCAGTCTTAAGGATGAGGATTTCCTTTCGACCGCAGCCGAATACCTTTGGAACATTTCCGAAAACGGACAGACCTTCTTTACAATGATGGAAGAAGCTTACACCGACAAAGGCAGCCATTCAAACGATATGGCAGTTGTAACTCATGCAGTATCGAGATTAAATCGACTCGTTTCCTACTGCACAGAGTATACGGTAATCTTCCCTCGAATCGCACTTATAATCACAGCCGACCACGAAACAGGCGGAATAAAGCCTGTTGATAACAAATACAAATTCCACACAACCAATCACACCGAAACACCCGTAAAGCTCTTTGCTATGGGTGAAGGCACCGAAAGACTTACAAGCTCCGAAAAAATCCAAAACACCGATATTGCTCATTTTATAGCCGCAATACTTGGCGAGACAAAATTAAACAAATAAGTGCATTGAATGATTAAAAGCACCTCGAAAGAGGTGCTTTTTTGATTATTTATTCAAGTATTAAAAGCGCTACCGACAAAGGCGGAAGTGTGATTTCGCCGCTGAAACTCTCGATTTTCTGCTCACAAAAATCGGTAAACGGACCTATTCCCTCGCCTACCAAAATTTTGCCTTCTTTTATCTTTTTATCGGTTTTAAGTGAGAAGGTTTTATCGCTGTCATAGTAGTCGTTTATAAAGGTTGCAACTATTTTATTTTCGGTTTTGGTTACGGTGACTTTTTCAGATGCGTGAATAAGTTTTCCGCCGCCATGCCTTGCAAAAGCAGAGAACACTTTGCCCATCGGGGTTAGTTTAGCATAGTCTTTACCCACCTCTATACACCCTTCGGCAACGGGTTGGAAAACTGCGCTTGCAACCAATTTTGAAGGTGCCTGCTCGGCTATAAACATACTGAACATTTTAGCGGCAAAAATGCCTGTATAAACGTCACTCGGTCTATACCAATTATACCAACAGTTCCATTCATCAAACGAAATTGAAATATCATCATTTAACAAGCTTCTGAGTGTTTTGATTTTGGAACGATTCTCTTCTACACCCGAAAGCGCTTTTTTGTACTCTTCCTTGATGTTTTCGTAGGTGTAGTCGGGATAATTTGTATAGTTATGTATTGCGGTCCAATCAGCGAGTCCTGACAGTTTATTATTCGCACACTTTGCCCATTTTTCGTCAGGATGAAAACCCGAACTGCAAAGAATTATATTTTTATCTTTTTTAAGAAGCGCCTCGGCATTGGCTTTGGCTATAAAATAGTATCCCTCGGGGGTGTTATCCCCTTCCATATGACCATATCCCGCCTCATTGCCAAGCGACCAATACTTGACGTTATACGGTTCACTATATCCTCGGTCTATTCGCAGTTTGCCGAATTTAGTTGTTGCATCACCATTGCAATATTCTACCCATGCGGCGTTTTCCTCAGGGGTGTTCCAAGTGAGATTTAAGGTGAGTGACGGCTCGGCACCGATTTCCCGACAAAGAGCCGCAAACTCATCAATACCTATTTCACCAAAATCATATCCAAGAGTGTGCGGTTGCGTAAGATAGGCAATATGGCTTTCGCTCGGCGCTCTCATATCGACCTCTAAAAGTCCGTCGAACCAATTATATTCCCCCGCAAAATTACCACCCGGCCAACGAAGAAATTTTATATTCATATTTTTGAGTTCTTTTATAACGTCGGAGCGCATACCGTGAAAATTGTCGCTCGGAAGCAATGCCATTACGCCCACAACGATTCGGGTATTTTCCTTGAACTCTACCCTTAGTTCTGCATCGGCATCACTTTCTGTCGGCGTGAGATTTATGATATATTTTTGCCAATCACGAGTGTCAGCAAAAATGCTTTGCTCTGCATATATTTTTTTGCCGCCTCGTGAGGTGAGTTTTACCAAAAGGTTTACAGCCGAATCGGTATGAAGGACAATGCGGAACTCATATTCTTTGTCTTTTTGGATAAAAATTTCATCCTGACCGAATCCTGCAAGATCGTGAAAATTAGTTATCTGCCAACTGTTGCACTCGTATCTTCTCGGCATTCTGTAACCGAGATCCGCATGTCTTGTAAAACTGCCTACCGACTCAATTTCGTGACCGTTTTTGCCCTCGACAACCGCATTGCCCACCATTGAGTAGCACTTGTCTCCATAGCAAAACCATTCTAAAGGGCAACCCATGGAGTTGGGCATTCCGACGAACTTTCTGTTGCGAAGAAGTTCTGCCGAAAGTCCGCCCGAAACGGCAGAGCGTGTATGCTCCAGATTTCCGCCGAAAATAAGGGGCGTTACCACACAATTCGAATCGGAAAATTCAATTCCGAAATCTTCTGCACGTGCGGATTTTTCATCTATTTTTATTGGTGTATCGGTTTTCTTGAAACTTGACAAAAGGGCAATATCACTGCCGTTTATCAGGTTTTCGGCCTTGCAGTGTAATATACCTGCAAGAGCGTGAATTGTATCAACGTCAGGAAAACAAAGCCCTCTTTCCCATTTAGAAACCGCTTTTCCCGTAAAACCTAACTTCTCGCCGAGTTCGTCCTGTGTAAGACCGATTTCACGGCGCTTTTTAGCAATATATTCTCCTACTTGTTGTTCTCTCATAGGAAAAACTCCTTTTACTCAACTGTGAATTCTCGCAAGGTTGTCATACCCGTTACGTACTGCTTGATTTTGCTGTCATTCGGGGATTCAAAATCAAAGTGAAGGTGACCGCAAACGGTGCACTTTATTTCGGGGCAATTTCTTATGAATTCCGCCGCTTCTTTTGTGGTTTCATCGGCTTGTTGCTCGAATTTTATAAATTCTCTTTGACTATTCATCAAACTGTCAGGAATTGAAAGCAAAGCGCCGCCCATTCTTTCGTACAGTTTTTGCTCGTACAAAGGTATATGCATAAAAAGAATAATAGGTTTACCCTTTGCCGCAACACTTTTGAGTTTTGCAAAATTTTCGGCAGAAATCCTATAGTCATAATTATTTATACCTACAAGGTTTACGCCGTTTATCTCACGCAAAAAGAAATCTATATCGTTAGTAAAATATTCGTTGGTTGATGCGAGATTTTTTTGCTTATTATAAAGGTCGAGTGTGAAATCTTCCTCGCAAAAAACGTTGTTTGGACAGGTGTGAATTTCGTGGTTTCCCGCTATGAAAAGCATTTCGGTTTTCTCTGCGAATTGCTTTGATTTATTGAGGTTTGCAGGGGTTATAAAATCAACGAGATCGCCTGTATGGACAAGGAGGTATCCCGTCTTTTCGCAATAGTTTTGAGCAAATTCCAGACACTCGTCGGCAGTGCTGAAATAGGCATTTCTTCTTTGCTTTGCAAAAGCCACTCGCTCGGCAGAATCGCTACTATCCGTAATGGTTAAATGAGTATCTGTCATGTGCAAAAACTTAAACGGCTTTTGAGCGCCCACCTTCAGGGTGTTTTCAACTATTTTCAAGACCTTTCCCCCTATTTCATTATTTGATTTGATTCTAACATACAGGGGTTGAATTTTCAAGAAATTAAACTAATAGTAGAATAAAAAAGCCGCCTTATTTCAGGCGGTCTTTTTAATTATTCTGCTTTTTCTTCTGTGTCAAGTGTTTGCTCTACGGGTGCGGTTTCTTCGGCCTGAGCAAATTCTTCGACTGCAGGTGCTTCGGTTACAGGTGCGTAATTCACAGTTGCGGCTGCTTTTTTACGTTTTGCAAGAAATACTCTGCCAACTATGAATGCGGCAATAAACAATACTGTGAGTACCGAAAGAATTATCCCAACCTTAATGATAGACTCTTGAACCACGCCGATTGCAGGTACTGCTATAACGTTTGCCTCTGGGGCAGATGCAAGAATTTCTTCAAGCAGCGGACCTGTAAGCACAGATCCGAGCGCAAAGGTTACCGCAGTGCCTAAAAGGTTAACTACTCCGAGCCACATAAAGCCCTTGAATCTCGGCCAACGGCAACCGTATATGAGCAATGAAAGGACTGCAATAGTAATCCAAACGGCTGCTGTCAAGGTTCCGTTTTGTACGTATCTTATGGTTTCGATAACCTGAGTATCAACAGACTGAACAATCACTTCTTTTACGTCGGGAAGATATGAAACGATTTCTTCAGCATTTGTATTCACGTATTCGGTAATTCCTGTTTTTACATCTTCCTTGACGGTTTCAATAGGAACGTCTTGTGGAATTTGTTCTTCGGGAATAAACTGGAATGCAATGTTTACAAGGTCATCTATATTTTCGTTTGCTATTTGCTTTATTGCATCAGCATTAAGATAACTTGCATCCATATCACCTGCGAGTGCGGCTTCAACCTCTTTGACATAAAGTTCAACAACCGAGCCGACCGCTTCTGTTTCCATTATATTGGATATTGCATCAGCGGGAATTCCGTATTCAGACATTGAATTTTCTACGTCGATACCATTGTCAACAAGAAATTTTTCATAATCTATGTTTTTAATGACAGTATGTATTGTTTCAGGTTTGACAAGATCTGATGCCGCTGTAAACACAGGAGACACGATAATTACCGCAAGAAGAACAATACTTAAAATGATTGAAAAAAGAATACCAAAAATATTGCCTATGATTTTTAACGCTTTCATTTTTACCACTCCTTTTTGTGATAATTCAAGTATACCACCACAGGAAAATAAATTCAAGGAATTTATGACATTTACGACCAAAACGCACCTAAAAACTCTTGACATATACTATTAGAATTGGTATTCTTATTGAGTACCTTTTGATAAACAAATATGCGGGTATGGTGAAATTGGCAAACACGCTAGATTCAGGTTCTAGTGTCGCAAGACTTGCAGGTTCAAGTCCTGTTACCCGCACCATGTTGAATGTTCATAACGGACTCGACCGTTATGAACATTCTTTTTTTATTTTGAGCAAGTTTTTGGGTATTAGGGGGCAACCCTAACAAGTGTGGATATCCACCCACGATGCTTGCAAGAAAAAAGATTTTGTGATAATATATATGCGTTAACATTCAGATGTGGTTTTGAGGAGGGATAAGATGTTTGCTAATGAATTTATATTGCTTTGC
Organism: Clostridia bacterium; assembly: GCA_017559305.1. Lineage (GTDB taxonomy): Bacteria > Bacillota > Clostridia > Oscillospirales > Acutalibacteraceae > RGIG7384. Next base: position 20,510 of record JAFYSP010000009.1, read on the forward strand.
AAAGATTTTGCTAAAAAAAGAAACGATGTTTTAAGCGAAACATTTGAAGAAACCAAAAAAATTTGCAAATATACAATAGAATGTTACGGTTATATTTTAGAATTTCGATATATCAAAAAGGAATCTGCTTTTTTCAAGCCAAGCTCTCTTTATTGCGTGATTCGCCTTAGGAAAAATAGTGTTGTATACTACCATTTGACCGACATAATTCCTTTCTTGGAACATAAAACCTTCAAGTCTTGTTATTTTTGGAACATAGAAAGCCCCGAAAGATTAAACAGTTGTTTCGAATGCCTCACATCTAATCTGGAAAAAGTCACATCACAATTATCTCCATATTTGTTAGATGACTCTATCCTCATGGAAGCGCTTTTCGAAAATTATAAAACAATATATAACCTTAAAGAAGCAGATATTGATTTCGATAAAATTGAAAACCACGAGGATTATGCCCAGTCTTACTTTCTATCTTTGCAAAATATGCGAGATGGATATATTTTTTCGAGATATTGTAATTTTGCTCCTTACGCTTTACTGCTCAAAAACAATGTCGATAAGGCATTAGAAAAGTATGAAAAACTTAATCAAAAAAACAAACTTCTCGAATATGAAAAGCATTTAATAAACCACATCATTAATTCAGAAAATTGTGAATTTAATGCATTCGAATCGTCTTGTGATACTTCTGCTGCTGAAAAACTTATAACTCCACTATCAGGATTATTAGAGTTCGCTATTATTTTTGCCATTTCATCGATTTTCTTTTGCGGTGTTTTTGCTATTTGCAATTTAATAATTTCTATTAATACACTAGTTGTATTGTCTGCACCATGGTATTTAGGATTTCTTTGTGCGGGACTCTGTTCTGTTTTTGGTACAATCGCTCTTGTTTCAAATAAACCTTTTCCAAATAAGTACCTTACTAAAAAAGAAAGAAAAGATTTTTCAAACATATTGATTTCTAAAGGTGTTAAAAAATTCTCTTGCATAATTTTTGCCCTTTCTATTGCGGTGTCAATGTTTTTTGCAATTATGATTTTGATTTCAAATGTTAGATTTTATGACGATAAAATATCCTTCGAAAACAAAACTTACCATTATGATAATGTCGACAGTGTTTATTACATAGAATCAAGATATAATGTTTATGATGAAAGAATAGAGCGTGCGTCGTATGTAATTTTGTTTGATGATAAAACTTCTCTTGATTTGGATGGTTTCACTTCAATTCAATTTACTGAACAAGAAGTTTTGCCATTGTTAAGTAAAAAGGGAATCAATATTAAAAGTGCTATGTCCGAAAAAGAATTACCTTGGTATACAGAATAACACCCGAATCCGTTAAGAATAACCGCACCAAAAATCCCGTTCACGTAAGTGGGCGGGATTTTTACTTATTACTTCTTACCTCTTCACTCTTACCTCAACCAAAAACCTTACGGGACTTTTGGGAAGTAATAAGTAAGAAGTAATAGGTAATAAGTATTGCACCTCCACCGCTTTTATGCTATAATACACCCAAGAGGTGAATTATATGAAATTGTTTAATTCTTTTAAAATAAACAAGGAACTTATTAACCAAACAGAATTTGTAAATGTTTATTCTGTAAAAAGTGATGAAAAAGAGTATACAATCATTATTCCTAAGAAAAGAGCCAATAACAAAACTATAATTCATTTTGTTGATAATACTATTTGTTGGGAGCAAATCCCTCGGTTCCCTCGACTTGCAGGAAGACAATATGGTGAGAGAATACCGATTTATAAATTTGATGATAATAAATTTTTGAATACTATATTTGTTCTTAAAGGTGTTCCGCTTGGCGACGATGGATTAGACAATGGTATTTTTAGAAGCTCAAAAAAGTATGATGAGAATTATGTTAATTGTATAACTTATAAGAGATTTAAAAAAATGTAAGATAATCATCGGTTTTCAGGCACATTTCATTCGTGTCATTAAGCTCAAACTACCCAGTCGAGAGCCTCGACACGCTTTTTCGCGTGCTGAGGTTCTTCTTTTTTATAGTTTTCACCTCGCGTTTATGGTTGGTTATGAAAACTCATACCAAAGTTCCTTGTTCTTCGAAACAAGGAGCTTTTATTTAGGCACTGGTTTATATAAAAATCGGGTATTGTAAAAATGATTGGTTGTGATATAATAAACTTAATCAAAAAGTTTTGGGAGTTTTTTATGAAAAGTAATGTTGCGAAGACGGTCTTTACTTTATTGACCCTTTTGATAACAATTGTAAATATAGTTTTGTTCATCGTGGACAACAGTTATTACACGCTTGACAAGTTGCCCCAAGGAAGTTTTTACTCCTCTACTGCAGGTGACGGACTTGACAAGCCTTACGTCGTTACCTTTTATGTTGTTAACGCCGGCGGCAGACTTGGAAGTGCCGTAAGAGCAGAAGCCAAAGAACTTGAAACCGGAAAATCATACAACGTGTATTGGGAGACAAATGCATCTGCTACTCCTCTTTACTCTTGGATTTCAGACACACAAATGATTATTAACGATCACGCTATTGAACTGACTCCCGACGGTGTACACTTTGATTCTAGAACTTATGAGGCACAGCCCTCGCTTTTTGATGCAAAATAAACAAGCATAATTAAAATCGCCTTCCTTTTGGAAGGCGATTTTTTATTAAGCGATTGTATATTTTTCGGTATACTCTGTATAAAGTTCTTTATACTTATCACTACCGTATTTGAACTCCTTATGCACCTTATGGAAACTCATATCGTTTTGCGCCATGTCAATTACGCAACCTGCGATATTCGAGCAATGGTCGGAAATTCTTTCAAGGTTTGTAAGCAAATCGGACCAGATAAATCCTGCATCGATGGAGCAATTTCCCTGCTGCATTCTCAAAATATGATTTGTACGCAAGGTTTCTTTAAGGTCATCAATTATCTGCTCAAGAGGTTCAACTCTATATGCGGATTCAATATCATTGTCGATAAACGCTTTATGCGCAAGGTCGGTAATTTCTTCGACCGCAGATATTACAACATTAAGTTCTGCCGCTGCGGCATCGGTAAGCATAATCTTTTTATCACGCATTTCTTCTGCCGATTCTACGATATTTAAACTGTGGTCGGAAATACGTTCAAAGTCACCGATAACCTTTAACAGTTTTGCCGCCTCGGTGCTGTCGGCATCTGTGACTTGTGCTGAAGAAAGTTTTACAAGGTATGATCCGAGTTTATCCTCATATTTATCGGTTTTATCCTCCAGTTCACGAATTTCTTCCGCTACAGAAGAGGAGTATGACTGAAGAGTACCAAGTGCTTTTTTTAGTCCTTGAACTGCGCCATCTGCCATTTCAGCGGTTACCTTATGACAAACATTAAGAGCCAAGGGTGGAGTCGCAAGAAGTCTTTCATCCAGTTCGTTGACAACCTCTTGCTCTTTTGCATCGGGAATAAGCTTTGTAACAAGCTTTTCAAGTGCTCCGGCAAAAGGCAACAAAAGAACTGTACAAGCTATATTAAATATAGAGTGAACCATCGCTATTGTCAGCTCGTTTGCATTTTGCATAAGCACTGCAGGGGAAAATACATATTTTGCAGCGCTGTAAATTGCAAGCATTACCGATGTGCCGATAATATTAAAGGTAAGGTGCACGGTTGCGGCTCTTTTTGCATTTCTGTTCGCTCCGAAGGAGGAAAGCATAGCGGTGATGCAGGTGCCGATATTTTGACCCATAATAATCGGAATTGTGGCGCCTATACTTACCTTTCCGGTTGCAGAAAGAGCTTGTAAAATACCAACAGATGCCGAGCTTGACTGAATAATTGCAGTTACAACTGCGCCGACCACAACACCGAGTATCGGATTTTCAAAGAGCAAGAAGAGATTTGCAAATTCAGGAACATTTGCAAGTCCCTCAACTGAGTTTGACATTGTATCCATACCAAACATAAGCGTTGCAAATCCGAGTAAAATTGTACCTGTATCCTTGTTCTTATTAGATTTCAAAAACATTGTCATAACAATGCCTATAACAGCAAGTACCGGTGTAAAGGACGTGGGTTTTAAGAGTTTTATAAAAAGGTTGTCACCCTCAATACCCGCAAGTGACAAAATCCAAGCGGTAACAGTTGTACCAATATTTGCGCCCATTATAACATTTATAGCATGGCGCAATTTCATGACACCCGAGTTTACAAAACCGACAACCATGACTGTAGTCGCTGACGAGCTTTGTATAACGGCGGTGACAGCAAGACCTGTTAATAACCCTGTATACCATTTAGATGTGAGTTTTTCGAGCAGATTGCGAAGTCCCGAACCTGCACGGCGCTCCAATGCTTGTCCCATTATATTCATACCGAACAAGAACAGCGAAAGTCCGCCTACGAGTGACAAAATATCAAATATATCCATAAACATTCTCCATTTATCCATTGTTTATTTTTACATTCTATAAAAATAATATCACATTTGCTAAAAAAATGGAAGTCGGGTAAATGCAAAAATGTAATCAAAAATATTTATCGTTTTTTGTCGCGTTTAACCAATGCCGTTTCGCCGTTCTGATCTACCGTGAGCAAAAAGACGTCATCTATTTTGAGTTTTTCTTTTTCAAGAATTGAATTCAGTTTTTCATTTGTCAGATGAGTAAATTCTAGTTCCTCTTTGCGAAGCACACCGTCGGTAATAACAGGGATTGGTAGGGCGGCGTGTTGCAACGATGCGCCCACGTCACCCTTAGTGGCATTTTGTTGCTTTGATTTGAGCATAACGCTCATACTACCGTTGGTTTCGAGTATTCCGTAAGCAACGTCGCTTATATCGAAAACGTTTTCCCCACGAAGCAATTCCATTAGGTCGTCAACCGAAATGCGAAGTTTTTTGAGAAGTTGCTGTTCTATTTTGCCATCACGTATTATTATTGCTGAATGGCCGTTCATAAGGCGGCGGACAAATATGGATTTAAGCACTATCTTTGAAATCACGAACTCCAAAACCACAAGTGTCAAAACGGGTATTGCCCCGATTATAATCGGCATATCGGGGTCGACTATCGGCGCTGCGGCAAGGTCGGATATAAGAATGGTAATTACAAGTTCTCCCGGTTGCATATCTCCTATCTGCCTTTTACCCATTATTCTTATTGAAAATATAACGAATACGTAAACCAATATCGTTCTTAAAAAAGTTTGTGTCACGCGGCATCACTCCTGCCGCTATTTTCCCCATTTTTTTACTTTTTATCAAAGTTAAATACACGAATTAAAAGTCCGCCCGAAAGAGTAAATGCAAAAATCAACAACCACATAATAAAGTTGCCGCCCGAAAAAACTTTTGTCGCAGGTAAAATTCCGTCAACAACAAGTGTTACTGCCGAGCCGGTTATAAATCCTATTACCGCCATATAGACAGACTTTGGATTGCTTTTTAATTCAGCAGATATAAACTTTGATGCCGCAAAAAATCCGAGCGCTCCCCCAATCAGAAAAGGTATCAAAAGCAAAGTGCCGTCCACAGCCGCTAAAGCAGAACTTTTATCCCACTCAACGATGGATTTTACAAGTCTTGCAGGGCTTCCTGCCGCTTTATAGATGGTGCCGTAAAAACCTAAAACCATAAGGGTTACCGAGCCTGACACACCCGGTAATGCCATAACTCCCACCGAAACAAATCCGCACAAAAACAGAGCTAAAAGGTCAACAAACCCTGAAATTGAGGGTATCGTGACCAGATTTCCCGCCCCTGAAAGAGCCGCGCAGAATCTCAATGCAACCACAATCAAAAAACAAGCCGCCGCAATTATAATTTGTTTTGGTTTTATTCTGCCGAGCGTTTTTAATTTTGCTACAGGGGTTGGCAAAGAGCCGAGCATTATACCGATGAAAAAGCAATATGAGTACAAGGGAAATTTGTTGCAGACCTCTAAAACGGGATTGGCGGCAAGTAACACTCCCAAAAGAATTCCCGATACTATCGGCAACAAAAAAAGGATTGACTTTTTGGTTGATTTTCTTATATTTGATATTGCGAATATCATATCGTCATAAACGCCCGTCACAACGGCAAAAACCGAGCCCGACACTCCCGGTATTATTGCCGCAACACCAATTATGATGCCTTTGATTATTAAGGTTATTGCCATTTTATCACCCCATTTTCATACTAATATATGAATGTTTTTCCTGGGGTATGCGGTAATATATCAAAGATGCTTGATTTTCTCGGTCATTTATTATAAAATAAATGAAACGATATTTTGGGGGCAGTTTATGGATATTAAAATTTCACTCACAGGCGATCTTGGAAGCGGCAAAAGTACCGTTGCAAAAATAATTTCCGACCAATATGGTTGTGAAACCTATTCAACCGGTAAAATCTGCCGAGCAATCGCCGAAAGTAAGGGTATATACGACATAAAGGAAATGAACCTTTATATGAAAACTCACCCCGAAGTTGACAAGGAAATTGACGACGGACTTGTGGCGCTTTCCAACTACGAAGGAAACATTATTATTGATTCCCGTATGGCGTGGCACTTCACAAAGGGCACATTCAAGGTTTATCTTTCCTGTGCTATTGACGTTGCTGCCGAGCGTATTTATAATGACAACAGAGCAACCGAGTCTTATGCTTCGATAGAGGAAATGAAGCAGTCAAACATTCAAAGAAAAACCGCCGAAAACGGCAGATATTTCGAGCTTTACGGCGTTAGAATCTTTGATATGACAAATTATGATCTTGTTGTAGATACCACCGCTGCGAGTGCAAAGGAAGCGGCTGAAATAATATCCGAAAACTGCATTAAGTCTCAAAACGGTGGCAAAGATTATGACGGATACCTCTACCCCGCCCGACTTTTCCCCACACTTGATACTTCCGATGCCGATGACAGCAACGAGGTCACAATTTGTTGCTACAATAATAATTTTTACATACTTCAAGGTCACAAGGTTGTACTCGATGCAATCCGAAATGATGAAAAGCTCATTCCTTGCAAGATTGCAACACCAGAAAATCCCGAATTTTTTGAAAATTATTCGGTAGGCGATTATCGTGAGTGGTTTACCGAGTACAAAAATCTCGGCAGACGTGAGTTTACAAGGTATTGATATGGTCATTCTGATAACGGGGGCATCACACTCTGGCAAAACTCTACTTGCTCAAAGGATGCTCGAAAAATATAACTATCCTTACCTTTCGATTGACCACTTGAAAATGGGACTTATCCGATCGGGGTTTACCGATTTAACTCCTTTAAGTACCGATGAAGAATTAACATCTCTGCTTTGGCCTGTAGTCAGCGAAATGATAAAAACCGCTATCGAAAACGGGCAAAATCTTATAGTTGAGGGATGCTACGTTCCTTTTGATTGGAAGGATTCTTTCGGAGAAGAATATCTCCGACATATCGACTATCGTCTGCTTATAATGAGCGAGGAATACATAAGAAAGCATTTTGATGATATAAAGGGATTTGAAAACGTTATCGAAAAGCGGATTTGCGATGATTTTTGTATTGAAGACGCAATTTGTGATAACAAAAAACTTTTGGCAAATGCCGAAAAGTACCGACTGCCATATACTTTGATAGACGGAAAATTTGAAATAAAGATATAAAAAAACGAGTCGTGCGACTCGTTTTTTTGTTATCCGTTTATGAGTTTTTGGAACATATCTTCAAAAATCGCCTCGTGGTCGATTGCCGTGACCTTTCGCATTAATGGTCTTGTAGCATCCGTGACATAGCTTTTATCGTCTGCAAGATGAGGTTTTGGCGTTAACTCGGTTGTGATAAACCTACCACCCTTATCAAGCATCCACGCTGCCGCAATCACGTCAAAAAGGACTCTCGACCAAAACATTTCTCCCTTTTTGATATTGATTACGATATTATAAAATCTGCCGTAAAGGAAATCGCAAAGTTTATTTTTACCCTCTATTTTTTCCTTGAGTGCATTTACCGAAATATTAAAGCTGTCTATAACTCCGCCAAAAGCAGGAGTCTGAACAAATTTAAGGTCGGACTCATATAAAAGTTTGGTAGCAATTGGATCTTGGTCAAAGTTGAACTCGCCCCAGGTATCCTTTCTGCCGCCAAGCAAGGTTACCACTATTCTATCTGTTATGGAAGGATCTATAAGCATTGCAGAAATAATATTTACGGGGCAACCCATACCAACGATATATAAGGGATTTTCTTTGGTGTATTGCTTTGATTTTTCGATAATAAATCTTACACCTTCATTATCACAGTTTGAGATGGAATCCGAAAGATAACCTTTGCAACCTTTTTTGACTATAGGAATAAGGTCCTCTCTGTCTGCCGCCTTTAAGACCTCTATTATCTCGTCATAGCTTTTTTCCATTCCCTCCTCGGCGCTTGAAACAGGGCCTGTCGGAACAGGAATATAAAAAGGCGCAGCAATAATGCCAACAATATTTACCTTTTCGGGAGAGCGAAGCAAATATGCAAGAGCAAACTGATCGTCCACCTCGCAATAAGCATCGGTATCGACTATAATATCTGCTACTCCATTTGGCACGGTTATGATATTTTCGGGACAAGACATAAAAAATCACCTGCTACATAATTTTAGATAATTATATATCAGGCGATTTAAAATGTAAATATAAAAAATAAAAAGGACTGCTGTTGCAGTCCTTAAATTGTGTTGGCATCAACCTATCTTTCCGGGCCGTCTCCAGCCAAGTATTGTGGGCACCAGTGAGCTTAACTGCCGTGTTCGGGATGGGAACGGGTGTACCCTCACCATAATCAACACCAACTATGTGCGCCTCGTTGGGCGCAAGAATGATAATAACACAAACAAAATGAAAATGCAAGTGTTTTTTTAAATTTTTTCAAAAAATTTTTTATTCGGCATTTTCGCAAGGATTTTGCGACCGAATTGCCGACATTTTATAGTCTACAATTGAGAATCTTGAATAGGTCAAAAGCGATGCCGCAAAGTATGGAACGACCCAGACTATTGGCAATGCAAAGATGCACAAAATGATAAGTGGCAAAAATCTTAAAAGCATCAGCAATACTGATGATACCCTGCCCTTTGCGATGGCGTTTGAAACGCGGAAAGCATCAAAGGGGTCAATCTTATCGTCAGAGAAAATTACGGGCAACACCAAGAAGTGTCTTGCGATGAGGGCTATAAAAAGTATCACTCCAACAATGCCGAGAACAATCCAGAACATAAAAACTGCGTTTTGCACACTTTTTGCAAAATATCCCGAATTTGCTATAAGTCCTTTAGCCCAGGTGGCAACGCTAAAAGGTAAACTGCAGATAAGAAAATAACCGTATATTCTCCAAATAAAGCCGAAACCTATATCAATTGCTTTTTTGTAATCCGCTTTTGTTTCGTAATAATAAAAGAGGGTATCAAGGGGTTCGTCTGCACCTGCTACCGTTTGCCACAGCCATCTTGCCGAGCCGATATAAAGTGGGCAAAAGCAGAACAATTCCAAAGCCGTTGCAACAAGGGTTATCACAGTTGCGACTAATACCGAAGCCGAGGAGGACAAGTTTTGCGAAAAAATCATACCGACGAGCGACTGAAAAAGTAGTTTGACGCCAAGAGCCGCTGCGACAATGCAAAATACTGCAATCACGTGATGCCACTTATTTTTAAGTGTTGTCTTTGCCGTTTGCATTGCGATTTTGGTTTTGTGCATTTTATGTCCTCCTGAATAATCGTTAATTAAAGTTTTTTGGTTGCAATCTCCTCAAGGCAGTTTGCAAGGAAGGTGTCAGCGTTCATAGCGCCGAGGTCACCCTCTTTTCTTGAACGGACAGAGATTGTACCTGCCTCTAAATCCTTATCTCCCAAAAGTACCATATAAGGAACCTTCTGGAGTTGTGCTTCTCTGATTTTGTATCCGATCTTCTCACTTCTGTCGTCAACCTCTACACGCATACCTGCGTTTTCGAGTTTCTTTTTAAGTTCGAAAGAAGCATCGTGATGACGGTCGGCAATGGGGAGAATTCTGACCTGCTCGGGAGCGAGCCAGAGGGGGAATGCACCTGCATATTTTTCGATAAGAAGAGCAAGTGTTCTCTCATAGCAACCGATTGAGGTTCTGTGAATGATATAAGGATTTTTCTTTGTGCCGTCACTTGCAACATATTCCATGCCGAATTTTTCAGCAAGCATCTGGTCAATCTGAATTGTAATAAGGGTATCTTCTTTACCGTGAACGTTCTTGATCTGAATATCAAGTTTAGGTCCGTAGAATGCGGCTTCGCCTACGCCGACCTTGAAAGGAATTTCGAGGTGGTTAAGGATTTTTTCCATAACGCCCTGTGCCTCGTTCCACTGTTCCTCGGTGCCGATATATTTTTCTCTGTTATAGGGATCCCACTGTGAGAATCTGTAGGATACGTCCTCATAAAGACCGAGTGTTTTGAGCATAAAGGTTGTAAGTTCCAAGCAAGACTTGAATTCTTCCTCAAGTTGCTCGGGGGTACACATAAGGTGACCTTCAGAAATTGTGAACTGACGGACACGGATAAGACCGTGCATTTCGCCTGAATCCTCGTTTCTGAAAAGTGTTGAGGTTTCGTTATAACGAAGTGGCAGATCACGATAGGATCTTGCGCGGTTTAAGTATGCCTGATACTGGAACGGGCAGGTCATGGGACGAAGTGCAAAAACTTCTTCCTCGTCGGCTTTTGCAGGGTCGCCCATAATGAACATACCGTCCTGATAATGATCCCAGTGTCCCGAAATCTTATAAAGGTCGCTCTTTGCCATATATGGAGTCTTGGTGAGCTGCCAACCTCTCTTTTGCTCCTCATCCTCAACGAATCTCTGCAAAAGTTGAATAATTCTTGCGCCCTTGGGAAGAAGAATGGGAAGTCCCTGACCGATAAGGTCGGAAGTTGTGAAAAGTTCAAGTTCACGGCCGAGTTTATTATGGTCGCGCTTTTTAGCCTCTTCAACTGCCAAAAGGTGTGCTTCAAGGTCACTTGCCTTGGTAAAGGCAGTACCATAAATTCTTTGGAGCATCTTGCGGTTTGAGTCGCCTCTCCAATATGCGCCTGTAGCGGCGGTAAGTTTAAATGCCTTTACAAGTCCTGTCGACATTATATGAGGACCTGCACAAAGGTCAACGAAATCGCCCTGACGGTAGAATGAAAGTTCGGCGTCTTCGGGAAGGTCGGAAATAAGTTCCACCTTATAATCCTCTCCCTTTTCAGAGAAGAATTTAAGTGCCTCGGCTCTGTCCATTGTGAAGCGCTCGATTGCAAGATTTTCCTTGACTATTGCCTTCATTTCTGCCTCGAGTGCCTCAAGGTCAGCAGGGGTCAATGGCTTTTCGATATCTATATCGTAATAAAAACCGTCGTCAACCGAGGGACCGATTGCAAGTTTTGCCTCGGGATATTTTCTCTTGATTGCCTGTGCCAAGATATGAGATGCTGTATGACGGAATGCGCCTCTGCCCTCTTCATCGTCAAAGGTGAGAATTCCGAGTTCGCAGTCGCTGTCAAGCACTGTGCGGATATCTACAACCTTTCCGTTAAGTGTTGCGGCAAATGCAGACTTTGCAAGACCTGCACCGATAGATGCCGCTACGTCGTAAGCCGATACTCCGCTTTCATACTCACGGACTACTCCGCCTTTAAGTGTTACTTTTATCATATTATATCCTCCGTTTTGGGATTTAATTTATTTGGTTGTTGGGTGCGATGAATAGTACGTCCACCTTATAGATTCCGCCTTTGGCGGTGCTTCGCACTTCGACTTCGCTACGCTCCGCTCAGAATGACATAAGGCGAACTACGCTCAGGATGACAATTTGACTTTTCGCTCTGTCGTTCCGAGCAAGGTCGAAATCCGAGCGAAACGAGGATCGAATGGTGCAAAGCAACATTCAAAATCTCATGGCGAAAAGTAACGATAAACAAAAAAGAACTCCGCCCCAAAAATATGGGGTGAAGTTCTATTACTCCACGGTTCCACCCAAATTGCAGTTTCCTGCCACTTTTAGATGCCTGTAACGGAGCATCACACCGTTTACCTCATCGGCAACGCTCGGGGGTGGTCTTCACATTCCCTATCTCAAAGCGGCTTTCAGCCACGGCCGCCTCTCTCTTTTAGCATCAGGAGTGCTACTCTTCCCTTCACAGCTTTATTTTTTTAATATTATATAACCTAAAATTTATAAAGTCAAGTTTTTCTTGATTTATATATTTTTATAATATATAATCAAATTACAAAATATGAATTTAACACGGGGCTAAAAGAAAAGCTCCGCTTTCGGCAGTTTAAAAGGAGGACGTTATGGAATTTAATTTTGAAACTCCCTTGATTTTACGGCTTCGCAAAATCGCTCACAGTAAAACTATGCTTTGGTGCGGAATTATGTTCGCGGTCATAACTGTTTTATTTGCAGGACTTTCCATTATCTCTTTTCATCCGCAAAACATCGATGAGCATTTTTATATAATGGTCGGTTATTTTGTTTTTAATGCTTTGCTCTCTGCTTCATTTTTTACAGTGTTTTTTTCCTCAAGAAACAAGGATACCGTTTTGCCGACGGGTGGCTTTACTGCGGCAGGCATAATATGCCTTATTTCCATTCTTGTTTTAGCCGCAATATATGTGTTCTGTTTTGATGTCTTAAAATTGTATTTTTCTTTAATCGCGATTACTTATCTTGGAAACATATTTCGTGGTGGAAGTATTAATTTTGATCCAATAATAAGCGATTTTACTAAACTGGGCAATATATATGTCGCTGCAGCTTTTATAATTCCCGTGCTGCTTTCATTGGCTTTGGCACTTGCCTTTTTCTCCGCATCAAGTGTTGCAAGAAATAACAAGCCGAGAAAGTTTTTCCCCATTATCCTTGCCATCATCAGCTTTGTTATATTGACATTTTTTGTGCTTGGAATTGTATATTATATGTTTATAGATGGCTTTACCGCCCTTATAGATATGATAAAAAGCAGTTCTTTATTCACTTTCGGCGGTGCAGTAATATTTGCATATTATTTTTGTATGTTTGCTTTCACTTCGTCTATCTCAATTCTTTGCGGTTGTGTTGGAATTGGTTTTGCAAAGGCATCAAGGAGAATTAAATAATGTTTTTCAGAAAAAATAATTCGAGTTACGATTACTTGATAGTAGGCCTTGGAAATATCGGCGCCCGTTATAACGGCACTCGTCACAACGTGGGTTTTGAATGTGTAAACGAGCTTGAAAAGATGTTTGTCTTTAAGCCATACAAGGAAAAATTCAAGGCGCAAATATCAGAATGTGAAATTAGCGGCAAACGTTGTCTCGTGGCAAAGCCGGTTACATTTATGAATCTTTCGGGCGAGGCGGTAAAGCAGATCACCGCATTTTACAAGATACCTATGGAAAAGGTTATTGTGATATCCGACGATATTGAACTCGATGCAGGACGGCTTCGTGTGAGAAGAAACGGAAGTCACGGCGGTCACAACGGACTTCGCAACATTATCGACCTTTGCGGAACGAGTGAGTTTCCAAGAGTTAAAATCGGTGTCGGCAAAAAGCCGCATCCCGAATACGACCTTGCAGATTGGGTGCTCTCCTGCTACAAGGGTGAAGATGGCGACAAGATAAAAGCGGCTATTTCTAATGCCGCAAAGGCGGTTTGTGAAATAATCAAAAATGGCACTGACAGTGCCATGAATATATACAATCGGCAGGGATAATAAATGAAATTTATCCGAGATGCGCTCGGCCGTTTGCCCGACTATAAAGAGGTTTTGCTCGATATAGAAAAAGGGCGGTTGCCGATTGCCTGTTTCGGTCTTACCAACATACACCGAACGGTTTTTGCCGCAGAACTTATAAAGAAATTCGGCAAAAAAGGTATGATGATACTACCGAGTGAGCAAGAGGCAATAAAGGTTGCCGAGGACCTTACAAGCTTTGGTATTACGGCGCTCAACTTTCCCTCAAGGGACTATTCTTTGAGGGCTGAAGTAAGGTCGGCTGAATACGAGCACATAAGAATAGGAACCCTATCTAATCTTTTAGATGGGGCTTTTGACATGCTCATTTTGACCCCGAAAAGTGCTGTGGGCAGAACAATTCCCAAAGAAATGCTCAAAAATTTGCGCTTTAAGATTAGCGTCGGCGACAGTATTCCGATAGACGCTTTATCCGAAAAACTCATCTCGGCAGGATACAGCCGATGCGAGATGGTAAGCGGTGCGGGACAGTTTGCAATAAGGGGCAGTATCGTCGATATTTATTCCCCGACCTCTTCAGACCCTTACAGAATTGATTTTTGGGGTGACGAGGTCGATTCTCTTGCAACCTTTGATGCTCAAAGTCAGAGAAGAATTGAAAACATTGATGAAATAACGGTAGTCCCTGCGGCTGAAAGCAGTATTTTCGACCGAGAAGGACTAATCGAAAAATAAAATGCAAAACTCAAAAGTAAGAAACTTACCGACAAGCGCAGAGAAATAATTTACCGTGATATTGACAGTCTGAAATCGGGAGTTTCGGTGCCTGCCGACAGGTATGCAGATGAAATTTTAGGCGATTTTTCAACAGTTACCGATTATTTCGAGGGGTTAACCTTTATTTGCGACACCGCAAGAATCAGCGAGGCATTAGAGGGTAACGAAAAGTTCTGGAATGAAGATATTGAGCAATTAAGTGAGGACGGTCTTGCAGATACTGATACCCTGCCATTCCACCTTACGAAGAATGAATTTTACCAGAAAATTGCCGACAAAAACGCCCTCGTTTTCGAGAGTATGCCACGGACTTTATCCGAGTTTTCTCTTAAAAGCGCATACACCTATACCTTAAAGCAGATTTCCCCTGCCGCCACCATTTCGGGTATAGCAGAGGACATTCCCAAAAGTAAAACTGCCCTTACCGTCATTTTGGCGGGTGAAAAGCGCACCGCCGAAAGCATTGTTGCGGCACTGGAAACTTGCGGCATAAAAGCAGAGTTCCGAGAGGCAGACGGTTTAGGCAAAAAGGGCGTTTTCGTCACGACGGGCATTTTATCACAAGGTTTTGAAATCCCTGCCGCAGAATTTACTCTTATTGCTTACGGCAGAGCAAAGATACTATCGAGAAAATCACGTTTTAAAAAGGGTGGCGACATCGGTTCACTCGATGAACTTCATTCGGGAGATGCGGTTGTTCACTCGGTACACGGAATAGGTATTTTCGAGGGTATCGTGCAGATGAACACAAAAGGTATTATGCAGGATTACATCAAAATCCGATACCGAGGCACAGACGCTTTATACGTTCCCGTAACCTCTCTTGATATGGTGTCAAGATACATCGGTGCAGGTGACAAGGATAACATAAAACTAAATAAACTCGGCTCTTCCGAATGGACAAAAACAAGGCGCAGAGTCAAAGCGGCTGTCAAGGATATTGCAAAACAACTTACCGCATTATATGCAAAGCGACTTGAGGCAAAGGGATTTGCTTTTGCGCCCGACTGCGATATGCAAAGGGATTTTGAAGCCAGATTTCCTTATGATGAAACGAAAGACCAACTGAAAGCAGTCGAGGAAATAAAGGCGGATATGGAAGCGGCAGTTCCTATGGACCGACTTCTTTGCGGTGACGTTGGCTTTGGCAAGACGGAAGTTGCGCTTCGCGCCGCATTCAAAGCCATTGCAAACGGAAAGCAAGTAGCAATTCTCGTACCCACCACCATTCTCGCCTGGCAACACTTCACGACGGCGCTTGAAAGATTTTCCACTATGGCGGTAAACGTCGAGATGCTATCCCGTTTCCGCACACCGACACAGCAGACAAAAATCAAGAAAAAACTCGCCGTTGGAAATATCGACCTCATAGTCGGCACTCATAAACTCATTTCTGCCGACGTCAAATTCAAAGATTTAGGTCTTTTGATTATTGACGAGGAGCAGAGATTCGGAGTTGCTCAAAAGGAAAAGCTCAAAGAATTGCACCCCAACGTAGACGTGCTTACCCTTTCGGCAACACCCATTCCACGCACACTCAACATGGCGCTGTCGGGACTTCGTGATATGTCGGCAATTGAGGAAGCGCCTCACGACAGATTACCCGTTCAGACCTACGTTATGGAATACAACTACGGTGTGGTTTTCGATGCTATTGCAAAGGAACTCTCACGTGGCGGTCAGGTTTACTATTTATATAATAAGGTAGAGTCGATTTCGGCTGTTGCGGCAAGAATCCGGCACCGTTTCCCCGAAAACACGGTGGCGGTCGCCCACGGTCAAATGGGAGAAGAAGAACTTTCATCTGTCTGGAAACGGCTTCTTGAGGGAGAAATCGACATTCTCGTTTGCACCACCATAATCGAAACGGGAGTAGACGTGCCCAACGTCAACACCCTTATAATAGAAGATGCCGACCGATTCGGTTTATCACAGTTGCATCAACTTCGAGGCAGAGTAGGAAGAAGTCACCGACGTGCTTACGCTTATTTCCTCTTCAAAACCGGCAAGGTGCTCACCGATATTTCTCAAAAGCGGCTTGAAGCAATAAGAGAATTCACCGAATTCGGAAGCGGATATAAAATTGCGATGCGTGACCTTGAACTTCGTGGCGCCGGCTCGGTACTCGGCGGCGAACAGCACGGACACATGGAATCGGTTGGATACGATATGTATCTGAAACTTTTGGGCGACGCTATCGCCGAAGAAAAAGGTGAAGCACTGCCCTTTGCAAAAGAGTGTACTATTGATATTCGCTCTGCGGCAAGAATACCCGAAAAGTATATTTCCGATTTATCACAGCGACTCGAAATGTACCGAAGAATTGCCTCAATCCGCACCGATGAGGACCAACTCGACGTTACCGACGAACTTATCGACCGATTTGGCAAGCCGCCCGAACTTGTGATACAACTTATGAAGGTATCCTTGCTCAAATCTCGCTGCATTGAACTTGGAATTCAAGAGGTTACCGAGCGAAACGAAAGGTTGATTCTATACACAGGCGAGTCAAGGCCCGATATGTTATTATCCCTTGTATCGAAATACGGAAATAAGGTTTCTAATATCGGCGGCGAGAAGCCCTGTATCACCCTGAAAACCGACCAAAAAATACCCACCCTTGAGTTGCTCGAAGAAGTTCTTTTGGAATTAGAGAATTTTTTAGATTCCAAAACTTAAAAAGATTGACAAACTGTTCATATTTTACTATAGACATTTTGAAAGTTTTGTTATATAATTGTTTTGTTAATGATTATTTTGCCCTTTGGGGCTGAATGGAGAAGTATAAAATGAAAAAGATTACACGCGCACTTTGCTTGATGCTTGCAGTAATCCTTTGCATAGGAGTTTTTGCAGGTTGTCATCCCAAGGATGAAATCGCCCTCGATTTTGGCGAATACAAAATTTTTTCCGGAACATACGCTTGTGCTATCGTTCAGGCAGATATGGAAGCAAGACAAAACGTATATAATACATTGTCTGCTCAAGAAGATTTCGACAGTTCAAAGGAAATTGATTATCTCAAGCAGAAAATCAACGGCGTAAGCTATTCCGAGTGGGTTAAAGACCGTGCTCTTAAAATGTGTCAGGAACTCGTTTACATTCAGAAAAAGGTTAAAGAAATAAACCTTAAGATTGATGAAAAAGACGTTACAAACGCTAAAACCTACGCTGACTACAACTGGTCAACAGGCGCACAGCAGTTGCTTTACAATGCAAACGGCGTTGCTTACGAGACATATTACAACTTCTATTTCAATACAGTTCAGATGAGCGAATACTTCCTTTCCATCTATGGCAAGGGCGGTACAAACGCTGTTAAAGAAGAAGACGTTCTCAAAGCGCTTTATGATAACTACGATCTTGCTTACTACATCTCTGTAAGTTATACAGACAGCGAAGGCAAAGAGCGTGACGAAGATGATATCAAGGCTGATAAAGCGCTCTTTGACAGCTATGCAGAAAAGATAAACAAGGGTGAGCTTACATTCAAGGAAGTTGAAAAACTCTGGAATGAGGAAACCAAGAAGCGTGAGGAAGAAGAAAAGAAGAATAATTCAACCTCTTCTAACACATCTTCCACAACTTCTACCACAACCTCTACTCCCACTTCTTCTACACCTGCTTCATCAAATCCCGCTTCTTCTGATGCAACTTCATCAGGCACAACATCTTCTGAAGAACCCTTCTCAAAGCCCGCTGACGAGAGCGCATACCTCATCGGTACTGACGAAACAGGCAGCAACTACGCTTTTGAACACTTCGAAGACGTTCACAAGTTGGATGTCGGCAAGGCAGTTGTTATCGAAGAAGAAGGCGCTGACTGCATGCTCTTTGTAAGAGGCGACATCAAGGGCGATTACTACTACGAGAAGAACTACTATGATTCCGCTCTTTCAATCCTCAAGTACGATGCTTTCCAGGCAGACTTCCAGAAGGAAGCATACCAACTCGAATACAAAGAGAACAAGTATGCAACCTCTAACTTCTCAGCTAAGAAGGTTGACTACACCGATTATAACGCATATCAAGAATATATGCAGTATTACGGATATTAAAAATCCCAAAACCTCGCAAGTTGATTGCGAGGTTTTTTATTTTTGTGTTGAATTTAAGTTCAATTGGGTGTAATATATATTTGTTAGAAAATTCACAAATTCCACAATCTTCTCCCCTTCGCAAAGGAGTCAGTATGAAAAACAATAATATTACAGAATTATTCCAACCTGCACACACCCTCATAGGTCAAGGAAGCATTAAAGAAATACCAAGATTTATGAATTCTGCAGGTGTTCATAAGGCGCTCGTCGTTACGGATAAGGGACTTCAAAAACTCGGCACGGTTAAACTCGTTGCCGACGTTCTTGACGATAACAACGTTCCTTACGTGGTTTATGACAAGGTTGAGCCTAACCCAAGCGTCAGAATAGTTAACGAGGCGTTTGACCTTTATAAAAAAGAGTCGGCAGATTTTCTCGTTGCCATTGGCGGCGGCTCACCGATTGACGTTGCAAAGGCGGTCAGCATTTTAGCTACCAACGGCGGCGACATCAGAGATTATTGCGGTGTGGCAAAATCCTCAAAACCGGGCGCCCCTATCATCGCCATCAATACGACGGCAGGCACAGGTTCAGAAGTCACAAGGGCTTACGTCGTGACCGATGAGGAAAAGAAAATCAAGATGGTTATGGTTGACAACAACTGTATGGCTTTTTTGGCAATTGACGACCCTGACCTTATGGTTGGTATGCCCCCTGCACTTACAGCCGCTACAGGTATGGACGCACTGACACACGCTGTCGAGGCATTTCTTTGCAACGTTCACACACCTTTTTCGGACGGTGCCGCAATCGAAGCCATCCGCCTTGTAAGTAAATCTCTTCGCAGAGCAACAGATTACGGCAGAGACATTCAGGCAAGAACGGATATGTGTTGGGCTGAATATCTCGCAGGTCTTGCATTTTCAAATTCGGGACTCGGTCTTGTTCACGCTATAGCCCATCAACTCGGCGGTATGTATCACACACCACACGGCGTTGCAAACGCAATTTTATTGCCTTTCGTAATGGAATTCAACCTTCCTTACAGAACTGCAAGAATCGCCCGTATCGGACACGCTTGGTTTGATGACGATACCGAAGGTCTTGCCGACGTTGAGGCAGCAAAACACGCTATTGAGAACATCAGAAAGTTATCAAAAGATATAAAGATTCCTCATCTTTGCGATACTCCTTTTGACCCGAAAGACGTTCCCGTTATGGCTGAAAACGCTCTTAAAGATGCGACCGCTGCAAACAACTACGTAAAGGCAACAAAGCAGGACGTGGAAGCAATACTCATGAATGCTTACACCTGGGGAATTGCCGAAAAGGTTAAAGACGAAATTAAGAACCTGTAAAATAAAAATGCTCGGAATTTTCCGAGCATTTTTTGTTGTTTTATTCTTCTTCAGATTCTTGCTTTGACTGTTGCATAAATTCTTGATATTCTTTCAATGCATCTTCATCATCAAAGAAAGGTACTGTCGATACGTCTTCCGTTTTTGGCGGATACGCTCTTTTAAGTCTTACAAGAGCGGCAATCCAAGCCACGAAAAGAATCAAAACAATTCCGACTAAAGCCGCAAAAATAACGACAATCGTTTCATCAGAAAACATCTGACCAATAAAATCATTATTATCTACGGGCGGAGTATCAACAGAAGGTGTATCCTCTTGGTTGTTTTGTGGGGCTTTGAATATTTCGGCATATCTTTGGAAAGTTTTGCCTACCGTATCATAGATATAAAGTTTACCCTTGCCGCTCATATCTACTGCCCAGACGAGCAAGAATTCATCGCTGTCTGAGAACTTATACGCAGGTACCGTTTTGCTTCCGATAGTGATTTCCTTAACGTCATATTCCTTAACGGCATCGGTATACTTCAAAGCATCTAAAAGGATAAACTCACCTGCATCAACCTTGGTAATATTGCAAAGTTCGAATGATATAAGTTCTTCATTATAAAAGAAAAACTCTGTATTCTGTCCATCCGAAAGAGGAACTACGGTAAGTGTCGCATCTTCACTTACGAAGCAAGGTATCTCTACTTCATTATACTTGGTAATTTCGCTTTTAAAACCTTTAAGAGCGGTTAATCCACTTGTATCGGTAACCACCGTATATTCCTTGCCGCCTACTACAACCCTTAATTCTTCATTGGGATCGGGAGTCGGGTCGGGGGTGGGATCGGGTGTTGGAGTCGGGGTGGGGGTGGGGTCGGGAGTTACTGTGGCGGCTTCTTTGACTATCTTGAAGGTGTAAACCTTTTGAGTTACGCCGTCCTCCGCAGTAACGATAACCTTTCTTATCCATTCGCCTTCAACTGCGCCCCAAGGTCCGTCAATTTTAGAGGTTGCCTTTGCATCTTCTCTGGTTTCGTTAATTGATACCGAGCTTGTGTTTGAAGGAACAGTTACTGTATAACTTACAACGCCTGTCGAAAATGCAGGGGATAATTTTGCCGTGAGTTTTTTACCGTCTGCATCATTTGCAACAACCTCGACGTATTTAAGGTTTGCATTTTTGGATTTAGGCGCTTCATTTAACACCGTTACGGTTGCTTTAGCATTGGCAGGTGTCGGAAACGCTTCTTCGTTTTCATCAACTGCAACGTTGGTTTTTACGCTCACCTCTGCCTTGCCGGCGGTAAGAGTTTTAAAAACGAGTTTGGTGACGATTTCGCCGCTGCCGCTTACACTATACCAGGATGCTACAAGGGCTCCGCCTGCGCCGTTTACCATTGCAGGACCTTCGCTTGAAACGAACTCAAGCACGTTGGAATTATAAGAAATCATATAATCCAGTGCGCCGAACTTTCCGTCAGCCGCACTATGCTTAATAGTCACGGTCACGTTATTGCCAACAACTACCGAAGCAGGTGATGCCGAAACCGAAACTAAAGGCTTTGCATATGCATGGGCAGTTAATACAGGCAGTGAAAAACTGCAAAGTAAAACCACCACAATTAAAATACTTATTATTTTTTTCATTTTTTATTCTCCCTGAATCGACTTGGTAATTCCTACTATATATCTTTGGGTTCTCAAAAGGTCAACCGAGTTGAGTTTGCCATCTTTATTAGAGTCTGCCGCCTCTTTTTGTACAGCAGTTAATTTAACGGCTCCTACAATATTACGTTGTGCACGAAGAAGGTCTATTGAGTTTACCTTACCATCAGAGTTTACGTCTCCATATATGACGATTTTATAACTGACGTTTTTCTCGCCGTTACTGTCATATATAATTACTGTATCTCCCGTTGCAACCGTTTTGTCGTTTGCTTTTGTTTTTTTATCGCCGTCTTGCACCTTTACAGTACCGTTCTTTACAGCAAGTGCTTTTATAAACGCTTTGACACTTGTACCCGGCTCTATTTTAGTTATGTACTTACTGCCGATTTGCAAAGTGGTTGTTTCTATCGTGGGAGGTGTATATTCAGGTTCAATCGGTTTATCCGGATCGGGATCGTCGCCCCCCTGAGCAGGTCCTTCATTAAGAACAACCTTTAAGGTGTATTTTCTGACGCTTCCGTTAGATGCAGTGACCTCAATTCCGATATTATTAACACCGAATTTCAGTTTCAGTTCGCCGTCACCCTTGACGGTAGCTCCCGTATCATAGGGTGTTGCTTTGACTTCAATTGTTGAGGTGGGGTTTGAAATGACAATATCGGTATAACTTTGTTTATAAGTATCAAAGTT
Organism: Clostridia bacterium; assembly: GCA_017559305.1. Classification (GTDB taxonomy): domain Bacteria; phylum Bacillota; class Clostridia; order Oscillospirales; family Acutalibacteraceae; genus RGIG7384. The sequence goes on from JAFYSP010000009.1 coordinate 42,705, forward strand.
AGGTACTTTTATTCCGCCGATTGATATGGACTGCAAGTAATTATTATTTGTTCCGTTAGTAGTAGGACACGGAACCGCCTTTGATGGCATATTTTTATATATCGGTATCTTGAATACCGCTTCGTTTTTAATGGTTTCTTCGGTAAATGCAAGTTTCAATATGGTTGCTTCCAACCAAGGGGCTGGCAGATAGGTCATATACTCATGCCAATAATATCCGTTGCCACCATCAACAACGTCGTATTTTTGCATATACAAGGTATCCTGACCTGTCTTAAAATAACGTTTTTCAAGCCATGACGAACCGCCCATTATTGATTTCAAGGGGGTGTTCCAGCCCTGTTTTTTAGCGTATTGCGCGCCTTGAACGAATTTATCTGTTCCCGAAGTATTTATATTCCAAAGGTTATAATATCCTTCATAACCTTCAACCTTACCCATACCGCTTTTATTACCATTAGTGCCCTGTTCCTGACGGATACGGGACGCCATCATATAAGCGCTGATACCCGTGAGTTTATGGGCGGCATAAAATGCTTTTGCATAAGAATCAATTACAATCTTTTCTTTAACCGGCTTTTTGGGCTTGAATTCCTCATTTTCTGATGACGTGGCATCCGAAGAAGTGACTTTAGAGGAAGTGGTCTTTGAAGAAGTTTTGTTTGAGAAAGTTTTGTTTGAGGAAGTTTCCGCCGAAGAGGTGGATTTTTCAGAAGAGGTTGACGTTTCCTTGCTTTCTAACGAAGAGGCAGCCTTTGCTTTGCTACTCTTTGATGAGGTCTCGGCAGAGGAGGACTTATTTGATGATGCATCTTTTGATGATTCTTTAGAAGAACTTTTTTCTGACGAAGACTCTTTTGAAGATTCATCATTGCTTGAGGTATCTTCTTTGCCGTTATTGACAACTATATCGTATGTACCGTCTTTGTAGATATAAACAACCTCATCATTGACAGGATAACTTTTTGCCCAGTTGATATTGTTAAGAATTCGTTGTATTCCGTCAATGGTTTCGCCGTCTTGTCCGTATGCCACAAAGAACATCAAAGCGTTTGTTTCGGTTAAGAAGTTTCTTGGATCAAGACAATACATTAAATATTCTCTTGATGCCGAGTGATATGCCCCACCATCAAACGTGACGAATTCCGATTTTGAAAAATTATATCTGCCCTGGTCATAAGATTTCCATGAGGGCGAGGAGGTTTTTTCAATTAAACTGTCACCAAGGAAATACTCTTCATTGACAACGGTGTTCCAATCAAGTCCCGTATTTAAGGCGGTGAATTTCCAATTGGGGTATTTTGCGTGTAAATTTCTCAGCATCGGTCTGTAACTTTCAGGGAATCCTTGCTCGTCGAGATACTTTTCAAATTCGGGGTCATCAGAAGCCGAAGGCGACTCGGGTTCGGGATCATTAAGGGTTATATACTCGGAGTGAACGTATCCTTCTCCCGATGGTAACTCGATTTTATACCAAAGAGTAGAACCTTCAACCTTGCTTCCTGTTTTTTCGCCCAAAACGGTTACAGTGTCACCCGAATAGAGTTTGCCGATTGAACTTGATTCGGTGGTTGCTGATTTTCTGATATTCAAAGCGCCTGCAATAGTTTTAACGGTGCCGCCGATTGGGTAATTGGTTTTTGAGGCGGATGCCACAATTGAAAATACCGATAAAAGCAACGCAAAAGTTAATACTATACTTATTATTCTTTTAGCCACGGCAACCACCTTTCCTGAAAATTAAATTCAAATACAAAATCATTATATCAAAAACCGACAGATTTTACAACATAAATTATCCATTTACAAAAAATTGACAATTAAATAGATGACAAAAAGAAAAAGATGTGTTATACTGTTAAAGTGATTATTGAATGCCGATTGTTTTTCGGCTCTAAAGGAGATTAAAATGGATACAACAGCTTTAAATAAAATCATTGATGGTTGCAGCGCTCTGCTTACAAAAAACGGATTTGCCGCAACCGACGTTGCAGGAGAATTCACTAAAGACAGTACAAAATTTGCCGTTAAATATCTTGAAGACAGCAAGATGATGGTTCTCGAATACACCGAGACCGCTGATATGGAAGGCTCCGAAACGGTTATTGCCAACTGGCTTTATGAAGGCATCGAGAGTGATATTCCCGTTATAGTAGAAGATTTCTGTGACCAGATAGGCGTTAAACTCGGCATCGTAAAACCTGCCGCCAGTTTAACCGCCAACAACATCGCAATGCCTACCAAAAAAGCTAAAGGCGATGAATACACAATTGATTCTTTAACGCAAAAAATTCTCGCTGTTTTCCCTGCCTTCAAAGAAGTTTACAAGGAAAACGTTGCAAAGTACAACACTTTCCTTTACGTTGATTTCTACAAGAGCACTCTTGTTCCTAAACTTCGTGAAATCTGCGATGATTACAGTGCCAACAAGAAAACCATTGACAAGAGTTTTAAACTTTTAGCAGAAGCATTCTACAACTGCGACAAGGAAACAAGCGAACTTGTCTGCGGACTTATCGTTGCGGGAACCTTCTTTGATAAAAAAGATAAACTTGATGCTTGTCTTTCCAAGCTCGAAGAATTCCCCCTCTTTACAGCGGCTTGCAAAGCAGTAGTTGAAGAAGCTGCCGCAAACAAGAAATTCAAGCAGATTTTCGCATAACAAAATATTAAAAGCCAGAGCAACTCGCCCTGGCTTTTAGTTTACAAAAAAACTCGCAGTTGAAACTGCGAGTTTTTGTTTTTATTCAGCATCAAGATTTGCTTCGGCATCTGCCTGAATATCAGGGTCATAAGAAAGAATGGGCTTGAGGTCTTTCTTCTTGACTTTTCTGTCAACGTAGTTCTTTGTAATCTTAACAACGAGGGGTATCATAAAGAGTACGCCTATCAAGTTGGGGATCATCATAAGTCCGTTGAAGGTGTCTGAAATATCCCAAGCGAGTGAAGACGTGAGCACTGCGCCGAAGATAATTGTGATAACGTGGATAATACGGAAAACAACTGTGGTTTTTGCGCCGAAGAGGTATTCCCAAGCTTTTGAGCCGTAGTGTGACCAACCGAGAACGGTTGTAAATGCAAAGAGGAACATTGCAATTGCTACGAACTTGCTACCGATATCTCCCCAAGAGAACACTTCATTGAATGCTCCGCCGACGAGTGTTGCATCGGTGAATCCTTTTGCGATTTCACCTGTCTGCGCATTAAATACACCGCCGTTAAGTCCGCCTGAAGTAAGGACAACGAGAGCAGTCATTGTGCAGACGACCATTGTATCTGCAAATACCTCGAAGATACCCCACATACCCTGCTTGACGGGTTCTTTAACGCTGGAGTTTGAGTGAACCATAACCGATGAACCAAGACCTGCTTCATTTGAGAAAACGCCACGCTTGAAACCGTTTGTCATAGCAACTATTACGCCACCGATACCGCCGCCGACGAATGCTTCGGGTGCGAATGCGTTAACGAAGATTGCCTTAAAAGCGGGAAGGATTGCCTGATAGTTAATACCAATGATAACAAGACTTCCTGCAACAAAAAGCACAACCATAAAGGGAACAATCTTTTCGGCAACGTTTGCAATTCTCTTGACTCCGCCGAGAGTGATAACGGCTGTGAGTATCATAATTACAACGCCGATAATAACGCTGTAAAGAGACACGCCGCCAAACAAGGTAACGCTTGAAAGTGACTTTACGTCAAAAGCAGATGCAACGTTTGCAACGATCTTGTTTACCTGACCCATACTTCCGATACCGAAAGATGCGAGCATTGTAAAAATACAGAAAAGGACTGCGAGAATTCTGCCCGGCTTTTTAAGGGTTGCTTCACCATGCTTATCCTTATATGAATAGCTGCCGACACCATCCTGCAAATAGTACATAGCGCCGCCCGACCATTCGCCTTCGCTGTTTTTACGTCTGAAATAAATACCGAGAACGTTTTCTGCGTAGTTGGTCATCATTCCGAAGAATGCGGCAACCCACATCCAGAAAACTGCACCTGCGCCGCCGATTGCGATCGCTGCGGCAACACCTGCGATATTACCTGTACCGACTGTTGCGGCAAGTGCTGTACAAAGCGCCTGGAAGGGAGAAATAACGCCCTTTTCCTTGCGATGCTTCATAACGTCTTTTGTGAACAAACTACCGATGGTGTTCTTCCACCAGAGTTTCAGGTGTGAAACCTGAAATACCTTTGTGGAAAGGGTTACGATTATGCCTGTGCCTATAAGAAGAGCAAGACCGAAAATTCCCCATACCACTCCATTTACGCTACCGTTAATTTCGGCAACTTTTTCGAGAAACGCTTCCATTGTTTTCCTCCTAAAAAATAAAAAATGCAGACCGCCTTAATGCAAAAGCAGTCTGCAAGCAAAACAAAATTATCCCCTTATAACAGAAAATCAAACTTTGTCCTTTTGCCTGAGAGATTAGCGAAACCGCTTTGCACCTTCGGCACTCAACTTAATGAGTTTCTCCAAAGTTTTGTCAGTTTGCAGTCCTCATCCCTTTCGGGACACCTGAGAGTGTTACTCCTTCGGCAGTTTTCACTATTTCCTGCAAACGTCATACAAAAACTATTTTATGACATTATACAATCTCTTCAGACAGTTTTCAAGGGGTATTGCCATTTTCTATGTTTCTTACATAATGTTGTGTTATCTATCAAAAGTTTTGTGCATTTTAACACATTAAACAAAAAAAGTCAGTCGTTTACCGTCCATATCGGGATAAAGCCGTAACTCAAGACGGTTTTTAGTTTTTCTTTGCTTCTTTTTAAATGTCTTGACACTGTTGACTTGTTGACACCCAATTCATTACTGATTTCGGTTACGCTCTTGCCCTCAAAATAAAATTCTGTCAGAATATCCCTTTGCTTATCTGTTAATTCTGTATCCATCGCTTTTTTGAGTTGCTTTTTTAAGTACTCTATCTGCTTCTCATTTGTGCCGGATGACATAAAATCACTCGGCTTCATTCTGTCGCCGAAAATTTCAAGACTAAATATTGTTCTGTCCATTGGGATTTCTCCTCTCATAATATTCTTTCAGTTTTTTTGCCGTCTCACGACAATAGGTTGCGTCTACATACAATAAATATATCCTTCTGCGCATATAAACCTTATCTTCTCCCGATAAGTGTTTTAATTCTTTATTCAATTCATGTATTCTATTCGTTACGGCTAATGCTCTTTTTTCATATTCCAGCCCTAATTCATATAAAGTCATATCTTCTCCTTAACACATTGTGTGTGATAATTGGTTGCTGAACAAAAACGGGGATTTTGCTCTGTTGCAAGTTTATGATAACACATATCGTGTGATATTTCAAGTGTTAAACTGTCGATTTCACACGATTTGTGTAGAATTATAAATGTTGCGACAATATTTCCGCAACATTTGAGCAACTTTTTGACATTTTATAGAAAAAAGTTATTGTAAAATCACACATTTTGTGTTAACATATTATTAAGATAACGATGAATGGACTGATCTTATATGGCAAACTTTAACGAAAGATTAAAGCAACTGCGTTTGGCATCCGGTTTGACACAGCAGGGTCTTGCTGATGAATTGGGAATTTCGGCAAGCGCCATTGGTATGTATGAACAAGGGCGAAGAGAGCCCGACAGAGCCACTTTGATGCTTATGAGCAATTATTTCGGTGTCTCAACCGATTTTATTTTAGGCACCGAAGGTAGTTGCGACGTAAAAGATATGCTCGACAACATCAGAAACCAAATCAAAGATGCACACGGTCTTATGTTTAACGGAAAACCGCTCGACGTAGATGCAGACAAATTATTTGACGCTATGTACGTTGCGGCATCCGTTATGTTTGAAAAGGAATCAAAGGAAAACTCTAATGAAGCAAAAAATCTTAAAGACGATTGAGAATATTTATCTCAGGTATGGCACGCTTGACCCAAAGCAAATTTGCGATATATTGAATATTTCTATTACCAACACCGAACTGCCCAAGGGGACTAATGGTTTTTTCTTCTCAATAGCAGGTAAAAAGGCAATCGTAATTAATTCGGCGCTTTCTAAAGAATCAGAAAAATATTGCTTGGCGCACGAATTGGGACACGCCCTTTTTCATGAGCAACTCAATCGGGCATTCTTATCCCAAAATACCTACTTTGTCGCCGAAAGATATGAAAGAGAGGCGGATTTGTTTGCAGTATGCCTACTTTTAGGTAAACCAAGTAAAGAAAAACTTGTTGGAATACCGCTTCAACTCATTTCAAAAAAGTTTGGACTCCCTATTGAATCAGTAAAAGATTGGGCACAAATGGCTTCATAAAAAATTAAGGACTGCGAAAACTCGCAGTCCTTTTTTGCGACTATTTAATACCTATAAGATATTCCCACGTACTTGCATTTATAATTCCGTCAGCGGTGAGTTTGTGCTTTTTCTGGTATTCCTTGATTTTTTTGGTCATTGCGCTGTCGCAAACACCTGTTTCTTGAATACCCAACTGCTTTTGGGCAAGTTTGGTAAGATTTGGATATCTTGAAACTCTGTCCTTCCACTCTTGCACAAGACATTTTTCGGCAAGTTTTATCGGCGTTTCGGACCAGTCTATGCGAATACCGTCATTATAAGCGGCATCCAAGAACAGTTTCACGTTTGACTTGGTATCCGTCGCCTCGGTTATAGGGTGCACATCCTTCTCATCAACCCATCCCCATGCGTTCGAGCCGTCCTTATTGTTACCTGAGCCATAATATTCACCAATGATATGATACGGGTGCTTTTTGCCCTTTTCAATCTTTGTGACTTTCGCAAAGCCTTTTTTACAGGCGCTGCCCTTAGCAGCCGAAGGATTAAGATAATGCTTTGAACCGGTAAACATTATAATATCTTCCAATCCAACAGCCGCCTTACTTTCAGGTTTTGCGGTGGCAGTGCAACACTCGGCAGGGTTATAGATAAAGCCTAAAAACTTTCCGCTGTAACCCCAATTGCCGTCGCTTCCTTTTTTTCGCGTGAGAGTAGTGAAAGCCTTTCCGCCCCAGACGGATTCACTGGTTGTTACCTGCGAGTCACTTGTCACCACTTCAACTATCGCAACGTGACCGACACCGTCCGAAGCCTTTAGGGTTTCGCCCTTTTGCCATACCATACAAGCGCCTACTTTGGGTGTTGTACCAACCTTAAGATTTCCTTTATGCTGCATGAAATTTTCCGCATTGACAGGCGCCAAATATTTGCACTTGCCGTATCCGCCTATTTCATTAAACCTGCCATAAGCATAGCCTACGCAATTTGACAGCACGTTGCAATCCTTATCGGTAGGATTACCCTCAATGGCATCAGAGTATCCTCCCTTTGATTTTGTGATATAATATTTATTTTTTGCATCAGGTTTTGTAAGACGCGGTATAAAATCACTTGCCATCGTTATCATTTCCTTTCTTCTCATACTGTGTACCAAAATAAAATGCAATTACCGTAGTAAATATTACAAGAAATTGTTCTGCCGATATTCTTCCCACGACGGAAAGAATTGCAAAAACAACCGTGAGTATTATCGTTACAATACTTTTTACCGTTAAAAGTTTTTCAAGTCGTTGTTTCAAAATGATTCCCTCCCATAATGTTCTTCTATATTTTTAATTCTATGTTCAAGTGAGCGGACACGTTCTTCCAAAACGGGAATTTTGTGAGCAAATCCGTTATGTTCACGCACTTCATTTGTAAGAGCATCTATTTTCGTGTCGGTCACCGCTTGATTTACTCGGATATTTTGCTCCGTTTTCCGAGAAGTTAAGACACAGGTAAGTACCGTGCCGACAAGAGCCAGACCCGCAGTGATAATGGCTGATATAATAGTTTCCATAAATTATCCTATTCTTCCCTATTCAAAAGTAATATCATAACCATTTAACAAAGCCTTGCTGTATGGTGTTTCAACGAAATATTTATATTTCGTAAAGGGTCTTAAAGTGCCCAATGCATCGAAGTATTCAATGGTACCTGTAACGTAATCAATTCTACCAATCACGCTATAATCTTCCTGTATATAAGGGTGAATGATATTTCCGTTGCCATCGTCGATATACTCGGCGTCGGTTTGTTCTCCTGCATCGTTTTGGGGAGTCAAAACAAGTGAACCCGGTTTGATATTTTGGTGTCTTAATTGCGCACCGTTTATTCCGTTAGAGTCTTCGACATATTCTACAGTGCCGCCGGCTTCCATCAATAATGCTCTTGTATCTGTGGCACCGTCAATACAATTAATCGGAAACGTAACCGATATGGGATTATCTGTAGCATCGGTATTACACGCATTAAGAATCGACGACAAAGAATCCAAAGTTATTTTGGTTGAATCCTTAATACTAAAGCCGCTTTTTCCGATTGAGCCGCTTGTGATGGTAAGGTCTTTTAAGGCTGTGCAACCGTCGAAGACAGAATTCCAGGTTTGGTCTCCATCTTCATCAAGCGCTATGCTAACAGACTTCAGTCTTATACTGTTGCGAAAAAGTTGATTCAAATTCGTCACTTTTTTAGTGTCAATATGGGGTATATCGGTAAAGGGTGTGTCATAAAATGCACAATCAAGAGAAGTGCAATTAGAGGTGTCTAACACAACGTTGCAATCAGCCAGTCTTTCGGTAAGACTAAAAGGCATCACATTGTTTCCAAATTCCCTGAACATACCGTTGGCGATGGTCGGTATTATATCATATTGAGGATTAAAACTATATATATTCCAACCTTTTCCTGCAAATCTGTAGTTGCAATTTTCGCTCAAATAATATTTCTGATATTCAAACCAGAAGTTATCTTTTTCTGTCTGAATGCCCTCCTCAATGGCTTGTTCTCTGCTTTGTTCGCCTTTTTCAAAACCGGCTTTATATACCTTTCGTTCGTTCATAGCAATAAAAGCAAGTTTATCCGCTATACTCATTCTTGGTCACCGCCTATAAAATAATTTTGAAGATTAATAATAATTTCAAGTGATTCATCAATGTTGCCCAACATACTATCCACGTATGACTTGTCCGCCTTTTGCGCTATTGCGCTTTCATAATTAGGAATTTTGTCATACACGTCCATCGTTGCCTGGCAAAATTCTCTGGCTTGTGTGGAAGAATTATTAGCGGCCACTTGGCTTTCTTTGGCAGCTTTTGCAGCATTCTCACAGTCGTACAGCACAATTTCAAAAGGTTCAAACGCCTGATCACTTATAAGCGAACAGCAAGCCGATTCCTCAACAGAAAATGTAAACACCGATGACCTTGCGACAACATAAGGGTATCCGTTTTCGACTTTATACCCACAAAGTTGAAAATCAACCGTCGGAGGAATGAGTGCATCTTGCGGAATTTTATAGGATATCTGACTTTTGTCGGAAAACAAATCGGTACTGTACTTGTTTCCGAACCAACATCTGTAATAGTCACATTCCAACAATGCCGCATCTGTTATGAAGATATGAAATTTTGAATTGTGATGCTCGCCTGCTTTACCAAGGTTTGTATCATTGCAAATGACTTTTCCGCCTTCTGCTATGTCTATTGATATCGTTTTCATAATTACTCCTTTTTTGTTTTTTTGCATCCTATAAAAAGTATAAAAAAAAGGAAACGTTGCAACAACGTTTCCTTTTTTAGAAAATTTATTTATTTTTTCTTAAAATTACAAAATCTTTTGCCCTGATAATCAGTTCGTTATCGACAGGCGGCTCACCAAACAGCACTTCTGCCGTCTGCCATTCGGGCAGGAGTTTGAGCCTATCATCCTCTTGCCAACGGTTAACCGCTACCAGAACCCTTTCGCCATCATACTCTCTCTCGTAACAAAGAAGTCCAAGTCCTGCGTGAATACACTTGAAATCTCCCTTGAACGCCTTACTTCCTCTTCGCATTTCACCGAGTTTAGTGTAAAAATGAAGCAATTCTTTATCTTCGTTGCCCCATGGGTAACAACCTCTGCAGAATGGGTCTGCGCCACCTGTAAGTCCTGCTTCATCTCCGTAATAAAGAGAAGGTATACCCGGTAAAGTATATTGAATGGCGGCGGCAAGTTTTAACAGTTTTTTGCCCTCTTTATACTGCAAAGGTGTGAGTTCGGTTGTTGCCTGTTCGCTTCTCGTTGCAGGAAGATTTCCCGAAAGACCTAAAACCGTAAGCGCTCTTGCGGTATCGTGAGTGCCTATATGGTTCATAAGAAGGTTCAGCGCAGGTTTTGGATAGTTCTCGCACATTGACAAAACGCCATCCATAAACTTAAAAGCATCGCCACCCAAAACATACTCAAAAATCAAGTTTGCAAATGGATAATTCATAACCGAATGAAGTTGATTTCCAAGCAAATATCTGCGGCGCACACCATAACTTATCTTATTGGTAGCATCTTCCCATACTTCTCCTATTATAATAGCGTTCGGATTGGTAGTTTTCACTCTTTCGCAAAGTGCATCTAAAAACTCATCGGGCAATTCGTCTGCCACGTCAAGTCTGATACCGCCCGCTCCGAGTGAAAGCCATTTTTCAATCACTCCGTCCTTGCCTGTAATAAAGTTTTTAAAATCCTCATTATTTTCATTCGTTTCCGGCAAAGAGGGTACTCCCCACCAGCAAGAATAGGAATTTGGCCATTTGTTAAAATTAAACCAGGCTCTGTATTTAGAATCTTCACTCTCTACGGCACCAAGTTCATTATATCTGCCGTAAAGATTAAAATATCTCGAATCGTCACCCGTGTGAGAGAAAACTCCGTCGATTATAAGTTTTATACCCTTTTTATCAGCCGACTTGCAAAGCGATTCAAAATCCTTATCGGTTCCCAACAGGGAGTCGATTTTAAGGTAATCAGCGGTATTGTACCTGTGATTTGAATGAGCCTCAAAAATCGGGTTCAGATATATTGCCGTAACGCCAAGTTCGGCAAGATAATCAAGTTTAGACTCGATGCCCGCAAGGTCGCCGCCGAAATAATCGTTACCAAGACGGCAAGGCTCGTCATTTTGAATATATGCAGGTGTGCCGCCCCAATCGGTGCGTAAACATCTGTCTTTTGGGACGTTCGTTTTTGGTTTTCCGGACGGGCAAAATCTATCGGGGAAAATCTGATAGATTATACCGCCCTCGAAATCTTTTGGATATCCGTTATTTGAATATACCGTGAGTTGCCACTCGCCACCGTCTTTAGAGATTAAACCTTCTGAAAAGCGGTGTCTTGTGATAAACATATCCCCATATTCAGAGGTGTAACGGAATTTATAAAAATAAAGTCCTGCTTTACCTACGTTTAACGTATATTCATACCAATTATAATTTTCATCATAAGCGCCTGCCTCTGACATTTTGTATGGCAGATAGCCGCCATCGTCTGCGCGAAGCAAAAAGAACGCCTCTTTTACCTTTGCGTCACGATGAAGCAGCAGTCGAAAAGTGACGCTACTGTCCTCTTCGACCGCTCCGAATACTGATTTATAAAGGGTATCTCTTGAATCATAGGGAATATATTTCATAATTATTTCTTATTCACCGGATTTGCATTCCAAATATTTTGAGCGTAATCTTTTATTGAGCGGTCGGATGAGAATCTTCCCGCTTTTGCGATATTGATAAGTGACATTCTGTTCCAGGTGTCTCTGTCAGAATAAAGAGCACTTGCCTTATCCTGTGCCGCACAGTAATCTTCAAAATCGGCAAATGACATATAGTAGTCTGTACCGAGTAAAATATCTCTGACGTCGGATAAATCCACTCCGCCGATGCCCTTACCTATAAAGTCAACTGCGGCTTTAAGGTCGGCATTGTTATTATAATAATCCATCGGTCTGTAGCCAGATGCACGAAGTCTTTGCACTTCGGGGGTGGACATACCAAAGATGATGATATTATCGTCTCCTACCGCCTCGTGAATCTCGACGTTTGCGCCGTCTTCAGTACCGATTGTGATAGCACCGTTGAGCATAAGTTTCATATTACCGGTACCCGATGCCTCGGTAGAAGCAAGTGAAATCTGCTCAGACAGTTCTGCCGCAGGAATCATAAGTTCCGCAAGTGATACACCGTAATTTTCAACGAACACAATCTTGATTTTATCTCGGACCTGAGGATCGTTTTCAATTTCTTTTGCAAGCATCAGAATCATTCTGATAATCTTTTTGGCAAGGTGGTAACCGGGTGCTGCCTTTGCGCCGAAGATATAAGTCTTTGGAGTAAAGGGCATATCGGGATTTGCCTTGATTTTAAGGTAATCAGAGATAATATGCAAAGCATTAAGATGCTGTCTTTTATACTCGTGCAAACGTTTTACCTGCATATCAAAGATGGAATTGGGGTCAATCTTTATTCCGTAATCCTCATTTACACGGTTGGCAAAACGAACTTTGTTATTGTATTTAATCTTTTCGAGTTTATCGAGTACCGCCTTATCTCCTGCAAAATCTGCGAATTTTTCGAGTTCCTCGGTATTATAAATGAATCCATCGCCGATACATTCCTTAATAAGTTCGGAAAGTTCAGGATTGGACTGACCGAGCCAACGGCGGAAGGTTACACCGTTTGTGACGTTAGTAAACTTTTCGGGTGCGAGTTTATAATAATCGTTAAATACGGTATCGGTAAGAATCTTTGAGTGAAGTCTTGATACACCGTTTACGCTATGACAAGCAACTACAGAGAGGTTTGCCATTCGGATAACACCGTTCTGAACGACTGCAGTGCGCTCAACAAGACTTGCATCGTGTGTCTTTTCCCAGGTTTCAAAGCGGTAGCGGTTATCAATTTCCTTGACGATTTGATAAATTCTCGGAAGAAGTGTTCTGAACATATCCTCCTGCCAACACTCAAGTGCTTCCTGCATAACTGTATGGTTAGTATACGCGGCGGTGCGGCAGACGATATCCCACGCCTTATCCCAACCGTATCCGCAGTCATCAAGCAAGTGACGCATAAGTTCGGGAATAACTAATGCAGGGTGAGTATCATTGATATGAATTGCAGCCTTTTCGGGAAGGTTTTCAAGTGTGCCGTAATTTCTCATGTGACGGTTAAGAATATCCTGAATAGAGGCAGATACAAGGAAATACTGCTGACGAAGGCGGAGTGATTTGCCTTCGGGATGGTTATCTTCAGGATAAAGCACCTTACTGATAACCTCTGCCATTGCCTGTCTTTCAAGAGCCTTTACATAATCGCCCTGATTGAAAGCCTGCATATCAATTTCAGGTTTTGCCGCTGACCAGAGGCGAAGCACGTTGACACTCTCTCCATCGCCACCTGCAACCATAAGGTCGTAAGGTACCGCATGAACAACGGTTTGGTCCTCAACTTTGATACGATGGTAGTTTCCGTCCCAACTTTCAACTATGTTGCCGCCGAATTTTACGTCAACTGCAGAGCCCGAACGCTCAACAAGCCAACAACTACCGCCCGGAAGCCAAAATTCAGGCATTTCGGTCTGCCAACCGTTTACAAATTTCTGCTCAAATATACCGAACTCATACTTAATGCAATAACCCATCGCATTATATCCGCCCGAAGTGAGCGAATCAAGGAAACATGCAGCAAGACGACCAAGTCCACCGTTTCCAAGACCTGCATCAGGTTCAAGTTCGAAAAGGTTTTCGAGTTTGACGTCATATTTTTTCAAAGCTTTGCGGACAATATCGGTAAGTCCTAAATTATAAAGGTTATTTTTAAGACTTCTTCCCATAAGGAATTCCATACTTAAATAATAAACGGTTTTTTCTCCGCTTGCGTTTGCTTTATCTCTAAAGGCGTGTCTGCGCTCTCTCATAATATCAAGAACCGCAAGAACGGTGGCCTTATAGAAAAACTCATCCGATGCTCCGGCAGGGTCAACGCCAAAATTGTGACGCAGTTTTGCATCTATCAGTTCCGAAATGTATTTTTGTGTGATTTTTTCCATTGAGGTATTCTCCTTTATAAACGCCGTTTTACAATTACAATTTTACGCAAAACGTCAATCATACTTTTCTACAATATTATATTATATTATTCGATTTAAAATTTCAAGTGTTATTATAGACAAAATTAGCGTAAAAACTGTGCAATTTGCACAATAACACATTTGTGCTTTATTGCTATAATAGATATAGTGCAAAATTTGAGCGCCATTTGATGTTATAAGAAAGGCATTTGGAAGTCATAAATATCATTTGTTGACCTTTTATTTATTTTAATGTATAATATAAGCACTGATTAAGGAAGGAGCGTATATCTATGAACGAAACAAACAATTATAATATTCCCGAAAACCAAGACAAAATTTATAATGCGCCTTCTTCTTTGTATTTCCCGACAAAAAGGAATAGCGACTTTTATCAACTGCCCCATCGTGATCCTAAAGACGAACTTAAAACAGAGATTCGCAAAACGGTAAACAAAGCAAGTTTAGGTCTTTTGATATTTTACGGTTGCGGAATAATTTTTCAGGCGGTAATCTTAATAATCGCTTTTATATATTCAAGTAACGGCGCAGCCGCTTATAATGAATTTGTAAACTTTGTGAGTGAACCAACCTTTAACCTTTTGCTTAATTCTTTTTATCAGGCTGTTTTTATGACTCTTCCTTTTGTGTTGGCGGCTGCAATATCAAAGCAAAGACCTTCTGACATTCTTATTTATAACAAACCCAAAAAGAACAGCGTCCTTCCGTTTGCCATACTCGGTCTCGGCGGAGCAATGCTTTGCAATCTTGCCAACAGCATAATATATTCTCTGTTTTCATTATTCGGCGCAACTCCCCAAGGCGGAAACATTGATATGGACATGGGTATCAAAAGTTTATTCTTAAACCTTGTCACAATCGCAGTAATACCTGCTTTGTTTGAAGAATTTGCCTACAGAGGCATATTTATGGGACTTTTGAGAAAGAAGTTGTCATGCCCTGCTTCAATCATTATTTCGGCGGCGGCATTCGGTCTTATTCACGGTAATTTTGCGCAAATGCCCTTTGCTTTTTTGATGGGGCTGCTGCTCGGATATCTTTATGCGGCTTCAGGCAGTCTGTGGGTTCCGATGCTTGTGCATCTGCTCAACAACTCATACTCGGTGATTCTCGACCACATCACCCACTCGATGCCCTCGTCCGAGGCAAACATCGTATTCTATTTATTTCTTTTGATTTTTTTACTGTCGGGAATAGCGGCTTTTTGCTATATTGTCAAAAAAAGGCCCGAAATACTTAATATCGAAAAGGAAGAAGAAAAACTCATTTCAACGTCGGGTATGCTCAAAATCGGTTTTTCTTCCCCGATATTCATTATTTCTGCCGCACTGTTTATTGTTGATGCGGTAGTGAAACAGTTTAGTGGTGCTTTATGATAACTAACGAAACAGACCTTTATTATATGAATAAAGCAATCGAACAAGCCAAAATCGCGGCGAGTGAAGGCGAAGTTCCCGTCGGTGCGGTTATAGTTAAAGACAGACGGATAATCTCTTGCGGAAGAAACCGCAGAGAGTTGGGTAAAAACGCCCTCTATCACGCCGAAACCGAAGCCATTGACAACGCCTGTAAAGCGCTTGGCGGCTGGCGGCTGATCGGTTGTACGCTTTACGTCACTTTAGAGCCCTGTCCTATGTGTGCGGGCGCTATTATCAATTCAAGAATTGAACGTGTGGTTTTTGGCGCATACGATAAAAAAGCAGGGTCTTTAGGCTCTGTTGTGAATCTTTTTGAACTCCCCTACAACCATAAGCCTGAACTCGTTGGGGGCGTATGTCAAGAAGAATGCGGCAATTTATTAAGTTCGTTTTTTGAAAGACTTAGAAAAAAAGACTAAATATTTATACTTTCAGGTTAAACAAGACCGTGATTTTTCCTAACACTTAAAAAAGTTCAGGATAAAATCCGGTCTTTTTTGTTGCACTTTTGTTGCGCTCTGACCAAAAACCTCCCTTTTCAACAAGATACGCCTTTTATATCCGACATCTTGCATAAATTACAAAGTCGTTACACTTATGGGCTAAATTTACACTTTTGGCTAAATTATTGACATTTTTAGTCTGTTTGTATATAATGTATTAAACAAGAAAAGTATAAACAGTCTGCGGCATTTTTGCCGCTTATATTTTTTGAATGGAGTTTACTTATGTGCGGAATAGTCGGATATACAGGCAAAAGACAGGCGGCAAGTATTTTGCTCGAAGGTCTTGAAAAACTCGAATACAGAGGTTACGATTCTGTGGGCATCGCAGTTCTTAACGACAGCGATATGAGAATACTTAAGGACGTTGGCAGAATTAAGGATTTAAGAAAATCATCCAATAATGCAAAAGGTGTTGAAGGTACCATCGGTATCGGACACTCAAGATGGGCAACTCACGGTGCTCCTACCGTTGCAAACGCTCATCCTCATTATTCTGCTTCAGGCAAATTTTCAATAGTACACAACGGTATTATTGAAAACTATGCCGTACTTAAAGAGCGCCTTATTTCTGAAGGCGTAGAATTCCGCAGCGAAACCGATACCGAAGTTGTTGCTCAACTTCTTGAAAAATGTTATGACGGTGATTTCAAATCTGCCGTTCAGCGCACAGCCGATATGCTTGAAGGCTCTTATGCTCTCGGCATTATTTGTACTGATTTCCCCGGTGTGCTTTTTGCGGTCAGAAGATCAAGTCCTCTTCTTATAGGTGTCGGACAGGATGAAAACTTTATCGCATCCGACGTTACCGCTCTTATCTCCAGCACAAGAAACGTTATATACCTTGAGGACGGCGAATTTGCTCGTCTTACTCCCGATTCTTTGACTGTTTTCGCTGAAAACGGAGATGAAATCGAAAAAGAAATCGCATATATAGATTGGGACATTGCCGCCGCTGAAAAGGGTGGTTACGACCACTTTATGCTCAAAGAAATTATGGAGCAACCCGCAGCGCTCGAAAAGACTATTGAGCCCCGTATCAAAAACGGTAAGATCGTTCTTGACGACTTTAAGATGTCTGCTGCCGACCTTCGCTCCATCAACAGAATTATCATCACCGCTTGTGGTTCTGCATCATATGCAGGTCAGCTCGGCAGAATAGTGCTTGAAAAACTCACAAGAATTCCCGTTGAAGTTGACCTTGCAAGTGAACTTCGTTATCGTGACCCCATCATCGACGAGCACACCCTTTTAATCGTCATTTCACAGTCGGGCGAAACCGCAGATACCATTGCCGCCATGAAAGAGGCAAAACTCCGTGGCGCACGTGTACTTTCTATCGTTAACGTCGTGGGAAGCACCATCGCAAAACTTTCTGATGACGTTCTCTTTACCTGGGCAGGTCCCGAAATCGCAGTTGCAACCACAAAGGGTTACACTACTCAAGCCGCAGTTTTATATCTCTTTGCAGTTTGGGCTGCTCACAAGATGGGCAAAATTGCCGACACCGAGTACGCTCGTTATATCGAAGAAATCAAAGCGCTTCCCGAAGCAACCAAAAAAGCAATCGAGATTAATAACAACTTAGAAGAAATCGCAAATAAATATAAAGACAACGGAAATATTTTCTTCATTGGAAGAAACGTTGATTACGCTGTATGTATGGAAGGTTCACTTAAACTTAAAGAAATTTCATACATTCACTCCGAGGCTTACGCCGCAGGCGAACTTAAGCACGGTACCATTTCCCTTATCGATGAAGGAACTCCCGTTATTGCTCTTTGTTGCCACGAAGCACTTTTCGACAAGATGCTCAGCAACATAAAAGAAGTAAAAGCCAGAGGCGCAAAGGTGCTTTGCGTTTGTCTTGAAGGAGCAGATATGTCCTCTTGCGAAGCAGATGATATAATCTTCGTACCAAAGACCGATCCTCTCTTCAATGGTTCTGCAGAGGTTGTTCCCCTTCAGATACTTTCTTACTACATCGCCAAGGCAAAGGGTTGCGATATTGATAAACCCAGAAACCTTGCAAAGAGCGTTACAGTTGAATAATTGAAATCATAACTACCGGCCGCGCCGGTAGTATGCACTGCCCCCTTAGGGCATAAGACCGGCCGAGCCTATAGGCTCGTCGAAAGGTTTGCCAACCGCAACTCTTTCACCGGCTGCCCCTAAAGGGGCTTTTTATTTGCCTTC
>JAFYSP010000010.1 GCA_017559305.1 Clostridia bacterium
CCGCGGTACGCGTCAGCGTTACCGCGGCTTTTCGCCTTTTATTCCATCAAAAATTTATCTTTTTTAGGTGCGTAGCAGTTTTTAGGTGTGAAATTCGCTTTGTTATCGAAGTTGCAAAACCGCCGGAATACTTTGTGTATTTCAAGGTTTTGCGACAATGAGGCAGAGTGAATTTAACCTTAAAAACCGATTCTGCTCTATGGAATGAGCCCCATTCGAGGTGCGTTTTAATATTTTGAGTTGGGGTTATCGGTTAAACCTAAAATATAATCGGTAGATGTGTTATAAAGCTTTGCGAGACGAATTAACACGTCGGTTGGAATATCACGCAAGCCTCGTTCATATCGGCTGTATTGAGGCTGTTTCATGCCAAGATAATCTGCGACTTGTTGTTGCATTAAGTCATGATCTTCACGCAAATCTTTTAGTCGAGGATAATAATTATCCATATTAGCACCTCACATATAACCATTTGGTATTGACATATTAACATGTCGGGTGTATAATTTTATTATCACATAACCGTTTGGTTATATTAGAAACGAGGCGTATATTATGAAAAAAATTATTTCAGCAGTACTTGTTGTTGTGATTTCAGTGGTTGCTTCTTTGGGTGCAAATGTCATTTATAATAATGCTATTGTTCCTGTTTACAGCAATCAACAAGGACTTACAGCATACGATATTGCAGTACAAAATGGCTTTGATGGTACGGTAGAAGAATGGCTTAAATCGTTAGCTGGTCAAACCGGAAGTGACGGAAAATCGGCCTATGACCTTGCTGTCGAAAATGGCTTTAATGGTACTGTAGAAGAGTGGCTTGTTTCACTCGTTGGCAAAGACGGTGCCAATGGCAAAGATGGTGTCAATGGCAAAGATGGTGCCGATGGTAAAGATGGTGTCGACGGCAAAGATGGTGCCAATGGCAAAGACGGCACCAATGGCAAAGACGGTGTAGATGGAAAAGATGGCATCAACGGCAAGGATGGTGCCGATGGTAAAGACGGCACCAATGGAAAATCAGCCTATGATTATGCGGTCGAAAATGGTTTCAACGGCTCTTATGATGAATGGTTAGAAATGTTTAGCGATGTTTTTGGTGGAGATAACAACCAAGGCGACAATAACCAAGGCGACAATAACCAAGGCGACAATAACCAAGGCGATGATGGTGATGAAGGCGGAATGGAAGGCGGAACACCCGGCACCGCTTTTGATGAGGTGGTAGATCTTAAAGGATATAAGTTCGTTATGACCTCTCCCTACATTCTTAATGACCCTGACCTCTCAACTCTTTTGAACAGTGAAATCGTTCTTGAAGAGATGAGACACGAAATCGAGAAGGATTACAATTGCAGCATCGAAGTAGTAAGTTATTCAGCAAATCTTTCGACGTTTCGCGCAAAAGTGCAATCGGGAGATAAAATAGGTGATATCATAGACATTACTTCCCGTGAAATCATTCCAATTATCCGTGCAGGACTTCTTACTCCTCTTGATGAGGTTCCCGGTATTGACGTTATGTCAGAGTATTGGGATGCAGGTTCAAGAAACATTGCAACCTATTCTGATCACGTTTGGGCACTTAACTTCATGAAGCCTATCGAAGCTCGTTCATGTATCGCATACAATAAGGACGTTCTTAAGAAATACGGTGTAACCGAAGACCTCGTTCAGATGGTTAAGGACAACAAGTGGACTTGGGAAGCATGGCTCCCCATGCTCCAAAAGACCACCAAGGTAGCAGCAGACGGTACAGCAGAATGCTATGGTCTTACTTCTACTCGTTCTGATATCTTCGCATTTAACCTTATTTCTGCGAATAATGGAAAGGTTATTGAATCTGATAAAAACGGTTACGTAAAGGAAACTCTTGATTCTCCAAACACCGTTGAAGCACTTGAATTTTTCTTCGATCTCGCTCAGACATACAAGGTATATGATACTAAATCCAATGCGTATACCGCAAAGAAATTCGTTGACGGTGAATATGCATTTATGCACTGCGAATCTTGGGTTCTTACTCAGCAGGTTAAAGATATTGCAGGTGATACTCAGTACGGTATGCTCCCTGTTCCTATGGGCCCCAAGGGCACCAAGTACACCTCTAACTGTGACCATATGAGATTTTTCTGTATTTCAAGAGCAAATACTGACCTTGCTAAGACTGTTCCTGTATTCAATGCTTTTGGCCGTTACATCTACAACTACGGTGGCGAAGAGGAATGGTGGAGAGAAGATATCGAGATGGACTACTTCCAGGAAGGCGACAAGGATTCTGTTGATATGTATCTCCTTACACTCGATAGTGCTTGCACCGATTACGGTCTTACCATCAGCGCTATCGCAACTGCTTTCAATGATAACATCATTAGCAGAACAATTCTTAAGAAGAGATCTACAATTGCTGCAACTGTAAACTCTTTACATGGAACATTCGATCTCGATATCCAAGAAGTCTTCAATCTTCAATCTTAAATTAAAAATCACAACAAAAAAGCACCCGAGAGGGTGCTTTTTTGCTACACGATTTTACTTATCTAATTTCGGGAAAACCGTCAAACGCAGTTTTGCAGTTCCATATGGAATGAGGGTGATGTTTTCAACCTTGCCGCTTCGATTTTTCTCGGCGGTCTTTGAGTCGGGAATTTCGGGTGTCATCACAAAATCTCCCTCAACATTTTGGAATACAAACTCGGTGTTGATAATCGAGTTTTCGGGGCTGTAGACGTATCTTTCAATTTTGTTTGCTCTGACAAGGTCGAAATCCTTTATTTTCTCGGCAGGTACCTCTATTGCAAGTCTCGGTTTTTCCCAGACGTAAGAATCCTCGTTTATCTTTTTAACGGTAAGTCCGTTTGCTCTGATAAGGTCACGGCGCAATGCCCAATTCCAATCGCCCGCAGGCGTCATTTCGTGGGAAAGATACTCGGCATCGTGCGCACTAAAGGTTTTGTCTTGTTTTGGAATGTCAAATGCGAAAAGCAGAGGTCCGTACTCGACGTAAGCGCCACCTTCAGCGCTTTCTTTAAGAGCGGCATGAGCGCCGAATTCGACCTGTATCTCGTCGCCGTCCTTCCACTTTTTAGTGACACAGCAAAATCCGTTTTCGTCTGTGAATTTTGAATCGTCCCCTGCATTAAACAGGGCGCCTTCCGCCCAACCGGGAATTCGGAAACCAATCTTTTTGTGGGTGGGTTTAGGGCAAGATATAATAAACTTAATGGTTCTTGCAAAGGGGAAGTCGGTAACCTGGGTAATCTTGAAATCACCGCTTGTAAACTCTGATGCACCATAAAGCGTTGCATAAAGTTCATCGTCTTTTTCGTGCCACATTTTTGCAATATAATTCGGCATAATGCGGTTTACGTTACCCGTACAGCATGCGGCGTATCCGTAAGGTCTGTAGGACATTGTCCAAGAACCTCTTGTATAGCGGCAATGGGTTGAATTGTCACTTGCAATTACCTGATTGGGACTTGAAAAATACTGCAAAGCAGTAAAATCGGGAGTGACGACTGCAGGAGCGGCATTAAGACAAGCACGTTCGATTATATCTAGGTACTTTGTGTCTCCCGTTGCTTCAAAGAAGTATCCGAGTGCCCAGCAAAAATCTGTAATATCGCAGGTTTCGTGCGCCATAATGGCGGTGTTTGTTCTTGTGAATTCCTCGCTTGAGATAACGCCGTCAACCATAAGGGATTGCTTTATAACCTTATCGATACCCTTAATTCCGAGGTTCAAATATTTTTTATCTCCCGTTATATCATAAAGTATAGGGAGAAGTTTTATCTTTTCGCTGAAGGTAACGCCGTGAATATAAAAATCTTTGTTACTTTCAATGCTTTCTATTGTAAGTTCGGGGTGGTTTTCGGGAAGTTGATATCCTTCAAAGGTTTCAACGGCTCTGTTTTTGAAAAACTCGTCACCCGTCTTTTTGTAAAGCCAGGCAAGACACTCAACGTTGCAAACGTTTCTGCCGTGACAGAAAAATTCATCATTTTTATAATGCTCACACAAAGCGTCGAGAATTGTCTTGTCGCCCGTGTTTTCATACTCTGCCATAAGCGCTCTGAAATAAACGGCGTGAGGCCAACGGATATATTTTTGCTTTCTGAAGCCCTCAACGTTTTCAGGTTTTAAGCAGTCGGGACCGATATAACCGTTGTCCTTACTTGCAAGTTCGATTGATTTATATAAAATGCCTTTTATTTTATTGTAAAGCGGCTCGTTTCTCATCTCGTGAGCGACACGCAAAGCACCGTCAATCCAATAGCCTTGCTGTTCATAAGGGTACCACTCGGTAGCGTTTGTTTTATCTGCCCAGACCGACTCGGCAGTATTGAAAGGAGAACCTGCTTTTTCGATATTGCCGGTAAGACCTTCAGTCTGTCTTTGGAGGTATTCGGCAAGCCAACCGTCAGGTTTAATATCCTTGGTTTTTATGTGATTGAATTTCATAGTAAACGCCACCTTTCACTCGGTTATATTATATAGTTTACACCTATTCATGTCAACACAAAATGAATAACTTGACATATACTTTCGCTTGGTGTATAATCCAATTAAGAGATTAAGAGTAAGCAAAAGAATGCGGCAGTCTGGCGTTCTTTTGCTTTTCTTGTTTTTGGGGGAATTATATGTTTAAGGAAAATTTTCTTGATGCGCTGATGGAAAATCCCGTGATTGCAGCGGTAAAGGATGACAGGTTCAGTGAAGCGGTTGAAAGTCCCTGCAAGGTGGTTTTTTTGCTCGGCGGAAATCTTTTATCTCTCAAAAGAAGGGTTGAAGCGGCGCACCAAAAGGGCAAAATTATTTTTATCCATATCGATCTGTCGGAAGGTATCGGCAAGGACAGAACGGGTATTGAATTTCTCTCCCGTATAGGTGCTGACGGAATAATAACCACAAAAACAGGCCTTGTAAGAATCGCAAAGGATTTCGGACTTTTGACGGTGCAAAGATTCTTTGTTTACGACTCTCACGGAGTTGCAAGTATTTCGGATACACTCGGCAGAGAAAACCCCGATATAATAGAGATAATGCCGGGTACTATCGGTAAGATTATAAGAAAGTTTTCGATTAGTTCCACACCCTTGATAGCAGGCGGACTGATTGAAACCAACAAAGAGGCAACAGACGCTTTGTCACTCGGAGCAATGGCTGTCTCTACAGGCAAAAAAGAACTTTGGTATATGTAAGGAGAAGGGTATGATTTACGACGTAGCAATCATCGGTGCAGGCGTTATAGGCGGCGCCGTCGCAAGAGAACTTGCAAAATATAAATTGTCTTCCGTTATTCTCGAAAAGGAGAATGACGTTGCGGTCGGTGCATCTAAAGCAAACAGCGGCATCGTCCACGGCGGATTCGATCCCGAACCCGACACACTTAAAGCAAAACTCAATATTTTAGGGGTTGAAAAACTTTTTGATGCGGCAAAAGAACTTCATTTTCCCATAAAACGAAACGGTTCCTTCGTCTGCGCTTTTTCAGAGCAAGAGAGAGCGCATATCAAAGAGCTTTACGATAGAGGTATTCAAAACGGTGTCCCCGATATGAGAATTTTAAGTGGTGACGAGGCAAGAAAACTCGAACCTGAACTGTCGGGCGAAGTGGTAGAAGTTCTGGACGTAAGGAACGCAGGTATCGTCTGCCCTTATGAGTTGACACTCGCTCTTATCGGTAACGCTATGGATAACGGAACCGAACTCAAGGTTGAATTCAGGGTAGAAAAAATCGAAAAATCGGAAGGCATATTTACAATTTCTTCCCAAAACGGCGAAATCGTAACCGCTAAAACGGTTATCAACTGTGCAGGCGCAGGTTCTGGCAAGATTTCTGCTATTGCAGGGGATAATTCTTTCGAAATAATCCCACGTGCAGGTGAGTATATCCTTCTTGATAAGGATGAGGGCAAAAGAGTGACCCACACTATTTTCCAATGTCCCACAAAAGAGGGCAAGGGAATACTCGTTTCCCCGACTGTTGACGGCAATCTTCTCACGGGTCCTACCGCCAATAAGGTTGAGTCGGCTGACAATACCGGAACCACAATTTCGGGACTCGATACGGTAATGGCACTTTCTAAAAAAAGCGTACCTACCGTTAATTTCAGAAATTCAATCACTTCCTTTACAGGTGTCCGTTCATCTGAAAAGAATGGCGATTTTATTATTGCCGAAAGTGATAAGGTCAAGGGCTTTATCAACGTCGGCGCTATTGATTCCCCCGGACTTTCTTCCTGTCTTGCAATTGCGGAGTACGTGGCAGAAATTATGAAGGGTATGGGAATTGATTTGGAAGAAAATCCAAACTTCAACCCCACAAGAGAAAACCCTCACGCATTCAGAGAAATGAGCGATGAGCAAAAGAACGAATTTATAAAGAAAAATGCCGATTACGGTAAGATTGTCTGCCGCTGCGAAACAGTCAGCGAGGGCGAAATCAGAGCGGCAATCCGCCGCAACCCACCTGCACGTGACCTTGACGGCGTAAAGCGTCGCACACGTTCGGGAATGGGCAGATGTCAGGGCGGTTTCTGCGCTCCTTACGTTATGGAACTTATCGCAAATGAACGTGGAATCAAAAAAGAAGAAGTAACCAAAAAGGGCAGCGGCTCTTATATGGTTATCGAAAAACTTTAAGGAGGACTGACGGTATGCAAAAACACGATATTGTAATTATCGGCGCAGGCCCTGCAGGTATGGCGGCGGCTGTAGCGGCTTATGACAGCGGCGTTAAAGACGTTGTCCTTCTTGACAGAGAACAGGATATGGGCGGAATTCTTCGCCAATGTATTCATAACGGCTTCGGCCTTCATAAACTCGGCACCGAACTCACAGGTCCCGAGTATGCCGCTCATTATAAACAAATGGTGTCGGATAGAGGAATAAAGGTTTACTATGAAGCCACCGTTACAGGTCTTACTCCCGATAAAATCGTAACAGCGCAAAGCAGAGAAGGAATACTCAAATTCGAAGCAAAGGCGGTCATTCTCGCAATGGGTTGCAGAGAAAGAAGCCGAGGCGCTCTTAATATCAGCGGAACCCGTCCTGCAGGTGTTTATTCTGCAGGTACCGCCCAAAAACTTATGAATATGGAAGGATACAGAGTAGGTAAAAAGGCGGTCATTCTCGGCTCTGGTGACATCGGTCTTATAATGGCAAGAAGAATGTCACTTGAAGGCGCAAAGGTTGAGGCGGTCTGTGAGATTATGTCTTATTCGGGCGGTCTTATGAGAAATATCGTACAATGCCTTGAGGATTATGATATTCCTTTGTATCTTTCAACCACGGTTGCCGAAATTCACGGCAAGGATCGTCTTGAGGGTGTCACAATCGCAAAGGTTGATGAAAATATGCGCGTTATCGACTCGACAAGAAGATATATCGAGTGCGATACCCTGCTTTTGTCGGTCGGTCTTATCCCCGAAAACGAACTCACAAAGAGCGCAGGAATCAAGATGAGCCCTCTGACAAACGGCGCTCTCGTTGATGAAAACCGAGAAACGAGTGTGGAAGGTATTTTTGCTTGCGGAAACGTTTTGCAGGTGCACGACCTTGTTGACTACGTATCAGACGAAGCGGAAATCGCAGGTATCGGTGCGGCAAATTACGTAAAAGGTCTTAAAACCGCTAAAAAAGCGGTCGGCACGGTTGCGGGAAATGGTGTGAGATACGTTCTTCCCCAGGTTGTTCATACCGATTCGGGTGAAGATATCGCCCTCTTTATGCGTGTCGTAAAACCTTACGGTAAGGTTAAATTCACGGTGTCTTCAGGAAATAACGTACTCGCCACTGCCACAAGACTTAAAGCGGCACCGGGCGAAATGGAAAAGATAGTAGTTAAAAAAGATAAACTTATTGAGGCAAATGGCGACATTACGGTAGCATTGGAGGAAATATAATGAAACGTGATCTTGTTTGTATAATATGCCCCCGCGGTTGCCGAATGACCGCAGAAATAACCGATAGCGGCGTTTTGGTTTCGGGTAACGCCTGTAAGCGAGGAGAAGAATATGCAACCGCAGAAATGACTGCGCCCAAGCGTACTGTGACCTCAATAGTAAGAGTTTCTAACCGTGTGGATACCATGGTCAGCGTTAAAACTAAAGAGCCAATTCCTAAAGAGCATATTTTTGACGCCATGGAAAAAATCCGCGCAGTATCGGTAGAAGCGCCTGTCAGAATCGGTGACGTAATCATCGAAAACCTTTTCGGCACTTGCATAATAGCCACCAAGGATGTAAAATAAATAAAAAACTTTAAGGGTGACTTATGGAAAATCACGCACTCCAAAATATTGACCTTTACCTTTTTGATATGGACGGCACTCTCTATCTCGGCAACCGACTTTTTGACTTCACCGAAAACCTTTTGGCAAAGATAAAGTCGGCAGGGAAGAGATATATGTTTATGACTAATAATTCCTCAAAAAGTGTTGAGGATTATATCAAAAAACTTGCAACTCTCGGCATTTGCGCCACCCGTGATGAATTTATAACCTCATCGCAGGCAACCGCCTATTATCTTAAAAAGTATCATAGCGGAAAAACTTTATACGTCTGCGGTACGAAAAGTCTTAAAAAAGAACTTGAAAACGAGGGCTTTACAATAACCGAGGATACCGAAAAAACCGAGGTTATCGTTATGGGATTTGATACCGAACTGAATTTTGCTAAACTTCATGACGTTTCCTATATGCTGTGCACAAGGGAACTTCCCTATATAGCGACCAACCCCGACTACGTATGCCCAACCGAATTCGGAAGCGTCCCCGATTGCGGAAGTGTCTGCGATATGATTTTCAACGCTACGGGTAAACGACCCGTGGTTATCGGCAAACCTGAACCCTTGATGCCGATTCTTGCTATGGAAAAGGTTGGAGTAGCGCCTCAAAATACTGCCGTTATAGGTGATAGAATTTATACCGACGTCAAATCAGGTCTTGCCGCAGGTGCGGTAGCGGTGCTCGTCATGAGCGGCGAAACCACAAAAGAAATTTTGGAAAAATCCCCCGACAAACCCGACTTCGTTCTCGAAAGCGCCGCAGAACTCGGCGAGTATATAAAGTAAATCTGAAAAGCACCTTTAAGCAGGTGCTTTTTTCTTTTCTTGACTGTAAATAAATTTTCTTGATAATAAAGGAAAAATGTAGTATTATAAATTATGTATATAGTTTTAAGGGAGTGAGAAAGTGAAAGATATTACTTTGCCGCGCGGTATAAAGTTTTTGGTATCGGCTTTTGCATCTGTTGTGATGGGGTTGTTTTGTGCCGTCGTTTTGTCGGGCGAGACCATTATGCTTTCAACCCTTATCGTAACGGCTGTTTCATTTTCTCTCATATATTTAGTTGCCCTTTTGTTGCTCTCTTTTGCAAAAGAAACCGATAATATTTCGGGTTTTTGCTTTGGAGTTCTCTCTGTTGCAACGCTTGTTTTTATAAGGGTCTGCCTTTTGTATTTCGCATCGGCAGATTACAACACCTTTTTGTCTTATTGGGTAGAAGATCTTAAAAATATGCCAATTGCTTCGGCACTTTCTACCCCCGTCGGCGACTATAACGTGCCATATTTATATATCCTTTTAATCATTTCAAGAATTCCCGCATCCGACTTGGTGCTCATAAAAGCGGTGTCTTGCCTTTTCGATATATTGCTTGGCTACGCCGTGATGCTTGTCACAAGAGAAATCACAAAATCAAAAAGCATTTCTCTTTTGGCATTTGTTATAACCATTGCAATTCCCACCGTTATATTAAACGGCGCAATGTGGGGACAGTGCGACAGCATATACGCATATTTTTGCGTGATGACCCTTTATTTTGCCCTTCGCAAAAAGGGTGCGGCAGCCGTCATAATGTTTTCACTTGCCTTTTCATTCAAGTTGCAGACGGTGTTTTTGTTGCCTGCGGTTATAATTTGTCTTTTTATCGGCAGAATAAAACCTTTGCATCTTGTATGGTTCCCGATAGTAAATCTTGCAATGGTTTTGCCTTCGGTTGTATGCGGCAGAAATATATTCGACGTGTTTATGATATATTTCAAGCAGACCCAGAATTATCCGAGTCTTGATATGAACGCTCCTACAATTTTCAGATTCGTTTTCAACGTTGATTTTGAGTGGTTCAATACGCTTGGCATCATGCTTGCGGGCTTCGGGGTTTTGTGCCTTCTTTACTTCGCATTTATCAAACGCAACAAAATCGACAATCGAGCGCTCATAACCTTTTTCTATCTTTCGGCTCTCGCAGTGCCTTATTTGTTGCCCCGTATGCACGAAAGATATTTCTTCGTGGCGGACGTACTTTCGGTTTTGGTTTTCCTTGTAGCAAGAAAACTCTGGTACGTACCCGTAATCAATATTTTCGCTTCCTTCATAGCCTACGCTTATTACCTTTTCGGCGGCGTTACAATAGTAAATTATATCTACGTGGCAATTGCGCTTATGGTAATTATCCTTCTTGTAATAAAAGACCTTTATAAGTATATGAACACTTCTTCGGTCGGCAAGGAGGCAGGGAATGGTTAATATCGGAAACAGTTGGGATACTCGCCTTGCAAGTGAATTCAATTCCGACTATTATAAAAAACTTCGAGAATTTCTCAAATACGAGTATTCCCACCATACCGTCTATCCCGATATGAATGATATTTTCAATTCTATCAAGGCGGTGGATTATGCCGACGTATCGGTAGTAATTTTAGGTCAGGACCCTTATCACGAGCCGGGTCAGGCACACGGATTTGCCTTCTCGGTAAAACCGGGGATTCCCCAACCTCCCTCGCTTTTCAATATTTTTTCCGAGCTTCAAAGCGACCTTAACTGTATGATCCCAAATAACGGTTGCCTTGAATATTGGGCAAAACAGGGAGTGCTCTTGCTCAACACCTCTCTTACAGTCAGAAAGGGTGAAGCGGCAAGTCATTCGGGCAAGGGCTGGGAAAAACTCACCGATAAAATAATTGAACTATTAAACGAAAGACAAAAGCCAATTGTCTTTATGTTGTGGGGAAGCCATGCCAAAAGCAAAAAGCCCCTCATTACCAACCCCAACCACCTGATTTTAGAGGCGGTGCATCCAAGTCCTTTGTCGGCATACAGAGGCTTTTTCGGTTGCAAACATTTCTCCACCGCCAATAAATTCCTGAAGCAAAACAAAATGAAAGAAATAGATTGGCAGATACCCAACATATTTTAAGGAGTATTGTTATGAACATAAAATTATTGAAACTTTTATCACAAAATGCAAGATATGACCTTTCTGACCTTGCCGTTATGGCAGGCCTTACGGAAGACGAGGCAAAGAAAGAAATTGCCGAAATGGAAAAAGAGGGACTTATCCGCGGATATAAAGCGGTTATCGACTGGGAGCGTCTTGACAGCGCAAAGGTGTCGGCTCTTATCGAACTCAAAGTCACCCCTCAATCAGATTTCGGCTTTGAAGCACTTGCAGAAAAAATCGCAAAATACGGAGAGGTTGAGTCTGTTTACCTTATGTCGGGCGGATTTGATTTCTGCGTTATGGTAAAGGGTAAAACCTTCCAGGAAGTTGCAATGTTCGTTGCTAAAAAACTCGCTCCTATGTCGGGTGTCGTTTCTACTGCAACCCACTTTGTTCTTCGCCGTTATAAAGAACTCGACGTCGTACTCTGCGAGGGTACGGGAGACGATAGAGGGAGAATGTCACTGTAATGGATTATAATAAGGTATTGAACCCCACTGTCACAGGGCTTAAACCGTCGGGCATCAGAAGGTTTTTCGATATTGCAGAGGAAATGGATAACGTTATTTCCCTCGGTGTCGGAGAGCCCGATTTTCTCACCCCTTGGCATATAAGAGAGGCAGGTATCGCTTCTCTCGAATCGGGTAAAACAAGATACACAGCAAATAAAGGACTTAAAGTTCTTCGCGAGGAAATTGCAAAATATAATAAACGTCGCTTCGGTTTGACCTACGACCCCAACACCGAGGTCTTGGTAACCGTCGGCGGCAGTGAGGCGATTGACGGTGCGATAAGAGCGCTCGTTTCCCCCGGTGACGAGGTGCTTATTCCCGAGCCGAGTTTCGTTTGTTATGACCCCATAACCAAACTTTCGGGCGGTATTCCTGTAGGAATTCCCACAAAAGCGGAAAACAACTTCCGCCTCACCGCAGAGGAACTTAAAAATGCAATCACAGATAAAACCAAGGTTCTTATTATGCCTTTCCCCAATAACCCTACGGGTGCTATTATGGAAAGAGAGGACCTTGAGGCAATTGCCGAGGTACTTGAAGGTACCGATATTATGGTAATTTCGGATGAAATCTATGCCGAACTTACCTATGGCGGCAAAACCCACGTTTCATTTGCATCTATCGGTAATATGGCAGAGCGCACCGTAGTTATAGGCGGTTTTTCTAAAACCTATTCTATGACGGGCTGGCGCCTTGGATATGCTTGCGGTCCCGAGCCGATTCTGACCCAGATGACAAAAATTCATCAGTTTGCGATTATGAGCGCGCCTACAACGGCTCAATACGCCGCTATTGAGGCACTTCGCTATGGAGCAAACGATATTGAGCAGATGCTCGATGAATACGATTCAAGAAGAAAAATGATTGTCCACGGATTTAATAAACTCGGTCTTACCTGCTTTGAACCGGAAGGCGCATTTTATTCCTTCCCTTGCATTAAGAGTACGGGAATGACAAGTGAGGAATTCTGCGAGAAATTGCTCTATTCCAAGCACGTCGCATTGGTGCCCGGCTCTGCATTCGGTGCAAGCGGCGAGGGATACGTCCGCGCGTCTTATTGCTATTCTATCGACCATATCAAGACCGCTTTGGAAAAAGTCGGCGAGTTTTTAGAGGAGCTTAAAAATGCTTAAGGCATTTGCAAATGCAAAGATAAATCTGCTTTTGGACGTAACAGGCAGAGAAGAAAACGGATATCATACAGTAAATAATATTATGCAGACGGTGTCTTTGTGTGACACCGTCACTTTGTCTTGCGACTGTGTCGGTATAAAGGTTGCTTATGATGACGGATATGAGGTCACCGATAAGGATATCTGTCTTAAAGCCGCAAGAGAATATGAAAGACTGTCAGATAAAAAGATAAACGCCGATATTTTTATAAATAAGGTGATACCAACGGCGGCAGGTCTTGGAGGCAACAGTTCTGCAGCGGCGGCAGTTTTGGCATTGCTTGATAAACAGTATGGCTGTTTGTCTCAAAAGGAGTTGCTTTCTGTTGCGGCGTCGCTCGGTGCTGACGTGCCCTTTTCCTGATGGGCGGCACGGCTCTTTGTGAACATTACGGGGAGATAATAAAACCGCTTCCTACGATACCCAAAATGCACCTTGTGATTGCCAAAAAGGGCAACAAAGGGACAACTGCGGATATGTACAAAAAAATCGACGAGAGTGGCGTTTATAAAAATGCTGACCTCGACGGAATGCTCTTGGCAATTAAAAATCAGGACACAAAGAAAATGATTTCTTTGATGCAAAACGTTTTTGAAGAGGTGGCTTCACCTGAGTCGCTTGAACTGAAACAATTGATGAAAGAATTCGGAGCCCAAGCGGCTATGCTTTCGGGGTCGGGACCTGCGGTTTTTGGTTTTTTTGCCGATGAGCAAAAGGCAGACGCTTGTTGCAAAAAACTTTGTGACTGTGGCGTTTCGGCATATCTTTGTGGAACCACGGATAGCGGAATAATTATTGAATAAAATGATTTTCGTCGGTCAATACTCTATCCGAAAGGAAGTATTTACCAATGAAAAAACATACCATATTAAAACTTATAACTTCGACGGGATTGGCTCTTGCGGTTGCCGTCACGTCGGTTGCGGTTCCTTTTAATCGCAAATGCGAAAACATAAGAAACAGCGTTTTCAGATTGCATATAATCGCAAATTCCGATTCCGAAGTAGACCAGGAACTGAAACTCAAGGTGCGAGACGGAATGTTGGACCTTGCCGAAAATTTATTCAAAGATGCCGCCGACCATATTGAAGCAAAAGAAATTGCCGAGCAAAATATCGGTCTTTTGAAGCAAAATGCGATAGAAACACTTGCAAAAAACGGTTGTAGCGAGGACGTGTCCGTCACGGTTGGCAAAGCCTGGTTCGGTACGAGAGAGTATGACGATTTTACCTTGCCCGCAGGGGAATACGATGCTCTTCGCATAGTAATAGGCGAGGGAGAGGGCAAAAATTGGTGGTGCGTAATGTTTCCTGCCGTCTGCCTTCCTGCTGCAAAGGGCGATATTGAAGATGCTTTAGATTCTGCCGAAACCGAGATAGTAAAGGGCAAAATTAAGTACAAAGCGGCATTCAAAATAGTCGAAATTTATGAGTCGGTAAAACGATTTTTCAAAAAATAAGGGAAAATTCAAAAAAAACCTTGCTTTTTTTATATCGTTGTGGTAGTATATATGATGCTCTAATATTTGAAGAAAGGAAGGGGTGGCAATAATGAAGGAAGGAATTCATCCCCAGTACAAAACTGTAACAGTAAAATGTGCTTGTGGCGCAGAATACGAGACCAGATCCACAAAGGATAAC
>JAFYSP010000011.1 GCA_017559305.1 Clostridia bacterium
CGTCAGCTCGCAGGTATGCGTGGACTTATTGCTAATACCGCAGGTAAGATCATCGAAGTTCCGATTCGTGCTAACTACCGTGAAGGTCTTAACGTTCTCGAATACTTCATTTCTTCCCGTGGTGCTCGTAAAGGTCTTGCTGATACCGCTCTTCGTACCGCTGACTCAGGTTACCTTACAAGACGTCTTGTTGACGTTGCACAGGACGTTATTATCCGTGAGGATGACTGTGGATGCGACGAAGGTCTTCTCGTTTACGATGTTATGGAAGGCAAACAGGTTATCGAGCCCCTTTCTGACCGTCTTATCGGCAGATATCTCCTTGACAATGTTGTTGACCATAAGACAGGCGAACTCCTTGTCGATAATGATCATATTCTTACCACTGAGGATGCAGCCGTTGTTATTAAAGAACTTGAATCTATGGTTGAAGATGGACTTCTCACTCGTCCCGAAATCAAGATTCGCTCAATCCTTACCTGTAAAGCAAACCACGGCGTTTGCGTTAAGTGTTACGGCTCTAACCTCGCAACAGGCAGAGCAGTTACAGTCGGTGAAGCAGTTGGTATCGTAGCTGCACAGTCCATCGGTGAACCCGGTACACAGCTTACCATGCGTACATTCCATACCGGTGGTATCGCATCTACCGAAGATATCACACAGGGTCTACCTCGTGTTGAAGAACTCTTTGAAGCAAGAAGACCCAAGAAAAATGCTATCATTTCCGAAATCGCAGGTACTGTTCGCATTGAGGAAGATAAGAGAAATCACGTTATCGTTGTTTATAACGACGAAACCGCTGATGAAAGAAAATATCCTGTACCGTTTGGCTACCGTATCTCTGTCAAGACAGGCGATGTAGTTGAACTCGGCGCATCTCTCACAGAGGGCTCAATTTACCCCAACGATATACTCAACGTCAAGGGCGCAGGTGCTGTTGAAGAGTATATTATCAAGGAAATTCAGAGCGTTTATCGTTTACAGGGTGTTGATATCAACGATAAGCATATCGAAGTTATCGTCCGTCAGATGATGAGAAAACTCAAGGTTGTTGACGGCGGAGATACAAACCTCATTTCCAACGTCAATATGGATAAAGAGGACGTATATGCAGAAAACGAGAGAATCCGTGCACGTATCGAGGCAGGGGAGACAGATCTTAAAGAAGCAACCTATATCCCCACACTTCTCGGTATTACCAAGGCATCTCTTGCTACAGAATCCTTCCTTTCAGCCGCTTCCTTCCAGGAAACCACAAGAGTTCTTACCGAAGCAGCTATCAGAGGTAAAGAGGATCCCCTCTTTGGTCTTAAGGAAAACGTTATCATTGGTAAACTCGTTCCTGCAGGAACAGGTTCCAAGTTCAACATTCTTCCCGAAGAGGAGGCTTGTGACTGTGAAAACTGCGTAGAAGAGGTTGTAATTACCGAAGAAAACGCAGAAGTTGCAGAAATAGCCGAATAATTTTATAAATTTTTACAATAATAGCACCAAACCTCTTGACAAATGAGGGTGTTTGGTGCTATTATTTATTATTGCGTGGGGGTATGTCCTCTCACACAAAATCTAACAGGAGGTGTAGTATGCCAACATTTAACCAATTGGTTCGTAACGGAAGAGAAACAATTGAAAAGAAGGCTAAAGCTCCTGCTCTTCTTAAGGGTTATAACTCTATGAAGCGTGAGCTTACCGACAATGATTCTCCTCAAAAGCGCGGTGTATGTACAGCAGTTAAAACATCGACTCCTAAGAAACCTAACTCAGCTCTTCGTAAGATCGCCAGAGTTCGTCTTTCAAACGGTATCGAAGTATCAGCTTACATTCCCGGTGTAGGCCACAATCTTCAGGAACACTCTGTTGTTCTTATCCGTGGCGGCCGTGTTAAGGACCTGCCTGGTGTCCGTTACCACATCGTTCGTGGAACCCTTGATACTCAGGGTGTTAACGGAAGAATGCAGTCCCGTTCTAAATACGGTGCAAAGCGTCCTAAGGCCGGCGCTAAAAAGTAAGGCTTTAATTTAAGATGAATCTTTTGTCGCAAGAACTTGCGGCGTTTATATATAGATTATAAAACGCTCGCTTGGTCTGACGGGATTTTTCAAAAAACCGAGTACCTATGATATCATAAATGTGAAGGAGGGAAGTAAAGTGCCAAGAAGAGGCTTTATCGCAAAACGCGATGTTTTGCCCGATCCGCTTTATAATTCCAAAGTTGTAACACGTCTTATCAACAACATTATGCTTGATGGTAAGAAAGGTGTTGCTCAGAAAATTGTTTACGGTGCATTCGAACTTATTTCGGAGAAAACCGGTAAAGAGGCTCTCGAAGTATTCGAGACAGCTCTTGAAAACGTAATGCCCCAGCTCGAGTGTAAGGCAGTCCGTAAGGGCGGCGCAACCTATCAGGTTCCTTTCGAGGTTCGTCCCGAAAGAAAGCAGACACTTGCTTTGCGTTGGTTGACAACTTATTCTCGTAATCGTTCTGAGAGAACCATGAAGGAGCGTCTTGCAGGAGAAATCCTTGATGCTTGCAATGGTTTGGGCGGCGCTGTTAAAAAGCGTGAAGAAATGCATAGAACTGCAGAAGCTAACAAGGCTTTCTCACACTACAGATGGTAGTTTTTTGTTAGTAAAATTTGCATAAATGTGACTATGGAGGAAAATATGCCAAGAAAAGTTACTCTTGAAATGACAAGAAATATTGGTATTATGGCTCATATAGACGCAGGTAAAACAACCACCACCGAGCGTATTCTTTATTACACCGGTAAAAGCCATAAGATAGGCGAGACCCACGACGGTACCGCTACTATGGACTGGATGGAACAGGAGCAGGAAAGAGGTATTACAATTACCTCTGCTGCTACTACTTGCTTCTGGAAGGACCACAGAATCAATATTATCGACACCCCCGGACACGTTGACTTCACTGTTGAAGTTCAGCGTTCACTTCGTGTTCTTGACGGCTCCGTTACCGTTCTTTGCGCAAAGGGAGGCGTTGAGCCTCAGTCTGAGACCGTATGGCGTCAGGCTGATGATTATAAGGTTCCCCGTATGATCTATGTTAATAAGATGGACATTATGGGTGCCGACTTCTACCGTGTTCTTGACATGGTAAAAGAAAGATTTAAATGTAATGCAGTTCCGATCCAGCTTCCTATCGGAAGTGAGGATACCTTCAAGGGAATCATTGACCTCATAAAGATGGAAGCAGAAGTCTATTACGATGATAAGGGAAATGACGTAAGATCAGAAGCAATCCCTGATGATATGAAGGAACTTGCAGACAAATACCATACCGCTCTTATTGAGTCTGTTGTTGAAATGGACGAAGAGCTTATGGAAAAATATTTTGAAGGCGAAGAGCCCACCATCGATCAGATCAAGAAGATCATCCGTAAAGCAACAATCGACGGAGCTATGGTTCCTGTTTGCTGCGGTACTTCTTATCGTAACAAGGGTGTACAACCCCTTCTCGATGCTATCGTTGACTTTATGCCTGCTCCTACAGACATTCCTGCTATTAAGGGTGTAAACCCCGAAACAGAGGAAGAAGAGGAGAGACATTCCGGCGATAAAGAGCCATTCTCAGCTCTCGCATTCAAAATTGCTACTGACCCCTATGTTGGTAAAATCTGCTTCTTCCGTGTATATTCCGGAACCGTAGATGCAGGTTCAACAGTTTATAACTCTGTTAAGGATCACGACGAAAGAATGGGACGTATTCTTCAGATGCACGCAAACAGCCGTGAAGATATCGAAACCTGCTACTGCGGTGATATCGCTGCTGCTGTTGGTCTCAAGAATACAACTACCGGTGATACTCTTTGTGATGAAAAGCATCCCATCATTCTTGAATCTATGAACTTCCCTGAGCCCGTTATCCGTGTTGCTATCGAGCCCAAGACAAAAGCAGGTCAGGAAAAGATGGGTATTGCCCTTTCTAAACTTGCTGAAGAAGATCCTACATTTAAGAGCTATACCGATGAAGAAACCGGCCAGACCATTATCGCAGGTATGGGTGAACTTCATCTTGAAATCATCGTTGACCGACTCCTTCGTGAGTTCAAGGTTGAAGCAAATGTTGGTAAGCCTCAGGTTGCTTATAAAGAAACCGTTCGCAGACTTGCTGATGTTGACCACAAGTATGCTCGTCAGTCTGGTGGTAAAGGTCAATATGGTCACGTTAAGATTAAACTTGAACCCAACGAAACCGGCAAGGGATACGAGTTTATCAACTCTGTTGTCGGCGGAGCAATTCCTAAGGAATACATTCCTGCTGTTGATGCAGGTATCCAGGGCGCTATGCACGCTGGTGTACTCGCAGGATATCAGGTTGTTGACTGTAAGGTAACACTTTATGATGGTTCTTATCACGAGGTTGACTCTTCTGAAATGGCATTTAAGATTGCCGGTTCACAGGCATTCAAAGAGGCAATGAAGAAGGCAGATCCCGTTCTTATGGAACCCATTATGAAGGTTGTTGTTATCGTTCCTGAGGAATATATGGGTGACGTTATCGGTGACCTTAACTCTCGCCGTGGCGAAATTCAGGGCTTCGAGGATAGATCAGGCGTTAAGCAGATCAATGCTCGAGTACCTCTCGGTGATATGTTCGGTTACGCTACCGACCTCCGTTCCAAGACACAGGGCCGTGGTCAGTATGTAATGGAACCCGATGGCTATAAGGAAGTTCCTAAGTCCATCGCAGAACAAATTATCACTTCCAGAGCAAAAAAAGACTAAATAACTCTTGAAATTTGATATTATTCTTGTTAGAATAGTATCGTAATGAGCCCACAAGGCTTTTATACCAAAAATACACTAATTTATATTAGGAGGAAATTCACAATGGCAAAGGCAAAATTTGAAAGAAATAAGCCCCACGTAAACATTGGTACCATTGGTCACGTTGACCATGGTAAGACCACTCTTACTGCAGCAATCACAAAGTACCTCTCCCTCAAGGGTCAGGCATCTTTCGAGGATTATGCAAACATCGATAAGGCTCCCGAAGAGAGAGAGCGTGGTATTACAATTAATACCGCACACGTTGAGTACGAGACTGATGCTCGTCACTATGCACACGTTGACTGCCCCGGACACGCTGACTATGTTAAAAACATGATCACCGGTGCTGCTCAGATGGATGGTGCTATCCTTGTTATCGCTTCTACTGATGGTCCTATGGCTCAGACCAAGGAACATCTCCTTCTCGCTCGTCAGGTTGGCGTTCCCTACATCGTAGTATTCATGAACAAGACTGACCTCGTTGATGACGAAGAGCTCCTCGAGCTCGTTGAGATGGAAATCCGTGAGACTCTTGATAAGTATGAGTTCCCCGGCGACGATACTCCTATCATTAAGGGTTCTGCTTTCAAGGCTCTTGATTCCGCATCTACTGATCCTGCTGATCCCGTATATGCTCCTATCGCAGCACTTATGGATGCAGTTGACAGCTACATTCCTACTCCTGACCGTAAGGCAGACCTCGCATTCCTTATGCCTATCGAAGACGTTATGACCATTTCTGGCCGTGGTACTGTTGTTACCGGCCGTGTAGAGCGTGGTCAGCTCAACGCAGGCGACGAAGTTGAAATCGTTGGTCTTACCGATGAGAAGAGAAAAGTTGTTGTTACTTCTATGGAAATGTTCCGCAAGACTCTCGATTACTGTGAGGCTGGCGATAACGTTGGCGCACTTCTCCGTGGCGTAGGCCGTGAAGAAGTTGAGCGTGGTCAGGTTCTCTGCAAACCCGGCTCCATCAACCCCCACACCAAGTTCCATGGTCAGGTTTACGTTTTGACCAAGGAAGAGGGTGGACGTCATACTCCTTTCTTCAACAACTATCGTCCTCAGTTCTACCTCAGAACTACTGACGTTACCGGTGTTGTTAGCCTTCCCGCAGGCACAGAGATGTGCATGCCTGGTGATAACGTAGAGATGGATGTTGAACTCATCACTCCTATCGCTATCGAAGAAGGTCTCCGCTTCGCTATCCGTGAAGGCGGCCGTACTGTTGGTTCTGGTGTTGTTACCGCTATCAACGGCTAATTAAACCTATCAAAACACTGCTGCCTCAAAAACAGCAGTGTTTTTGTATATTTTCAATTTAAATTGGTAATAATTTTATTAAAAAAGAAAGGTTGATATTATGGAACTCAAAGGATCCAGAACAGAAGCCAATCTTATGGCTGCGTTTGCCGGTGAATCACAGGCAAGAAATAAATACACTTACTATGCTTCAAAAGCAAAGAAGGACGGCTATGTTCAGATAGCAAAAATCTTTGAAGAAACTGCTGCTAATGAAAAAGAACATGCAAAAATCTGGTTTAAACTTCTCCATGATGGTATTGGCGTAACAGCTGCAAACCTTGAGGATGCAGCAGGCGGCGAGAACTATGAGTGGACAGAGATGTACCCCGAATTTGCAAAGGTTGCAAAGGAAGAGGGATTCGATCAAATAGCATATCTTTTTGAAGAAGTTGCCAAGATTGAAAAAGAGCACGAAGAAAGATACAGAAAACTCCTTGCAAATATCAACGGGGATCTCGTTTTCTCTCGTGATAATGATTGCATCTGGCAGTGCTCAAATTGCGGACATATTCTCGTGGGCAAGAAAGCACCCGAAGTTTGTCCCGTATGCGCACATCCACAGGCATATTTCGAAATCAAAGCAGATAACTATTAAAAACAAAAAGCGGAGTCTAAACGACTCCGTTTTTTATTATACGCAAGGAATTAGCAGCATTTTGCCGTCTGGTATTCGGTCACACTCCAGACCGTTTGCTTTTTTGATACTGTCAACCGACGTATTATACCTCTTTGCAATATCCCAGATATGCTCACTGTCGGTTGGGTAATATATAACAAGAGCGTATCCTTTGGCTGATGCTTTCTTCTTGTCTTCACAAAAGTTGGTATCGGTCACTGCAGTGATTCTTTTTTCGACGTACACTTCATTTTTAACGGTAAGTTCAACTCTTACCTCTAACTTGTCGGCATCTCCTAAAATATATGATGAATCCGATGCGCTGATGCTTGGAATGATGGTCAGATTTTCATCTGTTGATTTTATTTTGCAAGGATATGTAAAATCGAGAGGTTTTTCAAAATATACTGCTGTTTCGTCGCTGTCATAACCGAGAATACATACCGTAACAGTACCGCTTACCGAGTGAGCGCCGTCGACCTGCTTTATCGGTCCTGTTTGTACTTCGCACCACATGTCGACAACCTGTGATAAACTACCTTCGGTAAATTCTAATGCTTTTTTACAAATAAATTTTTCTTCAACAATTTCAAGCAGTTTGTTATAATAAACGTCTTTGGTTGTTTGCTCACTTTCATAAAGGGTAGAGAAGGTGTCGGTGATTATTTCGAAACTTTGCTCACAATGTGTTTTTGCGATGATACATAATTTTGCCTCAAGATTCAGCATACATACGTCACCCGCTGAGTTGGCTCTTGGCTTGAGTTCAATGCTCGATACTGTAACGTCGGCTTCGCAGTTGCAAGCGTCATCGGTTCCGGCAGCATCAATTATCTGGGTAAATGGAATAATGGCGTCGAATTTCTGACAACCTTTGACTTCTTCAGATAAATAAACCGTGTGTAAGCACAACTCGCCCTTTGTGATAATTTTGCCCGATATAATTTTACACTCGTCTATATTGGCGTTGGCTTTGTATCTTATAATTGAACTGATGGGTGCGGCTCCCTCGTTAAGAATGAGTTCCTCATCAATAATTATACTTTTGTCGAAATAACCGCAAGGGCAGGTTGTTTCGATTTTTTCTTTTTGCACTTCAACTCCGCATCCGCAAAGGTCGGTTATTACGGGTAAAGATTCGTTGTAAAGAGCGCAGATGTTTATTCCTATTGCGCCGTGAATGTCCATCTTTCTCTTTCCGGTAGGACGGTAGTTGAGATAGTTGGTTTTAAGCGTAACCTTAATAAAACCAAGGTTAGAAGCGGGTAATTCGATAATTTTGGTAAACGGAATAACATATTCAAAACTACTGATATTACCCGTGTTGTCGCTGTATATTACAACGATTGATTCTTCACCTTCAATAGTAAGCGTTGAACCTTCGTTTGACTTTGAAAGTAACATAGGTGTTGAGGTGCATTTGAGCACTCTTGAAATTTCGGGCAGATATTCAGGTAGGCTGAAATCCGCATCAATAGATTGTTCAATGACTTGGTCAAATACCTTCTTTTCGGTTACTATGTCAAATTTACTGCACTTGATTTCCATAAAAAAACTCCTTCTTACAGTCTTTTTTTAATAATATGACTGTAAAAAGGAGATTAGACCTATTTGGATTTATTCTTTCTGTATTGAGAGGGTGAAATACCGACAAGACGTTTAAATTCTCTGTTGTAAGATCTGACGGTTGAAAAACCGACTTCGGCAGATATAATCTCAATACTGTCCTTTGTGTGTTTGAGAAATCTTTTAGAAGCGTTTACACGAAGGGTGTTTATGTAGTCGTTGAAACTCATTTTAATCTTGGCGCTGAATATTCTTGAAATGTAATATTTACTTGCGCCAACCTTCTTGGAAAGAGTATCAAGACTTATCGGGTTCATATATTCATTGTCACAGTATTCAAGTATTTTCTCGACGATATTCATATCAGTCGGCTCGTGGTCGGCAGTTTCAATTTGTTCAAGCACCTTGGAAAGTATAACCTGAATACAGCCCTTTATAAACTCGTTTTTATACTTGCTGTCACCGTGATATTCTGCAATTGCTTTCTTGAATAATTCGATCATCAAAGGGTCATTAAGATCAATAATCGGATTTATCGGTCTTCCGGTAGCAAAAGTTTCAGAAAGATCGTTAAATTCATCAGGATCACAAAGAACCAAGAATGAGTCGAGATTGTTTGAATCGGAATAACCGTGTATTTGTAGTGGAAATGTTATTGCAAATTGACCGGCAGATACAATATATTCCGTTTGGTCGATCTGCACCTTACTTGTTCCTTCAACTACGTATATAAGTTCAATATGTCTGTGTAAGTGTGGGGGACAGTCTAAACGATGGGTTCGGTGAAGTCCCATCGAAGTTCTGTGTTCGTAAAGTATCATATTATCACCATATAGCAATATTTGTCTGATTTTTGTGTTTGTATTTTCTTGTATTATAAATCGTTTGATTATATAATGCAAGTGTAAAATAACATTTTATATAAAAAATGGAAGGAAGATATTTATGAGTAAATTTCCCGTCGCACTTCAACTTTATTCTGTTCGTGATTTTATGGAAAAGGATGTTGAAGCTACAATCAAAAAGGTAGCCGAAATCGGATATGAGGGCGTAGAATTTGCAGGCACCTTCAATCACACCGCAAAAGAACTCAAAGCAATTTGCGAGAAATACGGTGTAAAACCTTTTTCTGCTCACGTGCCTCTTGCAGACTTTATGAATGACCTTGAAAACGTTGTTGCATATTATAAGGAACTCGGTTGCGAGTATGTTGTAATTCCGTATCTTCCGGGCGAATATCAACTTCCAAATGACTTTACCGTTCTTTATGAGCCCATAAAGAAATTCGGAGAGTGTGTATCTGCCAACGGAATGACACTTTTGTATCATAACCACGATTTTGAGTTTAATAAATCAGGCGATGAATATATGCTCGACCTTATTTATTCAAACGTACCCGAAAATCTGCTCAAAACACAGCTTGACACTTGTTGGGTAAAGGTCGGTGGGGAAGACCCTGCTGATTATGTCAGAAAATACAGCGGCAGAGCACCCGTCGTTCATCTTAAGGATTTTTCAGGCTCAAAGAGTGAAAATATGTATGCTCTTATCGGCTTGGATGATACAAGTGAAACAAAATCCAAAGAAGATGCAAAGTTCCAACTTCGTCCTTGCGGATACGGATGTCAGGATTTTGCGGCAATTCTTTCGGCTGCTCACGATGCAGGCGCAAAATGGGTGGTTGTCGAGCAGGATAACGTGTCCGACGGTATGAACTCTCTCGAATGTGCCAAAAAGAGCTTCGAGCACATCGCAGCGCTCAACAAATAACTATTTAACAGCACCAAAGTCAATATAATTATATAAAATGTCCACATTGTTTAATTACAATTAAATTTATGTGTGATAAAATTATAAACAGCGTTTGGTAAACAAATAGTTTATTGATTAGCGCTAGATTTCTGCTAAAATTAAAATTAACCCAATATTTATAAAAAATAAAGTGAGGTAAAAGCCATGTCTGATAAGGTATTAAATCAGTTCAAACAAGAGGAAGAAGTAGAAGTAAAGGAAGTTACCAAAAAGT
The DNA here is from genome assembly GCA_017559305.1 of Clostridia bacterium. Classification (GTDB taxonomy): domain Bacteria; phylum Bacillota; class Clostridia; order Oscillospirales; family Acutalibacteraceae; genus RGIG7384. The sequence goes on from JAFYSP010000011.1 coordinate 10,305, forward strand.
TAAAGGTGGCTATTATTGGTACAGGTTGGATTGCAAGCGCATATACAAATCCTATCAAGGAACTTGCAAATGTTGAGCTTGTAGCTCTTGCTGACCTTGTTCCCGGAAAAGCAGAGAAATTTGCTGAAAAATATGGCCTTACAGAGAAATATAACATTAACTATTATCCTTCTCATAAAGAACTTATCGATAACGAGAAAGACCTCGACGCAGTATTCGTATGTACATACAACACCACACACGCAGAGTGCGCTATTTATGCACTCGAGCATGGTGTAAACGTTCTTCTTGAGAAACCCTTCACCGTAACTCTTGAAGAGGCGATTGCGGTTTGCAAGGCAGAGAAGAAGAGCGGTAAAGTTCTTTCCATTGGATTCCAGCCAAGAATGGATGAAAATATGAGAATGATCAAGAAAATCGTTCAGTCGGGCGAACTTGGTCAGATCTATTATATTCAGACAGGCGGCGGCAGAAGACTTGGAATCCCCGGCGGTACCTTTATCAAGAAGGAAACTGCAGGTGTTGGCGCACTTGGTGATATCGGTTGCTACTCCCTTGACCTTGTGCTTAATGCTATCGGTTATCCCAAGCCCCTCACAGTTTCAGGTTACACCTCAGGATTCTTTGGTGTAAATCCCGAATATGTAAATGATGAATGTGTAAAAAATTTCAATGTTGATGATTTCGGCGCAGGCTTTATCCGTCTTGAAGGCGGCATCATTCTCGACTTCCGTATTGCATGGGCAATGAACCTTAACACCCCCGGTGATACTATCATTATGGGTACAAAGGGATCTCTCCGTGTTCCATCAACAGAGTGCTGGAATGGTACATTTGAGAAGCCTATGACCGTTTACAAGCGTGTTGCAGGTGAGCATATCGAGTATGAGGTTCCCCTCAAGACTACTCCCGAATATCTCTTCTTGCGTAAGGTTCGTTCCTTCCTTGAAGCAGTTGAAAACGGCACCGAAGCACCTGTTCCTTCAAAGGAAATTCTTTACAATCAGGCAATTATCGATGGTATTGTAAAGTCTAATGAACTCGGAAGAGAAATCGTTGTTGAGATTCCCGAAATCTAAATTTCTTACCGCAAAAAGAGGTTAAAATTATGTCCACTAAAGTTATGGGAGTCGGTATAATCGGCTATGGCGGTATAGGTAGTTTGCACCATAAAAAATGGCTTAAAACTTTACCACAATTCAAGCTCTGCGGCGTTTGGGATATAAAACCCGAACGCCTCGAAATAGCCGAGCAAGAGGGTATTCACGCATATAAAAGTGAGGCCGACCTTCTTGCTGATAAGGAAATAGAACTTGTCATTATTGCCACCCCAAATGATGTTCATCTTCCAATAGCGATAAATGCGATGAACGCAGGTAAACACGTTGTATGTGAGAAGCCTGTTGCTATGAGCCTTGATGAACTTAAAGAAATGATTGCTTGCAGCAGAAAAAATAAGGTTATTTTCACAGTTGACCAAAATCGCCGTTGGGATAAAGATTTTCGTATGGTGAAAACTGCTATCGAAAACGGATACTTGGGCAAGGTGTATAACATTGAGTCACGTGTTTACGGCTCTCGCGGAATTCCGGGAGATTGGCGCAAATATAAGGCACACGGTGGCGGAATGGTGCTTGATTGGGGTGTTCACCTCATCGATCAGGCAATTATTATAGCGGGCAACAGAAAACTTCTGTCCCTTTACACAACTCTTGATTATGCTCATGGTGGCGAATGTGATGATGGATTTTCCGTCTGCTTTAAGTTTGAGGATGACCTCACTTATCTTTGTGAGGTAAGAACAAATAATTATATCCAAATGCCTCGTTGGTACGTTGCGGGTAAGGATGGTACCTTGGTGATCAAAGATTGGTCATGTGACGGTGAAATCGTCCGCAAAGTAAAAGAAGACGCTGAGGCAAAACCAATTGCAGCATCTTCGGGTATGACCAAGACTATGGCTCCTCGCACAGAAGCCACGATAGAGCATTTGCCCCTTCCCGACGTTGACGTAACCGTTGCCGACTTTTTCCTTAATGTCAGAGCGGCAATCAGGGGAGAGGAAAAGCAAAATATAACAGCCGAACAACTTCTTGCATCCACCGAAATTATGGAGGCAATGTTCCGCTCGGCAGAGACCAACTCGGTAATAACCGAATTCGAATTTCAAAAATAAAATCAGGGCGGTTTATATACCGCCCTTAAACACTTTCTGCCATACAGCAGAGGAGGTAATATTATGAAACTTTCAGTTTTAACGGTGCCATTGCAGTCACTTTCAGCCGAAGATGCTTTTAAGTATCTTTCTTCGTTGGGAGTAGAGCAGGTTGAACTCGGCACAGGCGGTTACACAAACTACAACCACTGTAACCCTGCAGTTCTTCTTGAGGATGATGGCAAGGTGGAAGAACTTAAAAATCTTCTCAAAAAATACAACCTTACAATTTCTGCGCTTTCCTGTCACGGCAACCCTGTCCACCCAAATAAAAAGGTTGCCGAGGAATATCATAAAGCGTATGTTGATACTTGCAAACTTGCTCAGAAACTCGGTGTTGAAACGGTCGTTACTTTTTCGGGTTGCCCTGGTGACTGCGAGAATTCCGAGCGTCCCAACTGGGTAACTTGCGCTTGGCCTAATGAATACGGCGAGATTTTGGAGTATCAGTGGAATGACGTTTTAATTCCTTATTGGAAGGAAGCGGTAAAGATAGCAAAAAGTTACGGAGTAAAGTATATCGCTCTCGAAATGCACCCCGGCTTTTGTGTTTACAACCCCTCAACACTTAAAAAACTCCGCAATGCAGTTGACGATATGATAGGTGCAAATTTTGACCCAAGCCACCTTATCTGGCAGGGAATGGATCCTTGTGTGGCAATAGGTGAACTTAAAGGCGCTATATATCATTTCCACGCAAAAGATACCATTGTTGACCCGATAAATAAAGCCAAGAATGGTGTACTTGACACTCAGAATCTCGGCTCTCTTTCTGATAGAACCTGGTTGTTCAGAACTGTTGGCTACGGAACGGGTGAAAAGAATTGGAAAGACATCTTCTCAAAACTCAAAACGGTCGGATATGACGGCGCTATCAGTATTGAGCACGAAGACGGACTTATGTCTGTCAAAGAAGGTCTTGAAAAGGCAGTCGAAATCGTAGATAAACTCATAATCAGAGAAAATCCGGCAGAAATGTGGTGGGCGTAATGATAAAAGTAACAGTATGGAATGAAAATGCACACGAGAAGATTCTTCCTCGTGTCACCGAAATTTATCCGGGCGGAATACATGAAGAAGTCGCAAGAATACTCCGTGAGTGCGACGATATTGAGGTCCGCACAGCAACTTTAGACCAAGAAGAATGCGGACTCCCCGATGAAGTGCTCAACGATACCGATGTGCTTATCTGGTGGGGACATATGCGCCATCCCGACGTTCCTGACGAACTCGTTGCAAAGATAAAAAGAAGAGTTCATCTCGGTATGGGATTTATAGCCCTTCACTCTGCCCATCATTCAAAAATTTTCAAAGCGCTTATGGGCACCGAATGTTATCTTCGTTGGAAAGAAAATCAGTTTGAGCGCATCTGGAATATAAACCCCGCTCACCCCATTGCGCAAGGTATTCCTTCATGCTTCGTTTTGCCCGAGGAGGAAATGTACGGCGAGTTTTTCGACATTCCTCAACCCGAGTCGATAGTATTTCTCGGCTGGTATAAAGGGGGAGAGGTGTTCCGCAGCGGCTGTTGTTGGACAAGAGGCGCAGGCAAGATTTTCTATTGGCAGCCGGGCCACGAAACCAACGAGGCATTCTTGAATCCTCATTGCAGAAGGGTTATTCAGAATGCAGTCCATTGGGCAGCACCTACCTTCTGGCGCAAGGATATACGCGTTCCTTATACAGGCAAAAATGCAGAAGAAGACTATGCATTGGGAATAGAAGAAGAAATATAGTGACTACAAAAAAGACTTCCTGTAATTCGGGAAGTCTTTTATATATATTATATAAATATATTAGCATATTTTTGTTTATTATTTTGAGAGAATTATAAATATAATTCTTCCATTTTTGCAAAGGTTATGCTATAATGTATGTGTATAATTTTATCCATTCTCGAAAGGGGTCAATTTATGAAACTATCAAAGTTCTCAAAGCAAATCTTCTCTATGGTACTTGCGCTCACTATGGTTGTGGGCGTAGTATTTAGCGTAGATTTCCTTCCTGAACTCAAAGCAGACGCTGCCACAACAACTGATGCGGTCACAGATCTGTATCACGATTCGGCATCCTATTTCATCAGTAATATACAGCCCAAAGTCGGCGAAACTGTTACTATCAGAATGCGTGCCGTCAAAGGCAACTTGAGTTCTGCAAGACTTTATTACTACAATTTGGACACAAATAGCAGTAGCTATGTGACGATGTCAAAATCGTCAACCCAATATGATAGATCGGGATACTATGAGTATTGGGAAGCTACGTTAACTATCCCCAATGCATCGGGTATCAGATATTGGTTTAGAGCAACCAATAAGAGTGGATCATATAATCAAAATAAAAATTACTTCCTTGTTCAGTATGCTGATGCAGTATATAACAGGATAAGAAGCTCTGCTGAATATGATATGGGTTGGCTTATTTCCACAAAGGTTCAGACACCTGATTGGGCAAAGGGATCTACTTGGTATTCTTTCGTACCTGACGAGTTCTTCAACGGTGACCCTTCCAATGATGACTATGAGTCAGACGGAAACCTTGATATTTCTTGGAATAACAAGATTGATGAAAACCTCAATAACAGATACGGCGGCGACTTCCAGGGCGTTATGGATAAAATCGCTTATATCAAGAGTCTTGGTGTTAACGGTATCTGCTTCAACCCTGTAAACTCTGCTAATCAGAGCGTAGGTTACGGCTCATCAAACTTCAACCAGATCGAGTCCACCTTCGGTAATGCGCAGACCTACAAGAACTTCATCAACTTTATGCATGATAATGGTCTTCGCATTATGCAGGATATCGCAGTTTATCATACTGCAAACGACAGTATCATAGTCAATAGTTCAAATCGTTGGCCTACTCTTGGTTCGGGATTGAGCAACGGCAATGCAACAAACGTTGACAGCCCTTATTATTCAGTAATTGTTGACCATGTTCTTTCTAATAATGGAATATCAACTCCTCGTTGGGGCGGCTCTATTATCAACCATAAAGACCCCATGACACAAGCACTCCTTTGGTCTACCGAAGAAGGCGCACTCGTCCGTTATTCAAATGATGCATTGGGCTATGGTGTTGACGGTTTCCGTTTTGACTGCGGTGGCTGGATTAACGGTCACGATGAAAACGGTAAGGTAATCGGAACTACAGCAATTATGCAGGAAATTCGAGCTGCAATTAAAGCTGTAAACCCCGAATCAGTTGTTCTTTCTGAATCATCCGGCTCAGGTCAGCTTAATGCGGGTGCTTATGATGCTGAATGGAATCTTAACTTCCTCAACTATACAACAGACATCTATAAAGGCAAGTCTACGTTGAGATCTCTCCGTAGTCTTATGACAAGTAAGTATCTTGCATTTGCTCGTCAGACATTGCTTTGTTCTCACTTACAGCTCAATACCCACGATAATCAGGGCAAGCATTTCAATGAGAATAATAAAAACACTCTCACAGCACTTAAACTTATTCAGATGACCAATGTGGGTGCTCCTTCTGTATACTTCGGCGAAGAAACCAACTATACAGACGGTACAAACTATGGTTTTACATACTTCAATTGGGATGAGCGTACCTGGAACTATGACGTTATGAATTTCACCAAGGCACTCCTTGAACTCCGTAACGAATATTCAGCAGTCAGAACAGGCGCAATTCTCGAGTATATGTCTGAGGGTGAGTATTGGTATTATGGTCGCTTTGATGAAAATGGCGCTGTTCTTACAGTAGCAAACAATACATCAACAGCAACAACCACAACCATCTCTGCTTACAAAATGGGTGTTGCAACAGGTGAAACCCTTACCGATTGGTTCACAGGCAAAACCTATACAGTTGATTCTTCAGGCAACGTAACAGTAGATGTTCCTGCAGGTGGTACAATCTACGTTACAGGAAACAAGAGATCAAGCTATACATCAGGTTTTGAGGCAACTGATATCACAAACGATACAACCGATAATGGTAAAAACGTTGGATTCACAGTCGGCGGCTCAGACGTAACCGCAACCTATAAGGCAAACGGTACAGTAAGCGTTGCAGGTAACAGTTCAGCAGTTGTTAAGGATGCCATTATCGGCAAGAACTTCACAATGTCCGGCGATATTACATTTACAGCGGCTGAAAATTCAACAGCACAGGCAAATCAGCTCGGTATTTCTATTGGAGAAACCGTAATTGAAGGAAAAACCTATAAAGTGGGTGCCGTTTTAAGACCCTATATTTCAAGCGGCGCACAGTATATCCTTTGCCTTACAGCAAGCTATAATGATTCCGATAGCAAGTGGATTGGTGTTACAAGCGGTCCCACTATAAATAAGGGCGCTTCAAACACAGTTAACCTTAAGCTTGAACTTAATAACAATGTACTTAAAGCATATATCAACGGCACATACAAAGCAGAAATGGATATATCTGCTTACAATATAGAAATAAAACCCGAATTCTTCAGCCGTTGTATTAGTGATGCGATTGCATTCGAACTTTCTAATGTTTCTCTTACAGGCGATGTTTCAACAAGAAACACAGCCGTTTCAAGCACAAACGGAACTGTAACAGATACAAGATATAACGGTGTTATTACTTCTACAGCAGATAGTTTAATGTTCTTTAATAAACCTGCATTCGGCGCATATTCATACGGCGCTTATGTAGACAGTACAAACGGCTCTGCAGCAGTTATGATTCGCGATACTCTCGCAAGTGATAGCGCTTACTACGCAGCGGTTTTGAACAAGGAAACACTTACAGTTTACTTAAGAAGTAAAGCAGGCGCTGTTCCTACAGTTGTAACAACAAAAACAGCATCTAACGCAACCTATATCAAGGTTGAAAGAGATGAGAATAACATATTCAGAACCTATTTGGGCAGCGGAACAGATGCTTCTGTCAACTATGTTGCAGTAGACGGTTCTGCAGTATCTCTCGGATTGAATGACAGCAGTTACGTCGGATATTCAGTGCTTAACGGTACCGCTTCAGTTCGCTCAATCGGTAAGATAACCGCAGGCAATAATGTTTACAGTGATGACTTCAGCGGAACTGTAGTTAAACCTTTACTCGAAGGAACGCTTGATTCTTCCGCAACACTCGGCGGCGGTAAACTCACCTTAAAGCCGGGCCATATCTTTACAGCAAGAACTCCTTCTGATGACTGGACCTTCAAAACTAAATTCGGATTCACTTCTACTACTGAAAACGATTTTGCAGGTCTTGTAAACTATCAGGATGCCGATACCTATCTCTTTGTGGGCAGAAAGGTGATTGACGGTAAGACAAAACTCGTATTCGGTAAGAATTCGGGCGGTAATATCATCAATTTTGCAATTGTAGACGATCCTAACCCCACCGCAGATATCACAATTCAGCTTCAGAGAATTTCTACAATGTATACCGTTGTTTATACCTATGATGAAACAAAATGGTATTCACTCGGCGGAAAAGTATTCTTTAATATGTCGGATGAAAATCCCGGTATTATGGTAACAGGCGCTACCGATTGCGCATTTGATTTTGTTTCATTCGGTAATGCTGTAAATGACGGTGGAACGTATAATACACCTCATACACCTGACCTTAACAGTTTCGAGGTTACACAGGATAAATTCTCAGGCACGTATGATCTTAAACCTCTTGCAGGTACATGGACCAATTTCTATAATGGCGCACCCGTACCTGAAGGATTCTTGCAGACCGATGCAGGAACTAATGCAATTCTTGCAGTAACAACCGCTAAATATGAAGACTTCAGAGTTGACGTAACACTCAAACTCGAGGGTGCTTCTTGGGCAGGCGTAAACTTCGGCAGAAAAAATCCTGAACAAATCGGTGGCGGCTATTTTGTAAAATATACAAATGACGGTAAGGTAGTCCTCGAAAAAGACGGAACCATCATCAAGTCCTACACACTTACCGACGAAGTAGTTGATAACGGACATTTGAGAGTCCTCGTTGAATCAATCGACGGTAACGTTTACGTAAGTGTAGGTCAGAATGCAAAACCCGTTATCGAATTACTTGATTTTGAGTATGTATCAGGTTATATTGCACTCTGCACTGACGGCGTAGCAAGATTTAACAACCAGAATATTCTTCATATGTCTGCACAAATGTATAAACCCGATACTGCTGTTCAGTATTCTGATGCAGGCGTTCAGATAAGTAAAGGTACTACTTATTACAAAGTAACCGTTACTGAAGCCGGTATTTCAACAAGCTATACCGAAACACAGTATGTAAAGAAATTCGGCGATACAAATGAAGACGGCACAATTTCTGATGTAGAAAAAGAAGCAGCTAAAGCGGATTTTAATAGCAAATTGCGTGAAGCTAACGAAGAATTTGCTTCCAAGAGAATATTTGCTTCTATAAGAGGCGTTGCATCTACCGACTTCGTTATTTCTACCCACTTGAGCTTTGTCAGAAAGTATACAAGCACTCAGGTTGATACTGATGAAAACGGTAATGCGGTCAATAAGGATCTTCCTAACTACTATGCCGATATGGTACAGCAGGCAGGTTTGCTTTTGGGTACAGCCGCAGGTAAAACCGAACTCAACAGTGACGGTATATACGTAAAATATACAAGCGAAGGCAAACTCTACCTCCAAAGAAACGGTGAAAATCTTGCAACACCTTATACAGTTGAGGGCTCCCCCCTTTCAATTGATTTGATGGTTGTTAAGAAGAGCGGTACATATTATGTATATGTAGAGGGTGGCAAAACTCCCGTATTCACATACACCGAAGCGATTTCTAACGGTGGCGCATTTACCTTCCTTGCAAACAATGTTGTAGCAGTATTTGACTGTATCCAGATTCATGACCTTGATCCCGTAGAGGATTATAAGGAAACATCGGCATATGTCGATTGGATGACCGATGCAAACCACGCAAATAAGGGCGGCTACTTCTTCGATGACTTCTCAGACACTTCACTTTATGATGACGATTGGCTCGTTCATCATGGCGACGTATGGGAAGTAAAAGACGGCGCACTTGCAACAACTGAAGAAGTTGTTAACTCTAAATGGGAAACCGGCGTAGCTTACAATAAAGGTGTTTATTCCGACTTTATTCTTAATTGGAAGATGAAGTACGTAAGCGGTGAAGAAAATTGGACTAACGGCTGGGTATCAGTCGGTTTCAGACGAGTTTCTCCAACATCTTATCATAATGCAAACGGAACGTATCTGCTTTTATATCCAAACGGTGGCATTAGCAGATTGACAGTAAACCTTACCGATGAGGATAGAGCATACAATACCGAAAACGAAAAGTCATATCTTAAGGTTAATACCAAGGATCAGTGGCAGAACTTTACACTTGTTGTTCAAGGCTCGTCAGTAAGACTTTATAATGAAGGCAAACTCGTTTACCACGGATATGATAACCTTTACAGAGAAGGATATATCGTATTTAAGTCATGTGCAGATATGGTTGAGTATGATGATATTGAAATCATTCCTCTTTCCACAAAATCTGCTCCTGTAGTTGATGATACTGATATTGCCGATGATCTCGAGGTTGTTGCAAACTACACTGATTACACAAGCAAATATCAGCAGAACAAAACAATCACAGTAGGTAGTTATCAGCCAATCACTTTCCCGAATTTTGCAGCTCCAAATGATAAATACAATCTTTCTGCAACATTATCTAAGGTAACCTCTACCGCAGGATATCTTGAAACCAAGGTTGGCATTGTTAAGTACAATAACGAACAGTACGACCTCGTAATCAGAATGGATCCTTTCAAATCTTCGGCAGGACTTAACCCTGAAGCAACTCTTTGTCTCAAGTCTTCAAATACCACGGTAACTCTTGATTCCTGGTATATTCCGGAATTAACAACCAACAAGACTTCGTATGATTTAGATTTTGCGTACGAGAACGGAAAACTCTCTGTCTGGATTGATAATTCAACGGCATTCGTTGAGGATATAGACCTTGATAAACTCGGGGTTGAAATGATTCTTCCCGAACTTTCATTCTACTCAACAGGTTGCGGCGTAAAGGTTTCTAACCTAGCTGTATTTGGTGGAGCTTCAACAGTGGCAACAGAGCCCACAACTCTTACCGACGGTATAACCTTCAAGGGTGACACCAATAACAACTATACCTATGATTATATGTTGGACGGTGTTCTCACTCTCAACTCACAAAAAGCATATTTTGACAATGCAAACGTCATATATCTTTCCGGAATTTCAGCTCACTTTGAGGTAGATAGCAGTAATTACAATAAGGATAACTACAACTTTGGTTTCATTCTTGGCACAGGAAAGGTTTCGGGAACAACCAATCCTATCTACGCTGTCGTTTCTCAAAGAAATAAAACAGTAGAACTCTACCACGGCTCAAATAAGATTTATTCCACATCTATAAAGGTTGAGCCGGAATTCGGAGATAACATTTTCTGGGATGATGACGATATTCCTGTCGAGGAGAATCAGGCGTTTACAAATCGCAAAGAGTTCGACCTTTCTGTCGAACTTACAAACACCAATGACCTTACGTTCTATATGGACGGGGAAGAACTTTATTCAGTAAATCTCGGCACATTGGGAGTAAGCACGTTTAAGTCTAAACCCGGATTTGTATCTGATGGCGTCGAGGTAAACGTATCTGACGTTTCGCTTTCGGGAATCGGAGCTTATAAAGCATACGATATCCAGAATGTTACAAACAGCATAGTCCTTGAGAATAATAATTATGCTTATGTACAAAACGGCAGATATAACGTAACTGATAATAATGTAAATACCTTCAACAATATTATCTTTGGTGAAGATGAGTGCTATTATGCAGCAGCCACATTCTCATCAGTTCCCTCAAACGCAAATATCGGATTTACACTTGGTAAATATTATAACGACACAGTAAAATTATATGTTTCCACTGAAAATGGTGATATATATCTTTACGAAGGCGATACTTTGGTGGCTTCTGCAGGTACTGCCGTAACTGACAACTATAAAATTGTTGTCGGATATACAGGCAACGGTAGCTACTCTGTAAGAATTAACGGTAGAGCATATGACTTTACAGCTTCTGAATTGAGCAGTAAGGAATTTGCAATACTCACCGAATCTGCAAACGGCACGGTTGTAAGTGACGTTGCTGCATGGGGTACACTTTCCGCTAACGTCTTGATTGATGATACTTATAACGGTAAAGTCAATATTCTTTCAATGAATAAAGACAGCGGCGAAACAGTTCTTACCGTAAAACCTGATTCCGGTCACCAAATCGTTGCAGGTTCTCTCAAATTCACCGATGCAAATGGTGTTACAAGAAACATCATCGGCAGATACGATGATAACAATGCAAATGAGTTCGTTCTTTATGACGTCGGTACAAATGTCACGGTTACCGCATCGTTTGTTGATATGGCTCATACAAGCATTACTACTGCAACAATCGGTTCTTCACTTCACACCTTCCGGGATACTGTTTCTGATGTTGAAAGAATTGACGGCGTAAGATTCCTTACAAGACTTTATATGCCTATCAACGGCACAAATCCTCAGACAGGTGAGATAACCGTTAATTACAACGGCGAAACCTATACAGTAGTGGATTACGGTGCATTAATGATTCCTACAAATTATATGGAAAATCACGGAATAGCATATAGTGATTTAAGTTTTGAAAATAAGGAACTTCTTACAGCAGAAAGCCTTTCAGCAAAGCAGGGAGCAATCTACTATTCTTCTGAAGATTACCTCGATTTCACAATAGTAATTACTATTCCCAAGACAAATAAGACAGGAACTGATAGAGACGCACATTATAATAGGTATTATGCTCGTAAATATGTAATCCGCAGTTATGTTGAACTTTGTCCTGTCGGAGCAGATGCTTCAGAAACAATTGTTATTTATGGTGATTCATTTATCGACAGCATTAATAATGTTGTTGAAAGAATCGAAAGCGAGGGTTAATTAAATGAAAAAGCAATATACAAACCCACAAATTGAGTTGATTTGTTATCGAACAGATCGAGCAATAGCAAATGACAACTATTTTAGTGACCCTTGGGGATTCGAAGAAGATTTAACAAATCTGGATGAATCTGAAGAAAATGAATAACATATAATGAAACGCCCACAAGTGATTGTGGGCGTTTTGTTTTGGCAAATTTGATTAAAATTCGCCTCCAAAAAGAGAAAATATATGAATATATGACAATATTGTAATTGAATTTTCGTCATTTTTCATATATAATTATAAATGGTTAATTACGCTTATTTAACGGAAAAGGTTTTTATTTGCCCAAAAATTTGATTATGTATTGTTGAGTGGTATGTATAACTGCATTTTGATGCTAATAGGTTTTTGTGGTATTGTGGTAATTGTAAAAAAATTGTTAAATATTTTTGCTATTTTACCCAAAAAGATATTGAATTTTTGTTGAATTAGTGTTAAAATTAATGTTATGATTGGTTATAATGTAAAATTGTGCTTATTTTATGTTTATACCACTTAGATCGTCGCATTTATTCCTGAGCTAACGGAGGTTGCAAATGTATATTCTAAAGAAAACAATAAAAGCGTTAACGGCGCTGACACTTGCGGTTGTAGTGGCAACTGCAGGTCTTTTGTCATGTTTAGCTGCTGACGGAAAACCCATTGGTACTCTCGATTCGTTTGAGTACATTCCTAACTCTAGTTATAATGAGTACATAGAGGAAAATGCGGGTATTCTTAATGCGGATGTTGAGTTTGAATTTTCCACTGTCGATTATGATAAGGAAAATTCCAAAAAGACATCGGTTAAAAAGATATTGAAGTATGATACCGCTTACGTTAAGGAAAACGGTAAGGCTTTCTGGAATTTCACAGTTCCGAAAACCGCTGCCTACAATATCGAGATTGAATACTATGCAGTACCCGGCAAAACAACCCCGATTAAATTTGCTCTTGGTATTGATGGTGAATATCCCTTCAGTTCGGTTGAGTCAATAAGTCTTAACAGAATCTGGAAAGATGATGACGAAATAATCAAAGATACTCAGGGTAATGAGATTAAGCCTTCCGCAAGTGAAGTTAAAGCTTGGCAAAAGGTTAAACTCACCGATACAAGCGGTTTCTCTCAAGAAGCATACAAATTCTACCTCACAGAAGGTGAGCACACACTTTCTGTAGAATCCATACAAAATGACCTTGTAATTAAGAAGATAAGATTTGTCATTCCCGAAAGCACACCCACTTACCAAGAAGTGCTTAAGGAATGGGAATCTCTCGGTTATAAAGACGCTCCTACTGCTTTGGAACCAATTCAGGCAGAGAATATGCTTTATAAGTCTGATAAGAGCATCACAGTTGTTAATGACCGTGCTTCTCCTATGACTTATCCGAGTGATAGCTTTAATATCGTATATAACTGTACCGGTAACGGTTGGGCAAGATCCGGCCAGTGGATCGAGTGGGAAGTAGACGTTCCCACAGCAGGACTTTATACAATGGTTCTTCGCTTCAAGCAATCAGGCAAGGTTAACGATATTTCCTCCCGTGCAATTTATATTGATGGTGAAATTCCTTTCGTAGAAGCACAAAATATTGCTTTCAATTACGCAAGTGGTTGGCAGGTTGCCGCACTTGAAACCGAGTATGGTACTCCTTATAAGTTCTATCTCAGTGAAGGCAAACACACTATCAGAATGGAAGTAAGCCTTGGTGATTACAGCGCAATTCTTTACGATGTAAACCAGGTTCTCGGCGAACTTAATAATATTTACAGAAAATTCCTCATGATCACCGGTTCATCTCCTGACGTTGACCGTGACTATGAATTCGACATTCTAATTCCTGATGTTCTTGAGGAAATGAAAGCGGTTTCTAAAAAACTCAAGGATATTGAGGTAAGAGTTGAAGAAATCACTCAGGGTGGCGGTCAGTCCACTGCGGTATTTACCCGTCTTTACAAACAGCTTGATGCTATGTACGAAGACCACGTTACTATCGCAAAGAGATTTGCCAACTTCAAATCCAATATCACAGCACTCGGTACTTGGATTAACGACGGTCGTTCACAGCCCCTTACCATTGACTATATCCAATTTTCAAATGTCGAAACCAAATTGCCTAAAGCAGAGAAGAACTTCTTCCAGGTTTTAGGATACTATATTAAACAGTTCTTTAACTCCTTCGTTATGGATTATTCCATCGTTGGTAACATAGGCAACACCGCTGATAAAGAAATCACCGTCTGGATCGCAACAGGTCGTGATCAGGCTGATATCATTCGTCAGATGGCAAACGATACCTTTACTCCCAATTATGGAATTTCCGCTAATATTCAGCTCGTTAATGCCGGCGCATTGCTTCCTGCAACACTTGCAGGAATCGGTCCTGACGTATATCTCGGAATGGACGAAACATCTCCTGTAAACTATGCACTCCGCGGAGCTGTTGCTGATCTTTCAAAACTTGATGGAATTGATGAAGTATTAGACAGATTCTATGAATCTTCAGTTCTTCCTTTCAGACTTGATGGCGGCGTATACGCTATCCCTGAAACCATTTCATATCCTATGCTCTTCTACCGTAAGGATATCTTGACAGACCTCGGTATCGTAGAAGACGACCTTAAAACTTGGGATAGTTTGCTTCAAAAGGTTCTTCCTGAACTTGATATGAACTACTTCGAGTTCGGCTTGCTTCCTAACGTCAAGAGTTATGCAATGTTCCTTTATCAGAACGGCGGTCAGTTCTATACAAACGATAACACCGCTTCAGCACTTGATTCTCAGGTAGCACTCACTGCATTCCAGCAGCTTACAACACTTTATGCTGACTACGGTCTCAACATTGCGTTCGACTTCTCAAACCGTTTCCGTTCAGGCGAAATGCCTTTGGCAATCGTTGAATTCACATCATATAACCAGATGTCTATTTTCGCTCCCGAAATTGATGGACTTTGGAGCATGATGCCGGTTCCCGGAATTGTTGATGAGGATGGCAATATTCAGCATCAGTCAGTTTGCACCGTTACAGGTACAGTTATTCTCGCAAGAACTGATGATATCAATTCTGCTTGGGAATTTGTAAAATGGTGGTCAAGCGCTGAAACCCAGTCAAGATACGGTACGGACCTTGAAACCGTTATGGGTACAGGTGCTCGTTACGCAAGTGCTAACGTTGAAGCAATGGAAACAGTTCAGTGGGACAAAACCGTTGCAACAGCGCTCAAATCACAGCTCGCAACAGTTGTAAGTATGCCTCAGATTGCAGGTAGCTACTTTACAACAAGACACTTTGACTTCGCATTCAGAGATGTTTACTATCAAGGTGTAAATGCTCGTGAGGCTCTCGCAGATGCAAGTGAAGACATTACAAATGAAATTCACGAAAAACGCGCAGAGTTTTATGGCGAAAAATATTAAGAAGGAGGGTACAATTTAATGGATGGCGTTCAAATTAACAAACCGCTTAAGAAAAAGCGTTATGTCTTAAAAGAAATGTGGCAATCAAGAGAAGACTATCTCTTTATGCTTCCTTTCCTTGTACTCTTCTGCATATTCACCGTTTTACCGGTTGTTGTTTCAATCTTTTTAAGTTTTACATACTTTAACGTTCTCGAACCCCCTACATTCAACGGACTTCAGAACTATTTCAAATTGTTCCTCAATGACGATTTGTTTATGAAAGCCTTGTCAACCACACTTATCATAGCGTTGGTTACAGGTCCTATCGGATACGTACTTTCATTGGGACTCGGTTGGCTCGTTAGTGAATTCGGAACAAAGACAAGAGCCTTCTTAACACTTTTGTTCTACGCTCCTTCACTTTCGGGTGGTCTTGCATCTGTTTGGATGATTATCTTCTCAGGTGACCAGTACGGACTTCTCAACGGTGTCCTCATGGACTTAAACCTTATTTACGAACCGATACAGTGGCTTACAGATGAAACCTATATGATGGGCGTTTGTATCATCGTTATCGTATGGGGAAGTTTGGGTACCAGCTTCTTGTCATTCGTTGCAGGTTTCCAGGGCCTTGATAAAAAACTCTTTGAGGCAGCAGCGGTTGACGGTATCAAAAACCGTTTCCAAGAGCTTTGGTACATAACCCTTCCTTCAATGAAACCCCAGATGATGTTCGGTGCGGTTATGTCTATTACTAACTCATTCGGTGTCGGTGCAGTTATCAGCCAGATATTCGGTTTCCCAAGTACAGGTTATGCACTTTACACCCTCGTTCACGAACTTGAAGACTATGGTTCAGTTCGTTTCGAAATGGGTTACGCTTCTGCGATTGCAACACTCTTGTTCCTCATTATGATCTTCTCGAACAAGGCAGTCCAGAAACTCTTAGCAAAGGTAGGGCAGTAGAATGGCTAAAAGAGTAAAACGTGTTAAAGAAACAAAAAGAGTCAGCCGTTCTACAGGCGGTACTTTCTTGCTCTTCTTTATCCTTATCTTTTTTGCAGTACTTATGGCATTGCCTATGGTACTCGCTATCAGTAACTCACTCAAACCTTTGAGTGAATTGTGGGAATTCCCCCCGAAACTTTTCCCAAGGAGTCCAACATTAAAGAACTTTGCAGATATGTTCAATATAATGAGTGACTCTTTGATTCCTTTCGCAAGATATATCTTTAATACCTTGTTTATTACAGGAGTCGGCACTGCCGGTAACATTATTCTTTCTTCAATGTGCGCATTCCCCCTTGCAAAGAAGAAATTCCCCGGCAAAGATGCAATCTTTTCAATCATCGTTACGTCTCTTATGTTTAACGGAACAGTTACCGCTATTCCAAACTACATAGTTATGTCTACACTTGGTTGGATTGATACTTATTGGTCAATTATAGTTCCTGCTTTCGCAAGCACATTGGGACTTTACCTTATGAAGCAGTTTATGGAACAATCAGTTCCTTCCACACTTCTTGAAGCCGCAAGAATTGACGGCGCAAGTCAGTGGCTCATCTTCTGGAAGATTGTTATGCCTTGCGTTAAGCCCGCTTGGCTTACACAGTTGCTTCTCTCGGTTCAGGCCCTTTGGAACTTGGGCTCCTCCACCTTCATTTTCAGTGATGAAAAGAAAACTCTTGCTTATGCGCTCGGTCAGATCGTATCCGGTGGTGTAGCAAGAGCGGGTGTTGGCGCTGCCGTTTCAGTATTTATGATGGTTGTTCCGATATCAATCTTTGCTTTCTCACAGAGCAATATCGTTGATACCATGTCAACCTCAGGTATGAAGGATTAAGGAGGTCAGTATGAAGAAACTTTTATGTGTTTTTCTTGCTTTGCTGATACTCGCAGCTCCTTTGACTGTTTCAGCGGCAAATGGCGATTACAACTTTAACCTTCCTTATTATTCATATACTTATGACTCAAATAATAGGCCGGTTATTACCCCTTCGCCTTATTCAGTAGCTCACAATATTACAGGCGCAGAACTTGGAATTTCCGAATTCTCAGGTATCAACGATCTGTTTTATAGTGACGAAACAAATCTCATTTATATTACCGATCAGATTAATAACAGAATCGTTGTTATCAATAAACATTATGAACTCGAAAGAGTTGTTGATAAGTTTGATAATAACGGTAAAGAAGATACCTTCTTAAATCCCAGCGCAGCGTATGTTAAAAATGGACTTTTGTACATATCCGATACAGATAATATGCGTATTGTCTGCTTTGATGCTGAAACATACGACCTCGTAAAGATTTATGATGCACCTAAGATTCCCATTCTCGGCGATAACTATATGTACTATCCCACAAAGATAGCAGTTGACCTTGCCGGAAGAATCTACGTTATCGGTAAAAACGTTAACCAGGGTATTATTCTTCTCGATCAGAACGGTGAGTTCGCAAAACTCGCAGGCGCACCTGATGTTTCTCCCTCACTTCTTGATATGTTCTGGCGTTTGTTTATGACAAAAGAACAGAAAGAACAGCTTGAGAAACCCGTTCCTACCGAGTATAACTCAATTCATCTTGATAAAGATGGATTTATCTACGTTACCACACAGTCAGACAACGTTTCTCCTATTTCAAAGCTTAACAGCCAGGGTAAAAACGTCTTGAAATTCCAAGGCACAAATAATCCCGATGGTGATACCGGCTACAACTGGAGAATTCAGTCTATCATCGTTGACGTAGCGGTTAGAAACGATGGAATTTATGCGGCTCTTGATACCACAATGAACCGTATCTTCGTTTACGACCAGGAAGGAAGCCTTCTCTATGCATTCGGCGGACAGGGAAGTCAGGAAGGAACCTTCTATAACCCTTCATCTGTTGAAATGTATGACGATATCATCATGGTATCCGACAGAACTTATAACTCTATCACAGTTTTCCAGCAATCCGAATTCGGTGAGAGCGTTGATAAGGCTGTTACATACATGATAGACGGTGACTATCCTAATGCTAATGCATATTGGCACAAGATTCTCACCCTTTGCCCAAGTTACGATGCAGCATATATCTACCTTGCTCGTGTTGATATTCAGAACAAGGATTATGATGCAGCCATTGAAAAACTTGAAGGCACAGGTAAAATGGATTACTATTCCAAAGCCTTCAAGGGCGCAAGAGAAGAAATTATCCGTAACAACTTTACTTGGATCTTCATTGGCTTAATTGTTATTATCATACTGTTTGTAATTGGTAAGAAACTTCTTAAGAAATATAAGGTTTCTGAGAAGATCAATTCCAATAAGTTGATGAGAGAAATCAACTATTCCGCATACGTTTCATTCCATCCATTTGATGGTTTCTGGGATTTGAAACGTGAAAAGCGCGGCAGTATGAAAGCGGCGCACGTTCTGCTCGTTCTCTTCGTAATTACTTACGCTTTAAGAGCGCAGTACAGCGGCTACCTCTTTACAGGTAAACTTCCCAACGAAATAAATGTTTTCCTTGAAGTTGCAACCATGGTAGGACCAATTCTTTTGTGGGTTGTTTCTAACTGGTGTTTCACCACCCTTATGGAAGGTGAAGGCAATATGAAAGACATCTATATAGCAACTATGTATTCTTTAAGACCTTACATAATCACAGCTATTCCGATGTTCCTCCTTTCACATTGCTTGTCCTTGGATGAAGCATTTATTTACACCGCATTTGATACAATTATTACAATATGGATGTTGGCACTTATGTTCTTCGGTATGCTTACTACCCACGACTATACGTTGGGCAAAGGATTTATTACCGCAGTGCTCACAATCGTTGGTATCATACTTATGATTTTCTTGGCACTTGTATTTACCAACGTTATAAACGACATTATTTCACTCGTATCAGATATGATTAAAGAACTTTCATATCGAACCTATTGATTTGACGGAGATGCAAAATGAATAAGAAAAAGATTTATTTAGTTCTTGCAGCAATTGCATTAGTCGTTATTGCAGCAGTGGTGGTAGCATCAGTGCTCAATCCGGCTCTTACTATTGTGCAAGCGATAGACCATAATGATTATGCATCTTCATCAGATGATGATTGGGATGTAATAACCAAAGGAAATATCAAGCTTGAATCTTCAAACATTCAGTTAGACTTTGACGTTGCAACAACTCACTTTACAGTTCTTAATAAAAACACAGGTGTTTTGATGAGTTCTGTAAGTGATATAAACACCGAAGAACTCACTGAAGATGCTTCGGCTTATAATTCCGAACTTGTAGTTCTTTACTACGATACTTTATTCACTAAAAACTACCTCTATTCAAGCAAAAACAGTGTTGATTTCGGTATTGCAGAAGTCAAGACAAACGGTGATGCAATCAGAGTATATTACACTCTTCGCAAAACCCAGCATAAGAATTTTGCTCCTGAGGTTGTAACTGAAAAGGTATACACAGAAATATTGGAACCCAATATCACAAAATACCTTTCAAGACAGTTCAAAATTTGGTATAAACTTTATAACTGCGAGGATACCGACTCCGAAACAAACGCTATGAAGTCAAAGTACCCCGCACTTAAAAAGCAAAACCTTTATATCTTGAAGTCGGGTTCAGTCAGTGAAAACGGTTATAAAGAAATCACTTCTATTATGACCACCGGTGGCTACACACAGGACCAGTATTTCAAGGATGCTGAAGAACTCGGTATCGAGGTTTCTGAAGCAGGTATGACAGTTGGTTTTGTAGTACCTGTTGAATACAAGGTTACCGAAGAAGGATTCACCGCAAGAGTACTTACCGATAAGTTCCAAAGCGATAGTGACAACTTTATGCTCACTGAATTCTCCTTGCTTCCCAACTTTGGCGCACAGTCTGCAAACACCGATGGATACGTCTTTATCCCTGATGGTTCCGGCGCAATAATCAATGTTGCTGAAAAACCCGGTAAATCATTGAGCAAGAATATCTACGGAAGCAACGGCGCAATTTCAAATCAACTTTCTACCCAACTTGCACAAAATGCTTATCTTCCCGTTTTCGGTTACAACAGGGGAGAGGATGGCTACTTCGCAGTTATTACAAATGCTGCTGAAGAAGCAATGGCAAACGTTGATATCCTCGGCGGAACAAACCGTCAGACTGATGCGTATGCAAGTTTCAACCTTTTCAACTATGACGTAACTGATATTCAGGCAGCCGCCAGTGTACCTGTATATAACCTTTATACAGAGTCACCTATCGTAGTTAATCCTGAAGTCAGATACTATTTGCTTGACAGCACTAACAATAGCTATTCTTCAATGGCTAAAATTTATAGAGATTACCTTATAGAAACTAAGGTTTTGGGCTCAAGACTTGAGAAAACCGAAAACATTCCTTTCTATCTTGATCTCACAGGTTATTTTATGACCGATGAAACTATCGTTGGCGTTCCTTACGTTAAAAATAACGTTATATCCACACTCAAAGGCGCAAATGAAGCAGTTAAAACGCTTTCTGACATTGGAGTAAAGGATATCAACGTAAGACTTAAGGCTTATGGTAACGGTGGATTGTTCCAGTATCTTGCAGAAGAATTCAATCTTCTTAAAGACGTCGGAAGCGTTGAGGAACTTAAAGATTTAGCAACCCTTCTTAAGAATCAGGACGGTATGCTTTATCTTGAGCATAACCTCGGTGTAATTTATAACGACAGATCTTTCGACTCATTCACAAGACAGACCCATGCAAGCCGTACCCTTACAAAGATTACCGCAATCAACGGTGAGTATAATATCGTTACCCGTGAACAAGATGATATATCCTATAAGCATTATCTTATTTCACCTTCATACTTTACCGATATTGTTACAAGATTCACTAAAACCTTCACAAAGAAGGTTGGCACCGTTGAAGGAATCGGTTATTCTTGGGCAATGTATGGTAATAAACTTTGGGCTGACTACGATGAAGATAATACCGTTGATAGAACAATAGCAAGTGTTTATGCAAATCAGGCAATGAAAGTTGCATCAGAGACGTTCGGTGATATGATCACAGACGGTGGTAATATGTACGCTGTCAAGGATGTTTCTGCAATCCTCAATATGCCTATTTCCGATTCACTTTATGATGCTATCAGCTATAAAGTTCCCTTTATGCAGATGGTACTTCACGGCTATAAAGATTATGCTGCAGCACCCTTCAATATCGCTGCAAACGGCTCTCAGAACAAACTCGCATCAATCGAGAGCGGCGCTTACGTATATTATTCTTGCTATACCGAGAGTGATGAACTCATTAAGCGTATTTATGACCGTTCTATTCAGTATCCCACAGGTATTACCGGTATCTACAATAGAATTGCCGGTGA
This sequence comes from Clostridia bacterium, assembly GCA_017559305.1. Classification (GTDB taxonomy): domain Bacteria; phylum Bacillota; class Clostridia; order Oscillospirales; family Acutalibacteraceae; genus RGIG7384. The sequence continues at coordinate 32,244 of JAFYSP010000011.1, forward strand.
CTATAAAGAGTTCAATGAAATTTTTGCTCCTCTCCGCACACAACTCATCGTTGAGCATGAGTGCCTTGAGAGAGACCTCTTTGTAACCACCTATGAGGACGGAACAAAGATTGTTGTAAACTACAACATTTATGACTGCGAAGCATACGGTGAAACCGTTCCTTCTGCAAGTTATATTGTACTTAAAGCTGACGGAGGTGCTAACTAATGGTTAAGAATAACAAAGAACAGAACCTTGAAATTAGCACCGCCACAACCGCTACGGTTGTTCCGGCACTTAAAAAGAGAAAAAGACGTTCCTTATCAGTTGAAAGAAAACAGTCTTTTATGGGATATATCTTCTGTTTGCCCTTTATTATAGGTCTTATAGCTCTTTATATTCCAAACATTATTGATACAGTAGTCTTCTCATTCAATGACACCATCATTCTTGATGGTGGTGGCTATAGACTTGAATGGTTGGGCTTACGTTGGTATAACCACTCCTTGTTCGTTGATGAAAAGTTTATTCAGCTTTTGTGGTCATCAATCGGCGAAATGCTGGTTCAGGTTCCTACAATTGTTGTTTTCAGTCTTTTCTTTGCTTCTGTTCTTAATCAGGAGTTCAGGGGCAGGGTAGTAGCAAGAGCGATATTCTTCCTTCCCGTTGTTCTTGCAACAGGTATTGTTCTTCGTGTTGATAACGCGTTCGACCTTGTTGCTAAAGTGCCGAGCCGTGATACTTTGAACGATGCTATCGGAACTGTTGGTGCATCCGGTGTCGATATTACCGAGTTCTTACTTTCAATGAACCTCGGTGAAGACATCACCAAGTTCCTCGCAACTACAGCAAACGGAGTTTATGATATCGTAAACCGTTCAGGTATGCAGATATTCATTCTCCTTGCCGCTTTCCAAGAGATACCCAATTCTCTTTACGAAGCAGCACAGGTTGAAGGTTGCTCCAAGTGGGAAACTTTCTGGAAGATTACCATTCCTATGGTATCAAAACAGATTGTCGTTGTAACGGTTTATACGATTATCGACTCATTCACAAGAAACGATAGTGCCTTGTTCCTCTATATTGATGAAATATCCTGGAACGGAAGCCCCTATGCTTATGCAACAAGTATGTATATTATTTATATAGTTGTTCTTGCAGCATTGCTTGGCGGCGCGGCATTTATCGCATCCCGCTTCATGAAGAAATCCAAAAGATAGGAGGGACGGAAATGGAAACTGCACTCAAAAAGAAAAAACGCAAAAGATTCGAGTGGGGAAATCTCGTATGGGCACTTTTTAGAACCGTCCTCATCTTTGGTATTTGCTATATCATCTTAAAACCCTTTATTTTCAAGATTTTGATGTCATTCTTTGGCGAAAACGACCTTTTCGACCTTACCGTCAAGTACATTCCTCGTGATTGGAGTACTCATTATTGGGAATGGACTTGGGATCACCTTGAAGTTGATGTGGCCGGAATAAACACCTTACTTTTGGCTGTCGGCTCGGGTCTTATTCAGGTCTTTGTAGCGACGTTTGTCGGATACGGACTTGCAAGATTCAAGTTCAAGGGAGATAAGATTCTTTTCGGCGCTGTTATTGCAACACTTCTTATTCCTCAGCAGGTTTATAGTATTGCACAGTACCTCAACTTTACCTGGTTCGGTCCAACAGCTGATTTTTCAGTAAATCTCCTCAACTCATATTGGGCAGTTTACTTGTTGGCATTCTTCGGACTCACCGTTAAAGAAGGTCTTTACATCTACTTGATGAGAGAATTTTTCAAGGGAATGCCTAAGGACCTTGAAAATGCTGCTTATGTTGACGGCGCAGGTGTTATGGGCGCATTCTTTAAGGTAATGCTTCCCAACGCATTTACAATGATGATTACAATCTTCCTCTTTGCTTTCTGTTGGCAATGGACCGATACAACCTTTGCTGAACTTTATATGCCTCAGATAAAAACATTGCCCACAATGATTTTCTCAGGCCGTAACTTCCAGATAGCCGACCAGGCAAAGATTGACGTGTTCGGTACAGGTATCGCACAGAATACAGCGGTTCTTATTATCATAGCACCTCTTGTTATTCTTGCAGTTATCTGTCAAAGATTCTTGGTTAAAAGCATTTCCCAGTCGGGTCTTGCTAATTAATAAACAAATCAAAAGGAGAAAAAAACGATGAAACTTCCGCAAATCATTAAAACCGCGATTTTGCTCGTTCTTGTTGCTGCTATGGTATTTACCGTATCTTGCGGCGAGAGTGGTACAGGATCCGGTAGTGGAGACATTGGCGCAAACAACCAGGTTGGTGTTGCAAATGATGAAATAGTAGATCTTAACGGTTATAAATTCGTTATGACCTCTCCCTTCATTCTTAACGACCCTGACCTCTCAACTCTTATGAACTGTGAAATCGTTCTTGAAGAGATGAGACACGAAATCGAGAAGGATTACAATTGTACCATCGAAATCGTCAACTACGCTGTTTCTCTTACCACACTTCGTGCTAAGGTACAGTCTGGCGACAAGGTCGGCGACATTGTTGACGTTACTTCCCGTGAAATCATTCCAGTTATCCGTGCAGGACTTCTTACCCCTCTTGATGAGGTACCCGGTATCAACGTTATGTCAGAGTATTGGGATGCAGGTTCAAGAAACGTTGCAACCTACGCTGATCACGTTTGGGCACTTAACTTCATGAAGCCTATCGAAGTTCGTTCATGTATCGCATACAATAAGGACGTTCTTAAGAAATACGGCGTAACTGAAGACCTCGTTCAGATGGTTAAAGACAACAAGTGGACTTGGGAAGCTTGGGTACCCATGCTCGAAAAGACCACAAAGGTAGCTGCTGACGGTACAGCAGAATGCTACGGTCTTACTTCTACACGTAAAGACATTCTCGCTTTCAACCTTATCTCTGCTAATAACGGTCACGTTATCGAATCTGATGACAGAGGTTACGTAAAGGAAACACTTGATTCCGAGAACACAATGGAAGCATTGAACTTCTATTTTGACCTCGCTCAGACCTATAAGGTATACAACACAAAACCCGAAGCAGATACAGCTACTGTTGCTAAGAAGTTCGTAGACGGCAAGTATGCATTCTTGCACTGTGAATCTTGGGTTCTCACACAGCAGATCAAAGACATCGCTGGTGACACTCAGTACGGTATGCTTCCTGTTCCTATGGGCCCCAAGGGTGACAAGTACACCTCTAACTGTGACCATATGAGATACTTCTGCATTACCAAGGCAAACAATGACCTTGCTAAGACAGTTCCCGTATTCAACGCTTTCGGCCGTTACATCTACAACTACGGCGGAGAAGAAGAATGGTGGAGAGAAGATATCGAGATGGACTACTTCCAGGAAGGCGACAAGGATTCTGTTGAGATGTATCTCCTCACTCTCGAAGGCGCTGTTGTTGACTACGGTCTCACCATCAGCTCTATCGCAACAGCATTCAATGACACCATCATTGAGAGAACAATCCATAAGAAGAGATCTACAATCGCTGCAACAGTTAATTCACTCCATGGAACATTTGATGCAGATATCGGTACAATCTTCAATCTTCAGAGCTAATTAAGACGTAAATTAGTCTTTGGCGGAAGTGGTAATCTTCCACTTCCGCCGTTTTTATAATATCTAATTAAAATCAATTATTAAACAAGCCGTTTATATCGGCTACTATTATTTTACCTATATTTGAGGGGTATAGATATGAGCATTACAATAAATATCACTGAATATGGCGCAAAGCCGGATGGAACACTTCAAACAAGTAATATTCAAAAAGCATTAGATGCTTGCTTCTTGGCAGGCGGCGGAAAGGTTGTTGTTCCGCAGGGTGAATTTTTAATAGGCGGCATTCGTTTAAGAAGTAATACTACTCTTTACCTCGAAAGCGGTGCAATTCTTAAAGGTACACGTAATCCTGAAGATTATTTCGCTTGGAAAAATGATGAAATCGAGCCTGTTAATCCTGAAAAGTTAACAGACGATCTTTGGGTTAATGTAAAAGATAGAAAAAGTTCCGACTTTTTAAAATTAGCAGGTTCTCGTTGGAACAATGCAATGATTCGTGTTATTGATGCTGAGAATGTAGCAATCATTGGTGAAGAAGGCTCCATTATTGATGGAAGCGATTGCTATGATGAAATTGGTGAGGAAAACTATAGAGGGCCTCACGGAATCAATATTAGAGAATCTAAAAATGTAACCCTTAAGGGTTATAGAATTCAAAACACAGGTAACTGGGCAAATACAGTTTTCTTCACCCAAAACCTCCATGTTGATGGTGTTACAATTTGGGGTGGACACGATGGTATTCATATGCAGGGCTGCGATGATATTCTTATCGAAAACTGCAATGTGTATTCAGGAGATGATTGTATTGCGGGTTATGATAACCATGATGTCCATGTTAGAAACTGTGAAGTAAACTCCGCATGTAGCGCTTTCCGTTTTGGTGGCAATAACGTTCTCATTGAGGATTGTCACATCTTTGGACCTGCAAAGGTTTTATTTAGAGGCGGTCTTTCCTTACAAGAAAAGATAGATGGCGCTCACGTTAGCAATAATGGCAGATATAATATGTTAAGCGTATTTACATATTATTCTGATTTCAACTTTAATGTTAGAAAAGCTCCTGAAAATATAGTAGTTAGAAATTGTAAGGTTGAGAATACCACAAGATTTTTGCACTATAATTTCTCAGGCAATGAAAATTGGCAGCTTAATCGTCCTCTTGAACAGATCAAATTTGAAAACATCACGGTTGATGGTGTTAATATGCCTTTCCATGCTTATGGATCTGCAGATGCTCCCGCAAAGGTTGAGCTAAAGGATATAACATATAAAGTTAATCCCGATGCAAATCTCAAAGAGCTTTTCAAGATAGCTAACCTTAAAGAACTTAAACTTGAAAATGTCACCGTATCAGGGTTTAATGGTGATATGGTTTTTGCTAGTTGGGGAAACGTCGGGAAAATAACACTCGACAATTTCTCACTTGGTAGCAATGCCGATGAACTCACAGTGCTTCGTGAAGATGAGTTCGTTTGCGGTGCTATATAGATTATAAATTTTTATCTTGGAGAAAATTATGAAAAAGGCAATATCTTTAATTGCAAAAGCGATGGCTGTTTGCATTATCTTGAGCGCAGTTATGTGCGGATGCTCACCAAAACGCGAACGACCAATACTTGGTTACAATAAGGATAAAACCAATGAAACGGTTGTTATGAAGGAAGGAAAACTCTGCCAAGAATTTGCAGGAGCAACAGTTTCTCTTTCGGGCAATCAAACGGCATATTTTTTCAACTACGATGTAAAATTGGTCAATAAACTTGCATTTTCTACAAATGTAAATCTCCCGACAAGTGGAAAAACCGGTATTCTTCTTGGTAAGTATACCGATGCAAACGGTAGTCAAAAAACAATCAAATCGGTAATCTCAACCCAAGAGAGCAAAGCGTATTTGGTGGCATTTGATGACAAAACTTCAGAAATAATTGCTGAATACAAAATCAAGTCGGACGTTTCGGGCTTGGTGGTTTTGACAGCAGAGTACGATAGCGGAAAAATCGCTTTCTGGGTAGATGACGAATATCTTTATAAGAAGACCTTTGATTTGTCAACTTATTCTCAGAATTTCGAATTTTACGGCGGATTTGTAAGTGAAGACGCAGAGGTTGAATTTAAGTTCATCAAGATTTTCGGCACTGCGACCACCTTGAAATTCGACTCTAATACAATCGTTGAGAATTGCAAAGATTTAGTACCCGATACAACAAAGGTACAGATAAAAGGCGACCCGAAAGAAATCGAACTTGGCGCAGATAAAATGTATAATATCTCAGGAGCTAACGTCATCAATTTTGAAGGCCTCGAACTTGATCCCGAAAAGCCCGTTGCTTACAGTTTCACCTTGAAGACAATTAAGGTGCAAAAATCATGGAACGGCTTCAGACCAACCTTCCTTGTGGACGAAAATGGTAATAAGGTCAAAATGTTCTCTTTGGACGGATCTATAACGATTTTTTATTACAATGCAAAAACTGGTAAAGACGAGTCCAAAGTTTCAAACAGCGGTTATACAAGACCTATGAAATCCGAAGAAAATTTCCTCGTTTATTATAACGACGGTTGGATTTATATCTTCCTTGAAGGCAGACAAATTGTTTCTTGGGAATTACCTGAGGGAAATTATACTCCCGTCTTTACTACATTGTTTGAATTTGGAACTCACGAGGTTACCAATATCAAGATTTATCAGGCAAACGACGTAGTTGTATACTAAAATTACAGTCCGCTCAATTCTTTGAGCGGACTGTTTTCTTTTCTATATATTGGTATTTGGGATAACCAGCGGCACAGTATCTTGTTAAAAAATGCAAAATGGTGGTAAAATTTGTATATTTTATCTAATTAAAAACCCACATATTTGTATAACTATATATATTATTGGAAAAATTATACCATCTATTGACATCACCCTTCAAAATGTGATAAAATTAGCAGGTAAATTGATATATTTTTGCCGATATAAATTTGATAAGTTGGTTCAAATGTTTCTACCGCACGCCGTGTATGATGCGACTATTGGTATAAAAAACGATCGGCATACAAAAGTTTTTTGTCAGTCGGTCTTTTTTTGCATTTGGAGGGAAAAATGAAGGCGCTTGAAGATAAAATACTTGCTGAAGGCAAGGTGTATCCGGGACATATATTAAAGGTTGGAAGTTTTCTTAATCAGCAACTTGATTGTTCCTTCCTCATGGAGATGGGAAAAGAAATTGCCCGTCTTTATAAAGATGAAAAAGTAACCAAGATTATAACGGTTGAAGCATCGGGAATTGCTATTGCAGTAGCAGTAGGCGCCGTTATGGGCGTGCCTGCGGTTTTCGCAAAGAAAAATAAATCCGCAAACGTAGGTAATAACGTTTATTCTGCTACCGTTCATTCCTATACTCATGGAACCGATTATAATATCGTGGTTGATAGAGAGTATCTTTCAAGTGATGACAGACTTTTGATAGTTGATGATTTCTTGGCGGCAGGCAATGCAATAGCAGGACTTTTAAGTCTTGCCGAGCAGGCAGGCGCATCCGTCGCAGGTGCCGCAATAGCGGTTGAAAAAGCATTTCAGCATGGTGGAGATAAATATCGTGAAAACGGTCTTCGCATTGAATCTCTTGCAAGAATTGCCGAAATGACGGAGGATAGCTTGACCTTCGTAAAATAATCGAGCCCTTTAAGTTGGATGTAATTAACTTTACATATTAAAAAAATGGAGGAATTAAAAATGAAAAAGATCCTTGCACTCGTTCTTTGTCTTGTAATGGTTCTTGGCTTCGCTGCTTGCGGTACTACAAACAATGAAGACAAAACTCTTGGCATGAGCGAATCACCCCTCGCAATCCCCGCACTCACAGTAGATTATGAACTCCCCGAAGATTTCAAGATTGGCTTTATCTGCCTTCACGATGAATCTTCAACTTATGACCTCAACTTCATCAATGCTGTATTGAGATATCAGGAAGCAACAGGTCTTAAGAATGATCAGGTTATCATCAAGAGAAACATTGAAGAAACCGAAAAATGCTATGAAGCTGCTGTTGAACTTGTAAACCAGGGATGCAACATCGTATTTGCAAACTCTTTCGGTCACGAGCCTTTTATAGCACAGGCTGCTGCTGAATATCCTGATGTTCAGTTCTGCCATGCAACAGGCGTTACCGCTGCTGATAAAGGTCTCGCAAACTTCCACAATGCATTCGCATCTATCTATCAGGGTAGATACCTTGCAGGTCTTGCTGCAGGTCTTAAGCTCAACGAAATGATCGCTGAAGGCAAGATTACTGCTGATAAGGCAAAGATGGGTTACGTTGGCGCATACACCTATGCTGAAGTTATTTCAGGTTACACATCATTCTACCTCGGCGCAAAATCTGTTTGCCCCACAGTAACTATGGACGTACAGTTCACAGGTTCTTGGTATGATGTTGAAGCTGAAAAGAATGCTGCTTTGAACCTTATGTCAAAGGATTGCGTTCTCATTTCTCAGCACGCTGACTCTATGGGCGCTCCCGGTGCTTGTGAAGAAAATGGCGTTCCCAACGTTTCTTACAACGGAAGCACTTATGAAGCATGTCCCGAAACATTCATCGTTTCTTCTGCTATCAACTGGGCTCCTTATTACAACTACATCACAAAGTGCTATGCTGAAGGCAAAGACATCGACACCAACTGGTGCGGCGGCATTGCTGAAGGTTCTGTAGTTCTTACCGGTATCAACCAGGATGTAGCTGCTGAAGGCACTCTCGCAGCAGTTAACGATGCAATCGCTAAGTTCAAAGCTGGCACACTCAACGTATTTGATACTGCTAACTGGACTGTAGGCGACAAGACTCTCACAAACGAAGATAACGCAAACATCAAAGATGGTTACTTCCACGAGTCTGAAGCAATTTCTGCTCCTTCCTTCGATCTCAGAATCGACGGTATTACTCTCCTCAACGAGAAGTATTAATTTTAACTTAAAGCCAAGCAGGCGGAGCTTAGCCGCTCCGCCTGCTTATTTACATTTTATTTTGGAGGAAAAACGGTGAACACTGTTGCACTTGAACTAAAAAACATATCCAAGCGCTTCGGCGATAAATATGCCAATAAGAATGTAGACCTCACTCTTGAGCGAGGAGAAATACTTGCAATCCTTGGCGAAAACGGAAGCGGTAAAACTTCAATGGTTAATATGATAGCAGGTATTTATTATCCCGATGAGGGAGAAATATTTGTTGATGGAAAGCCGGTAGTTATCACCTCTCCAAAAGATGCATTCAAGTATAAAATCGGTATGATACATCAGCATTTCAAACTTGTTGATGTTTTTTCTGCTTCACAGAATATAGTTCTTGGAATTAAAGAAGCGGGAAGATATAAACTTTCCGAAGTTGAAGATAAGGTTTATGAAATTTCCAAAAAGTACGGTTTTCATATCAACCCTAAAAAGAAAGTACACGAAATGTCTGTTTCTGAAAAACAGACCGTTGAAATTATGAAGGTGCTCTATCGTGGAGCAGACATTTTAATCCTCGATGAGCCCACCGCAGTTTTGACACCTCAGGAAATCGAAAAACTTTTCGCAGTTCTTCGCAGAATGAGGGAAGACGGCAAATCCATCATTATCATAACCCATAAAATGCATGAGGTGCTCTCTCTTTCGGACAGAGTTGCCGTTATGCGTAAGGGTGAGCACGTTGCAACGGTTAAAACCGCAGAAACTAACGAAAAAGAACTCACCGAAATGATGATGGGCGAAAAAATAGATTTGAATATAGAACGATCAGAACCTGTAGACCCACAGGATAGATTGGTCGTTGAAAATATATGCAGTAAGAATGCTGAAGGAATTCCTGTTCTTAATAACGTTTCCTTTACCGCAAGATCGGGTGAAATTCTCGGTGTTGCAGGTATTGCAGGTTCAGGACAAAGAGAACTCCTTGAATCAATTGCAGGTCTTTACCATATCGATTCAGGCGAGATAACCTATAATGATCCCGCAACAGGAAAGCAGGAAAATCTTCGAGATAAAACCCCGTTGCAGATTGCCGACCTCGGCGTGCGCCTGTCATTCGTACCTGAAGACAGACTTGGCATGGGACTTGTCGGTAATATGGATATTATTGATAACGTTATGCTTCGTAGCTATAAAAAGGGTAAATCTTTCTTCCTTGACAGAAACAGCCCTCATAATCTTGCTATGGAACTTATCAAAGACCTCAACATCATAACACCGAATGAATATACACCCGTCCGTAAACTTTCAGGCGGTAATATTCAAAAGGTTCTTGTAGGTCGTGAGATTGCTGCCGCTCCGTCTGTATTTATGGCGGCATACCCTGTTAGAGGTCTTGTCGTTAACGCTTCATACAGCATCTATAACCTTCTTAATAAGCAGAAGGAAATGGGTGTTGCCGTTATTTTCGTCGGTGAAGACCTTGACGTTCTTATTGAACTTTGCGATAGAATTATGGTTATTTCATCTGGCGAAATAACAGGTATTGTAGATGCCAGAAACACAACTAAAGAAGAAATCGGTCTTCTTATGACAAAAGCAAGGAAAGGAGATAATACGGATGAATAATGTTGAAGTGACTGCAAAGAAAAAAAGAGAACCACTTTTTCATATCACTAAAAGAAGTGCGATAGATTGGAAAGTATCTATCGGAATCAGAGCAGTGGCAATTTTGGGCGCACTTGTTTTTATGACTATTGTTTTCCTTTTCCTTTCTGATGAGAATCCTTTTGTTTTGTACAAATCAATGTTTGAGGGCGTGTTCGGAAACTCGATGAGAACCTGGATACTTTTCAGTAATACCGCAATCCTTCTCGGAATTTCACTTGCTCTTACTCCTGCTTTCAAGATGAAATTCTGGAACTGCGGCGGTGAAGGTCAGGTTATTATCGCCTCACTCGTTTCTGCAATGCTTATGTTCTTCGTCGGTGATTCGGTATCCTATCCCGTGCTCGTTGTTTTAATGCTTGTTTCGAGTCTTGCTATAGGAGCAATTTGGGCTCTTATTCCTGCAATATTCAAGTCCAAATGGAACACTAACGAAACACTCTTTACACTTATGATGAACTATATTGCGATTCAGTGTGTTACTTATTTCCTTAAAGTTTTTGGTAACGCTCAGGGAAATCAGGAGCCAATGCCGCAATTTGCATTACCGAAAATTTTTGGAGATAGATACTTCCTCAATATTCTTCTTATTGCTGTAATTTGCATTTTGATGTTCGTGTATCTTCGTTATAGCAAACACGGATATGAAATATCTGTTGTCGGTGAAAGCGAAAGAACAGCAAAATACGTAGGTATCAACGTTTCTAAAGTAATCATCAGAACTATGATTATTTCAGGCGCTCTTTGTGGATTGGTAGGATTTTTGCTTGTAGCAAACGGAAGTTGCGCTATCACCACCACTATTACAGGTGGCAGAGGTTTTACTGCAATTCTCGTTTCCTGGCTTGCAAAATTCAATCCCGTTTATATGGTTCTCACCTCATTCCTTGTCATCTTTTTACAACAGGGAACGAGTTATATGGGCGATATCTATCGACTTGATACCTCAATGGCTGATATTTTTATCGGCGTGGTGCTTCTCTTTATTATCGGTTGTGAATTTTTCATCAACTATAAAATCAATTTCAAAAAACCTTCAAAAGAAAATAAGGAGGTGGCCAAATAATGATTATTACCTTTCTTGTTAGTGCTATTAAATTTGGTATGGTGCTCTTATTTGGCTCCACCGGTGAAACCTTAACCGAAAAATCAGGTCACTTAAATCTGGGTATTCCGGGTGTTATGTGCGTTGGTACTGCCGTTGGTTGCGCAGCAGAGGTTATCTATTTTGAAGCATGCGGCGGTAAACTCAATATGATTTACCCATTAGCAGTTTTTATTCCTGTTATTGCTACCTTGTTGGGTGGCGCCCTTATGGGACTTATTTACTCATTCTTGACGGTGACACTTCATGCAAACCAAAACGTTACAGGTCTTGCAATGACTACCTTTGGCGTAGGTATTTCTAAATACATTATCGCTGTTGTTGATGACTATAAGTTTACAGCAGGTGCAAAGTTCTTCAGAATGAGCATTTTGCCATTTTCAGATGCATTGGGCGACGTTGGTAAACTTTTCTTCTCATACGGAATACTTGTTTACCTTTCAATCATAGTTGCAGTCCTTGTGTCTTTCATTCTTAACAGAACAAAGGTTGGTCTGCACCTTCGTGCAGTCGGTGAAAACCCTGCAACTGCCGATGCCGCAGGTATCAACGTAACAAAATACAGATATATTGCCACCTGTACAGGTTGTGCAATTTCCAGTCTTGGCGGTTTATTGTATATAATGGACTACCTCAACGGTAACTGGGAATATGTTATTGATGCTATCGGTTGGCTTTGCGTAGCTCTTGTTATTTTCACTATCTGGAAGCCGGTTTTCGGTATTTTCTGTTCAATCCTTTTCGGCGTATTTTATGTTGCTGCAGAATATATCCCCGGAATATCTCTTTCGGATAAAGAAATATTCAAAATGCTTCCTTATCTTGTAACAATTATTGTTCTTATTATTACAAGTATCAGAAATAAGCGTGAAAATCAGCCCCCTGCAAGTCTCGGCATCAATTACTTCCGTGAAGAAAGATAAAATAAACCCCACCGAATTTTCGGTGGGGTTTTTATTTATTTGTTTTCCATCATTGAAAAAACCGAATGCTTGTAAGCAGATGGAGTCATTCCGGTATGATTTTTGAATGCTCTTGTAAAATATTGAACCGATATAAATTTTAATCTTTCGGAAATTTGTGTGAAATTCATATTTCCTTCTCGTATGAACTTTTTTGCTCTGTCAATCTGGCAGCGGTTGTAATATTCCATAACTCCGCAACCAACCTCATTTTTAAATAACTTTTTCAAAGATGAGGGACTGATGCTGAATTCCTCACAAACGTCAGAAAATGAGATTATATTTTCAACGTTGCTTTCCAAATATGAAAGTATACGGCTGAGTTTCGGGTCGTGAGTTTCTTTTGCGGAAATTATTTCGTTTTTGAGACCTTCATTTTGCCTTATCAAGTGAATGAGCAGTATTTCAATATAATTCTTTATAAGTTGCTCACTTGCAAATTTCTGATCCTGATACCTGATAAGTTCTGCGGTATATGGATCGCCGAGCGGGGTAGAGAAAGCGTGCTTTGCTTCATTTATAATAGAAGCCATCAACTTTCTTTCGTCAGCATCACATTCGAGTATTTTTCCTGAAATATTATATAAAGCAGGGCTGTCACTTGCAAAAGAAACTATGACGGTACTTGCCGCAGTTTCTCCGTTGCAACGTATGTTGTGGAATTCCATTGGCTTATGTAAAAAGAACTGCTTTGCTTTGAGCAAAAACTCATTACCGCCCGCTGTTACAATAACTTCGTCTTTGTCGGCATATACAAATTCCCAAAAGTCGTGAATCTCGCCCGAAAATGCAAAATCTTTGGCATATTCAAAGTAGTGCAGAGATATTACACTGTCAATCTCAACATCGCTTTTCAATTTGACTTTTATATATTCCATTAGGTTTTACCTCTTTGTGTGAACTTTATGATGTTATAATATTATAATTTTGAGCAAAAGTCAACTATGACCAAAAATATAAATTTTACTAATAAAAATATCTATGCAAAAGAAGAAAAAAATGTTATAATATCTTAAAATAAATATTAAGGAGTAAATATATGATAATTTCAAACGCTAATGTCAAAGGAAAACTCGTTAGCATTGTTATTGAAAATGGTTCAATAACCGAAATTACCGATAAGGTTCTCGCAGGCGATATTGATGCAAATGGCAGAAGAGTAGTTCCCGGTATGGTTGAAATCCATGCACACGGTTGTATGGGTCTTGATACTATGGACGCTGATTTTGCACCTATGTGTGAATACCTTGGCAGTAAAGGAACAACCTCTTGGCTTCCTACTACTATGACTATGGATTATGATAGTCTTAAAAGGGTAGACGAAGCAAAAACCGATTTCCCCGGCACTAATATTCTCGGTTTCCATTTTGAAGGCCCTTATATTTCACATAAGCAAAAGGGTGCTCAGAACGAAGCGTATATCAAGGATCCCGATTTAGAGGGATTTAAACAGTTCAAAAACGTTAAAATGATTACTATGGCACCCGAACTTCCCGGTAGCATGGAATTTATCGAAAAGTGCGGATGCGTTGTAGCAATCGGTCATACTTCTTGTGATTATGCAACAGCGATTGAAGCAATTGAGCAGGGCGCAAACTGCCTTACTCATACATATAACGCTATGCCCGGATTGCATCATAGAAATCCCGGCCCTATCGCAGCGGCATTTGAAAAGCAAATTTATGCACAACTTATCTGTGACGGATTCCACGTTTCAAAGCCTATGGTACTCGCTACTTATAAACTTTTCGGTAGCGACAGAATGGTAATCATAAGCGACGCTATCCGTCCTGCAGGTCTTGGCGACGGTGTTTACGATAGCGGCGGACTTGAGGTTCACATGAAGGATGGTGCCGCTCGACTTGCTGACGGTACAATCGCAGGATCTACTGCAACTCTTTGGCAGTGCGTATGCAAAGCCGTTGAATTTGGCATTGATTTTGATGAAGCAGTTAAAATGGCAACCGAAACACCTTCTAAACTTATCGGCGCAGATAAGAAGGGAAGAGTTGAGATTGGATGCGATGCCGATCTTTTGATAATTTCTGATAACATGGAAATAGATAACGTAATAATCGGTGGGGAGGTATTCAGATAATGAAAGTTTATAACGTTGAATTTGATGTAAAAAATCTTCCTAAATATGATCCCGACTTTATGCCTTTGGGTTTGTTTAATAAAGCGTTTCTCAAAACCGCAAAAGAGCCGATAGCAGTTGCTATCGAGCGTAATGCAGGACTTATCTCTGTTCACGATACCTTTATCCACGGCACAGAAGAAATGTTTGAGGCAGATTGCTACTATATCGAGCGCCTCGTAAAGTTCTTGCTTTGGGGTAAAGGTGGCTTCAAGATTATAATTTTCGGTAATAAAAAGGTTTATGACTATATAAATTCAGTTTATTCCAAAAAAGGCGCAAGAAGTTTCGACTTCGTCACAATGGGTAATATTTATGAAAGACCTTTCGAGGTTGTCTGGAAACCTTATAGCGAAAAGTGTGAAACAGTAGAAAACTTCAGCGCTCTCGGTGGCCATACTGACGGTTGCCGAATCGGATTTGATGCAGGCGGAAGCGACCGTAAAGTTTCTGCCGTTATTGACGGCGAGGTCGTATATAGTGAAGAGGTTGTCTGGCATCCAAAACTTAATGCCGACCCCGAATACCACTATGGCGAAATTTTGACCGCATTCAAGACTGCGGCATCTAAAATGCCGAGAGTTGATGCTATAGGCGTCAGTTCAGCAGGTATATTTGTCGATAATAAAGCAAGACTTGTGTCTCTCTTTATTAAAGTTCCCCGTGACGTGTTCGAGGATAAAGTAAAGCATATTTACGATAGAGTTTGTAAAGAAATGGGAGATATTCCTTATTTCGTAGCAAACGATGGTGACGTCACCGCTCTTGCAGGCGCTATTGAACTTGGCGACAGCGCAGTGCTCGGTATTTCAATGGGAACAAGTGAAGCGGGCGGATACGTTAATCCCGACGGATATGTAACAGGTTGGCTTAACGAACTCGCATTCACCCCTGTTGATGCTAACCCTGCCGCTATGGAAGATGAGTGGTCGGGCGACATCGGTTGCGGCGTTAAATACCTTTCTCAAGACGGTATTATAAAACTCGCCGAAAAAGCAGGTATCGACCTTTCAGCAGGTAACACCCCTGCCGAAAAACTCGTTATCGTTCAGAACCTTGCTGAAAAAGATGATGAAACCGCACTCGGAGTTTATGATTCTATCGGTTGCTATCTTGGTCATATTCTTCCTTTCTATGCTGATTTTTATGAGTATAGAAACGTTCTTCTTTTGGGTCGTGTCACGTCAGGTAAGGGCGGCGAAAGAGTAATCGCAGAGTGCAAGAGAGTACTCGCTGATGAATATCCCGACTTTAAGGTTAATATGGTACTTCCTGATGAAAATAACCGCCGAGTAGGACAGAGCGTTGCCGCAGCGGGACTTCCTAAAATTAAATAATTCAATTGAAATTGCCAACTCCAATGCGAGTTGGCAATTTTTGTATAAAAAAAGATAAAAAATCTTTGTTTTTACCAATTTTTCTTTGATTTTTCCTTGTTTTCTATTGACAAACCTGTTGTTTTGATATAAAATGTAGTTGTAAAATTATCATTTTTAATGTGGAGGATACTATGTCTGTCTACTTTTCGGAAGAATTGCCAAAGAGCGCTCGAATATCAGCACTTGTCGACCATCTTTTCGATGAGATGCCCGAAGTTGAGCATGAGCGCGCAGTCCTTTTAACCGAATCATATATGCAAACCGAGGGCGAGCCGATAATCACCCGTAGGGCAAAAGCATTCAAGAGAATTCTTGAGGCGCTTCCTATCACTATCAGACCGCTTGAACTTGTAGTCGGTAGCAATACTAAAAAGCCTCGCAGTTGTCAGGTTTTTCCCGAATTCTCATTTGAGTGGCTCGAAGATGAATTCGAAACTATGGAAACCCGCTCTGCCGACCCCTTCAAGATTTCGGACGAAACCAAAAAGGTTTTGCATACGGTATATAAATATTGGAAGGGTAAAACCACAAGCGAACTTGCAAGTTCTTATATGAGTGACGAGGCGAAAACCGCTATCGACCATAATATATTCACACCCGGTAACTATTTTTACAACGGTGTCGGTCACGTCACAGTAAACTATGCCGACGTTATCAATAATGGTTTTGAGAGCATTATCGCAAGAGCAAAAACTGAACTTGCCAAGTGCAATCAGGGCGATGCTGATTATGCAGAGAAAACAGCATTTTTAAGCGCGGTAATAATGAGTTGTGAAGCAGTTTGTGATTATGCTGAAAGATATGCAAAACTCGCATCTGAGATGGCTTCGAAGGAAACTGATGAGCAGAGAAAGAAAGAACTCTTAACCATCGCTTCCAACTGTTCAAGAGTTCCTCGTAAACCTGCGCGTAACTTCTTTGAGGCATGTCAGGCATTCTGGTTTGTTCAGATGCTTCTTCAGGTCGAATCAAGCGGACACTCGATATCCCCCGGTAGATTTGATCAGTATATGTATCCTCTTTATAAAAAGGATATTGATGAAGGAAATATCACACGTGAGTTTGCTCAGGAACTCATTGATTGTATCTGGGTAAAACTTAACGACCTCAATAAGATAAGAGACGCTGCATCAGCAGAGGGTTTTGCAGGATATAGCTTGTTCCAGAATCTTATCGTCGGCGGTCAGGATGAAGAGGGAATAGACGTAACAAACGATCTTTCCTTTATGTGTATCACAGCTTCGATTCACGTTCACCTTCCTCAGCCGTCACTTTCTGTCAGAGTCTGGAATAAAACACCTCACGATTTGATGCTTCACGCCGCAAAACTTACTCGCACAGGTATCGGCCTTCCTGCTTATTATAATGACGAAGTTATCATTCCTTCTCTTGTAAACAGAGGACTTACTTTGCAGGATGCAAGAGATTACAATATCATCGGTTGTGTCGAACCTCAAAAATCAGGTAAAACTGAAGGTTGGCACGACGCTGCATTCTTCAATATGTGCAGACCTTTGGAACTCGTATTTTCAAACGGTTACGATATGGGCACATTGGTCGGTGTTGAAACGGGAGATATTTCTTCCTTTGATACATACGAAAAATTTGCAGATGCATATAAAAAGCAGATGGAATACACCATTTCCTTGCTCGTAAATGCAGATAATGCAATCGATATGGCACACGCTGTGCGTTGCCCACTTCCTTTTGAATCTTCAATGGTTGAGGATTGTATCGGCAGAGGACTTCCTTTGCAAAGAGGCGGCGCAATTTATAACTTCACAGGCCCTCAGGGATTTGGTATTGCAAACGTAGCAGACGCTTTGTGGGCAATCAAAACACTTGTATACGACCAAAAGAAATACACTCTTGCCGACTTTAAGGAGGCGCTTGATAAGAACTTCGGAGAACCCTTGTCACCTCTTAAGGTTCAGCAGATTGCAACCCTTGTTATCAAGGAATTATCAGCAACGGGTAAAACCTGTACCGAAGGTGAAATCGCTGCAATTTGCAGAGGTATAAAAGCAAACGAAACCGACCCTGCCAAAAAGCAATTCTTTATGCAACTCAAAAACGATATAGAAGCGCTTGATAAGTTCGGTAACGACGTACCCGAGGTTGACTATTTCGCTCGTGAAGCAGCTTATTACTATACCAAGCCCCTTGAAACCTTCAAAAACCCAAGAGGCGGTATGTTCCAGGCAGGACTTTATCCCGTTTCTGCAAACGTTCCTCTCGGCGCTCAGACAGGTGCAACACCTGATGGACGACTCGCAGGAACACCCGTAGCAGACGGTGTTTCACCTGCCGCAGGCAGAGATACACACGGACCGACTGCTTCATGTAACTCCGTTTCAAAACTTGACCATTATATTGCATCAAACGGTACACTCTTTAATATGAAGTTCCATCCGTCAGCACTTGAGGGAGAAAGCGGACTCGAAAGTTTCGTTGCTCTCGTTCGCGGATACTTCGACCAAAAGGGAAGCCATATGCAGTTTAACGTTGTCAGCCGAGAAACACTCTTGGAGGCACAAAAACACCCCGAGCAATATAAATCACTCGTTGTTCGTGTCGCAGGTTACTCTGCACTGTTTACAACACTTTCAAAATCTCTGCAGGATGACATCATCAGCAGAACAGAGCAAAAGAGATTCTAAAAACTATTAAAGGAAATTTTCAATGAACAGTTACTTAAATACTGTCGGCAGAATTTTTGATATTCAAAGATTCAGTGTGCATGACGGTCCGGGAGTACGCACCATTGTTTTTCTTAAGGGCTGCGTCCTTAGATGTAAATGGTGTTGCAATCCCGAATCACAAAACTATAAAATTGAAAATTTAATAAGTAACGGCAAAACCAAGACGGTAGGTAAGGACGTAACCGTCGCAGAGGTTTTAGCGGAGGTTGAGCGAGACAGAGTTTACTATCGTCGCTCAGGAGGAGGACTTACCCTTTCGGGCGGAGAGAGCTTCTGCCAACCTGAATTTGCAACTGCTTTGCTTAAAGGCGCAAAGGCAAAGGGTATTACAACCGCTATAGAAACCACGAGTTGCGCTCCTATTGAAACCATCTTAAAAGCACTTCCGTTTATAGACCATTATTTAATGGATATAAAACATATTAACCCCGAAAAGCATAAAAGGTTTTGCGGCAAGGATAACTATATGATACTTGAAAATGCCCGTATCATTGCCGAAAAGGCAAAGGATATGGTTATCAGAGTTCCCGTTATCCCAACCTTTAACGATACTCCTGAGGAAATCGGTGAGATAGCAAGATTTGCCGCCAACTTGCCAAACGTCAAGAGGATTCATCTTTTACCTTATCATAGACTTGGTAAGGATAAATACGACGGTCTCGGCAGGGAATACGGAATGGGTGACCTTCCAACTCCCGATAACGAAAAAATGCAAATACTCAAAAGAGTTGCCGAATCTTTCGGCCTCGAATGTGTGATAGGAGGGTAAAATGGCTGACACAATTTACGATACCTTAAAAAATGACGGCAAGGTCAGAATCATTCAGGAACTTGTTCCGGGTAAACAGATAACCATTGCCCACATCATCGCAAATCCCGACGAGGTACTTTATACAAAGCTCGGTCTTGACCCTGCAGGCGAATATACAAAAACGGCAATCGGCATTATCACAATGTCACCCGCCGAAACCGCAATTATTGCAGGCGATATCGCAACAAAGGCATCTGGCGTTGACCTTGGCTTTGTAGATAGATTCAGCGGTACGCTTATCGTAACCGGTACCGTCTCACAGGTTGAGTCGGCTGTAAGAGCGGTTGCGGATTACGCAAAGAACGTTCTTAACTTCACCGTCTGCGATATAACCAAAACCTGATATGAATAAAGTGATATTTATAGGTAGAAGCGGAGCGGGTAAAACAACACTCACTCAAGCGCTGTTAGGAGAGGGAACTGAATATCATAAAACCCAATCTGTTGAGCGCAGAGGTTTTGCGATAGATACTCCGGGTGAGTATGCCGAAACAAAAACTCTTGCCGGTGCACTTGCCGTTTTTACATACGAGGCAGACGTTGTAGGACTTATCATTTCTGCCAATGAACCCTACTCGCTTTTCGGTCCTAATATAACTTCAATGGCAAACCGAGAGGTTATAGGAATTGTGACGGGACTTACCAAAAAAGGCGCAAATCCCGATAGAGCAGAGCGGTGGTTGAGACTTTCGGGATGTAAAAGAATTTTTCGAGTTGATTCAAAAACAGGTGAAGGAATACCACAACTTGCTTCATTTTTGCAAGAATTCGACCCAAAAGCAGAATTTAGACGTAAATTTTACGGAAAATAATTAAAAAACCACACAAAAACACAAAAATTCCAACAAAAAACAACATTTTAGTGTTGACTTTTCTTTGTTGGCGTTATATAATTACAATGTAAACCAATTTAACCATAAAAAAGGAGAAATCAAAAATGGCATCTGAGTACGAAATCAAAAAACAAATTTGTGACATCGGCAAAAGAATCTACGATCAGGGAATGGTCGCAGCTAACGACGGTAATATCTCCGTTAAGCTCAACGACAATGAATTCCTCTGCACACCTACAGGTGTTAGCAAGGGCTTTATGACACCTGAGTACATCTGCAAAGTCGATGCAAACGGTAAGGTTATCCAGGCAAACCCCGGATTCAAACCTTCTTCTGAAATAAAAATGCACATGAGAGTATATAAGAACAGACCTGACGTACAGGCTGTTGTTCATGCTCACCCCATCTATGCAACAAGCTTTGCA
Organism: Clostridia bacterium; assembly: GCA_017559305.1. Taxonomy (GTDB): domain Bacteria; phylum Bacillota; class Clostridia; order Oscillospirales; family Acutalibacteraceae; genus RGIG7384. Next base: position 52,777 of record JAFYSP010000011.1, read on the forward strand.
ATCGCAGGTATCCCCCTTACACAGCCCATTATGCCTGAAGCAGTTATTGCTCTTGGTTGTGTTCCGATTGCTGAATACGGCACTCCTTCTACCGAGGAAATCCCCGATGCAGTAGAGAAGTACCTCCAGCACTTTGACGCAGTTCTTCTTGAGAATCACGGCGCACTTACTTTCTCTGATTCTCTTATCAACGCATATCACAAGATGGAATCTGTTGAGTTCTATGCAAAACTCCTCTTCCTCTCTCGTCAGCTTGGCGGTCCTAAGGAACTTTCTAAGTCTCAGGTTGAAAGACTTTATGAAATCAGAAGACAGTTCGGACTTTCAGGTAAGCACCCTGCAAACCTCTGCCAGAACGCTAAGAATGGTCAGCCCAGCTGCCACGGTTGCGGCGGTTCATGCGGCGGCAATTGCCACGGCGGTGATGTTTCCAGCGACGTTGTTGCAGAGATCACCAAGAAAGTTCTCGAATCTCTCGGCAAATAAAATTTAGGGAGATTTATCCATGTACGATAAGGATAAAATCGATCTGATTGTCAAACAAGTAGTAGATAACGTAAAAAATGCAAACAGCGGTAATATTTCCTTATCCTTGGCTCTTGCTTTAACCGAAAAGGTCAAGCAAAAGGCAAGTGAAATGGGAGTCAAAGCCGTTATAGCGGTAGCCGATGCAGGCGCAAATACAATCAGTTTGCAGAGTATGGACGGAGCATATATCGCAAGCGCCGATATTGCTGTCAATAAAGCGTTTACGGTGGTTTCACTGAAAATGCCCACAAAAAACCTTGCTTCTCTTGCAGCGCCCGGTGGCTCACTCTATGGCATTCAGTTTACAAACGGTGGCAAAATCGTCATATTCGGCGGTGGAGTTCCTCTCTATTCAAAAGACGGTCGGATAATAGGTGGAATAGGAATCAGCGGCGGTTCTGCCGATCAGGATACTGCGCTTGGTGACTATGCAGCCGAAATATTCAAAACTTTGATTTAATCAACTCAGAAAGCAGGAAGATTATGGATATAAATAGCAATGATATCGAACTTATCGTTAAAAAAGTCATAAGCTCGATGAATGCCACTTCTGATGCTTCTGTTTCAGCACCTAAGAGCAATGCAATTCCCGATAAGGCAAGAGTAGCAATGCTCACCTCTCTCGAAAACTTTGAAATCAAGGAATACCCAATGCCTAAACTTGGAGATGGCGATATTCTTGTCAAGGTTGAGGGATGCGGCGTCTGCGGAACAGATGCTCACGAATTCAAGCGCGATCCATTCGGTCTTATCCCTGTAGCACTCGGTCATGAGGGAACAGGTGAGATAGTAGCCATGGGTAAAAACGTATCCAAGGATAGCGCTGGTAAACCCCTTAAAGTAGGCGATAAGGTTGTTACTTGTATGATTTTCAAGGATAATCCTGATATCACAATGTTCGACCTTAATAAACAGAATGTCGGCGGCGCAGACGTTTATGGACTTTTGCCCGATGACGATGTCCATCTCAACGGATGGTTTGCAGATTACATAGTTGTCCGTGAGGGTTCAACAGTATTCAACGTAAGCGATCTTGATCTTGATTCAAGAATTCTTATCGAGCCATCAGCAGTTCTTATTCACGCTGTTGAAAGAGCAAAATCGGTTGGAATCCTTCGTTTCAACTCAAGAGTAGTAGTTCAGGGTTGCGGACCTATCGGTCTTATCTGTATTGCAGTTCTCCGCACACTCGGTATTGAAAATATCGTAGCGGTTGACGGTGAAGACAAGCGCCTTGAATTTGCAAAACTCATGGGAGCAACTGCAACGGTTAACTTCAAGAACTTCCAGGGCGCAGAAGCACTTGCTAACGGCGTCAAGGATGCATTCGGCGGTTACTTTGCAGACTTCGGTTTCCAGTGCACAGGTTCACCTGTAGCGCATGCAAACATTTATAAATTCATAAGAAACGGTGGCGGACTTTGCGAACTCGGCTTCTTTATCAACGGCGGAGATGCAACAATCAACCCCCATTTCGATATCTGCGCAAAAGAAATCACAACAGTTGGTTCTTGGGTATACACCCTCCGCGATTATGCAACCACATTTGATTTCCTCAAGCGTGCAAAGGGAATAGGACTTCCCCTTGAAAAACTCATCACTCATAAGTTCAAGCTTGATGATATTAACGAAGCACTTAAGACAAACCTTGCAATGCAGGGTCTTAAGATAGCAATCGTTAATGAATAAGCGGGGTAACTGATATGGGTATGGCGACAGGCTTTATCGAGGTCTACGGACTTGCAGCGGCTTTTGTAGCATGTGATGCAGGATGCAAAGCGGCAGACGTTACAGTAGAGCATTTCGATAAAAATAAACCCGGCAATCCGGACGGACTTGAAGTCCCCCTTATTGTGTGTGTAAAATTCCGTGGTAACGTTGATTCGGTTACAGCCGCAATAGAGGCAGCAAAATCAGCCGCTATGACGGTTTCAGGAGTTGTAAGCACTCATATAATAGCAAACACAGAAGCTGATACAGAAAAAATGTTGAAGCTCAACGCATTTGATAAAAAATAATTTTCGGAGGAAATAAATATGGCACTCGAAGCACTTGGAATGGTAGAAACCAGAGGTCTTGTAGCATCTATCGAAGCAGCTGATGCAATGGCAAAGGCAGCAAACGTTGAACTCATCGGTACCGAGAAAATCGGTTCAGGACTCGTATCTGTTATGGTACGTGGCGACGTCGGTGCAGTTAAGGCAGCAACAGAGGCAGGCGCATCTGCAGCATCTAAACTCGGCGAACTCGTAGCAGTACACGTAATCCCCAGACCTCATGCAGATGTTGAAAAAATTCTGCCCAGTCTTAAATAATCAGGAGTAATTAGATATGTCTTTAGGATTTGTAGAAGTCCAGAGCGTCACAGGTGCTGTTGACTGCCTGGATATAATGTGTAAATCCGCAGATGTACGGTTTGTAACATGGGAACGTAAGCTCGGCGGCAGACTTGTAACCATCATAATTGAAGGTCAGATTTCTGCAGTCACAGCGGCAGTAGAAAATGCAGTTAATAGCGCTATTATCAAGCCGGCAGCACATGCTGTCATAGCAAATCCTCATCCCGAGGTAATAAGACTTGTTGAACTCAGCGCATCAAGAATTGCGAAGAAACTTGCCGAACAGCAAAAAGCAGACGATTCTCACGTTCAGGAAGTATAGAGGTGGTCATTATGGCAGAAAACTCAGTATTCATGTCAAAAGATGATGTTAAACCCGTAAGTAAACCCTTGGAAGAGGTTAAACCTGTCAAAAAGGAAGAAAAACCTGCTCCCAAGGAAACAAATAAAGTAAATACACAAACAACCGTTATGGAGGAAAAGAAAATGGCACTTGAAGCACTTGGAATGGTAGAAACCAGAGGTCTCGTAGCATCAATCGAAGCAGCCGATGCAATGGTAAAGGCAGCAAACGTTGAACTCATCGGCACCGAGAAAATCGGTTCCGGACTCGTATCTGTTATGGTACGTGGCGACGTCGGCGCAGTTAAGGCAGCAACAGAGGCAGGCGCATCTGCAGCATCTAAACTCGGCGAACTCGTAGCAGTACACGTAATCCCCAGACCCCACGCAGACGTTGAGAAGATTCTTCCCACACTCAAATAATTCATTTAATTTAATCTATTACCGCTAATGCGGATGGAAATTTTTATCAGGAGGAAATCAAAATGGCACTCGAAGCACTCGGAATGGTAGAAACCAGAGGTCTTGTAGCATCTATCGAAGCAGCCGATGCAATGGTAAAGGCAGCTAACGTAGAGCTCATCGGTACCGAAAAGATCGGTTCCGGACTTGTATCAGTTATGGTGCGCGGTGATGTTGGCGCTGTTAAGGCAGCAACAGAGGCAGGCGCTTCTGCGGCTTCTAAACTCGGCGAGTTGGTTGCAGTTCATGTAATCCCCAGACCTCACGCAGATGTCGAAAAGATTTTACCTACTCTTAAATAAGAGAATAAAATCATAAGACGTAATTGATCAGTTACAATGTGGTATATTTATGGCTCCCGCGGCCGCGGGAGCCAAAGCCACACTAAACACACGTTTCCAATTAATTCGAAAGGAAAGCAAAACAATGATCGTAGGTAAGGTTGTTGGAAGTGTAGTCGCTACACGCAAGAATGAGCGTCTCTTAGGTAGTAAATTTATGATTGTAGAGCCGCTTAAAAATATGGATAACAATGGCAGAATTATTGCGGTTGATAACGTTGGCGCAGGTATTGGTGAAACAGTTCTTGTTGCTCTTGGCAGCGCCGCAAGAATCGGATGCGCTATGAATGAAGCACCTGTAGATGCCGCAATCGTAGGAATTATTGATAACTCAATAGGTTTATAAAGAAAGAATAACTAACAATGAAAATCACGGAACTTTCAGAAGTACTTAAAAATGGTGGAGTAGTCGGCGCAGGTGGCGCGGGCTTTCCTTCTTATGCAAAACTTAATGAAAAGGCCGATACTATAATTCTCAACTGCGCAGAATGTGAACCTCTTTTGCAACTTCATAAGCAGATGCTTTCGATGTATGCTTATGAGATAATGACAGCACTTAACGAGGTTAAGGAAGCAGTCGGCGCAGAGAAGGTTATTATCGCAGTTAAGCCTTCATACAAAAAAGCGGTGGAAGCGGTTAAATCCCTTCTGCCTGATTTTGCTGGTATGGAAATTGGCTTTTTGCCCGAAGCATATCCTTCAGGCGATGAGGTGGTAACCATCTATGAAACTACCGGTAGGGTAGTAGAAGCAGGTAAAATACCGATTACTGTCGGTGTCATAGTTTATAACGTTGAAACAATGTTCAATGCTTATAACATAATCAAAAATAATAAGGGCGTAACTGAAAAATACATTACCGTAACAGGCGCAGTAAAACATCCTGTAACAGTAAAAGTTCCCCTTGGAATAACTTATGACGAGGTAATTGCTCTTGCAGGCGGCGCTACGATAGATGAATATGAAATCATCGCAGGCGGACCGATGACAGGACCCATTGCCAAGGGTTATGACGTTGTAACCAAAACTTCAAACGCTCTCATAATTCTCCCACCCGAGCATTATGTGGTCAAGCGCAAAGAGGTTAATATAAACGTTTCGATGAAAAGAGCAATGTCGGCTTGTTGCCAGTGCAGATACTGCACGGATTTGTGCCCTCGTAATCTTTTGGGTCATCCTATTGACCCTGCAAAACTTATGAGAGCAGTATCAACAAACTGTACTACCGACCCCGCACCGTTTCTCAATGCGAATTTCTGTTGCGGATGCAGTCTTTGCGAAATGTTCTCTTGCTTCCAGGGACTCAGCCCCAAGGCAATAATCGGCTCGGTCAGAGGCGAACTTGCCAAAAACGGCGTACCGAGACCTGAAGCAAAAATGAAGGAAGTCAATCCTTCAAGAAGCGGCAGACTTATATCGGTTGAGCGCTTGATTTCAAGACTCGGACTTGAGGAATATAAAGCCGCGGCACCCTATGAAGAAAAAGCGGTTGCCTTTAATAAGGTTAAACTTATGCTTTCTCAAAATATCGGAGCTCCAAGTACTCCTTGCGTAGCGGTTGGAGATAAAGTGACAATGGGCGATAAGATTGCCGATTCATCACCTGATAAACTCTCTGTTGCACTTCATGCATCTATCAGCGGCGAAGTAACAGAGGTAACCGATAGATATATAATTATTAAAGCTTGAAAGGAGACAAACTAATGGGTAAAGCAATCGGAATGGTAGAACTCACTACCGTGTCTGCCGGTGTTACTTGTGCAGATACAATGATTAAAACTGCCGAAGTTGATATTATTCAAAGCTCAACTGTTTGTCCCGGCAAGTATATCGTTATAATTAGCGGTGAACTCAGTGCCGTAAAAGCATCTGTAGAAGCCGCAAAATCTATAAGAGCAGATAAGGTTATCGACAGTTTTGTTCTCGGTAATCCTGCAGATGCAATTTTCCCCGCAATTTATGGCGCAACTGCACCTGAAAACCCCGAAGCACTCGGAGTTTTAGAAAGTTATTCTGCAGCAAGTGCAATTGTAGCCGCCGATACCGCCGCAAAGACAAGTCTTGTAGACCTTGTTGAACTTCGTCTTGCAAAAGGCATGTGCGGAAAATCATATCTTTTCATCACAGGTACAGTTTCTGCCGTACAGGCGGCAATTGAAAAGGCACAATCTGAAGTGGCAGAAAAGGGAATGTTACTCGATAGTTCAGTAATCCCAAGCCCCGATAAAAAACTCTGGCAAAGCATTCTTTAATTAAGAGATAAGGAGAAAATCAATGTTAGCCATTGAACGCAGAAGTGCGATACTCTCAAAACTCGTTGTAGAAGGTAAGGTACTCGTCAGTGACCTCAGCCGTGAATTCGGTGTTACTGAAGAAACAATCCGCCGAGATCTTGAAAAACTCGATAAAGACGGTCTCGTTCATAAAACTTACGGTGGAGCGGTTAAGGCAGAAAATATTAACCTTGACCTTCCTTTCCAAGTCAGAAAGCAAAAAAACGTTGATATGAAACAGCATATTGCGGCAGTTATCGCATCAACGATAAACGACGGCGCATATCTTATGCTCGACTCAAGTACAACTGCTCTTTGTGTCATTAAACATATAATGAACCGCAAGGATATTACAATCATTACGAACTCAATAGAAATACTTATTGAACTTTGTAATAAATCTGATTGGAATATAATTTCCACAGGTGGCGCACTCAAGCAGGGCGGCTTGTCACTTGTTGGATATCAAGCAGAAAAGATGCTTTCGGGATTCCATGTTGATATGGCTATTTGCTCTTGTAAGGGAATTGATGCCGAGGTTGGCGTAACAGATTCCAATGAGAGAGATTCTGCCGTAAAAACCGCAATGTTCCAGTCGGCAAAGAAAAGAGTCCTTGCAGTTGACTCAACAAAATTTGATAAAGCATCATTTGTCAAGGTCTGCGATTTGTCATACGTTGATACAGTCGTAACCGACATCGAGCCCGATCAGATTTGGCTCAATCGTTTTGCAGATAATAACGTAGAAATACTTTATTGATACCTTGGAGGCAAAAATGAGAATTCTTGTTGTTAATGCAGGAAGTTCATCACTCAAATATCAACTTATTGATATGACTGATGAATCTGTTCTTGTTAAAGGTCTTTGTGAAAATATCGGCACAAAGGGTAATATCACTCATAAAACAGGTGACGGCAGAAAATATGAAGCCGATTATCCAATGCCCACTCATAAACAAGCCATATCCTTGGTCTTAAAACTTATAACCGAGGGTGAATATGCCGTTATTTCCGATATAAGTGAAATCGGCGCAGTAGGACATAGAGTTGCACACGGTGGCGAAAAACTCCGCCGTTCAACCGTGATTGACGATGAGGTTCTGAATTATCTCGAAACAATCGTTCCTATAAATCCTTTGCACGGCCCTCCGGCAATCCTTGGAATGCGCGCTTGTATCGACCTTATGCCTACAACCTTGCAGGTTGGCGTATTTGATACTTCTTTCTATGGTGAAATTCCGGATTACAACTATATTTATCCTATTCCTTATAGTTTCTATGAGGAAGACAGAATCCGTAAATACGGTTTCCACGGAACTTCTCATCGCTACGTAATGGGAAGAACCGCTGAAATCCTCGGCAAAGACCCCAAAGATATCAATATGATTACCTGCCACCTTGGTAACGGCTCATCTGTTACTGCAGAAAAGGGCGGAGTTGCAATTGATACTTCAATGGGCTTTACTCCACAAGACGGCGTCGTAATGGGCACCCGTTCAGGCGCTATGGACCCCACAGTTGTTACCTATATTATGAAAAATAAAGGTATTTCAGCCGAAGAGGCAGAAAACCTTATCAATAAAAAATCAGGAATTCTCGGTGTTTCGGGAGTTTCAAACGACCTTCGTGAAATTGCCGCCGAAGCAGAAAAAGGTAACTACAGAGCAGAACTTTCAAGAAAAATGCTCGCAAACAGCATCAAAAAACTCATCGGCGCATATACCGCTGAACTCAATGGACTTGACGTTCTTGTTTTCACTGCTGGTATCGGAGAAAACGATGCAAAGGTTCGCGAAATGGTATGTGAAAACCTCGAATATCTCGGAATTAAATTTGATGTAAATGCAAATATGAGCGCTCCTCGTGGAGAAGAAGCAGTTCTTTCAACTGCCGATTCAAAGGTTAAGGTGCTTGTAGTTCCCACAAATGAAGAACTTATGATTGCACGTGATACAGCAAGTATTGCCGCAAAATAAATAGGAGAGTAATTATGGCTCAGTTAAATGAAACCCAGATTGAAAATATAGTTAAACAGGTTATAAGCAACCTCGGTAAAACCGAAGTTGCATCAGCACCTGTAACAAACGAACCTCAAAAGCAGTATAGCAGCGCAGGTTATAAGGGCAGAACTTTCGTTGGCGTTTATGCCGATATGAACGATGCTATTGACGCTGCTAACGAGGGATATAAATGTGTTCGAAATATGAGTGTTGAAGAGCGTGAGAAGATCATCACTGCAATTCGTGAACTCACTCGTGCAGAAGCACCTATAATGGCTGAACTCGGCGTTGATGAAACTGGAATGGGCAAGGTAGAGCATAAAATTGCAAAGCATATTCTCGTTGCTGATAAGACACCCGGTACAGAGGATATCGTTTCAACCGCAAAGACAGGTGATAACGGCTTGACCCTTATTGAAATGGCTCCGTTTGGTGTTGTCGGCGCGATTTCCCCTTCAACCAACCCAAGTGAAACCGTTATTTGTAACAGTATCGGTATGATAGCCGCAGGAAACGGTGTTGTTTTCAACCCACATCCAGGTGCTATCGCTACTTCAAACTATGCTATTGACCTTGTAAACAGAGCATCTAAAATGGCAGGTGGCCCTGAGGTTTTGGTAGCATCCACTCTTAAACCCACTCTCGAATCTGCAAATACAATGTATGCACACCCCTCAATCAAACTTCTCGTTTGCACAGGCGGTCCGGGTGTTGTCAAGTCGGTTTTGTCATCAGGTAAGAAGGCAATCGGCGCAGGTGCAGGTAATCCTCCTGTTATCGTTGACGATACCGCTGATATTGTAAAAGCAGGTAAGGATATTATTGATGGTTGTTGCTTTGATAACAATCTTCCTTGTATCGCAGAAAAAGAAGTATTTGCATTTGCCAATATTAAGGACAGACTCATTGCTGAAATGCAGAAAAATGGCGCATATCTTATTACTGCAGACGAAGCAAACGCTTTGAATAAGATTGTTCTTGTTGAAGTTGAGAATAAGAAGACAGGTAAGAAGAGCAAACAGGTTAACCGTAAGTGCGTTGGCAGAGATGCCGATAAACTTCTTGCTATGATTGGTAAAACCGTTTCTAAGGACGTTCGTTGTATCATTTGCGAAACCGACTTCAACCATGATTTCGTTCAGCACGAACTTATGATGCCCATTCTTCCCATAGTCAGCGTCAGAAACATTGAAGAGGCAATCGACCTTGCAGTAAAAGCAGAGCACGGCAATCGCCATACCGCTCATATGCACTCCAAGAATATTGATAACCTCACTAATTTTGCAAGAGCAGTAGAAACCACCATCTTCGTTAAAAACGCTCCATCTTACGCAGGAATCGGATTTGGCGGAGAAGGTCACACAACCTTTACTATTGCAGGACCCACAGGCGAAGGAATAACCTCTGCCCGTAGTTTCACAAGACAGCGTCGTTGCGTAATGGCAGACAGTTTCAGAATTATATAAGGAGTAACCTTTATGGAAATTGATGTAGCAGCAGTCACAAGGGCTGTTATGGCGGCTTTGGAAGCACAAAATACATCTTCGGATGATAAAGTTCCGGTTGGAATTTCTAACCGTCATATTCATTTGAGCAGAGCAGATTGCGACGTTCTTTTTGGTGCAGGATATGAACTGACACCTATGAAAGATTTGTCACAACCCGGTCAATATGCTTGTAAAGAAACCTTGACAATCGTAGGACCTTCTTTAAGACCTATTGAAAACGTCAGAGTTTTAGGTCCGCTTCGCAGCGCATCACAGGTTGAAATTTCACGTACTGATTCATTCACCCTCAAGGTTAAACCTCCTGTCAGAGAAAGCGGCAAAATTTCGGGTTCATCACCCATAACCATTATTGGTCCTAAAGGTGTTGTTACTCTTAAAGAAGGTTGCATTATTGCAAACCGTCATATTCATATGTCGGTTGAAGACGGTATTAAATTCGGTGTTACTGATAATTCTTACGTAACTGTTGATGCTGAAGGCGAGAGAAGAACAAGATTTTATGACGTTCAGGTTCGTGTTCACGAGCAGTTCAGACTTGAAATGCACCTTGATACCGACGATGCAAACGCTGCAGGACTTTCAAACGGTTCAAAAGTTACTATAATAAAATAAACTTAATAATGAATAATAAAATAAGACACTTCATTTTATAGTAGTGTCTTATTTTTTATTTGTGAGGTGGGCAAGTGAAACGAATCCTTAAAATGATATTTTTTCCGGGTATGCCCACGATTTTGTTTTTTGCAGTAACGGCAACCTTTTTCTATATTCTATCATTCGTAGAAAAACAAAGGTCAAACGTCTTTTCTTTTATAGCCTATACAATAACCGCTTACGTGTTTTTGACCGTAATATCCGAAATTCCAAAGATTTTAATCCAGACCAAAACACGAATTATGGGAGAAGGAAAAAGCACCTGTATAATCTTTTCAAAAGAAACGAGAACCAAACTCGCTTTATACTTCGGGTGGTTGTTAAACCTTCTCTACGCTGCGTTTAAGATGCTTGTAAGCGTTGTGTATAATTCCTTTTGGTTTTCGACCGAAGCGATATACTATTTAATGCTCGGTGTTATAAGATTTACTCTTGTAAAATTCGAAAAGGAAGAAAATAATATAATACTTGAGTGGAAAGCGTTCAGACTGTGTGGCTGTTTAATGCTTATTGTAAACCTTTTGATTACGGTAATCATAATAGTTTCAATCTATAATCATAAGGTCTATAACTATTCCGATGTAATTTTATATGCGTCGGGAATATATACTGTCTATCGTTTGTTGTCCTCACTCGTTCAGATGACTGCTTTCAGAAAAACCAATCGTCCTGTATTGTCTGCCGCAAAAGGTATAAATATATCGGCGTCTGCATTGTCGCTTTTCACCTTTTTCTCAACCCTTATCAACTATTCGGGTAAACTTGATTATAATAAAACGATAACAATAATAGCGGTGTTGGTCTGCGGAATTATAATCAGCGTGTCTGTGTTTATGATAATAAGGTCAAATTCAATAATCAAAAAAATAGAGAACCGATGAATTTCGGTTCTCTATAAATTTATTTAAGTGTATCAATATAGTCACAAGCGGCAAGTGCGGCAACAGCTCCGTCTGCGGAAGCAGTTGCAACCTGACGGATATTTTTCTTTCTGCAATCTCCTGCAACAAAAACGCCTTGGGTCTTTGTCAGGCAGTTTTCATCAGAATCGGCATAACCTCTTGCATCAAGTGAAATAAGTTCTGCAAATGGCTCGTTTTGAGGAACAAGACCGATTGCAATAAAAAGACCGTCAAGATTCAAGTCTCTTGTTTCGCTTGTGGCGGTATTTTTAACTGTGATTCCGCAAAGTTCCTTATCACCCAAAAGTTTTTCGACAATTGTTCCGGTGATAACTTCAACGTTTTCTTTTGCATAAAGCTGATCGGCAAGTTTTTTCTCACCTGTAAGCACGTCGAGATTTTGAACAACGTAAACCTTGCTTGCAAGGTCAGAAAGCAATAAAGCCTCTTGTAGTGCGGAATTTCCGCCTCCTACGACACCGACAACCTTGTCTTTGTAGAAAGCACCGTCACAAACCGCACAGAAGGAAATTCCTTCACCGATAAAATCTTCTTCTTTATCAAGTCCTAAAAGCCTGTGCTTTGCGCCTGTTGCAACTATAAGAGCCTTTGATTCGAATTCGCTTCCGTCATCGGTAGATACAGTAAAGGTATCGCCTTTTTTGACCGATAAAACTTCGCAAGATTCAAAATCCGCACCTTGAGTTAATGCTTGGTCAACCAACTTTTCAGCAAATTCATTACCCGAAAGTTCGGTAAAACCGGGTATGTTTTCAACCTTTGGAGAATATGTTATTTGTCCGCCAAAGGATGCCTTTTCAATAACAAGAACGCTTTTGTTAGCTCTTCTTGCATAGACTGCGGCGGTCAGTCCCGCAGGACCGCCGCCGATAATGATTATATCATACATAATGTCTACCTTTGCTTATGCGTTAAGGAATTTTTTGATGTCAGAAACACCTGTGTATTTCTCTGCGACACCGTTTTTAACAACTACGAGAGTAGGTGCCTGCTTGATGCCGAACTGCTCAACGAGATCAACGTGCTCGTTAGCAAGAAGTTTCTCGTAAGAAACACCTGCTTTATCGAGAGTAGCACATGCTATTTTACAGTTGGGGCAGGTGGCAGTTGTGAAGAGATAGTTTACGTCCCCAGTGCAAAACTTATCGGAAACTTCTGCATCTGCTTCGCCACAGCAACCACATTCAGCAGTTCTTGTGAGCTTGGAATTTTCGATATCGTAAACCTTACGATCCTTGTATTCCTGTGCCTTACCGTCGTTCCAGTTCTGAACGGGACGGTAGTAACCGGTAATACGGCTGTAAACTTCAGCAGTTTCACCGCAATCAGGACAATTGAAATGTTCACCTGCGATATATCCGTGATTCTTACATACGGAATATGTGGGAGACATGGTGTAGTAGGGGAGACGGTAGTTTTCAGCAATCTTGCGAACGAGAGTTGCAGCTGCCTTCCAATCGGGAAGTTTTTCACCGAGGAATGCGTGGAAAACAGTACCTGAAGTGTAGAGGGTCTGCATTTCATCTTGAATTTCAAGAGCGGTGAAGATGTCCTCTGTGTAACCAACGGGAAGATGTGAGCTGTTGGTGTAGTAGTGTGTACCGCCTGTAGCAGTAGCTGCAGTGATGATGTCGGGGTATCTCTTAACGTCGTGCTTTGCAAGACGGTAAGAAGTAGACTCTGCAGGTGTTGCTTCGAGGTTGTAAAGATCGCCGTACTTAACCTGATAGTCAGAAAGACGCTCACGCATATGATTCAATACGTCTTTTGTGAATTCCTGAGTTTCCTTGGTGGTAAGATCAGCGTGGAGCCATTTAGCATTAAGACCGACTTCATTCATACCAACAAGACCGATGGTAGAGAAGTGATTGTTAAATGTTCCGAGGTATCTCTTGGTGTAGGGGTAAAGACCTGCATCAAGGAGTTTTGTAATAACAGTTCTCTTAACTTTAAGTGAACGAGCAGAGATGTCCATAAGCTTATCAAGTCTTGTATAGAAATCTGCTTCGTCTTTAGCAAGATAAGCGATACGGGGCATATTGATGGTTACAACACCGACAGAACCGGTTGACTCACCGCTTCCGAAGAAACCGCCTGATTTCTTGCGGAGTTCTCTGAGGTCAAGACGGAGTCTGCAGCACATAGAACGAACGTCAGATGGCTCCATATCACTGTTGATATAGTTAGAGAAGTAAGGAGTACCGTATTTTGCGGTCATTTCAAAGAGAAGTTTGTTGTTCTCTGTTTCAGACCAGTCAAAGTTACGTGTGATTGAATAGGTAGGAATAGGATACTGGAATCCGCGGCCGTTAGCATCGCCTTCAATCATGATTTCGATGAATGCCTTGTTTACCATATCCATTTCTTTCTGGCAATCCTTGTACTTGAAGTCAAGTTCCTTACCGCCAACGATAGCATTAAGCTCTGCAAGGTCATTAGGAACAACCCAATCAAGAGTGATGTTGGTGAAGGGAGACTGTGTACCCCAACGAGAAGGTGTGTTTACACCGTAAATGAAAGACTGAATGCACTGTTTAACTTCTTTGTAGGAGAGGTTGTCAACCTTAACAAAAGGAGCAAGGTAGGTATCGAATGAAGAGAATGCCTGAGCGCCTGCCCATTCATTCTGCATGATACCGAGGAAGTTAACCATCTGGTTGCAAAGTGTGGAAAGGTGACTTGCAGGAGCAGAAGTAATCTTGCCGGGAACACCGCCGAGACCTTCTTGAATGAGCTGCTTAAGTGACCAACCTGCACAGTAACCGGTGAGCATAGAAAGGTCGTGAATGTGGATATCTGCATTGCGGTGTGCGTTTGCAATTTCCTCATCATAAACTTCTGAAAGCCAATAGTTAGCTGTGATTGCACCTGAGTTTGAAAGGATAAGACCACCGACAGAATAAGTAACGGTAGAGTTTTCCTTTACTCGCCAGTCTGAAATGTTAAGATAGTTGTTAACTATATCCTTATAGTCAACCATTGTAGCGCTAAGGTTTCTAACTTTTTCTCTTTGCTTACGGTAGAGAATGTATGCCTTAGCTACGTCGTCGTATCCTGCCTTGATAAGAACAGATTCAACACTATCCTGAATCTTTTCAACGGCAATGTTGCCCTTTTCAATCTTGGGCTCGAAATCTGCAGTAACCTTGAGAGCAAGAAAATCTATAGTATCTGTATTGTACTGTCTCTCACATGCATCGAATGCCTGGGTTATAGCAGCGCTGATTTTGGAAAGATTAAATTCAACTGTCTTTCCGTCTCTTTTAATAACACTGTACATTGTTATTTTCATCCTCCATATAATATTCTCAAAAGTGACCGAGAATATTATATCGTAGATATTGTGCAAAGTCAATACCGAAAATCACAATATATTGTGTTTTTTTCAGATTCCGCGTAATTCGACTTTTTCCACAAATTTTGCGGCTTCAATTTGTAATTCTTTCATAAATTCTTTAGAAACAGCATGCATATCGCAGCCGATAAGGTTGCCCGAATCAACGAAATTTTGAAGAAAGTACCTTTTTGCGCCTTTTATCCATTCGCCGATTGCAACTATATCTTGTGTCGAGTGATACTCAGCAACTATAGTGGTGCGGAATTCATATTCAACTTTGCCTTCAAGAAGTAAAGCCACGCTTTTTTCCACGTTGGAAAGGTCGTATTCCTTAAGACCGATTGTTTCGGCGTATTTTTCTTTGGAGTTTTTAATGTCCATCGCCACGTAATCAACAAGTCGGTTATTTATAAGGTATTCGAGTTTTTCGGGAAATGAACCGTTTGTATCAAGTTTTACAAGAAGACCGAGTTCACGAACTTTTTTAATAAAATCTACAACTCCGTCATACAAAAGCGGCTCGCCACCCGTAATGCAAATACCGTCAAGAATACCTTTCCTTTTATTAAGGTAATCGAATATTTCTTCTTGAGAGTATATATCATCATTGTTTATTTTGGTAACAAGTGAAGCGTTATGACAAAATGGGCATCTGAAATTACAACCCGCAGTAAATGCAGTACAAGCAACTTTACCGGGAAAATCGAGCATGGTCATTTTTTGAAATCCGTGTATATTAAACATAAAAATCTCCTTATGTAATATTATATGATTAAATCATATCATTACATTTAAAAAAGGTCAACAAAAAAACCGCTTTGAAAATCAAAGCGGTCATTTTTTGATTAGCCGATGAGTTTTTCGTGAATTGCTTTAACTGCTCTTTCGCTGTCTTCAGCATCAATAAGAACAGAGATTTTGGTTTCACTTGTTGCAATCATCTGAATGTTGATGTTCTTGTCAAAGAGAGCTTCAAACATCTTGGAAGCGATACCGGGGTGTGATTCCATACCTGCGCCGACGATAGAAACCTTAGAAACGTTAAGGTCGGACTTTATGTCGGAATAGTTAAGAATTGTTTTCATTTCTTCAATGGTAGCTACTGCTTCGGTGCAGTTGTCCATAGCAACGGTAAAGGTAATATCCTTAGTTCCGTTACGTCCTACAGACTGAAGAATAATATCAACGTTTATCTTTTTGGAAGCGAGTTGATTAAAGAGTTTGAATGCAACACCGGGAGTGTCGCTAAGACCAATAACAGAAATTCTTGCAACCTTGTCATCCTTGGTTACGCCTCTGATTAACATTTTTTCCATACTTGTTACCTCCTTAACGATGGTTCCTTCTTTTCTTTCGAGACTTGATAATACTTCGAGTTCAACGTTATACTTTTTAGCCATTTCTACCGAGCGGTTGTTGAGTACCTGTGCGCCGAGAGATGCAAGTTCAAGCATTTCGTTATAAGTGATTGCTTTGAGCTTTTTAGCGTTGGATACTAAACGAGGGTCGGCGGTATAAACACCGTCGACGTCGGTGTAAATCTGGCAGCGGTCTGCCTTAAGTGTTGCTGCGATTGCAACTGCACTTGTATCTGAACCGCCACGGCCTAAAGTTGTAATGTCATCATATTTGTTAAGACCCTGGAAACCTGCAACGATAACAATGTTTTTCTTTGAAAGTTCCATATTGATTCTTTCAGGGTCAACCTTTTTGATTCTTGCCATTGAATATGTTGAATTGGTCTGGAAACCTGCCTGCCAACCGAGAAGGGAAACAACGGGATAACCAAGACTTTCAATTGCCATAGCAAGCAACGAACAGGAAATCTGTTCACCGGCAGAAAGGAGCATATCCATTTCTCTTTTTGAAGGGCCGTTAGGATTGATTTCAAGTGCCTTTTCAATAAGGTCATCGGTTGTGTCACCCTGAGCGGAAACAACAGTTACAACATCATTACCTTTTTTATAATCATCAATAATAATGTTGGCAACATTAAATACTCTTTCGGCATTGGCAACGCTACTGCCGCCGAATTTTTTAACGATTAGTGCCATATTAACCTCCGTTAAGTCATTAAATGTACTTAAATACTTACTATTCCAAAATATGCATCTTGCCGATAATGGTGATATCCTTCATATCTGCAAGAGTATCTTCAATAATATATTTTTTAAGTTTGGGAGTTATAAATGCAAATTCATTATCAGGCTGATTTTCGCGAGAAAGCATTTGGGCGCCCTGGAATTTTTCGGCAATTATCTGACCCATAAGTTTATTTTCAGATGTAAGTCTTACATACATCTTAACAGCCTCGCCGTCAGCAGACTGCACGTAATCATCACTGCCTTCAGCCCAGAAAAGATATTTTCTTGCAGAAAGATGTTTTACACAGTCGATAACGTCTGCAACAACAGCACTTGCGGTAGGAAGTTTTCCTGCGCCTCTGCCGTAGAATGATACGTCACCGATAGCATCGCCTCTGACAAGTACAGAGTTGAAAACGTCATTAACGTTTGCAAGAGGACTTGTGTGGTCAACAAAGCAAGGACCGACAGTAGCAATAACCTTGCCTGAATCGAGAAGTTTTGTTCTGCCGAGAAGTTTTACAGTGTATCCTGCACCAACAGCATAAGCGAAATCTTCAAGTGTTATCTTGCGGATACCTTCGGTTTTGACCTGATTGGGATATACGTGTTTGCCAAATGCGATAGATGCGAGAATGCAAATTTTTCTGCAAGCATCGTGACCGTCAACGTCGGCTGAAGGATCGCGCTCTGCATAACCGAGATGCTGTGCAAGTTCAAGCGCTTCTTCAAATTCCATACCGTCATCAGTCATTTTGGTAAGAATGAAGTTTGTGGTGCCGTTCAAGATGCCGACGATTTCAAGAATGTCGTTTGCGGCAAGACACTGCGCGATGGGGCGGAGAATGGGAATACCGCCGCCGACACTACCTTCAAAAAGGAAGTTGACGTTGTTTTCTTCGGCAATTTGGAGAAGTTCTGCGCCTTTTGCGGCAACAAGTTCTTTGTTTGAGGTTACAACGCTCTTGCCTTTGAGTAAGCAGGCTTTAACAAAACTGTAAGCGGGTTCAGTTCCACCCATAACCTCAACAACGATTTTGATGCTGTCGTCATTTTCGATGACAGAAAAATCCTTGATGAATTTGTCAGAATAGGGAAGGTCATCAAAATCTCTGATATCGAGGATATATTTGATGTTGATTTCTTCTTTGGCTTTTGCGGCTATGTGATCGTGATTCTTTGTGAGAACTTCAACAACACCCGATCCGATAAAACCGTGACCCATAATGGCTATATTTACCATAATACACCATCCTTAAATTTGCAGTTAAATTTATAATATTTTACAATATAGCACACCTTGTTGTGATTTGCAACAAAAAGAGGTGATTTTTTATACATTTCAGTCAAATGCACAAAAGTACCCCTACCATTTGTTTTTGCATATTATGTAATGTGCCGTAATTTTATTAAAATAATGACGTATCGGCAGAAAGGAGAAGAAAATGAAGGAAATATTTGTAATTACAGGAACAGTGACTTATGCGATGAAAGCGAAAGAGATTTTGGTAAAAAAAGGGTATTTTGCAGATGTCAAAAGATGGAATGATAAAACAGGCAAATATGGCTGCGGTTATGGCGTAAAAGCAGTAAATATTTCGCCTGATGAAGCCAAAACACTACTGGGAGAAAACGGAGTTAAGATAATTGATGTTGTCGTGCAAAAGATATGATATATTTTGATAATGCAGCGACCAGCGGTGTTAAACCGAAATCTGTAATTAATGCAGTAAATACTGCTCTTTCACAGTATTCCGTCAATCCGGGCAGGGGAGGATATGAACTTTCCGGAAAATGTAACGAGATAATATATAATTGCCGAAAAGAAGTCGCTTCATTTTTTGGCGCCAAGGATACAACAAGCGTTATTTTTACACAAAACTGCACTCAGGCAATAAACTACGTCTTAAAAGGAGTATTAAAACCGTCTGATCATATTATCGTTTCAAGTTTGGAACATAATGCGGTTATGCGCCCCTTGTACGAACTTTCCAAAACGGGTGTAAGCGTAGATGCAGCAGAGGTTATATTCGGCGACATAGATGCGACTGCAAGGGCGTTTGCAAACCTTATAAAACCAAATACCAAAATGATTTTTTGCACACATGCGTCAAATGTTTTGGGCAATGTTTTGCCGATAAAAAAGATAGGTGAGATTTGTAAAGAAAAGGGGATTTTGTTTGGTGTGGATGCCGCTCAGACTGCCGGTGTTTTGGAAATTGATATGCAAAAAATGAATATAGACTATTTGTGTATAGCGGCTCATAAAGGACTTTATTCACCTATGGGGACAGGTATTTTGATATCCGATAAACCCATTCCGAAAACCATACTTGAAGGAGGAACGGGTACCGACTCAATAATAGCAAGACAACCCTTAGATATGCCCGAAAGATTTGAAAGCGGAACTGTAAACGTTCCGGGCATTTTTGGTATAAAAGCAGGACTTGAATTCGTCAAGCAAAGAGGTGTTGACGAAATCTATAAAAAAGAATTGGAAATGAGTAAAAAATGTTATATGATGCTGTCACAAATCGGCGGCGTAATATTATATACCGACCTGCCGGAATATGGCAGATTCGTGCCCACACTTTCGTTTAATTTGCGAGATTACAACAGTATGGAGCTCGCCGAGATATTAGGCGAAAAAGGTGTTTGCGTGAGAGCAGGTTTGCATTGTTGTCCAAGCGCTCACAGAAGGATAGGAACATTGCAAAAAGGCACGGTAAGAGTTAGCTTTTCGTCATACAATAAACCCGAAGAAGTAGTGACATTTTGCAATATGGTTCGCATAGTGGCTCAAGGCAAGAAAAAAAGCAAATATTTTTATTAAATGAGTTAAAAAAACTTCAAAAAACTATTGATTTAATATAATTATATGGTACAATTTATATAGTAGAGACACTATATATAGTTGTGCCATGTTTTTTTGGGAGTGAGAATATGTCGGAATTTTTTACCTCAATTTATGAATTCTTTTATACCGCAATCA
Organism: Clostridia bacterium; assembly: GCA_017559305.1. GTDB lineage: Bacteria > Bacillota > Clostridia > Oscillospirales > Acutalibacteraceae > RGIG7384. Next base: position 72,560 of record JAFYSP010000011.1, read on the forward strand.
ATTTGATTGTGGCCGCAGTGTCATCATTCAGGGTATCTGATGTTATAGATATTGCAATAATTGCCTTCTTGCTGTATAAAACGATAGTTCTTTTCAGAGATACTCGTTCAAAGCAAATATTGAAAGGCATTTCAGTTGTGCTGATTGTATGGGTGGTTGCGAGATTGTTAAATCTTGTAATGCTCAGTTGGATGTTTACAAAAGCGGTTGACTATATCATTATTGCTGCGATAATAGTTTTCCATCCTGAAATCCGTAGGGGAATTGAGCATATGGGATATAGCAAATTCAGTCCTTTCGGATTTTTCGGAGAAAATAAAGCGGATGCAATTCAGACGTTGGATGCTATAGACGGAATATGCAAAGCCGTTTCCGTTATGCATACCGATAAAGTCGGCGCACTTATCGTAATTGAGAGAAACACCTCGTTAAGTGAAATTGTATCATCGGGAACCGTAATTGATGCAAAAATTTCTCCTGAACTTGTTTGCAACGTTTTTTATCCTAAATCCCCCTTGCATGATGGCGCAATGATAGTGCGTGATAATAAGATTTACGCAGCGGCTTGTATTCTTCCTCTCACGTCAAATAAACATATTTCAAAAGAACTCGGAACCAGACATCGTGCAGCAATAGGACTTAGTGAGTCTGCCGACGCCGCCATTGTCGTTGTTTCGGAAGAAACAGGTAATATTTCTCTTGCATTAAACGGAAAAATAAAAAGAGATTACAATCCTCAGACGCTTAGAGAAGAACTCAAATCCATCTTAATAACCGACAATGAGGACAAAAAAGAAACCGCTTTGTTCAAGATTAAGAAGATGATTAAAACTGACAAAAAGGAGAAAAAGTAAGATGAGCGGAAGCAAATACCTTTCAAATCTTATTCATAAACTTTTGCATAATAACCGATTTGTTGCTGTTTTCTCCATAATCATAGCCGTTGTTATGTGGCTTGTAATAAGTATTTCTGAAAACCCGCAAAGAACAATGAACGTAAACGGAGTGCCGGTTTCTATCAATACTCAGGGAACGGTTGTAAGCACACTCGGAATGGAAATCGTTTCGGATTCATACCCAAAGGAAGTAACGGTTGTTGTTGAAGGTCCCAGTTATATTGTCGGTTCTCTTAAGAATACAGATGTTTTAGTATCGGCTTCTCTTGCAAACGTAACCGAAGCGGGTACTTTTGACCTTGAACTTACAGCTCAAAGAAACAGCAGTAAAACAGGATACACAATAGTTAGTGTAAATCCTCAGAAAATAACTGTGTCTTTTGATATAGTTGATGAAAAGGAATTTGGACTTGAATTGATTGCAAAAGGCGCAGAGGCAGAAAACGGATTGGTTATCGGTGAACTTTCTGTTGACAACAATCTTCATAATACCATAACCATCAAAGGTCCCAGAACCCAAATGAGTAAAATATCAACAGTCGCAGCGGTTGCAAACGTTGATAAGGTCGTTTCTAAAACGGATAAATATCCTGCAAGTATCGTTTTGTATGATGATCAAGGTCAGGAACTCAGTTCCGAGTTTTTCGAAATGTCTATGGAATCTGTCGATGTTATAGTTCCTGTTTTGAAGGAAAAGAATGTTGATATAAAAATTGATTCTGCATCTTCAAGCGCTATCAACTATATTAAATACACCTTATCTCAAAATAAAGTTTTGCTTCGTGGCGAGCCGTCTGAAATTGATAAAATCACAACTGCAAACATAACGGGAATCGATTTTTCAAAGATTTCAGCACAAAACGTTAATGCTAACGGTAAATTTGTTCTTGATGCAACACTTGATATTCCTTCAACGATAGAAGCAAGAGATCTTGAAGACTTAAAAATCGAGTTCGATTTAACGAACTACGTCAATAAGTCTTTTAAGGCTCAAAATCTCGAAACCAAAGATCTTGCAGAAGGTCTTAGCGCAAGTTTTTCGTCTGATTTTGTTGAAGTGACTATTTGCGGTCCTGCAAACATTATCAATGCTGTTACAGCAGATGACTTGACGGTTTATGCAAACTGTGCAGGAAAAACAGCAGGTGTTTATGGACTTAATTGTACTATAGTTTCTGAAAAATATCCTGCAATATGGGCAGTAGGAACGGCAACGGCATCTGTTACTATTAAATAAGTTTTTAAGAATAGAAAGCAGAGGACTCCTTTGATGGAGTCCTCACTTTGTTAAAGTTAATATGTCAAATATCGGCTTGATTCATATAATATATCGAGGTGATTATATGGATTACGTATTGTGCTTTTTGACCTTGCTTCTTGTGGTGTTGGGTATTTCCACACTCATTCGTTACGTTGTTTGGAAATTTGTTGACTTTAAGCAAAACAGATACCACTATCTTGTCTTTTTGCATGATGACAGTGCCGAAATTATGCTAAGAGGAATATTAGAGCGAAATAACTTTGATGTGTCAAGTGGCGAGAGAAAACTTTATGCTGTTGATATGGGACTTGACGAGATTACAGCATCTGCTTGTGAAAAACTGTCTTATGATTACCCGAATATGATTTTCATAAAACCGAATCAACTTGTTGACGCTATAAAAAAATAAAAGAAAGGAAGTTGCCACGTGCAAAGAAAGACTGACGAACTTATAAAAGGCACTATTGCGGATATAACCTATCAAAACGTCGAAACAGGCTTTACAGTCTTGGAACTTGAAGACGGCGATAATGCGCTCACAGCGGTAGGTTTGATGCCGGATGTTAGTGTCGGTGAAGTTTTGGAACTTGTTGGCAACTTTGATTTTCATTCTGTTTACGGCAGACAGTTTTCGGTTTCTTCTTATGTAAGAACTTTTCCGTCTGATGCGGCGGCAATTTTAAGATATTTATCTTCGGGTGTTATCAAGGGTATAGGACCTGCAACAGCCAAAAGAATCGTTTCTGCTTTTGGTAATGATACTTTTGACGTTTTGTTAAATCATCCGCATAAAACTGCGTCTATTAAAGGTATCACACTCGAAAAAGCAGAGGAGATATCTAACGAACTTTCTAAACGGAATTCTATGAGAGATACTTTGAGATTTTTTGCGGGACATGGGTTTGCAACTGATGAAACACTGAAAATCTTTAAGGTGTATCAACAACAGTCAATTGAAATTGTAAGCCGAAATCCGTATGTAATTTGTGATTCAGGAATTGATATTTCTTTTGCCAGAGCAGAAACCTTTGCTGAAAGTTTAGGCTTTGACAAGGATTTTATTGGTCGTTTAGAAGCGGGCGTTTTGTATATTTTAAGACATAATCTTTTAAATGGCCATACTTGTTTACCTGCAAGAAAATTACTTGCGACCGCATCTGATTTTTTGTCAATAAGTGAAAAAGACCTTTGGGATTGTATTGAAAAACTTTGCGATATGGGACAAATTGTTTGCACTGATGTTTTGGGCGAACCTTCAGTTTTCTTGCGAGAATATTATGAGGCGGAACAGTATATTTCAGCAAGACTTTCAATGGCAAGATTTCCTGAAGAAAGTTTTACTGTCGGTAAAGATGAATTGGAGAGCATCGAGAAAAAAGCCGGAATAAAATTTGATGAACTTCAGATCAAAGCAATAAATGATATGTCATCTCAAGGCGTCTTTGTGCTTACTGGTGGCCCCGGAACCGGAAAAACAACAATTATAAATGCTATGATTGAAATTTTCAGTAACAGGGGATATAAAATCGCACTTGCGGCTCCTACAGGCAGGGCTGCTAAAAGAATGACCGAAGTAACAGGCGTTGAGGCTAAAACTTTACATCGTCTTTTAGCGGTTGAAAGATGTTCTGACGGTAGCCATAGATTCACTCATAACGAAAAAGACCCTTTGGATTGTGACGTCATAATCATTGACGAGATGTCTATGGTTGATTCTTTACTCTTTGAATCCACTTTGAGAGCGTTAAGATTACAGTGCAGAATAATCCTCGTGGGTGACCATAATCAGTTGCCAAGCGTAGGCGCAGGCAATGTTTTGCAGGATATTATTTATTCTGACTCTTATTGTTGTGCAACGCTTACACGCATTTTCCGTCAGGCAATGGAAAGCAACATTGTTGTCACCGCCCATAATATTGTATCGGGTAAAAACGTAACGCTCGGTCAAAATGGCGGAGATTTCTTTATGGTTAATGTTGAGAACCCACACAATGCTTCAAAATACATAGCCGAATTATGCACTAAAAGATTACCTGAGTCTTACGGCGTTTCGCTTCATAATGAAATACAAGTCCTTTGTCCTTCCAAGATGATGACTCTCGGTACAGGAACGCTTAATAATAAATTACAGGCTCTTGTAAATCCTTCTGAAAAGGGTAAAGCCGAAATATCTTTTCAAGGGTATGTTATTCGTGAGAATGATAAGGTTATGCAAATAAAAAACAATTATGATATAGATTGGGTCAGGGAAGACGGCGAAGTCGGAACAGGGGTATTTAATGGCGATATCGGTATCGTGACAAAAATAGATAAACTCGCCAGAACAATAACCGTAAAATTCGATGATAGATATGCAACCTATGTTGCAGAAGGTATTTTCCAGCTCGAACTTGCCTACGCCGTAACCGTACATAAAAGTCAGGGAAGCGAATTTGATTATGTAGTTATTCCTATATGCGACGTTCCTTCAAAACTAATGTATAGAAACCTTTTATATACGGCTGTTACAAGAGCAAAAAAGATGTTGTTAATTGTTGGCAGCGAATCCAATATAAATAAAATGATAGAGAATGATCGTAAAACCCTTCGCTATACAGGACTTAGAAGTTTTATTGAGGAAGAATAATGTCGTTGTTTTGTGACGTAATAGAAAGATTGCTTAATCTTGCATATCCGCGCAGGTGCCCTTGTTGTGATGAAATAACAATTGATAACCTGGAAATATGCTATAAATGTTTTGAAAAACTTTCAAAATATATGTTGACGACCGGTGTGTGTAAATGTTGTGGCAATCCGATAGAGGAGTGCACCTGCAAAACAAGAATTTTCTTGTTTGATGGAGTGGTGGCACCATTTAGATATGACGGAGTCGCAGCAGACGGAGTGCTGAATATCAAGAAAAAGAAGAGCATAGAAAATGCAAGATTTTTTGCTAATTATATGATTGAAGCGGTCAAATCAAAATTTCCGGTTGAGCAATTTGACCTAGTGACAAACGTTCCGATGTTTGCTAAGGAAGAAAAGCAAAGGGAATTCAACCATTCAAAAGTATTGGCAAAATTGATATCAAAAGGTCTGGGTATTGAATATAAAAATACGTTAAAACAAATACTCAAGAGAAAAAGCCAACATGAATTAACAGCCGTTGAGCGAATAGAAAACGTCAAAGGAGTCTATAAGACGATATCTTCCGTTGAAGGCAAAAATATATTACTTGTAGACGATATAAAAACATCTGGTTCAACACTTAATGAGTGCGCTCATGAATTGCTTTTGGCAGGTGCCGAGAGCGTTTGGTGCGTGTGCGCCGCATTAACATGTAAAAAAACCTTGTAAAATTGATGAATATAAAATATAATTATAGAAGATAAGCAAAAAGGAAGTGAAACCATGCCATCAAATATCGGTATAGATCTCGGCTCGTATAAGACTATAATTGCGACTACAAACAGAGTTCTTTTTGAGCAGCCGAGTATTGTTGCGGTCGATGCTGACACATGGGAACCTATTTGCTATGGTAAAAAAGTATATGATATGATAGATAAAACTCCGCCTTCTATCGAAATTGTTTATCCTATACAGCGCGGAGTCGTAGCAGATTATGAACTTACAGAAAAAATGCTCAAGCATTTTATGAACGAGGCATTCAGCAATACGGTACTCAAACCGCAAATAATGGTTGCGATGCCGTTCGGTGTAACCTCTGTTCAACATAGATCCGTTGCTAAAGCGATAGAACTGTCAGGCGGTAGAAACGTAAAAACAATAGAAGCACCTCTTGCAGATGCGATAGCGTTTAAACACAATTTCACAAAACCTCACGGATACCTTGTTGCCGATATAGGCGCAGGAACAACCGATATAGCGGTTATTTCAATGGGTGGTTTTGTTAAAAGCGAGTCCTTGCCCATTGCATCATTTGATTTTGATGAAGCAATTATCAGATATGTAAAAAAGAAGTATAGTGTCAATATCGGTCATAGAACGGCTGAGTATATAAAAAAACAAATCGGCGGAGTAATTCCAAGAGATATAACGCTTACTATGAAGGCAAGCGGTATGGAAAATTTCAGCCGCAGACCTAAAGTTTTTGAAATCACTTCTGAAGATGTAAGACATGCACTTATAGATTCGGTAAAATCCATTTGTCACGGCATTAAAAAGGTCATTGAAAAAACACCGCCGGATATTGTTGCCGATATAGCAAACGATGGCATTTTCCTGACCGGAGGAGGTTCGGAACTTTACGGAATAAAGGAATATTTGTCAAATAAATTAGGTGTAAAGGTTAATACCTATGAAAATCCCGAACGCAGTGTTGCAAGAGGTACTGCCTTGGCGCTTAAGTATCCGAAACTCACCGAAAACGGCGATTATCAATACAGATCGCTTACCGATTTGATAGTTGATGATGACGGATTTGGAGATTTTTAATTTTTTTGATATAAAACCAAAAAAAGTCTTGCATTTTATGATGACTTGTGGTAATATATTTTAGCATTTGATTTCACCGAATCCTTATCGGTGGGTTTGATGCCGAATTTTCGACACCAAAGCGGATAGTCCTCTACCGCCGTTTGCGGCAAGAATGTCTGGGAATTTTAAGGAGGAAAAACTAATGGACGCAGTAAAAGCTATCTCTGCCGGTATGCTCAAGGAGGATGCTCCTGTAGTAGCAATCGGTAACACAGTTCGTGTTCACGTTAAAATCCGTGAAGGCGAGAGAGAAAGAATTCAGGTCTTCGAGGGAACTGTTATCGCTAAGAATAACAGTGGCATCGCAGAAACCTTCACCGTTCGCCGTTTGTCATTCGGCGTAGGTGTAGAGCGTGTATTCCCCGTTCACTCACCTAACGTTGTTAAGGTTGAGACTGTTAGAAAAGGCCGTGTTCGCAGAGCAAAATTGTACTATCTCCGTGATAGAGTTGGTAAGGCCGCTAAAGTTAAAGAGAGCATATAGTTTTGTATCTAAAAAACGGGGACAGGGTTTTCTGTCCCCGATTTTGTTATAATAGTATTTGATAATTAGGAGTGAGAATAATGGAAGACAAGAAGAATGTTAATAGCAAAAGTGCCAAATCAAAAGAATTAATTGAATGGCTTGAATCTATATCGGTTGCTGTTATTGTAGTTATCGTTCTGTTTTCCTTTTTCTTCAGAACTGTTAAAATTTCAGGTCCTTCAATGCAAAACACTTTATTTGCTAATGATAGAATTATTATATCAAATATGTTTTACACGCCAAAATGCGGTGATGTAATAGTTATTTCCCGAAACTATAATAATGAGCATACTGATGTATCAATGTCATCTGAGCCAATTATCAAAAGAGTTATCGCAACCGAAGGTATGGTTGTTGATATTGATTTTGAAAATGGTTACGTGTATGTTGATGGGACTTTGTTAAAGGAGGATTATATTAAAAATCCTACTGTTACAAAGTGGGATGTAGAATTTCCTTTAACAGTCGGCAAAAATCAGTTGTTTGTTTTAGGCGATAACCGAATGGAATCAATGGATAGCCGTGACAGCAGGATAGGGCTTATTGATGAAAGATACGTTCTTGGCAAAGCATTGTTCAGAGTTTATCGTGATGCCGAGCATAGAAGTTCATTTTCAGAAATGTTTGGAGGAATATAATGAATACCGAACAAACAATTCAATGGTTTCCGGGACATATGGCGAAAGCCGAGCGAAAAATCAAAGAACAACTCGGTATTGTCGATGCGGTTGCGGAGATTATAGATGCCAGAATACCTGTGAGCAGCCGTAATCCCGACCTGTCAAGAATAATCTCTAATAAACCAAGAATAGTTATTCTCAATAAATGCGATATGGCTGATCCAAAAGCAACTGCCGATTGGATAAATTACTATAACTCCCAAGGGATAGCGGCGGTAGCGCTTGATTGCAGAAGCGGAAAGGGAATAAATAAATTCAGCGAGACGGTAAAAAAGGAACTCGCAGGTAAACTTGAGTATTATCGTAGTAAAGGACTTGTTGGCAAACCTTTGCGCGTTATGGTGGTTGGTATTCCAAACGTCGGAAAATCAACCTTTATAAATAGAATAGCAGGCGGTAATAAAGCAAAAGCCGAAAACCGTCCCGGAGTCACAAGAGGAAATCAATGGTTTACTATTGATAAAGAACTTGAACTTCTTGATACCCCGGGTGTACTTTGGCCTAAATTTGAGGATGCAACAGTAGGTGAACACCTTGCGTTTACGGGTGCCGTTAAGGATAACGTTATTGATACTTTATTGTTGGCTGTAAAACTTTGTGAGTATTTAAGGGATAACTATAAAGATCTTATTGAGCAAAGATATAAAATCACAGTCACCGATAAAGATGCCTATGATATTTTTTGTGAGATTGGTAAGAAACGAGGCTTTCTTGCAAGAGGCGGCGAGACCGACGAGGACAGAACCGCCAATATGCTTTTAGAAGAATTCAGAAACTGTAAAATAGGTAATATTACAATAGAAAAGGTGGATAAATAATGTCGACCTTTGAATATGAATTAAAGGCAAAAGAAAAGGGATGTAAATTTGTGTGCGGCGTTGATGAAGCGGGAAGAGGACCTCTTGCAGGTCCTGTTTGCGCAGCGGCTGTAATATTGCCCGAAAATTGCGTTATAGAGGGTCTTAACGACTCTAAAAAGATTTCTGCGGTTAAGCGTGAAAAACTCATTGACGAGATAAAAGAGAAGGCAATTGCCTGGTCTGTTGCCTTTGCAAGTGTTGAGGAAATTGAAAGTGTAAATATTCTTAATGCTACCTACCTTGCCATGAACAGAGCAATCGAAGGATTGAATGTCGCAGCGGATTACGCGCTTATCGACGGAAACAGAATCCCAAAGGACATAAAAGTGGATTGCGAGACTGTTGTTAAAGGCGATGCATTGAGTTATTCTATAGCAGCGGCATCTATTATTGCTAAGGTCACACGTGACCGCCTCATGAATGAGTATGATGAAAAATACCCACAGTATGGTTTTGCAAAACATGCAGGATACGGTACAAAAGCGCATACGGATGCAATTTTGAAATACGGAATGTGTGAAATTCACAGACCGAGTTTTTTGAAGAAATTATATGAAAAAAACAGCTAAATCAATAGGAAACGATGGAGAAAAAATCGCCGTCAAATTCCTCAAGTCCAAAAAGTATATAATACATACCACCAACTACTCCAACAGATACGGAGAGGTGGATATTATTGCCGAAAAGGATGGAGTGGTTGCTTTCATTGAGGTTAAAACCCGAAAGAATTCCAAATTTGGCAGACCGAGTGATTTTGTAACTCCTCAAAAACAGCAAAGAATAGTATCAGCCGCGCAGTATTATGTATATAACAATGGGATTACAGAGGAATTAAGGTTTGACGTAATCGAAGTGCTTACAGGAGATGATCCTGCCAATCCTCAATATTATGTAAACCATTTTGAAGATGCATTCGGAGTTGATTGCTAATGTATTTTGCAGACCTTCATTGCGACACTTTATATGAAATTCATAAAAAGGGAGTCTCGTATAACGATGACTCCCTTTCGATCTTGTATTCCGCTTTCGGACTTTTTGATAAACATATCAGAAACTATGCCATCTACCTTGAAAACGGTAAAGACGATCCTGTTTTTTTGTATGAGAAAATGCTTGATATTTATAATGAAATCAAGCCGTCACTTGAAAAAAGCGGTGTCACGCCACTTCTGTCGGTTGAAGGTGGAGCACTTGCCGAAAAGGGATATTCATTAGAGAAAATGAAAAGTGACGGAGTGAAAATTATGTCACTTGCATGGAATTTTGATAATTCACTTGCAGGAGGCAGCGGCGGTGTTGGCGGAATTAGTGAAAAAGGTTTCAAAATAATATCTGAAATGAATGAGCAGGGCATAGCACTTGATTTATCTCATCTTAACAAAAAATCCTTTTATGATGCGATAAATATGGCGAATACAGTTCTTGCGACACATTCAAACTTACGTGAGGTAAGCGACCATTTAAGGAATATAACGCTTGACCAAGCAAAATTGATATCTCAAAAACAAGGACTTATAGGTATTTGCTTTTATCCTGAATTTTTGGGTAAAAACGTATTTGAGGCAATATATAAAAATATATTTTTAATGCTTGATGCAGGGCTCGAAAACAGCATCGCAATCGGCTCTGATTTTGATGGTGCTACAATGTCTGATAACTTGAAAACTATTGCCGATATTCCGGTTCTTTATGAGTTTTTGCTTGATAAAATAGGAGATAAAGGGTTGTTGGATAAAATTTTTTATAAAAATGCTATGATTTTTTTAGATAAACTTTTGACAAATAGAAAGTTATAGTATATTATATCTTTATATATCAGCGAAAGGTCTTGAAAAAATGTTTTATAAAAGTACAAGAAACTCGGCGGCAAAAGTGACTTCTGCTCAAGCAATAGCAAAGGGAATTTCTGTAGAAGGCGGTCTTTTCGTGCCTGAAAGCATTCCGCAACTTTGCGAAAAAACAATTGATAAAATGCTTGATATGAGTTATATAGAAAGAGCAAAAACCGTTCTTTCCATGTTCCTTGATGATTATACTGCAGAGGAACTTGATTACTGTGTCAGTTCAGCATATACAGGCAGTTTTGATAATGAGCAGCCGGCACCGATAGTATCTCTTGATGATAATTGTAAGATTCTGGAACTTTGGCATGGTCCTACTTGTGCATTTAAGGACCTTGCACTTCAACTTCTTCCGTATCTTATGACAACCGCAGTCAAGAAGACCGATGGTAAAAATACCGTTATCCTTGTTGCAACATCGGGCGATACCGGTAAAGCAGCGCTTGAAGGTTTCAGTGATGTTCCCGGTACTAATATTATCGTTTTCTATCCAAGCGATGGCGTCAGCAATATGCAAAAGCGTCAGATGTGTACCCAAGTGGGCGAAAACGTTCTTGTCTGTGGTATCAAGGGTAATTTTGATGACGCTCAAACAGGTGTGAAAAAGATTTTCACCAATCCCGAAATTTGCGCTAAACTTGATGAAAACGGATTCAATTTTTCAAGTGCAAACTCAATAAACTGGGGCAGACTTGTTCCTCAGATCGTATATTACGTTTCTGCATATTGCGATCTCAAAAAGAACGGCGCTAATCTTGAAAACGGATTCAACGTTGTAGTACCTACAGGAAACTTCGGTAATATTTTAGCGGCTTACTATGCAAAGAATATGGGTGTGCCGATAGCAAAACTCATTTGCGCATCTAATGAAAATAACGTTCTTACCGATTTCATTAATACAGGCGTTTATAATAAAAACCGCGCCTTCCATACAACCTTCTCTCCTTCAATGGATATTCTCGTTTCGAGCAACCTCGAAAGACTTATCTATGAACTTTGCGGTTGTGATGATAAAGCAAACAGCAACCTGCAGACAAAACTTTCAACAGAAGGCGTATATACGGTATCGGCTGACGTTCTTGCAAAACTCAAAGAGAATTTTGCGGCAGGTTGGTGTGACGATAAGGGCACCCTTGAAACAATCAAAAAGTATTATGATAAATATGGTTATCTTTGCGATACATATACCGCAGTAGCGCTTAATGTTTATGATAAGTACGTAGCAGAAAGCGGCGATGATAAGGTAACTGTTATCGCATCTACAGCAAGTCCTTATAAGTTTGTTCCCGCTGTTCTTTCAGCGCTTGGAAATGAGTCGGATATCCCTTCAGATGATTTTGAACAGGCAAGATATCTGAGCACTATTACTAAAACCGAGCCACCGAAATCATTGGTTGAACTTGAAAAGGCAACAGTTCGTTTTGATACTACTATTGATAAGCAGGATATGACAACTGCAATCCTTGATTTTCTTAAGATATAAATAATTTTTGCCCGGCATTTTGCCGGGCAAAAAGGCTCTTATTTGCACTTAAATGTTCTGCAAACTGTTTCGCTGCTGCTGTGAGCGCTTTCGGGACCGATTTGAACGTTGTCAGCGTGACAATGGTTGTCCATAGAGTGATATGCGCATTTTTCACAACTGCACATAATTCCCTTTACGATGTCGCAACTACCATTCATACATTTATCCATTTTCATAATTCCTTTCAAAAGAAAATAGGCGTAAAGCCATTTATTATTCTTTCATAATTTATAAGAATTATACTCGGAGGTGATAACTTGTCTATTTATGCTATTTCTGATTTGCACTTATCTTTTGGTTCTGATAAACCAATGGATATTTTCAGGGGCTGGGATAATTATGAAGAAAAAATCAAAGCCAATTGGACAAGACTCGTCACCGAAAATGATATGGTAATAATACCGGGCGATATTTCATGGGCTTTGAAACTTGAAGATACACTTGCAGACTTTAAGTTTATTGATTCTCTGCCTGGTAAAAAAATAATCCTCAAAGGAAATCATGACCTTTGGTGGAGCACCATGAATAAACTGAATATCTTTTTTGCAGAAAATAAAATTGAAAGTATAAAAGCGGTTTTCAATAGCGCTATCGTTGTCGAGGATAAGGCGATTTGTGGCACAAGAGGTTGGGACTACGCTTCAAGCGGCGAGAGTGAACAAAAGGTAAGAAACAGGGAAGCGGGCAGACTCGAAGCTTCAATAAAAGCCGCCATAGATACGGGAAAAGAACCGCTTGTTTTTCTCCATTTTCCACCCGTGTATGCCGATTTTGTTTGTGATGAATTGATGGAGATAATAAAAAAATATGATATTAAAACCATCTATCACGGCCATATTCACGGAGCAGGGTGTCATAATGCTGTAGGAGAATATGACGGCGTAAAATTTAAACTTTTATCATGCGATTGTGTTGATTTTACTCCTCAGTTTATTTGTTAAAACTGAAAACTGACATAATCATATATATTTTTTGCAAAAATATTTAAAATTTGTTTAAAAAAGTATAGAAATTATTTCCAAACTATGATATATTATTATGGACTATGAAAACGGAGGTCGTACAAATGAGCTTAAAAGGCACAAAAAAGGTTGATACTAACCGCTACGAACTTGAAATCCTTGTAGATAAGGAAAAATTTGCGGCAGCACTTGACCAAGCATATCAAGAAAACAAAGATAAAATAACAATTCCGGGATTCCGCAAGGGAAAAGCACCCAAGCATATGATCGAAAAGATGTATGGCGAGAACTTTTTCTTTGAGGATGCTTTGAATGTAGTATACGCTCCCAGCATTGAGGAAGCAATCGCAGAGTCCGGTCTTGAGTATGTTGATGATAAAATTGATTTTGATCTTGTTTCTATCAGCAGAGAAGAAGGTATTGATTTCAAGGTTGTTATCACTGTAAAACCCGAAGTTGAAATCGAAGGCTATAAGGGACTTGAGGCAGAGAAACCCGTAGCAGACGTTACAGATGCAGATGTTGATGCAGAAGTTGCAAAACTTGCTGATCGTAACTCTCGCCTTGTAACAGTTGAAGACAGAGCAGCAGCTAACGGTGACATCGCAGTTATCGATTACGAAGGCTTTGTTGATGGTGTTGCATTCCAGGGCGGTAAAGGTGAATCTCATTCACTTACACTCGGCTCTGGTGAATTCATTCCCGGATTCGAAGAGCAGGTTGTAGGTCATAACACAGGTGATGAATTCGACGTAAACGTTGAGTTCCCCAAGGAGTACCACGCTGAAGAACTTGCAGGTAAACCTGCAGTATTTAAGTGCAAACTTCATGAGATTAAGTTCCGTGAGATGCCCGAACTTGATGATGAATTTGCAAAGGACGTAAGCGAGTTTGATACTCTTGCAGACCTTAAGGCAGACATCAAGGCAAAACTTGCTGAAAGCAAGGAAAAGGCAGCAGACGCACAGTTTGAAAACGCACTTGCTGATAAACTTGCAGAAATCATGAAGGCAGAGATCCCCGCCGCAATGATTGAGGCAAGAGTTGATCAGACAGTTCAGGATTTTGCATACCGTTTGCAGATGCAGGGTATGGACATCAATACCTACCTCAAGTTTACAGGCGCAGGTATGGATGGTCTTCGTGACAGCTTCAAAGAGCAGGCAGAGCATCAGGTCAAGGTAAGACTTGCACTTGAAAAGATTGCAGTTCTTGAAAACGTTGAAGTTACTGATGAAGACGTAGTTGCAGAGTATGACAGACTTGCAAAGGCATACAATATGGAAGCAGACCAGATTAAGATGTACGTTCCTGAAGCAGAAATGAAGAAGGATCTTGCAGTTAATAAGGCACTTGATATTGTAAAGGCAAATGCTAAGGCTAAAAAGCCTGCTGCAAAGAAAGCAGCCGCTAAGAAACCTGCTGCCAAGAAGGAAACCGCAGAGGAGCCTGCAGCTAAGAAGACTACTGCCAAAAAGTCCACTGCAAAGAAAACAACTGCAAAAGCAGAAGAAAAAGCTGAATAATTGTTTATAAATTTCAGTTTCAACTCATAATGTTATATATGAATATGGCGGATCGGTTTGATCCGCCATATTGCACCTAATATAAAGGAGAAAAATTATGTCAAGTCTTGTACCTTATGTTGTAGAACAAACAAGCAAGGGAGAAAGATCCTATGATATTTTTTCCCGTCTTCTTAATGACAGAATTATAATGCTCAGCGATCAGGTTGACGATGCAAGCGCAAGCGTTATTATTGCACAGCTTTTGTACCTTGAAGGAAAGGATCCCGATAAGGATATTTCCTTCTATATCAATAGCCCCGGTGGTTCTGTCACCGCAGGTATGGCAATTTTTGATACAATGAATTATATCAAGTGTGATGTCAGCACAATTTGTATTGGTATGGCTGCAAGTATGGGTGCATTCTTGCTCGCTGCCGGTACAAAAGGCAAGAGATATGCGCTCCCTCACAGTGAAATTATGATTCATCAGCCACTCGGTCAGACAAAAGGTCAGGCAACTGAAATTTTGATTCATGCAGAGCATATCAAAAAGACTCGCGCAACACTTAATTCCATTCTTGCGGAGCGCACAGGAAAGACCTTGGAACAGATT
This sequence comes from Clostridia bacterium, assembly GCA_017559305.1. Lineage (GTDB taxonomy): Bacteria > Bacillota > Clostridia > Oscillospirales > Acutalibacteraceae > RGIG7384. Next base: position 87,708 of record JAFYSP010000011.1, read on the forward strand.
GAAAAGGATACAGAAAGAGATAACTTTATGTCTGCCGAGGAAGCACTCGAATACGGCCTTATTGATAAGGTAATAACAAACAGATAGGAATATTTTATGTCTGATATTATTAAAGATGATTCTGTGATTTGTTCTTTCTGCGGCAGAAGCAGGGAAGAATCGGGTCAACTGATTGCCGGTAACGGTGTTTATATTTGTGATGATTGTGTTGAACTTTGCCATTCTTTGATTTTCGGAGATAGAGAAATTGCAAAAGCAAAATCTTCTAAAGCCAAAGAAAAGAAAGACTTTGTTCTTCCGACACCGCACGAAATAAAAGCAAAACTTGATGAGTACGTAATCGGACAGGATGAGGCAAAAATCACTATGTCTGTAGCGGTTTATAACCATTATAAGCGTATTTTCAAGTCTTGCGGAAGTGACGTTGAACTTGGCAAGAGTAACGTTTTGATGTTGGGACCTACAGGCGTTGGAAAAACCCTTTTAGCCCAGACTCTTGCAAAGTTTTTGGACGTTCCGATTGCGATAACCGATGCTACAACCTTAACTGAAGCAGGTTACGTCGGAGAAGACGTTGAAAATATCCTTCTCCGCCTTATTCAAGCCGCTGATTTTGACGTTGAAAAGGCACAGCACGGAATTATTTATATTGATGAAATTGATAAGATCGCAAGAAAGAGCGAAAACACCTCTATAACCCGTGACGTAAGCGGAGAAGGTGTTCAGCAGGCACTTCTTAAAATTATTGAGGGCACCGTGTCTAACGTTCCTCCGGGTGGTGGCAGAAAGCATCCTCAACAAGAGTTCATCCAAATCGATACAACCAATATTCTCTTTATCTGCGCCGGTGCATTTGAAGGACTTGATAAACAGGTTGCTAAACGTATTGGCAAGGGAAGTACATTGGGATTTGGTGCCGACGTTAAATCTAATGACGCTTTAATGAAAGAAGCAAACCTTTCTAAAGTCACACATCAGGACCTTGTCCATTATGGAATTATACCTGAACTTGCAGGCAGACTTCCTGTAATTACCGCGTTAGACCCTGTTGATGAGGATATGCTTGTCCGTATTATGACAGAGCCCAAAAACTCGGTAATAAAACAGTATCAGGCGCTTATGAAGATGGACGGTATCGAACTTATTTTTGAGGACGATGCGCTTCGCGAGATAGCCAAGAATACAGTTGAAAGAAAGATGGGAGCAAGAGGCCTCAGATCTTCTGTTGAAGGCGTTTTGAGACATATAATGTTTGACGCTCCTTCAGATAAAAAGATTAAAACTGTAACTGTTACAAAGGAATGTATTACCGAAAATAAAGAACCCTTAATAGCGTAAATATAATTAGCCGCCGATGTATTTCGGCGGCTTTTATTTTATGTAAAAAATCGACCTAAATATGTATTATTTCTACTTTGATGTGCAATCTTTACAAAAAAATGAGATTAAATTTGTTAATGATTTTTGTCTATTTTAAATAAAAATGATTGAAGATAAAAATGCTAAATGTTATTATATAATTGCATAAATATTAAAATCTATATTGGAGGTAAATTCTATGCGCAAATCTACTTTTTCCAAAGCTCATAAGTTGATTGCCGCCTTAATGGTAGTATGCATGCTCGTTGTATGCTTTCCTTTAAGTTTAATCGCATCTGCTTATCAGCTTAATGCCGAAACAGTACTTGACGACGTTGA
>JAFYSP010000012.1 GCA_017559305.1 Clostridia bacterium
AGAACCGCCTAAAAAAGCAACTTTTTGCGGACTAATTTGTTAAAAAGCCGCGGTACGCGTCAGCGTTACCGCGGCTTTTCGCCTTTTATTCCATCAAAAATTTATCTTTTTTAGGTGCGTAGCAGTTTTTAGGTGTGAAATTCGCTTTGTTATCGAAGTTGCAAAACCTTGGAATACTTTGTGTATTCCAAGGTTTTGCGACAATGAGGCAGAGTGAATTTAACCTTAAAAACCGATTCTGCTCTATGGAATGAGCCCCAAGAGGTGCTTTTTTTATCTTTATATTGAGATTTAATACCCAATCCATACTCCGAACAGAAGCAAAAATAACGAGATTCCAAAAAGTAGAAGTTGCAGTTTCCAGGTCCATTTGAGCCACTTGAAGTATGAAACGTTAGCCATAGAAAGACCGATAAGAAGTACGGGATTTGTCGGCAATATAACGTCGGTAAATCCGTCTGCCATACAGTAGGTAAGAATGACGAGTTGAGGGGAAATTCCCAAAGCGTTTGTGATGGGAAGGATTATCGGCATTACAAGGAAAATCTTTGCCGATGCCGAGCCGATGAAAAGTTGTAAAAATAGTATCAGGAAAAAGATTAAAATTATTGCTACGAAGGGACTTTTTCCGTCAAGAATGTTTATAACGTAATTCAGAACGGTATCGATAATTCCGCCCTCCTCCATAACGAGTTTTACAGAGGATGCAATCGCAATCATTATTACGGCGGGTATCATAGCGGCGGCGCCTTGCAAGAAGTAGGAAATTACCGAACCCAATTTCTTTGATACGATAAATCCGCAAACAATTCCAGCAATCAAGAAACTTGCCGCAAGTATCGGTATTGCAAAGCCCGAAATTTCACGTATACAGGCAATTGCCAACAGCACGACGGCCTGAATGATGAAAAACCAGGAATACACACCGAAAATCTTGTTCTGGTCGACCGATTCGCTTTCAAATTCACCGCTTAAATTTTCACGTCTTTTTTGGTCCTGTTCGTATGTAAGAGATGCTTTAGGGTCTTTCTCGATTTTCTTGAGGTATATCATCAAAAACCAACAAAGCACGATATAAGTGATTACGAAAAACACTATACGAAGCCAAACGCCCGAAGAGGTCGGAATGTCGGCATACTGTGCTGCGGTGCCGACTGAAAAGGGGTTGGTAATAGCGGTGCAAAAGCCGAAACAAGCCGCAAGCAGACAAGCGCCGAGACCCACCATAGTATCCATATTCATTGAAAGCATAAAGACGATGATAAGAGGCAACAAAGTTACGAGTTCCTCGAACATACCGAACAAGGAGCCGAAGAGCATAAAAATCAAAACGGTAATGCAAACTACGGGGCCGCCCTTGTCACGAAGGCGGTTCATGATATACATAATAATGGATTTTACGCCGCCCGTTTTCTCAAGAAGGTTGAAAATGCCGCTCATAACAAGCAAAAATATGCTTATCATTATAATCGTGACGCCATCTGCCGAGCCGAAAACTCTGACAGGCGCCGTAAGCACTCTTAAAAATGAAATTCCTTTAATGCCTGATTCCTGATAGGTGCCTAATATTATATTGTCATTACTATCTCTTTCAAAAGAACCCTGCGGAATGAAATAGGAGAGTGAAGCGCAGAAGAAAAGGATCAACAATAAAACCGCGGCAACGGTTATAAACGAACGTGCGCTGATGTTGGCAAACGCCTTTTCCTTTTTCACGACAGGTTTAGTTTGTGTAATAATAAAAAGCCCTCCTCTTTTTTTGTTACATGTCCTTAACTGTTGTATCATACAGAAGCATTGAGGCAATATACCAATCAACGCAACTGCGTTTGTCTTGCGGTACGAAAAAGAGAATTTCAGTACCGTTGTATATTTCAAAGTTCTGCCCCGCACCGAAAAGCAGTCTGTAAACCCTTTCGATCGGGAATTGGATTTCGAAGTCTTCGCCGTCTTTTGAGCCGCTGTATTCAAGACCGCTCCGACTCAATTTGCAAACGCCTTTTCCTGCCTGTCGGGTAAGTCCTCTGCCGCTACTTGGCAGTCGGAGTTCAACCTCGCAAGAAAGGGAAAAGTTTTCATTTTCGGTAATCTCTTCAAGCATTTCTGCTTTTTGCCAATCATACCATTCGGCAAGGTTTTTGAAAGTAAAGTCCTCATCAAACGAATATCGGTTGTCAAGTGAGGTGAGGTATCCGCAATCTTCACAAAAGACCTTGTCTTTTTTTGTAATCAAGGTGTGCTTTTTATGGCATTTGGGACAGGTGTTCAAAATGTTTTCAAGTCCTTCAGCTATACGCCTTGAGCGGTATTTAAGGTTGGGTCTGCTTTCGAGCCATTCGAATTCATTATAATAAAGGCGCTCGGTGATGCCTTTTTCGATTTCTTCAACCGATAATTTTGCAACCTCGTCGGCGGTGTATAAAATATCCAAAGTCGCTTCGACGACCGATCCTCGTCTGAATCCTTTGCCCCATTTGGGGTCGGCAAGGTAATCTCCGTTAAACAAAATTGTATAAACGGGAACTCCTGATTTTTTTATGAATGAAAAGGTGCTTTTTTGAATATCTTCAAATCTGCCAGTGGTTGAAAGTCTTGCTTCGGGCATCATACCGAGAATGCCGTCGTTTTTCAAAACTCGGATGCAGTTTTTGGTGCTTTCGGTATCCATTGCGAACATACTTTTCGGGAAACCGCCTATGCTTCTTATGAGCCAATTCAGCACCCTGTCATAGAAATAAAGTCGGGCAACGATAAAGTTGGGACTGAATTTTCTTAAAAGCGAAGCCGAGAAAATGAAATCAATGAAAGAACCGTGGCTGCAAAGGACAATCGCAGGACCTTGCAGTTTGCCGACCTTGTTGACAGACTTTATGTGTACTCCGCAGATATAATAATAAAATCTGATTGTAAAGTACAAGACGTCAAGCATAAAGCGGTTGGTTTTTCTGACGCTTGTTTTTGATTTCGATTTGCTTTCTTCTGCAAAATTGTTAAGTTTTGTAAAGAAGAAATCACGCTTCAGATATAAAACTATCAACAGAGCAATAAGCACCGCAAAGATACAAACGGTAACAATCCAGTTGGATACGATTGCGATGTGACCAAGCCCGACACCAATGCAAACTGAAGGAAAAGCGCCAAGCAAAGTGATGGTAATATATCGGCGGTAGCGCATATTGGTAGTAGCCGCAAAGAAGCAAATCATACCGTAGGGTATTGCGGGAAGAAAATATAAAATGAAAATTATCAGAACCAATTTGTTCGAATGTGCTATTTTTTCAAGGTCAAGACCAAGTTTTTTAACAAAAAATCCTCGGAGTTTGTCACCAAAGGTTTTGTGAAGTAAATAGATAAGGGTGTTTCCGATGAAAACGCCTATCATACAGCAAAGCAGACCGACAAGGAAGCCGAAGGTTACGCCCGAAAGCACCTGCACCGGCTCGGCGGGAAGGAAAGCGCAAACAACCTGCAAGGCGGCAAGAATGACAATGGTTATATAACCTCGCCAACCGAAATCGTTTAATTTGTCACGAAGTTCATCGTTTGAAAGGTGGTCTACGAATATGCTTTTGAGCAAATCGAAGTTGTCACCCGAAAAAACGAACAACAGCAGCAAGGAAAGAAACACGGTAAGTCCGAGCGCAAGATAGAGTTTAATCTTGGTTTCTTTTTTAATTGTCAAAAATAGCCCCCCTTTATCCCATAATCAAAATCATTATATCATTATTCGACAAATAATTCAAGACAAACAAAGTCCGAAACACTTAAAAAACCTCCGCCGTATTTTTGGCGGAGGTAGTAAAATTATATGATATTTATTTTGTAGTATTCCTTTTAATGAATTGTGAAGTTATGAGATATTCTCTGTTGGTTATGCTTTTTGATTTTATGTCTGATGTGATGTCGGCTAAAACGTCGTCAAAAATTTCGTTGTGATTAAAACCGAGGGTGGAAACGCCACCGAACGCCCATTTTGTTGCCGACACGTTGTTAATGCCGACCACTTCAACATCATCGGGTATTGAAATGCCTCTTTTTTGCAGAGTGTCGATAAGTCCGAATGCGATTTCATCGTAAGCACAAATGACGGCATCGGGCAAGGAGCCCATTTCAAGCAACTTTCGGGCAATGCTTATTCCTGCATTTTCGAACCTGCCATCGCCGACTATTACCTCACCGGCAACAAAAACGTTGTGAAAAGAGGCTTCTTTTGATGTTGTTAATTTTTCGGAAGCAAAGCAGACCTTTTTCCAATGGGGATTTGCCGATTTTATAAGCTCGAAACCGTACTCAAGATTTGTAAAGATATGAGAGCCGTATGGATGCTCTTTGCCGAAAACGATATGAGGAGTTTTGCCGAAATTAATATCCTTGCCGTAGCCCGAAAGGTTTATAACGGCATCTATTTTGGTATTTTCAAAGCAGGAAGCGAGTATTTTCAAGTATCTTTCGGTGTCAAACGAAGCGTTGTAGACAACCACGTTATAAGAAAGTTTATTGGCAGCGGTGGTTATCGACTCGACCATGGCAGAATAATGCGGACTTATAACCTCGGGACAGACGACGGCTATGTTGAGTTCACTCGATTTGCGGTTTTCGGCGGAAATACGTTTTTTCTCCCCGAAATATCCGCACTCCTCCGCAGCGGCAATTACGCGCCGTCTTGTTTCTTCAGAAACATCGAAGGAATTTTTGAGCGCCTTTGATGCGGTCGAAACCGAAACGTTTGCAAGTTCAGCCACCCTTTTAAGTGTCACAATGCTCACCCCTTAAGTCTACTATTATCAATTATACTCTTTTTAATATAAATTGACAAGCCTATCATCATAACAAAGGTCACAAGGGATAAAATCTGCTGTGCATAAACAGTAGCGCCGAAAAGGGAATTTCCTCTGCTTTGAATAAATGCCACAAAGGGACTTGCGGCAAGGGTGGTGAAAAATCCCGCAAATCCGTAGGCGGTATTTTTAATTGCGAGAGCATCACTTCGAAGCTCGTGAGGCACTACATCCAAAATGATATTCATAAGCGCCGAGTTGATACCTGCCGTTGCTACCGCGTGCAAAACCGTATAAAGCATATACATAACGTGTCCGTTTTCTCGGACAGTAAAAATATTTACGCCAAACGAGATGCCGCAGATAAGCATACAAAGGCAAAACATTTTTGCAAAAGAGTACTTATCGGCATATTTTCCCCAATATGGCTCAAAGCATATTCTCACAAGGCAATAAACCCCGTGGACTATCTGGCTGTAAAAAAGGGTAAAGCCGAGCTCTTTTAATTGATATGTACCATAAAAAGAAACCGAGATATAGTTTGCGACATTATATAAAACGCAAACCAATACCGCCCTTAAAAACGCCTTGTTTTTTATAAGCAAGGAAAGTCGGTTTTTTACAGGGGCGGTGGCAAGTGCCGTGTCGCAGGGCTTCTCTTTTGAAAAAATATATGTGCAAAAGTGGATTACCATTAAGAAGAAAAGGGTAACAGCGCATACAAGAAATGAGCCGCGCATATTTCCCGAATTGGCAAGGGTGTCGCTGACATATCCCATAGCCATCGAAAAAACCACACCGACTCCGAGAGATATCATTTGCTTGAAGGAGGTGAAAATGCCTCTTTTCGCATCGTCTACAAGCTCCATAAACCAGCTGATTTTGGGAGAGTTAAAAACCTTAAGCAAAATGTTTCCGCCAAGCATACAGAAAACAAAAATCGCAATTTTAAGGTTTTTATTAAGCGGCACGAGGGGCACGACATATATAAAAACAAACAAAAGCTCATTTATAAGTCCCGAAATGATGACCGGCTTTTTGACTCCGTTTTTTCTCGAAACAAAGAGTGAAAAGAGCTCAAAGCCGCAGCCGAGCGAGGTAAAGGCGGTTATAATTCCCGTAAGAGAATCCGAAACGCCGAGCGTTGTGGAAACCTTTGCAATAAAGGTGCCCGTCAGCAGCAGAGATGAAAGATATTCAACAAGCGCCTCAAAAATATATAGCACTCGGCTTGTTTTGTAAATGTCCTTTTGTACGGTCATTTTTATCTCCCCTCTCCATTCTTCGCACAACATTATATATCTACTGCGGCGCTCGGTCAATAAAACAGACATCGAAATATTTTCGAATTGAAAACAAAAGAAATCCCCCGCCGATAATTCGGCGGGGGAAAATATCAATCTAAACCATAGAAGAAATCATCATAAGAACAAGAGTATATCTTTTTCAGTTCAACAATAACACTTGCTCTTATGTTCAATTCACCCGATTCGTATTTCGCATAGGTTGTTCTTCCTATATCGCAACCCCTTCGCTGCAATTCGGCGCAAAGCTTTTCTTGAGACAAACCATAAGCATCTCTCAACCTGCGCAAATTGTCTCCCATATTTAAGTCGCGTCTGATTTTTTGTTCCATAGCACACCTCAATTGACCAGTATTGGTTGCAACTGCTTGTATTGTATGCTATACTTAAACAAAATATTGACCGCTATATTGGTCAACTTGTGGAGAAGGATATGATTTGCACATTTTTTGGTCATAGAGATGCAAGCATAAAAATTGAAAGCACACTTAAAAGTTTTTTAGAAGAAATTATTCAAAAAGAAAAAGCCGATATTTTTTATATCGGCAGTCAAGGCGATTTTGATTTTATGGCAAAGAGGCTGTTGATACAATTAAAAAACAAATATCCACATATAAAGATTATTATAGTTTTAGCTTATATGCCGAAAATGACAGACGAGACAAATATCAGAGGATGCATAGAAACCATTTATCCCGATGGATTGGAATATACCCCAAGGCGCTATGCGATAGACCGCCGAAACAGATGGCTGGTTGAACATAGTGATCTGGTAATTACATACGTTACAAGAAATTTTGGCGGCGCAGCAAAATTTAAGTCACTTGCTATTTCAAAAGGAAAAAGAGTAATAGAAATCAGCGAAAAATAAAGAGCACAGAAACATTTCTGTGCTCTTTGTTTTATAATCTTTCAAATTCCTCAAGTGCCGATTTGAAGGATTCCATACAAGAATCAAATGCATCGGTTTTTGTAAGGTCAACGCCCGCAAGCTTTAGTAGCTCTACGGGGCTGTCGCTTCCGCCCGAGGATAAAAACTTGAAATAGTCGGCAACGGCGGGCTCGCCTTCTTTTAAGATGCGCTCTGCAATGGATACGGCAGAGATGATGCCCGTTGCATACTTATATACATAAAAAGCTCTGTAAAAATGGGGGATTCTCGCCCATTCATAAGCTATTTCATCATCAGAAATCACAGCGTCGCCATAGTATTTCTTGTTCAGCTCAAAATACTTTTCGCACAAGGCGTCTTTTGTAAGCGGAATATCCTTTTCTGCCATATCGTGAGCAATATATTCAAATTCGGCAAACTGTGTCTGTCGGAAAAGGGTGGATTTTAATGTGTCGAGATAATATGAAAGCAGATATTTTTTGAGCTTTTGGTCATCGGTATTGGCAAGAAGGTGCTTTATAAGTAAAATCTCGTTTACCGTACTTGCAACCTCTGCCACAAATATTCTGTAGCCCGATTTTTCCTGCGGCTGATTGCACTCCGAAAAATATGAATGCATAGCGTGGCCAAGCTCGTGAGCAATTGTGAAAACATCGCTTGTTGTCGGCTGATAGTTAAGCAAAACATAAGGGTGGGCAAGACCCCAAATACTTATACTGTAAGCGCCGCTTCGTTTGCCCTTGGTTTCCTCTACATCTATCCAGCCCTCATCATGAGCCCTTTGCAAAAGCTCGGCATATTCCGCACCCAAGGGTGCGAGTCCCTTTTTGACAATTTCGAATGCCTCATCATAAGAAACCTTGATTTCGGCATTTTCTACAAGGGGAGTATGAAGGTCATACATGTGAAGCTCTTTATACCCCATAAGCTTTTTGCGGTCGGCAAAATAGCGGTGTAAAAGAGGAAGCGACTTGTTTACACTTTCAAGAAGGTTTTCATAAACCTTTACATCTACATCCTCCCCGAAAAGTGCCTCTTGCAAGGTCGAGTCAAAATGTCTTGCACGCATGAGGAAAACATTTTTCTCAACATTTCCCACATAAGCGGCGGTTATAGTGTTTATAAGTCCCATATATGCCTTGTAATATTTCTTGAAAACCTTTTTGCGAAGGCTTCTGTCGGGGCTTCGAAGCAAAACCCCGTAGGTGCCGTGCGAGATGCTTGTTTTTTGACCGTCCACAGTAATTGTAGGGTAGGGAAAATCGGCATTGTCAAGCATATTAAAAACCTGACGGTACCCCCCGAAAACCTTTGCCCCTTGGGAAAGCAGCGCCTCGGTGTTTTTGTCCAGTACGTGCGGCTTCTCCTTGATAATAAGGCGCAGAGTATAGTCGTAGTCCGAGAATTTTTCATCTCTTGCAAAGCTTTGGAGCAATTCGGTAGGCAGGTTGGAGAGCTCAGGGTTTATAAATGCCGTATTAAGAGCAACCTTCATACCAAGACTGTTGGTTCTCGATATAAGCGCCGCATATTTGGAATCCCTTGTGTCCTCGTCATGCTTCATAAAGGCATAAACGTTGAGCTTTGATAAATCTGCCGAAAGGGAATTGAGCTTTTCAAAGCATTCAAGCAGAGTATCTGCGTCGCCGAGCTTTCCCTCAAATTCGGAAAAGTCAAGCCGTGTTTCACAATTTGCAAAAAGTGTTTCCCATTCCTGCTCGGTGGCAAAAATGTCACTTGTATTCCATTTAAGACGCTCTGCCACGTCTTTTCTTTCTTTAAGCATATTTACTCCTTAAATTTCGAGATAACCCTTGAGCACTTTTAATGTATTGGCAACTCCGTCCTTATGGCTGCGCTCATATCCGTGACTTGCATAAACTCCGGGGCCTATAAGACCGTGCTTTATATCGGCGCCCGAGCGAAGAGTCGCCTCAACATCGGAGCCATAGTAGGGATAAATATCAACGGCATAATCCGCGCCCTCTTTTTTTGCGGCATCAATAAGCTTGGTTACGAAATCATAGCTGTAAGGTCCGCCCGCATCCTTCGCACAGATGGAAACCTGCTTTTCGGTGCAGGTGATACCCTCTCCGACACAACCCATATCAAGACTGAGCGCCTCGGTAATGCCGGCGGGTACCGATGCGGAGCCGCCGTGATTTACCTCTTCATAAACTGTTATATGTGCATATAGCGGTCTTGTCGGTTTTTTGCCGCTATCCTTAATATACTTCGCAATACCTAAAAGTATACCGACCAAAAGCTTATCGTCTAAAAATCTCGATTTGATATATCCCGATTCGGTGACTCTTGTCCTCGGGTCAAAGCAAACGATATCCCCGACCTCAATCCCAAGCTCACGGGTGTCCTGCTCGCTCTTTACGTCCTCGTCGATTACAATTTCGGTAGTATCAAAGCTGCGCTCGGTCTTGACAAAATTTGCATTAACGTGAGCAGATGCATTTATAAGCTGCATTGTGCCGTCATAAACCTTGCCGTTTCGTGTATAGATACGGACATTTTCCGCCTCGGTGTTATTGGCATTAAGTGCACCGAGAGGAGCAATTTTGAGCCGTCCGTTTGGCTTTATTTGTGCAACCATACTGCCCAGAGTATCGGCGTGTGCCTCAAGCAAGATTCCGTTTTCGTTTCCGCCGTTCAAGGTAACAACAAGTCCGCCCTTTACGGTTCGCTCGGTTTCATATCCGAGCGCCTCAAACTCCTTTTCAACCCAGTCGATTGCGGCGTTTGTAAAGCCCGTGGGACTGTCTATGCCCAAAAATTCCACCGCTTTTTCAACCGAATAATCAGTATATTTCATATCCATTATTTTTCCCTCCGAAAAATATAATTCTTCCTAAAAATCATACCAAATATTACTACAAAAAACAAGTAGGCAAACCAAAAGGTCTGCCTGAAATTTATTCTTCATATCCGTTAGGATTATTTTTCTGCCAGTTCCAAGTGTCAACACACATTTTTTCGATGCCGAGCTCCGCCTTCCAGCCGAGCAATTTTTCTGCCTTTTGGGCATTTGCATAAACTTCATCGGGGTCGCCCGCGCGTCTTGGTGCGATAACATAGGGGATAGTAATTCCGCTTGCCTTCTGGAATGCATCCTTAAGTTGCAAAACAGAGCAGCCGTTACCCGTTCCGAGATTTATTGCCTCGCAAGCCTTGTTTTCGAGCACCCACTCGATTGCTTTTACGTGACCTTTTGCAAGGTCTACCACGTGGATATAATCTCTGACACCCGTTCCGTCGACCGTATTATAATCGTTTCCGAAAACGTTTAGCTTTTCAAGTCTGCCGACGGCTACTTGTGAAATATAGGGCATAAGGTTATTGGGAATACCCTTGGGGTCTTCGCCGATAAGACCCGACTCGTGAGCGCCGATGGGATTAAAGTAACGAAGCAGAGCAACACTCCACTCTTTATCCGAAGTCCAAAGGTCGCGGAGTATATGCTCGATAAAGAGCTTTGTTCTGCCGTAAGGATTTATGGCTCCCGTCGGCATCGTTTCAACAAGTGGCATAACATCAGATGTGCCGTAAACCGTTGCAGAGGAGGAGAAAACAATCTTTTTAACATTTCTCTCTTTACAAACATCGCAAAGCACAAGGGTGGAATCAATATTGTTTTTATAGTATTCAAGGGGGATTTGGTTTGACTCGCCGACCGCCTTGTGACCTGCAAAGTGGATAACCGCCGAGATTTCGTGCTCATCGAAAATCTTTTCGAGGGCGGCCTTATCGCGCACATCATTTATGTAAAGAATCGGCTTCTTGCCGCAGATTTTCTCGATTCTGTCAACAACCATTGCCTTGCTGTTGTTAAGATTATCGATAATAATCGGCTCGTATCCCGCATTTATAAGCTCTATGCAGGTATGGCTTCCAATATATCCGGCACCGCCGGTGACAAGAATTTTTTTCATTACAAATACTTCCTATATAATATTGTGTATAATAAATATATACCATTTAAAATATCCTTGTCAATAGCGTGAACGCTTAAGCCGATAATATTTTGTTGTTTCGGCGCAGGCGGTGTGTTATAATAGTAAAAAATATTGAAATATTATAAAAAATCCCCCACTCAACCAACGGTGTGTGTACTTTTTTCAAAAAGGCATATATACTGATAAACGAAAGGAGACGGCTTATGGATCAGATAAAAATAGGAAGATTTATTGCTGAGTGCAGAAAAAACGTTGATTTGACACAAATGCAGTTAGCGGAAAAACTCGGCATCACAGACAGAGCCGTGTCAAAGTGGGAAAGAGGCAAAGCGCTGCCCGACACTTCGATTATGCTTGAGTTGTGTGATATTCTTTGCATCAGTGTAAAAGAATTATTAAGTGGGGAGAAAACAGATATGGAAGATAATCATAAAAACGAACAACTTTTGCTCGATATGGCAAAGGAGATAGAAAATAAAAACAAAACCATTTGGCGAACAATGTGGGTGATTATGACGGTAAGTATAATTGCACTCATTGCAGGAATATTCGCCGTTGCGTTTTTAATGCCCGAGGGCGTGTGGCAACTTGTTGCGATGATAGGACTTTGCGTCTTGTTCCTGCCTAGTTGTTTCTATGCATTAAAACTTGAGGTCAGCGTGGGCGCTTACAAGTGCAAAAACTGCGGTCACGAAATTGTCCCCACCTATACCGAGGCGCTCAATGCAATGCATATGGGTACAACCAGATACTTAAAATGTCCCAATTGCGGCAAACGCACCTGGTGCAAAAAGGTGTTGAATAAATAAATTTTAAGGAACGGAATTTTCCGTTCCTTTTTTATTCCTCATAAGCGCTTCTTAATTTTTCGAGGGCTTTTTTCTCAATGCGAGAAACGTAACTTCTTGAGATTTTAAGGCGTTTTGCCACCTCTCTTTGAGGCATTTCATCAAATCCGTCGAGACCGTACCGCAATTTTATAATTTCTTTTTCTCTTGGGTCGAGTTTTTCTTTTATAAATCCCGACAGTTTCTGGGAGTGTATCAATAAATCAATGTCTTCTTCTAAATTGCGTTCGTCGGCAATCACGTCGATAAGGGTAAGGGCGTTTCCGTCACGGTCGGTGTCAATCGGCTCGCTGATGGAGACGTTGTTCGCCGATTTTTTCTGATTACGGAAGTACATCAGAATTTCGTTTGCTATCCTCACACAAATCGGTTTTAGTATGACGACCAAAATCCTCAGTAGAATCTTCGTCGTAATCTACGTCCAAAAACTCTATGAGTTCTTCGTCCTCATCCGTATCTATTTCAATGTGTTTTATGTAAGGTGTGATATCGGGTAGCTCAATATCACCGTCCTGCGAACCGAATAAAATAACGTGTGCGTTTTCGCCATCCCAAATTACACGGCGTACAATGCTCCCGATAGCGGCTCTCTTTTGTTCGTAGGACATATCATCAATAGTGTTTTTGAATACCGAAAGCATTTGACGAAGCACGTCAAACTCAATGTCGCTGAAAGCGTGTTCGGCGGTAAGACTTATCATTTCGTCAATACCCTGTGAGATTTTATCTATTTGGGTATTCAGTTCGTTAATGCGGGTAACTATTGATTTTTTAGCAGAATTATCATCCAACTCGGCAAGTGTATCTATGAGTGAGCTGACCTTTTTCTCAAGGTCGGCTTTTTCTTTTTTCATCGCACTTAACTTCTGCTCATACTGCTCACGGTTGCCGGTGTAGAAAATTTTACTTTTTTCAAGCTGCTTGACAAAATCACTTTTTTCGTCTGCGAGTTGCTTGATTTTCTCAATAACCGCAAGGTCTAATGTGTTACCATTTGCGTTACGCTTATTGCAGAGGTCTTTTTTGCTACGCTCTTTCATCTTGCAAACATAGGTATATATGATATCACCATCAGCGGTTTTCCGTTTGGAGAGCTTGGGGTACATTCGGTTGCCGCAAGAGCAGAACAAAAGGCCAGTAAGTAATGCTTCATTTCTTCTCGGTCTGCGGAAAGATTTTGACTTGTTTCGTTCAAGGTTATCCTGAACACCCACCCAAATCTTGCCGGGAATAATACCTTGATGCTTACCAACCGAAACAATCCAATCGCTGACAGGGTTGTAAACTGTGGCTTTGCCTTTTTCTTGGTCGGTACGGTTGTATGCCAAAATTCCGTGAACACCATCAAATTCTTCTCTGGACGAAAATAGATCAGCATCCTTTAGTTTGAAAAATTCGTATGCTTCTTCGTCTGCAATCATATATA
>JAFYSP010000013.1 GCA_017559305.1 Clostridia bacterium
CCCGCGGGACCCATTTATGGGCAGTAAGTAATAGGTGCATGGCTGGCAGGCCAACAAAAAGCGCACTTGTGCGCAGCCAGTATCGTTTAGGGCTATGCCCGAAAATGAAAAACCACCCGCTATGCGGGTGGATATTTATTTGTTGTTTATTTATTCGGCAAGCTTTCTTCCCATCAGAACACCCATAACAGATGCCATCATAAGACCTCTTGTCCAGCCGCTTGAATCTCCAAGACAGTGTAATCCCTTAACGTTTGTGTTAAGGTCTGTATCCATCTTTACGCGGTTGGAGTAGAATTTAAGTTCGGGGGAGTAAAGCAGAGTCTCATAAGATGCAAAACCGGGTACGACTTCATCCATGGCTTTGATAAAGTTTATGATGTTTGTCATTGTGCGGTAGGGCATAGCAGCGGTAATGTCACCTGCAACGGCATCAGGCAGAGTTGGCTTAAGGTTAGACTGATAAAGTTCCTTTGGCCAGGTGCGTTTGCCGTCGAGAATATCGCCGAAACGCTGAACGAGAATGTGACCGTTTGCGAGCATATTTGTAAGTTCGCCAACCTTTTGTGCATAAGCAATAGGCTGATTGAATGGAACGCTGAAGTTGTGAGAACAAAGAATAGAAAGGTTAGTGTTGTCCGACTTTTTCTCCTTGTATGAGTGACCGTTAACAACAGCAAGATCGTTGTCGTAATTTTCCTGACTTACAAATCCACCGGGATTCTGACAGAAGGTGCGGACCTTGTTCTTAAAAGGTCTCGGATAACCGATAAGTTTTGATTCGTACAAAACTTCGTTGACCTTTTCCATAATCTCGTTACGTACCTCAACACGAACACCAATGTCAACAGTGCCGGGTAAATGCGCAATATCGTGCTCTGCGCAAAGTTTTTCAAGCCAATCTGCTCCACGTCTGCCTGTAGCGATAACCGTGTGCTCAGCGAAAATTTGCTCACTGTTCTTGCCTTTGGAATCATTGATAAGAACGCCCTTGCAAACACCGTCCTCTAAAATGAGGTCGTGACACTCTCTGCCGAAGATAAGTTCAACACCGTTGTCACGGAGATAGTTTTCAATAGCGAGATAAAGGTCTTGCGCTTTTTCGGTTCCGAGGTGACGGATAGGACAGTCAACAAGACGAAGTCCTGCACCGATGGCTCTTTTTCTGATTTCCTTTACTGCTTCGGGGTTGCTTACACCCTCAATATGAGTGTCTGCGCCGAATTCAAGATAAATTTTATCAGTGTAATCAATCGTTTCTTGTACAAGGTCCTCTCCCATAAGTTGAGGAAGGTCGCCGCCGACCTCTGCGCTTAATGATAACTTTCCGTCAGAGAAAGCGCCTGCGCCCGAAAAACCTGTGGTAATGTGGCAATATGGTTTGCAACTCACACATTGCATTGTCTTTGCTTTGGGACAACTTCTCTTTTCGATAGGTGCGCCTTTTTCGACTATAATAATTTTCTTTTTAGAACCCATTTTGAGCATTTCAAGTGCAGTAAAAATACCTGCTGGACCTGCTCCGATAATTACTACGTCTGCATTCATTTTGAATTTTTCCTTTCAATATAAACGTTATTTTTCGGGGTGTTTTCTGTTTTCGCCAAATTTAAGAGCCGCTTTGTCATCACGGCCAAATAATTTCCAAAGCCAATCACAAGCCATATCGCACCATTTTGATGCTTCGGGCTCGTTTGAGCCGACTCTCATATCGCCAACCGATATTCCGTGAACACCGTTTGTGAAAATATGAAGTTCAAAGGGTCTGTCGTTGGCAGCCATTGCGTTTGCAAAATTAAGTGAATCCTCAACCGCTACAACGTCGTCACAGTATGTGTGCATTATAAAAGCGGGTGGGGTGTGAGGACCTACATTTTTGTCGGTGTTAAGAAGATTTACGGTTTCATTAAAATCTCTGTCACCTGCAAGTCTTACAACGTGTGGCTCCATCCAGGAGTAAGTGTTGATTACGGGATATCCGAGCACTAAAGCATTCGGTTTGTTTTCACCATTCATACAACCGCTTTTTTCTTGCACTTCGGGCAAATTCCAAAGAGTACCGAGTGAAGCGCATAAATGTCCTCCTGCCGAGAAACCGCAAACTGCAATTTTGTCAGCGTCAATACCCCAATCGTCAGCATTTTCCCTGATATCTTTAACAGCAATTGATAAATCAACGAGTGAAGAGGGGAAAGCGGCGTTTTCACCAACGGTATAGGTGCAAATAAAGGTGTTAAACCCTGCCGCTGAAAAAACGGTAGCAACGGGATCTGCCTCTCTTGCCGAGCAGAATAAATATCCGCCACCGGGACAAACCACTACTGCAGGTCGTTTGTTAAAATATGGCATTTCATCGTTTGCTTCATATAAATAACCTTTAAGTGTTACGCCCTCTTTGTAAACCTTTTCAACGTATCTCATAAAAGTTCTCCTTTATCGAGCAGAATTTTGGCTTTGAGTATTGCCACTTGAGTTTTTGAATCCTTGATTTCGCCATTCATTACAAGATCAATCGCTTTTGAAAAAGGTATTCTTTTAAGATTCAAAAATTCATCTTCATCGGTGTGCATCTTGCCGAATTTCAACCCTGTCGCAAGGTACATATAAATTATTTCTCCGCAATATCCCGGAGTGGGGTATAGTTCACCTAAAAAAGTGAATTTTTCTGCCTCGGCACCCGTTTCTTCAGATAATTCTCTCATACCGCATTCCAAAGGTTCCTCGGTTTTAGAGTTTCTTTTTCCTGCAGGAATTTCCAAGGTTGGCTCTTTGTATGGATATCTGAATTGCTCAACGAGTAAAACGTCTCGGTTAGAGTCAATAGGCAAAACACAAACGCCGCCCGGATGTTCAACAACTTCTCTTATAGCGGTATTTCCGTCGGGAAGCGTAACAGTGTCTTTAATAACCTTTATTATCTTTCCATCGTAAATAATTTCAGAATTTATAGTTGTTTCTTTAATTTCCAATTATATTTTCCTAACTCTCAACATATTATTTTTATAAGGGTACAAGCCCGTTAAATACAAAGGAGCCGATTACCACGAATAATATTATAAATCATTTCGAATTTGATTACAATAAAAACTTAAAGAATATTTATTCACTTTGCGAAAAATATCCGTTTTTAGAAAACGGTATGATCGGTAAAAGCGTAGTAGGCAGAGATATACCGATTTTGTCATTGGGCAATGGGAATGAAGAAATTTTGTATGCCGCCGCATTTCACGGCAACGAATCAATAACAGCAACAGTTCTGCTGATTTTTATCGAAGAACTTTGCAAAGCACTTTGCGACCCTTATCATACATATCAACAAGACCTTTCAGAGCTTATTCAAAAAAGAAAAATTCATTTCGTGCCAATAGTAAATCCCGACGGCTGTGAAATTTCTGCAAAAGGGCAAAGTGCGGCAGGAATATTCGAAAAAACAGTCAAAAAACTCGGAAATATGAATTTTTGTAAATGGAGCGCAAATGCAAGGGGGGTCGATATAAACCATAATTTCAATGCCAAGTGGCAGGAACTACATGAAATTGAGCGGATGCACGGAATATATAGTCCTCGTCACTCCCGTTATGGAGGAGAGTTCCCCGAGAGCGAACCCGAAACCAAAGCAATTGCAAATTTTTGCCGAAATCATAAGGTAATAAGAGCATACGCCTTCCATTCGCAAGGAGAAGTTATATATTGGGATTTTGACAAAATCGAAGTCAAAAACGCGCAAAAAATCGCAACTGTTTTGAGCGATACTTCGGGTTATGCTTTAGACGTTCCTACAGGTCTTGCGATTGGCGGCGGTTTTAAGGATTGGTTTATATCCGAGTTTTGCCGCCCTGCATTTACTATAGAGATTGGCAAGGGAGAAAATCCGTTGCCGCAGAAAGACTCTGTTAAAATTTATCAAAAAATCAAAAAAATGTTGTTTACGTCACTTTTTATTTAGTATAAAAAATGAAATTCAAGAAAAAATAAAACAAGAAAGACGTAAAGGAGGATTTACAATGTCAAAAACAGGAAAATTCATGGCGGGTATGGGCGCAGGACTTGCGGTAGGAATGGCTGCTGCTGCCGGTGTTAAAATGATGAGCAAAAAGAAAAAGGGCAACAAAATTGTCAAAACCACTAACAAAGCGGTCAAAGCCGTTGGCGATATAATGGATAATATTCAGGATATTATCGGCTAAAATAAAAGGAACCGAGTTTTCGGTTCCTTTTATTTTATATCCCATATAATTCTTTTGCATTCTGGAAGGTTACTTTCAATACCTCGTCGGGAGTTATACCCTTGATTTCGGCAAGTTTTTCTGCAACCTTTATTATCATTCCCGAATGACATAACGTGCCTCTGTAGGGTGTTGGCGCTAAATAGGGCGCGTCGGTTTCGAGCAAAATTCTCTCAAGCGGCACTACCTCTGCCACCTCAACAAGTTTTCTTGCATTGTTAAAGGTAAGCACTCCGCCGATGCCGATATACATACCGAGTTTTACAGTTTCTATAGCGCTCTCTGCAGAGCCCGAAAAACAATGCACAGTGCCTTTCGGCTTATACTTTTTAAGTATTTCCATCACGTCACCGTGCGCTTCTCTGTCGTGTACGGTTACAGGCAAATCAAGGTCTTTCGCAATTTCGAGTTGTTCGCAAAAAACTTTTTTCTGAATATCGGCAGTTTCGGGTGACCAATGATAGTCAAGACCGATTTCACCGAGAGCCACAATCTTGTCGTTTTTAAGCAAGGATACCAATAAATCCTTGTCGAGCGGACCGTTACTGTCTAAACATTCGGGATGCACTCCGATAGCGGCGTAGCAAATGTCATATTTCTTTGCCATATCGAGTACGTCCTTTGCAGAACGGTGACAGTCTATAGAGTTGTTTAGTATAAGTTCAACCCCAAAATCCTTCATCTTGCCGAACAAATCTTCATGCAGTCCGTCAAACTTTTTGTCGTCGTAGTGAGCGTGTGTGTCGGCAATGGGGAAGGAGTATGGGTATTTTTCGTTTTCTGGAAAGTTCATCGTATCTTACTTCCTGCAGGGATACCGTCTGCAAAAATAACCTTTGCATCCTCGCCAACGTCAGCAGCCAAAATCATTCCGTTTGACTCGACGCCGCAGAGTGTTGCGGGTTTCAGGTTTGCAACAATAATAACAATGTGACCGATAAGGTCGTCGGGTGTGTACCACTTTGCAATACCTGATGCAACGGTTCTTTCCTTGCCACTTCCGTCATCAAGTGTGATTTTGAGTAGTTTCTTGGATTTTTCAACCTTTTCACAAGCGATAACCTTTGCTGCGCGGAGTTCAACCTTTGCAAAATCGTCAATAGCAATCTTGTCAAGAGTGATTACGTTTTCTGCCTTTTGAGCATTTGCAGCGGCAGTTTTCTCGTTTTCTGCCTTTGCGGCGGCCATCTTTGCCTCGATTTCCTTTGCAAGTTCTGCGAGTACCTTTTCGGTATCAATTCTTGCAAAGAGGGGAGTTGCCTCGCCTACAGAATAACCGTCTACTGCGCCGAACTTGTCATCTTTACAGTCGGTGCCGAGTTGTGCGGCAATCTTATCTGAACATTCGGGCAAAATAGGTGAGAGCATTACACCGAGCATTCTGATAGCATCAAGCAGATTGTAAAGCACTGTTTCGAGATACTTTTTCTTGCTTTCGTCTTTAGCCAGTGCCCAGGGCATTGTTTCGTCAATGTACTTGTTGCAACGTCTTGCAAGGTCCATAACTGCAGAAACTGCTTCGGCGTTGTAATATTTGTCCATGAGTTTGTAATACTTGTCAACAGTTGCATTTGCGGTGGCGATAAGGTCAGCGTCAAATTCGTTTTCACACTCGCCCTTTGATACCTTGCCGCCGAAATACTTGTTGGTCATGGCTATACTGCGGTTTACAAGGTTACCGAGTGTGTTGGCGAGGTCGGTGTTGTATCTGTTGATAAAACTCTCGTTAGTGATGTTTCCGTCCTGTGCGAATGGAATTTCGGAAAGCAAATAATATCTTACTGCATCGGTGCCGAATTTTTCTGCAAGTTCATCGGCATAAATAACGTTACCCTTTGATTTGCTCATCTTGTCTTCGCCGAAAAGCACCCAGGGATGACCGAGTACCTGCTTAGGAAGCGGCTCACCGAGAGCCATAAGAATGATTGGCCAATAAATTGTGTGGAATCGGACGATGTCCTTGCCGATAACGTGTAAATCTGCAGGCCAGTATTTTTTGTACATATCACTGCTGCCGTCGGGATCGTAGCCGATACCTGTGATGTAGTTTGAAAGAGCGTCTACCCAAACGTAAACTACGTGTTTGTCATCAAAATCAACAGGGATACCCCACTTGAAAGAGGTTCTCGAAACACAAAGGTCGGCAAGACCCGGTTTTATGAAGTTGTTTACCATCTCAGCTTTTCTTGATTCGGGCTTGAAGAAATCGGGGTTGCTCTCGTAGTATTCAAGAAGTTTGTCCTGATACTTTGAAAGACGCAGGAAGTATGCTTCCTCTTTAGAATCGATTACGTCTTTGCCGCAGTCGGGGCATTTGCCGTCAACAAGTTGAGAAGGAGTATAGAAAGATTCACAAGCAACACAGTATTTGCCTTCGTAAGCCGATTTGTAAATGTCGCCCTGCTCATAGAGTTTTTTGAATATCTTTTGAATAACTCTTTCGTGGTCTGCATCGGTCGTACGGATGAACTTGTCATAAGAGGTGTTCATCGAGTTCCAGACGTCTTTAATCTGACTTGCAACACCGTCAACGTACTCTTTTGGGGATATGCCCATAGCATTGGCACATTCCTCGATTTTCTGTCCGTGTTCGTCAGAGCCGGTCATAAAATAAACATCGTATCCTCGCATTCTCTTGTATCTTGCTATCATATCTGCAAGAACTATATCATAGGTGTTTCCAATGTGAGGTTTTCTTGATGTGTAAGCAATCGCTGTTGTAATATAAAATTTCTCTGCCATTTTATTTTCCTCCGAAAATTATTACATACAAAAGTATTATATACCTATTTTCCAATAATTACAAGTAAAAACCTTTCACATCTTGTAATTAAATTAAAATTAGATTATAATGTCATTGCGAGGCGGAATTTCCGCTTTGGCAATCTGATTTCAAGGAACCGATAAAATGATACTGTCAGCAAATTCGCTTTCAATGTCTTTTGGTGAAAACCTTCTTTTCGAGGATTTGACCTTCAGTATTGAGGCGGGGGATAAAATCGGAATAATAGGTCCTAACGGATGCGGCAAAACCACTCTTTTCAATCTTGTTTTAGGCAAACTTTCACAAGATAAGGGCGGCATTGTCAGAGAGTCGGGACTTGTGGTGGGTTATCTTCAACAGCATGCCTGTAAAGATAGCTCTTTGTCGGCGTATAATGAAGCGTTATCGGTGTTTTCTTCTCTCATCAAAGATGAGCATGAACTTGAAATTTTATCACGTAAACTCGAAACACAGACTTCTGATGAAGTTATCGCAAGATACGATGAACTCAATGATAAATTTATAAAAAACGGCGGTTTGACATATAAAAATCGCACTCGGGCGGCCTTGAGAGGACTTGGATTTTCGGATGAAGAACAAGCCCTTCCAATCAGTGCTTTGTCGGGTGGACAGCGCTCAAAAATCGAACTTTGCAGACTCCTTTTGTCAGAGCCTGATTTACTTCTCCTTGATGAGCCTACCAACCATCTTGATACCGAGTCGGTTGTCTGGTTAGAGGAGTTTCTGGCTTCCTATAAAGGCGCCGCAATGATAATATCCCACGACAGATATTTCCTCGATAAAGTCACAAGCAGAACCTTTTCGATAGAAAACCGCCGTATGTATATCGTAAACGGCAACTATACCAAATTCCGCGAGGTGCGAAGCATAATCAAGGAATCCGAGCGCAGAAAGTATGAAAATACAATGCGCGAGGTTGAAAGAATTGAAAAGATAATCGAGCAGCAGCACCGTTGGAACAGGGAAAAGAATATCAAAACGGCAGAAAGCAAGGAAAAACAAATCGAGCGTCTCACAAAAGACTTAAAAATTCCCGATCCCGAGCCGGAGGTTATAAATCCTTCTTTTCCTATAAAATACCAAAGCGGAAACGATTGCCTTCTCGTTAAAAATCTTTCGGTTTCATTTACTGAGCGCACTCTTTTTGAAGGGGTAAACCTTGATATTAAACGTGGGGAACGTATCTTCCTTGTTGGCCCGAACGGTTGCGGAAAAACCACCCTAATAAAAAGACTTTTAGCCGATAATTCGGTCAAATACGGTGTCGGCGTAAGCACGGGTTATTTCGATCAGCACGGAGAGGGGATAGACCATAGAAAATCCGCCTTTTCGGAAATTCAGGATTCATATCCTTATCTTGATAATACCGCCGTTCGTTCGGCACTTGCGTCCTATCTTTTCAAGGGCGATGAGGTTTTCAAAAATATAGGCGATATGTCGGGCGGAGAGAGGGCAAGAGTTCTTCTTTGTAAACTCGGTCTTAAAAAGGCAAATTTCCTCTTTTTAGACGAGCCGACAAACCATTTGGACCTTCCGTCCCGAGAGGCGCTTGAAATGGCGCTGAAAGACTATGAGGGCACCCTTTTTGTAATATCTCACGACAGATATTTTATAAACAGTCTTGCCACCAAGGTTTTGGAACTCACACCCGAAGGAATTTTAACTTATATAGGCAATTATGATGATTATATAAGCAAAAGAGCACCTAAAACCGCCGAGATTAAAGCGGAGAAAAAGGTATCCGAAAATAAAGAAAATTATCTAAAACGCAAAAAGGATGCAAGTAAACTCCGTTCATTAAAAGCGGCGGCAAGAAAACTTGAAAGTGAAATAGAATCTCTCGAAAAATCCCTCTCGGATGCAGAGAGTTTAATATCGACCGACGAGGTTTCCTCTGATTACGAAAAACTCACTGAACTCACCACCTTTATTGAGCAAACGGGTGTTGAATTAGATGCCAGAATGAACGAATGGGCAGCACTTTCGGAAGAAATTGCCGAAATGGAGGAATAGTATGAAAACGCTCTATATTTCAGATCTTGACGGCACATTAATTGGCGCAGACGCTACTCCTTCAAAATTCACTTTAGATACAATAAACCGCTTGTCAAGTGAGGGTATGCTCATATCCCTTGCAACCTCACGGTCACTAAGCGACGCAAAGCATATACTCAAGGATTTTCGCTTCAAAACCCCAATAATTACAATGAACGGAACCTTTATAACCGATATTTCAAAATCTCCACGCAAAACCTTGCATCACCTGCCGCTTGAACGTAAGGCGGCGCTCAAAACTTGTGAAATTTTAGAGCAAAAAGGTTGCCCACCTAACGTCTTTTTCTTCAGTAATGAAGACCTTGACGTTGAGTATAAGTGCGAGGTAAACGAGCATCAAAGTTATTTCAACCGACTGCGTGAAAAATCCTACCGTAGTTTCAGGCAGGTTGATATTTTTAACGAAACCGACCAGATAGTTTTCATAGCGGCGGTGGGGGATGAAAATGCGGTAAAAACAGCGGCAGAAATGATAGCCCCTGAGTTTGTTTTTAACTGCACTTGCTATGAGGACGTTTATCGAAAGGGTATGTGGTTTATCGAAGTAACCTCACGCTTTGCCAATAAAGCGCTTGCCGCTAAAAAACTCAAGGAACTGACCTCTGCCGACAGAATCGTGGCATTCGGTGATAATCATAACGATTTGCCGCTTTTCTCGGTTGCCGACCTTAAAATTGCGGTAGAGAATGCCACCGATGAGGTAAAGGCGGCTGCAGATTTAATCATTCCTGCAAATACTTGTGACGGTGTTGCAAAATACCTGTTGGAAGAATATGAAAAATCGAGGTAATAATATGGAATTCAATGCAAAAAAAGTTACTGCTGACATAGTAGAATGGATCAAAGAATGGTTCTCTCAAAACGGCAATGGATGTAACGCCGTGCTCGGCATTTCGGGAGGCAAGGATAGTTCTGTTGTAGCCGCTCTTTGCGTAGAAGCACTCGGCAAGGATAGAGTAATCGGTGTCTTGATGCCAAACGGTGAGCAACACGATATAGATATGGCTGAACTTCTCGTTTCTCATCTCGGTATTAAATCTTACGTCGTAAATATCAAAGATGCTTACGACGGTATGATGTCTGCCGTTAAAAACGCAGTAGGGGAGCCAAGCCCCTTTACTACCACAAATCTCCCACCAAGACTTCGTATGGCGGCGGTTTACGCCGTTTCACAGTCTCAAAACGGCAGAGTGGCAAACACCTGTAATCTGTCGGAGGATTACGTCGGATATTCAACCAAATACGGCGATGCGGCAGGGGATTTTTCACCTTTGTCACGCCTTACCGTTGATGAAGTCAAAAAGGTCGGCAGAGTTTTGGGACTTCCCGACGTGCTTGTAGATAAAGTCCCCATTGACGGACTTTGCGGCAAGACCGATGAGGATAACCTCGGCTTTACTTATGCGGTGCTTGATAAATATATCCGTGAAGGCGTTTGTGAAGACCCCGCTATTAAGGAAAGAATTGATACTCTGCATAAGAAAAACCTTTTCAAACTGCTTCCAATGGCTTGTTTTGAATACGATCCACAATAAAATATTAAATTTAAAGCACCTACAATTTTGTAGGTGCTTTTTTCTTTTTGAGGAAATTTTTTCATAAATTCTATTGACAAATCGGCGCAGAAAGTGTACTATTGTGTTAGTACAGTAGTACACTTGATGCGGAAGGAGAGATGAAATGAGCTGGAAATTGGATAAAAACCGTCCTGTCTGCCCACAGATAACCGAGCAAATCTGCGTGAAAATTGCAAGCGGAGAATACGGTGCAGGAGAAAAACTACCCTCGGTCAGAGAGGTAGCGGTAGCGGCAGGAGTAAACCCAAATACAGTGCAAAAATCTTTTGAACAGTTAGAGCAAAGCGGAGTAATTTATTCAGTGAGAGGATCGGGAAACTTTGTCAGCGATGATATAACGATTGCCAAACAAAGTGCAAATGAGATTATCACAAATAAAACCGCAAACTATATCGAGGAAATGAGAAATCTCGGCCTTGATAAAGAGCAAATATTAAAATACGTTGAGGAGTTGATAAAATGAGTGTACTTTTAAGATGCGAAGGTATCACCAAAAGATATACAAACGTAGTTGCACTCGACAATCTTGATTTGACCGTCGAAAGCGGCAAAATCATTGGGCTTTTAGGTCCTAACGGTTCGGGAAAAACAACCCTGATTAAACTTATAAACGGACTTTTACAGGCAAATTCGGGCAGTATTACAGTATGCGGAAATAAACCCGGAGTTGAATCCAAAAAGGTAGTATCATATCTTCCCGATAATAATTTTCTCAATAGTTGGATGACTGTTGAGCAGATAGTAAATATGTTTGCAGATTTTTATGAAGACTTCCGTAAAGATCTTGCTTACGAAATGCTGTCACGCCTTGCAATCGAGCCGACTTGCAAACTCAAAACTCTCTCAAAGGGTAATAAAGAAAAGGTGTCGCTCATCCTTGTTATGAGCAGAAACGCCCGTCTTTACGTCCTTGACGAGCCGATAGCAGGTGTTGACCCTGCAACGAGAGATTATATCATCTCAACCATTATAAATAACTATAATCCCGAAGCATCGGTAATCATTTCAACCCACTTGATTTCGGATATTGAAGAGGTGCTTGACGAGGTTATATTTATAAAACAGGGAAGACTTGTTTTACAAAAATCTGTTGATGAAATCCGTGAAGAAAACGGCAAGAGCGTAGACGCTCTTTTCAGGGAGGTGTTCAAATGGTAAAAAAACTTATAAAACACGAATTTATAGCATATCTGCGGTCACTTTTACCTATCGAACTCGCTCTTGTTGGCATCGCAACGCTGCTTCGTTTCATTCAGATATTCGAAAACGACAGCACGGGTTATTCAATCCTTTTCGTCTCTGCAGTCATTGCCTTTGTAGCGGCAATAATAGTATGTATCGTTATGACCTTTATAGTTTCGATACAAAGATATTATAAAAATCTTTTCAAGGCGGAAGGATACCTGACTTTTACCTTGCCTGTAACCCATTCACAGCATATTTTTGCAAAACTTATATGCGCCGTTTCGGTAACAGTTGCAACCCTTATCAATGTGTTTATATCGGTATGTATTGCAACTGCAGGGGAATTCACGGTAGAACTTTTCAAAGCGGCGGGATATATTTTGAATCGTATTTCAGAAAATATCGGTGCAGGTAATCTTACATTCTATATAATTGAATTTGTAATTGCCGCAATAGTTGCATTGTTTACCGAGTATCTGCTTTTCTATGCATGTATCACACTCGGACAAACCGCAAAGAAAAACCGTGTAGCCGCAGCAGTAGGTATTTATTTCGCATATTATTATGCAACCCAGATTCTCGCAACAATTGCAATTATGATATTCTCTAGTATTACCTTCTCACATGAATTTATGATGGCTGTTTCAGATTTCATTGATAAAAATGCAAAGCAATTATTACATGCAGGCTCATGGTTGTTTATAGTTTTAACAGCCGTTATGGGATTCGTTTATTATCTTGTTTCACTCAAAGTGATGCAAAAGAAACTCAACATTGAATAAGGAGGAAAGTGAAATGAAAAATACAGTAAAAAGACTTGCATCGGTATTGCTCGTAATCATCATTTGCTTTTCACTTTGCTCTTGCTCCATGCTCGATGAAATGAAAGAGCAACAGGCATTTTTCCTTAATGACGATAAAACCGAATTCGTATGGAAGGGTGTAAATTATAAGCAAATACCCGTAAATGATGATATATTTTATAATAATTTACAACCCGGCGGATATATCACGGAAAGTGACGTTCCCGTGCTTTTATCAGAACTTTACGGATACTATTTTTGGGTCTGTGAACCTATGGGACTCATTGAAACGGGCGGAAACTTTTATTGTAAAACCGATGAATATGACTACTATATGACCCTTATAGCAACTTATAATAAGGATAAATATGCATATAGAACAGAGGAAATCATAGGGCCTAATGCTTACCGCGCAAATCTCAATATAGTTGATGAAGAAACAATAAAAGCAATCGAGTATACGCTCGCTTTTTGTAAGGTTAAAAACTTCAATTTGCAAACCCAATGGATGTATACCATTTATACCTGCGAGGATACGGGGACATTTTATGATAGATGCTTTGACGTTGTAGAGGTCAGGGGAGAAGGTTACTATTTCCAATATGAAGATAAAATAAACGGTGAGGAATATTACAAAGTCCCTGATGAGTATAAAAAACTTTTCGATAAGATTTATGATGACGTGCAAACACAGGATAAATATTGGTAAAAGTTTAATTTCTCCTTAAAAAGAAAGACCGACAGTTTTTACTGTCGGTCTTTCGCTATATTGTTTCAACCTTGATTATATTCGTGTTTCCGACGCTTCCGTTTGTGATACCGCCGGTAACTACTACTCTGTCACCTGGCTTTAGCCCAAAAACGTCTCTCGACATATTCTTTGCGGTAAAGAAAAGAACGTCGGTCGATTGATATACCTCGCAAAGCGCAGGTGTAATACCCCATGAAAGAGCAAGTTTTCTCCAGGTCTTTTCGTTTGTAGTAAGACCTAATATGTCAACAGGGGGACGGAAACGGGAAATCATTCTTGCGGTTTTACCCGAAAGAGAACAAGCCGCAATGACACTTGCGTTTATGTCGATAGCCATTCCGCAGGTCGCATGTGAAATAGCGTCAACGAGGTCGTTTATTCTGAACTCGTATGTGCGGAAAATCTTATCGTATTCAATGCTGTTTTCGGCTCTTTCTGCAATCTTTGCCATTACAGATACCGTAAGTTCGGGGTATTTTCCCGCAGCGGTTTCACCCGAAAGCATTATAGCACTCGTACCATCGAAAACTGCGTTTGCAACGTCGGAAATTTCCGCTCTTGTCGGTCTTGGATTGTAAATCATTGATTCGAGCATTTCGGTAGCGGTAATAACCCTTTTACCTAAAAGTCTGCACTTGGTAATAAGTCTCTTTTGGATAGCAGGTACTTCAACGAAAGGTATTTCAACACCGAGGTCACCACGCGCAACCATAATACCTGAACATTCCTCGCAGATTTCGTCAATGTTATCAACACCTGCTCGGTTTTCAATCTTGGCGATAAGCTCGATGTCCTTTGTATCAAAGCCCTCGCTCTCGATAAATTCCTTAATGTCAATAAGGTCTTGCTTACAGGAAACGAAGGAACAGGCGATAAAATCAATTCCGTTTTTAATGCCGAAAAGAATGTCGCTCTTATCCTGTTCGCTTAAATACTTTTGCTTGAGCACAACACCCGGAAAACTCATACTCTTTCGGTCTGAAAGTTTTCCGCCCTCAATTACCTTGCAAATGACGTCATTGCCAACAATTTCGGTAACTTCAAAGGTAATAAGACCGTTGTTAAGAAGAATAGTACTGCCAATATTAAGTTCACTTGCGAGATTTTTGTAACTAACCGATACAATACTCTCATTACCGATAATATCTTTGTCGGTGAATGTGAAGGTGTCTCCCTCGTTTAGTGTTACCGAGCCGTTTTGGAACTTTCCGATTCGGTATTCGGGGCCCTTTGTATCAAGCAATATAGCAATCGGAAGACCGAGTTCTTGTCGGACTTCCTTAATTAAATTTATGTTGTCAAGATGACCTGAATGGTCGCCGTGTGAAAAGTTGAGTCGTGCAACGTTCATACCCGCTTTGCACATGGCTGTAAGTGTTTCACGGTTTGCACAGGCAGGGCCTATGGTGCAAACGATTTTGGTTTTACGCATATTTTATCTCCTAAACGTTAAACAAGAATTCTACAACGTCACCGTCGAGCATAACGTATTCTTTACCCTCGGTGCGAACAAGGCCTTTGGTCTTTGCGTTTGCAAGACTTCCGCATTCGTCCAAATCCTTAAAAGCAACGACTTGTGCGCGGATAAATCCCTTTTCAAAATCCGTGTGAATTCGTCCTGCTGCCTGAGGCGCTTTCCAACCTTTTTTGATTGTCCAGGCACGAACTTCTTTTTCACCTGCGGTAAGGAATGAAATAAGACCTAAAAGGGAGTAACTTTTTTGTATAAGTCTGTCAAGACCCGAGTGCTCAAGTCCGAGGTCGGCAAGGAACATAAGTTTTTCTTCCTCGTCCATACCCGACATATCTGCTTCCATCTGAGCGCAAATAGGAAGTACTTCGGAACCCTCTTTTTTTGCAAGTTCAGCAACCTTTGAAAAATGGGGGTTTCCTTCTGCGTTTCCGCCCGAAAAATCGCTCTCACTTAAATTTGCGGCGTATATAATCGGCTTTGCGGTAAGAAGTGTCATTGAATCAAGTATTGCCTTTTCATCTTCATCACATTCAATGGTTCTTGCGGATTTTCCGCTTTCCAAGACTTCAAGAACTTTTTTGAGGAAATCGAGTTCAGCGGCAAGAGTTTTGTCACCCTTGAGTGCCTTTGTTGTGCGGTCGATTCTTCTTTGCACCATTTCAATATCAGAGAAGATAAGTTCGAGATCAATAGTTTCAATGTCACGAAGGGGATCAACACTGCCTTCAACGTGAATAATATCGTCGTTTTCAAAGCAACGAACAACGTGAACGATAGCGTCAACCTCTCGTATGTTTGCAAGGAATTTGTTTCCGAGACCTTCGCCTTTGGAAGCACCCTTTACAAGACCTGCAATGTCAACGAATTCAATAACTGCAGGTACGATAGGGGGCACTCTGTCACCGACTGTGTACATTTCACAAAGTCTTGTGAGTCGGCTGTCAGGCACTGCAACAACGCCCACGTTCGGCTCAATAGTACAGAAAGGATAGTTTGCAGCACCGGCACCTGCATTTGTAATAGCATTAAAAAGTGTAGATTTTCCAACGTTAGGAAGGCCTACGATACCAAGTTTCATAAAATCACATCCGTAAAATTTTATCATTTTGTGCCGAAATTTCAAAATAAGCACAAATTACATCAGTATAATTATACATACTTTTGGTCCACTAATCAAGATATATATTAAATTATTATATAAAATTAAATTTTTCTCTTTTAATATGAGATGATATGTGCTACAATAACTGTGTATGGAATATTTATACAGGAGGCATATATGAAATCTCAATTTTCTGTATCACTTGCAAGAATTGTGGAGGAGTTTTCCTTAAAACCCATTTCGGTCAATGGAGACCCTGCTGAAATTATGATATCCTCTGCTGACGTTAATCGTCCGGGACTTCAGTTTTCGGGATACTATGAGTATTACGATAACGACCGTATCCAGATAGTCGGTAAAAGTGAAGTAAGTTTCCTTGAAACTCTTTCAAAAGATGAATATGAGGAGAGAATAAGCAAATTCCTTTCCACAAAGCCACCCCTTGTTGTAATTGCAAGAGGAATTGAGCCGAGTGAGTTCTTTGTAAATCAGGCAAATATCAATAACGTACCCTTGTATCAGACAAGCGAATCAACCTCTGATTTTATGTCTGCGCTTATTGCTTTTCTTAACGTTCAGTTGGCGCCCCGCATTACAAGACACGGCGTTTTGGTCGACGTTTACGGCGAAGGCATACTGATTCTCGGCGAAAGCGGAGTAGGTAAGAGCGAAGCGGCTATCGAACTTGTAAAACGTGGTCACAGAATGATTGCTGACGATGCGGTTGAAATCAGACGAGTATCATCAAGGTCTTTGGTAGGTAGCGCACCTGAAAATATCAGACACTTTATCGAACTTCGCGGTATAGGTGTTATCAATATCAGCCGTATTTTCGGTGTCGGTGCAGTTAAACCCACCGAAAAGATTGATATGGTAATTAAACTTGAACAATGGGATTCTAATAAAGCGTATGACAGAATGGGACTTGAGGATGAAACCACCGAGATTTTGGGACTCAATATCACCTCTATTACAATCCCCATTAAACCGGGCAGAAACCTTGCTGTTATTATCGAGGTTGCCGCTATGAACAACCGTCAGAAAAAGATGGGATATAACGCCGCAAACGAACTTCTTAAAAAACTCGGTATGGCAACTGATATTATCCCTGAGCGCACAAGCACAAATATTGATGACGTTTATAAATAAGTATCATTTTTTGAACATAAAATAACAAAGAAAAGAGAGTAAAAATTATGTATTACATTGGAATTGACCTTGGCGGAACAAATATTGCGGCGGCAGTCGTAAATGATGAATATAAAATCCTTGGTGAAGGAAAAATGAAAACAAATGCAGGAAGACCCGCAGAGGAAATCGTTGCAGATATGGCAAAGGCAGCAAAAATGGCTGTAGAAAATGCAGGTCTTACCCTTGCAGATATCAAATCCGTAGGTGTTGGAAGCCCTGGTAGCGTTAACCCCTACACAGGCGTTATCGCAACTTCAAACAACCTTAAATTTTCCAATACTCCTATGAGAGAAATGCTCACAAAGGAACTTGGAAACCTTCCTATTTATCTCGATAACGATGCAAACGCAGCGGCTTACGGTGAAATGATTGCAGGCGCAGGTAAAGGCACTAAAAACTTTGCCGCAATCACACTCGGCACAGGTGTTGGCGGCGGTGTTATTGTTGAGGGCAAAATGGTAGTCGGATTTAACTGCGCAGGCGGTGAAATCGGTCATATCGTTATTATGATGGACGGAGAACCCTGTTCTTGCGGCAGAAACGGATGCTTTGAGTCTTATGCATCGGCAACCGCACTTATCCGTCAGACAAAAGCCGCTATGGAAAAGAATACCGACAGTAAAATGTGGGAACTTGTAAACGGAAATATTGAAAACGTCAACGGCAGAACTGCATTTGACGGTATGCGTGCAGGAGACGAAACCGCAAAAGCAGTCGTTGAAAAATTCTGTGAATACCTCGGTTGCGGTCTTACTAACGTTATCAATATCTTCCAGCCCGAAGTTCTTTGTGTCGGCGGCGGTATTTCAAAAGAGGGCGAAACCTTACTTGCTCCCGTCAGAAAATACGTTGAGCATTTCAGATATTCAAAGAACGCTCCCGCACAGACCGAAATCAAAACTGCAGAACTCGGTAACGATGCAGGTATAATCGGTGCCGCATTCCTTTACAGACTTTACGAAAACTAATTAGTTGGAGATTTTTTTATGAAACTCGAGCAATTTATTTGCGAACTTTCAAATGAAAAAATCGAATATTCAGAAAACGAGGCAATGTGCCGCCATACCACTTTTGGTATTGGCGGTAATGCCGATGTTTTTGTGATGCCTGAAAACCCCTTACAACTCGCAAGGGTACTTTGTCTTGCAAAAAAATGCGACGTTCCATACCTCGTCATAGGCAACGGATCAAATCTTTTGGTTTCGGATAAAGGAATCGAAGGCGCCGTTATAAAGGTAGGGGATTGGAACGATATTTCCCATAATAGCGAAACTGTGACCTGCTCGGCAGGTGTTAAACTTGCAAATCTTTGCAAATACTGTGAAGAACAGTCCCTTCAAGGACTTGAGTTTGGTTACGGTATTCCGGGTACTGTCGGCGGTGCGCTTTATATGAATGCCGGTGCATACGGCGGCGAGATTAAGGATGTTGTTGAATCTGCTGAATGTATAACCGATAGTGGCGAAATCGTCACGGTTTCGGCAGAAGATATGTCACTTGGATACAGAACAAGCGTCTTCAAGAAAAACAAAAATATCATCACAAGCGTAACTTTCAGACTTGCAAAGGGTAATAAGACCGAAATCCGCGCTAAAATGGATGATTTTATGACTAGAAGAGTTACAAAACAGCCACTTGATGCCAAGAGCGCAGGAAGTACCTTCAAGCGCCCCGCAGGTAACTTTGCAGGTACTTTGATTGAATCTTGCGGACTTAAAGGTTTTTCAATTGGCGGTGCAAAAGTGAGCGAGAAACACGCAGGTTTTGTCATAAATAAAGGAAATGCAACCTGTTCGGACGTTTTGCGCCTCATTTCTCATATCGAGCAAACGGTATCTCTCAAAACGGGTTACGCTCTCGAACCCGAAGTTATATTCGTGGGCAGAAAATAAAAAACAAAAATAAAAGAAAGGAGATATTTATTTGTCTTTTTCAAATGATATAAAGACCGCTCTGAGCAAATCTCGAATGTCCGACTGTTGTGCGCTTGCCGAATGTTACGGTATGTTGCTTTTTAGTCGGACATTTTCAGCCGATGATATCTCCTTTACTACCGAAAACGAAGATGCGGCAACGGTTTTCTCCAAACTGATGCGCCGCCTCTTTGATTGCCGCATAAAAATATCCGTCAGTGGCAATGAGCGTAAAAGGTATAAAGCGTTTATATCGGGAGAAGTCGATAAAAAGCGTGTGCTTAATGAATTCACTCGTAATATGGGCTGTACCTTCGATAATATAAACGGGGACAAACTGTCAAAATCTTGCTGTATGTCTGCATTTTTAAGGGGAGTGTTTCTTTCCTGCGGAAGTATAAGCGACCCACAAAAACAGTATAGATTAGAATTTGTTGTAAAAAATAATTCTTTAGCGGTTGACCTTTATTCACTTTTGTACCGTCGAGGTATAAACCCATATATGTCCTCAAGAGGAAAATACGTAATCGTTTATATCAAAAAAAGCGAGGATATTGAGGATTTTCTCACGGCTATTGAAGCACCGAAATTTTCACTTGAATTCATTAGTGTTTCGGTTATAAAAGATATTAGAAATAACGAAAACAGAAAGAATAATTTTGAAACGGCAAACATAGCCAAAACATCAGGCGCGGCGCTGATTCAAACGACCGCCATAGAAAAACTGAAAAAAGAAGGCAAACTCGGGCTTTTGCCTAAAGAACTTATAGACATTGCAAACCTTCGACTCGAAAATCCCGTGTCAAGTCTTACGGAACTGCTT
Source organism: Clostridia bacterium (assembly GCA_017559305.1). GTDB lineage: Bacteria > Bacillota > Clostridia > Oscillospirales > Acutalibacteraceae > RGIG7384. Next base: position 19,886 of record JAFYSP010000013.1, read on the forward strand.
AATATCTATAATGAAAACAATAAAAAACAACTAACCCGATCGGGTCTTAACCATAGAATTTCTAAACTCATAGAACTTTCTAAACAATAATTTTACGAAAGGAGTAATTGCAATGAAAGATTTCGTTCATCTTCATTTACATACCGAATACAGTCTTTTGGACGGCGCTTGCAGAATTGATGAACTCATAGATGCAGTAGCCGCAAAGGGCCAGTCTGCCGTTGCAATTACCGACCACGGCGTTATGTACGGTGCGGTAACTTTCTATAAAGCCGCAAAGAAGAAGGGCATTAAACCCATAATCGGTTGCGAGGTTTACGTAGCGCCCAGAACAAGATTTGATAAGGTCAAGGAAATTGATGGGGAATACCGCCATTTAGTCCTTCTTTGCGAAAATGAAAAGGGTTATAGTAACCTTATAAAATTGGTTTCAGACGGTTTTACCGAGGGCTTTTATACAAGACCCCGTATTGATAAAGATCTCTTAAAAGAGCACCATGAGGGTCTTATTGCTCTTTCTGCTTGTCTTGCGGGTGAAATTCCAAAACTTCTAATGCAGGGAAAATATGAAGATGCAAAAGCGTCTGCAATAGAAATGCAGGAAATTTTCGGACAGGATAACTATTATCTTGAACTTCAGGACCACGGCATTGATGATGAGCAAAGGGTAAACGCAGGACTTATGAAAATCTCTGCCGAGACAGGCATTCCGCTCGTTTGTACCAATGACGTCCACTATGTAGAAAAACAAGATGCAAATATGCAAAAGGTGCTTATATGTGTCCAAACAGGTACAACAGTTAATGAAAAAAGCCCCCTCACATTCCCGACAGATGAATTTTATCTTAAAACAGGGGATGAAATGGCGGCGCTTTTTCCGAGCGTTGCAGTTGAAAATACTGTAAAAATTGCCGAGCGTTGCAACCTTGAATTTGAATTCGGAAAAATTAAATTACCTGTTTTTGATATAGGAAATAAAGACCATATTGAGTATTTCAGGGAACTTTGTTTTGCAGGTCTTTATAAAAATTACGATAATAACCCAACAAAAGAGGCAATTGAGCGCCTTGAATACGAAATTTCAGTCATATCCAAAATGGGATACGTCGACTATTATCTGATTGTTCAGGATTTTGTAAACTATGCAAAATCCAAAGGCATACCTGTAGGTCCGGGCAGAGGTTCGGGCGCAGGTAGTCTAGCGGCTTATTGTATAGGAATTACGGGTATCGACCCAATAAAATATAATCTTCTTTTTGAGCGTTTTCTTAACCCCGAAAGAGTATCAATGCCCGACTTTGATATAGACTTTTGTTATATCAGAAGACAAGAGGTAATAGACTACGTTATCGAAAAATATGGTGCCGACCACGTCGCACAGATAGTCACTTTTGGTACAATGGCGGCTCGTGGCGCTATCCGTGACGTAGGACGTGCACTTGCAATTCCGTATTCACTTTGTGACCGAATTGCAAAACTCGTGCCAAATACCCTTGGTATGACTATCGAAAGGGCGCTTAAAGAGTCACCCGACCTTAAATTCGCTTATGAAGAAAATAGTGAGGTCAAGCTGCTTATAGATACCGCAAAGCGAGTTGAGGGAATGCCAAGACATGCCTCTACCCATGCGGCAGGCGTTGTAATATCGGATAAACCCGTATCACAGTACGTGCCGCTTGCAACTAACGACGGAGCAGTGGTCACTCAATATACAATGACCTTGCTTGATGAACTCGGACTTCTCAAGATGGACTTTTTGGGGCTTCGCAACCTCACGGTTATTGACGATACAGTAAAAATGCTTCGTTCTAAGGGTATTGATATAGATATCGAGAAAATTCCTGTGGACGATAAAAAAACCATGAATATGATGGGTGGGGGACTTACTGAAGGTGTGTTCCAGTTCGAATCTTCGGGTATGAAATCTGTCTTGCAGACCTTCGGTCCCGAAAAGATCGAGGACCTTATCGCAATTTTGTCCCTTTATCGCCCCGGTCCTATGGATTCAATTCCAAAATATATTTACAACCATAATAATCAGAATAAGATTAAATATTTAACACCACTGTTAGAGCCAATTCTTGCCGAGACCTACGGATGTATCGTCTATCAGGAACAGGTTATGCAGGTTTTCCGCACTCTTGCAGGTTATTCTCTCGGCAGAGCGGATATCGTCCGTAGAGCGATGTCCAAGAAAAAGCACGACGTTATGGCAAAAGAGAGAAACGCTTTCATCTTCGGAGAAGAGGGTGAAAACGGCTGTATCGGTTGTGTGAATAACGGAGTGCCCGAAAAAGTTGCCGAAACCATTTTTGACGATATGTCGGCATTCAGTTCCTATGCGTTCAATAAATCTCACGCAGCGGCTTATGCAGTCGTGTCTTACAGAACGGCATACTTGAAATGCCACTATCCTAAAGAGTATCTCGCGGCGCTTCTTACAAGCGTCCTTGATTCCTCTGCAAAGGTTACAGAGTATATAGCCGAGTGTTCAAGACTTGGTATTCCTATTTTGCCGCCATCAGTCAATTCAAGTGAATCAGGATTCACGGCGGATGAAAATGGAATAAGATTCGGCCTTTTAGGTGTTAAAAACCTCGGCGCAGGTCTTATTGACCTTCTCGTCAAGGAAAGGCAAAACGGAAATTATACTTCACTTGCCGACCTTTGTGAAAGACTTTACGGTCAACAACTCAACCGCAGAGCGCTCGAAAGTCTTGTAAAATGCGGAGCACTAGACGGACTGGGTGCTAACCGCCGTCAGATGCTGCAAAGTATAGACGCCGTTATGAAGGACGTAGAGTCAAGGAAACGACTTCAAAGCGTCGGTCAGATGGATTTGTTTGAAAGCATGGGCGTTTCAAGGCAAAATAATAAACCTGTTGAAATTCCGAATCTTGAAGAAATACCCTTGTATGAAAAGTTGGAACTTGAAAAAGAAACGATGGGTATTTATATTTCTGGTCATCCCATGCAGGAATACGAGCAGTATGCGCTTTCACAAAAATCCACAAAATCCTGTGACCTTGCCGACCCCGACAGAGCGGCAGAACTCGACGGTAAAACCGTTGTCATAATTGGAATTGTTGATGAACTCAAAAAAAGAGCGGCAAAAAACGGCTCAATGTACGGAATTCTCACATTAGAAGACCGATTTGGCGCATTCGGTATACTTGTCTTTGCAAATAAACTTGCTCAGTATGAGTCACTTTGCGAAAAGGGAAGTGTGCTTAAGGTTGTCGGAAAGGTCAGCGTCAAGGAATCGGGCGAAGCAGAAGTTATTTGCGATAAGATTTCGCTTGTCACCGAGCAGGAGGCAAAGTCGGCATCGTCTGCCAAAAAGCAAATGCCTGAAGGACTTTATATAAAAGTTCCGTCATTCGAATCCAATTCTTGCAAATCCGCATTGTCACTTTGCGAAAGATATTCGGGTGATTATTCGGTAATAATAGTTTGTGAGGATAACGGAAAACGTCTTTTTGCCCCAAAAAGTATGAACGTTTCTTATAGCGAGGAACTAATTGATAACCTTTCTATAGTTCTTGGCAGTAAAAACGTTAAATTTATCACAAACAGCACTTGACAAAGTCAAAAAATGTAATATTATATATAATTAGATAATTAAACTTGTATATGTATTGGAGATAGTTATGGAAAACAAGGTTAAATCAATCGGTGTTCTTACCAGCGGCGGCGATGCTCCCGGTATGAACGCTGCAATCAGAGCAGTTGTAAGAACAGCAATGTCCAGAGGCGTAAAGGTCTATGGCGTTATGCGTGGATATAACGGACTTATTGACGGAGACATAGTCGAACTAAATCTTCGTAGCGTTTCTGATATAATTCATAGAGGCGGTACCGTGCTTTATACGGCAAGAAGCCCCATGTTCAAAACCGAAGAGGGTATGAAGATGGCTGTCGATACCTGTAAGCGCCTTGGAATCGGCGGTATTGCAGTTATCGGTGGTGACGGAAGTTTCCGCGGTGCAAGTGAACTTACTAAAAACGGTATCAACTGTATCGGTATTCCCGGTACTATTGATAATGATATTGCCGCTACCGAATATACAATCGGTTACGATACCGCAATGAATACCGCTGTAGAAATGGTTGATAAACTCCGTGATACCACACAGTCACACGACCGTTGTTCAGTTGTTGAGGTTATGGGCAGACACGCAGGTTACCTCGCACTTGAATCAGGTATCGCAGTCGGTGCTACAGCAATACTTGTTCCTGAAATTGAATATGACTTCCAAAAGGATATTATTGATAAAATCCGTAATACACAGCATGCAGGCAAAAAGCACTTCATTATCGTTGTTGCTGAAGGTGTCGGCGGTGTTGAGGAACTCGCAAAGAAAATTGAAGAAGAAACAGGTATCGAATCCCGTGCTACCATTCTTGGTCACGTACAAAGAGGTGGCAGACCCACAGTTCGTGATAGAGATATGGCAAGCCGTATGGGTTACCATGCTGCAAACCTTCTTTGCGATGGTATTGGAAACCGCATAGTATCATATAGATCAGGTAAAATTGTAGATGATGATATTTATGAAGCACTCGCAATGAAAAAGCCGTTTGATTTCGATGGCTATAAGATTGCAGATACTATTTCAATCTAATAAATAAAAACAAAACCCGAAGCATCAATGATGCTTCGGGTTTTTTGCTGTTTTATTCCGCTTTACCTTTTATATAACCACGAATACCTATCGGGATAGATATTAAAGGGAGTAGCATTATTAATATTGTAAACATTAAAAGTAAAGGACATACACAATCCCGTTTTTTTAACATATTATGTTTGTGAGAAAGGGGACGGCGCTATGTACAGAAGAAGAACACCAAAAGGTTCTTTTGCAATTGCCTTCGGATTGGGCCTAATAGTAGCTTCTTGTTGTTCAAGCAGCGCCGTTGTCTTTATCCTCGCTATCTTGATAATAATATTAGGAATAATGAGTATGAGAAATTGTTAGGGGGATACTTGTGAAGGTAATAGTATTAAAAAATCCTAAATTTTTCGGCGGCATACTTCGCCTTATGTTCGGAATAAAAAAACAAAGTAATACATAAAAAGGCAAATGCCGAGGTGAAAACACCTCGGCATAATTATTTACCTTAATCTTGTTAAATTTGATTAGATGGCGCGAGTTACCTTTCCTGAACGGAGGCAACGGGTACATACGTTTACACGAACAGGAGTTCCGTTAACGATCGCCTTTACCTTCTTTACATTGGGCTTCCAAGTTCTGTTAGATCTTCTGTGAGAGTGGGAAACCTTGATGCCGAAAGCAACCTCTTTGTTGCAAATTTCGCATTTTGCCATGTTGGGCACCTCCTTTGATAGTCTGCATAGCACAAAATATAATAGCAGATTTTGTTTTAAATTGCAAGTAAAATTTTTAATATTTCAATTTATTTTTTCTTATTGTTGAAAATGCGATATATTAATGCTATAATCTATAGGATATTTGTAATAAAGTGAGTGAAATTTTTGATTAAAGCGGTTTTATTTGACCTTGATGGTACCTTACTTGATACGTTGGGAGATTTGTCCCGTGGTGTCAATGCAGAACTTTCTAAAAGAGGATACCCCACGCATCCGAAAGATGCCTTCAAGAACTTTGCAGGTAACGGTATTCCCAAAATGGTAGAGCGTGCCGCCCCAAAAGATATTGACCCCGATGAACTTAAGGAGATTACCGATTCTTTTATTTCTCACTATTCGGTGCATTATGCTGATTATACCGAGGTATACAGCGGAATAGCAGAACTTATCAAAGCGGTTAAAGATAAAGGAATAAAGGTGGCAGTCGTCACCAATAAAGCGCAGGGTCCCGCAGAACTTGTCGTAAATAAGTTCTTCGGTGATTCCTTCGACCTTATCTTTGGTCAAAAGCCGGGAATTCCCGCAAAACCCGATCCTACAGCGGCACTTCTTGCCATGAAGGAACTCGGCGTCACACCGAAGGAATGTGTCTTTATGGGAGATTCAGGTGTTGACGTTGAAACAGGTGTAAATTCAGGTGCATACCCCGTCGGCGTGCTTTGGGGCTTCAGAGACGAAACTGAACTCAAAGGTGCAGGCGCAAAAGAACTGATAAAAAATCCGTTGAAACTTATTTCTATTATTGATAAATTAAACTCGGAGGAAAAGTAATGAAACGCGAAGGATATTTAAGCTGGGACGAATATTTTATGGGAGTGGCACTGCTTTCTGCCGAGCGCTCAAAAGACCCCGGTACCCAGGTAGGTGCGGTACTTGTAAACTCTGAAAACAGAATCGTTTCTGTTGGTTATAACGGAATGCCGAGAGGTTGCGAGGATGACGTTTACCCTTGGGAAAGGGAAGGCGGAATGCTCGATACCAAGTATGCCTTCGTTTGCCACGCAGAACTTAATGCAATACTCAATTCTGCCTTTGGAGACCTTCGTGGTTGCCGTTGCTACGTAACCCTTTTCCCCTGTAATGAATGCACAAAGGCAATAATTCAGAAGGGAATAAGCGAAATTATCTACCTTTCGGATAAATATGCCGAGACCGACGGTGTCAAGGCATCTAAAAAAATGCTTGATTCAGCAGGCGTAAAGTACAGACAGTACACCCCCGCTAAAAAAACTCTTTCAATAGAACTTTAATAATAAAAGTCTAGATTATTTCCAATGTTATTAATTTGATAAAAAGTGTAATTGTTTAAAAGAAAACCAAGACCTTCCCTTAGTACATAAGGGGGGTCTTTTTTGTGCCTTTTGTTTACTTTAAATAAAAACTAAACGTCAATTTCAACTATATGCCGAAATACGTATTATCTCTTTACATTTACATATTTTTCCAGTATAATATTATTGTTAGGAATATAATAACAAGGTTTCTTAAAGTCCTGAAAGGAAGTGACCGGTATGAGTACATCTGAAGCCCAACCCGAAAAGTGTTGCGGCACCCGAAGCCGCGTATCTTTGGGCAGATTTCCTCGTATTAGGTCTTTTTTAATTTAATAAGCCAATGATGAGGAAGTCTGATGTTTACCCACCCCTTTGCAACAAGCGTTGCGTGTGTCCAAGGAGGTAGATTATGAAAGACTTCCATTTTTGTAAACAATTAAAAATTATATCCCTAGTGCTTGTGTTTGCCTTGGTGTTACAAGTAGTGCCTCTCGGCGCTTTTGCGGTGGATACAGCGGCAAACGAAACTGTTTCTGCTACCGAGAACTCCGAGCCTTTACGTATAGCCGAGGTTTTATATGAAGACGAATCTCGCCGAGAAGAAACAGTCAAGCATTTTAGAATGGATGACGGTACTTATGCCGCCGTTGAGTATTCGGTGCCCGTTCATTATCTTGATTCAAACGGCGAATACTTAGAAATAGATAACACGCTTGAAGCCGTCACACTTCCTGACGGAACAAGTGGCTATGTCAATAAAGACAACAATTTCTCTGTAACCCTTCCTGATGACCTTTCAAACAGTAGAGAAATCATCATTTCAAAGAATGGCAAAAAGGTTTCTTTTGCGGTTGATGGCGCATCTAATTCGAAGGGTGCAGTGTTAAACAATACAGCCGACAAAAAGGCTCAAAAGCTTGCTCAAGAGCTCCAAAAAGCCACTACTGAGGCTGAAAAAACAAAGATTCGCAATAAGTATGCCTATGAGGTAGACAAAAACGAATCTAAACTCACCTATGCCTATAACGGATATATTGATGTCGAATACACTCTAGTAGGTAATAAACTCAAAGAAAGTTTAATCATCAATAAGCAAACCGGCAAGGCAGACTTTAAGTTCAAGTATGACTTTGACGGTATGACCGCCGAACTGCAAGAGGATAATTCCGTGCTTGTAAAAGACGGCGATGAGGTTGTTTTCACAATTGAAGCACCATATATGTTCGACTCTGCTGAGAATTACAGCAGTAATATTACGGTTGAGTTTAAGAACAAGAATAAAGGCTTTGAGTATATTCTTCATGCCGATAAGGATTGGCTAAAATCCTCCGATAGAGTCTATCCCGTTACAATAGATCCCACTATTGTTGCAACTGCACAAAGCGATGCATCTAAAATTAAAAGCGGCACAGGCGCCAAAACAGGTCTTGACGCTTCTGACCTTGCTGCACTCGCCGAAAACGGCAACACCTTAAAGGTTGGATATGTTTATGGTACTAATGTCAGCGCGGTGTACTTTGCACCCATTCCATCGAGCATACCTAAATCAGCGCGTATCACAGGTGCAACATTTAACGTTATTTGTTCAAACGCTCCCACATCGGCATTTCCTGTATATTTGTCTCATGCGACATCTAACTGGGCAAAGGGTACCATTGCTTTGACAGGTGATGACTTTCCAGACGTTTCCTCTCTTGAACAGACATATATTATGTCGCCGACTGCAGAAACCACCTATGAATTTGACATTACCGAGATTGCTCAGGCGTGGCATTGCGGTGAATATGCAAACTATGGTATCGTTTTGCATACCGATTCTGCAGGCACAACGCAGAATTTTGCAGCTTTTTATTCAAATACTGCATCAGGTAAAAAACCCTACTATATCTACACCTACGCTGACACCAAGGGCGTCGAGGGATATTGGTCATATTCGACTGTCGGCCTTGCAAAAGGCGGCGTTGCAAGTATAAATCAGTTCACAGGCTACGTCAGCGCCGAGATTCCCTTGCTTTCAACCGAATCTCAAAAACTGCCCTTTAATTTGAGCCTTGTTTATGATGGATATTCTGCCAATACAAACACCTATTCCTTGTCTACTTGCGGACTTGGAATGAAGCTCAATATTGATCAGCGAATTATTAGCCTTGATACTTCTTCACTCGAATATGCAAACGGATATTTGTATAAATACCGTGATACAGATGGTACAGATATTTACTTAAAACGCAGTACCGAGAACTCAGTCAGCCACGATAGAGACGAACTCGGCTATGGCTATGATGCTACTATCGTCGGCTCTGATTGGAAATTGCTCGACCGAAACGATAACTATGTAATGTTCAGCTCGGCGGGTTGTGTAAAGAGTATTTATTCAGCCGAGAAAAAAGCATCCGTCACGGTTACTTATGACCCGAATAATCAGTATAGAATCCAAAAAATCACCGATGCTTCGGGTAATAACCTTACCATTACAAGAAATGATAACTGGTATGTCACAAAGGTTGCCGATGATTTCGGCAGATACGTAAACTTTACTTATGATTCGGGCAATCACCTGACAAACCTTACGTATTATGACGGAACTGTGGTCAACTTCACCTATAAAGATGACGGAATGCTCTCAAAGGTCACGGGTAGTGACAACACAGGAGTTAAGTTCAATTATTACAACTACGACTCTTCTTCAAGAAAGTATTACCTTACAAACCGCATTTCCTCAGTAAACGAGTTTTATACCGCCTCTGGTACCGATACCGCAGGCAACTCGATTAGCTTTACTTATAATTCGGGCAACTCTACCACCATTACCGATACAAATGGCATAAAAACCACCTATGTATTTGATAATTGGGGCAGAGTCACATCGGCATATAACGACCACGGCTCAGCATATACCGATTACCAAAACCCACCCTCAGATACTACTAAACCCGCAACCTCAAGGATACATCAGCTTTATAAAGACGTATCCCTTGAAAAACCTGTAAACAATCTTTTAACCAATCATAGCTTTGAAGATGGCGCAACAAATTGGCAAGCAACATCAGGCGCAACAGTCGTTTCGACCGAAAGCTATGTAGGATATAAGAGTCTTAAGATTGTCGGCGCTTCGGGGTCATATAGGAGAATGTTGCAGGATGTTACCATCACCGAAGATGGTACGTATACACTTTCTGCTTATGTAAAGATAACCAATGCCGCAGCAACAAAGGTACAGCTTCGCATATACGAGGATGGCGAGGTAGTGGAAAAAACCTCGATAGGTTATACAAACGGTAGTTGGCAGCGAGTAGAAGTAACTGCTGAAAATCTTGATGCATCAAAGGGACATCAGGTTACTCTTGTTGTAGATAAAACCACCTGTACCGCCTATTTCGATGCTGTTCAGTTTGAAAAAGCTGATAGTGCAAACCACTATAATCTGCTCGAAAATACCACCTTTAAGAATAACGCTTCGAGTTGGGATACAACCAATACAAGCTCCGGCTCAGGCACAGTTACTTATACCGGTACCGATGCAACCCGCCCATCCTTTATAAAAGAGGGCTATAAAATAGTCGGTCACTATAATAGTAACTATGCTATAACACAAACTGTCAAGATAAATAAACCCGCAAGTACCTTGGCGCTTGACCTTTCTGCATATTCAAAAGCAAATTCCGTGCCAAAGGGTCTTCGCGAAAACGTTCTTTATTCACTTTGTATCAAGTTCGTTTATGAAGATGATAGCGGAACAAAGGTCGGCGAGGAGCTGCAGTTTGTCACCTTTAATGATAATTCATCAAGTTGGCAAAACGCTGCAAAACCCTTTATCCCCTCTGACACTTGGCGAGATAGCGATTATAACGTTCAGTATGTTTGCGTTTATTTCCAATATTATCGCAACTGTAACAGCGCCGAGATTTCAAATGTTGTTCTCAACTTTGATTCTACCGGCAGCATTTATGATTATGATGAAAACGGCAACTTGGTATCGGTCAGAAGTCTGAAAGACGGCAAGGTATACGAAAATGCCTATAACGCCTATAACGAAATGACCCAGAGCACGAGTGAACTTGATGGCACTTGGGAGTATGATTATTGCGATAATAACAATCATCTTTTGGAAACTGCCACCCATCAGGAGCTTGGCTATAAGGTTACATATTCCTATAGCTCCAATTTGCTCACAGGCACTACCTTTGGCTCGGAAAACACCTCAAAGGTCATTACAACCTCGCAGTCCTATAGCGCAAACAATAGACATATTGCCTCCGTCACCGATGCGGCGGGAACTACCGCAACCTATACTTACAATGCCGATACGGATAGACTGACAAAAATCGTCAGCGGCTCTGCTCAGACAAGTTATACCTATGACGGCAGTAGCGATAGGATTAAAAAGGTCACATCCAAGATGAATAGTAGCCAAAACGCTACTGTAACCTATGGATATGATTCCGCAAAGCGCCTTTCGACCATCACAAGAGGTGGAAACGTCTATACTATTACCTATGATAGCTGGGGCAATCAAAAGGCGGTAAAGGTTGGTTCTTCAACCCTTTCTACCAATACCTATGCTTCAGGCAACGGCAATCTGACTAAAACCACCTATGGCGACGGTACTTACGTAAACTATGTCTATGACGAGCTCGACCGCCTTGTATCCAAAAAGGTCAACGGTACGACACAATTCACACAGGTCTATAATAACAGCGGTGCGATTGGTAAATATAAAGATAACGTCACGGGAGTCACCTGGACCTATAACTATGATAAAATAGGCAGACTTCGTGATATCTTCGGCTCAAATAATAACAAGTATAAAATCGTATATAATTCAAAGAATCTTATTTCTATGAAAAAATACGAAGTAAGTGGCAAGGCAAGAAAGGTAGACTATACCTA
>JAFYSP010000014.1 GCA_017559305.1 Clostridia bacterium
CCAGAAAAAAAGTCCTGTTCGAAAGAACAGGACTTTTTTCAACTAAATCCACCCTAACGGGTGGGTGAAATATTGCTTCGCAATGTGAAATTCTCGCTTCACTCGAGTGAAATCGCTACGGCGGTGGGTGGATTTAATTTCACATTTTGCGTTAGCAAAATATTTCACCAAAGGCGAAAGCCTTTGATTTCACCGTGCGATAGCACGATTTCACTTATACTTGCCCCTTTGCCGCTTTTATGCTATAATACACCCAAGGCGGTGATGCGGATGAATAAAAAACATATTGCGTTAAATACACACTTGATTCTTTGTGTTGCTCTATTTATTATATTTCTTGCACTTTCTATAAGTTGTGCAATGGAAAATGAAATAGGATTAAGTATTGTGTTTGCGGTGTTTATTTTGTTACCTATATTCGTGTTTGCAATATCACCATTATATTTTTCTTTTACCGATGAGTATATAGAAATTGTTTATAATTTTGGTCAAAGAGAGAAAATCAAGTGGAAAGAAATTCGGAATATTTCGCTAATGGGTAGTTGGATTGGTGTAGGTGGTAGATCGCCACACTATGTTATTGCCTATCCTAAAAGAGAAAAAAGATTATTTTTTGTGGTCGGTGAAATTCAAAAGACAAGAAAAACCAAAAAGTTTATAGAAAAGTATTATAAAAAGAAAATCGTGTAGAAAATCAAGTTTTTAGACCGGTTCTATTTTGGGAAGTAATAAGTAATAGGTAAGAGGTAATAAGTATTGCGCCTTAACCACTTTTGTGCTATAATACACTTAAAGGAGTGATAATATGAAATTTCAATTTAGTGTAAAAGTAAACGACCAAGATTATTTTGATTATAATACCTTTTGGATGATTAGGTCGCCTTACGGCAAAAAACAAATTAAAACTTTCAGAATAACAATTGCTGTTTTGTTTGCAATATTTATTTTAATTTCTTTGTTTAGCGGTGGATTTTCATTTGAATCGATTTTAAGTATTATTCCTATGGTAATTGTTTTATCTCTTGTTCAAATTTTCCTAACCAGATTTTTTTCGTGGTCGTTAAAAGGTCAAATTAAAACTCTAAAGAAAAGCGGAAAAATGGGGTATTCGCCGGAGTCTGTTATTGAATTTTATGATGATAGTTTCGTAGAAACCACACCTGAAAATAAAACCGAGAATAAATATTCTGCAGTGGAAAGAATAAGTGTTGTTGACAATAAAATGATTTATTTTCATGTTAACAACGTTATGTCATATATGTTGCCTTTATCTTCTTTTGAGTCAAAAGAGCAATATGATAGTTTCTTTGAGTTTATAAAAACAAAATGCGCTAAAATTGATATCTATTAAGAAACTCCTCGGTTTTTATCCAGTTCTTTTTCGGACACGAATGACAAAAATCCCGTTCACGTAAGTGGGTGGGATTTTGCTTTTTCGCTCTTCGCTAAGAGTGAAGAGGTATTGCACCTTCGCCGCTTTTATGCTATACTACACCCAAGGCGGTGATTTATATGAAAAGAATACTTGCTGTTTTAATAGTTGTTATTATGATTTTTAGTTTTTCTTCTTGTGCGAATGTGAAAGTTATATCACCTTTTACAGACAAAGATATCGAGCAAGCTGATGCTCGTATGGAGCAATTATTTGATGAAATTAAACAACAAAATAAAGATGGTCTTAAGGAATTGTTTTCTGAAAAGGCTATTGATGATACAGAAAATATTAATATTAAAATAGATGATTTTTTGTCTTTTGTTCAAGGAAAAGTAGTTTCTTGGAGTCGGGATGAATCGCCAATTGTTTTTGATAGTGTTGAAAATGGAAACAAGACAAAACAACTTGTGACATGGTATACCTTAGATACGGATGAACAAAGTTATTTGATTTTACTTGTAGACTATCCAATAGATACAATCAATTCTGAAAATGCCGGATTATACTCAATAAGGATACTCAAAGCAGAAGACGAAAATAAATTGGTAGGCACATGGGAAGACTGGGTGATTCCTGGCATATATATTTTGGACAATTAAGCGCTTTCAGTAAAAGAAAATCAAGGTTTAAAACCTGTTTCGTTTTTAGTGTCGGTCCCAAAAAAAGAGAAGCTTTTTCAAGCTTCTCTTTTTTTATCCGATCCGAAGGATTGGTATGTAATCTCGCGTTAGCGAGGATGGAATCCGTTTGCGTTGCAAACGGTATGTCATCAAGGCGTAAGACTTGTATGTTTCTTCCTTCGGATTGATTACATACCACCTACGGTGGATTACATACATTTCTTCGAAATGATTACATCCAACACTTCGTGTTGATTTCATACAATGCTCCGCATTGATTTATTGCCACTTTTATGCTATAATACACCTAAAGGTCGGTGATAATTATGAAAAAAGTCAATGTTTTATGGTTGATAGCTTCAATTTGTTGGTTTTTTTGGACACTTATAAATGTTTTTGAGTTATTAACGGATGTTCCTTTTATAATAAGCGTTTGTGGTACAATTTTTATATTTGCTGCTGTTGTGGTACATCTAGTGATTTTAATTAAAAGCATAAAAGATAAGAAAAAATAGCGATAAAAAGTTGAGATAAGAGAAAATCAGGATTTCAGACCGGTTCCATTTTGAGTGTCGGTCTCAAAAATCCGCTCACGCAAGTGGGCGGATTTTTTTGTCCTTTATACTGCATATTTTCCTTGCACTTTATACTCGTTTTTGCTACAATGAAGGCAAATAAGCTCAAACGAAAGGTGAGTAATATGGAAATCAAAGCGCTTGTCGAGAGCATCCTCGAAAATATGACCTTAAAGGAAAAAATCTATCAGACGATTTGTCATCATTCGGGTATTCCCGAAAAGACATTCTATACCGAAAATGAGGAAGAACTCAAAGCGTATGCCGAGCAGCATCCTTACGGCTCGTTCTTTCTCGGTGAGGAAATTATCGGCGGAAACGCCGTCAAAGGCGCAAATATAGCCGCCGCTATAAAGAGATATCAGAAGTATGCGAAATATCCGGCACTTTTCTGCGGAGATACCGAATACGGCGCAGGTTATATGCTTGAAAATGACGATGCGGGAGTTTTCCCTTATCAGATGGCTTTGGGTGCTACACGAGATACTTCCCTTGCTTATGAATACGGAAAATATACCGCTCTTGATGCCGCAGTAACGGGTATCAACTGGTCGTTGGCTCCCGTTGCAGATATTAACTATAATTTTATAAACCCCGTAACCAATACACGTGCTTTCGGTGATGACGCCGAACTTGTCGCCGAGATGGCAGATGCGGTAGTTCGTGGTATGCAGGATTACGGACTCGCCGCTACTGCAAAGCATTTCCCCGGTGACGGCACCGATTACCGTGATCAGCACTACGTAACCACTACAAACAGAATGTCTGTCGAGGAGTGGAAAAAGACCTACGGAATGGTCTATAAAAAACTCATTGACAGCGGTGTTATGAGTATAATGGCAGGTCATATCAATTTCCCAGCATATCAGAAAGAAAGATTTGACGGCGTAGCTTTGCCCGGTTCCTTGTCAAAAGAACTTCTCACCGATTTGCTCAAAGGCGAAATGGGATTTGAGGGTGTAATCGTGTCCGATGCCGTTTGGATGAACGGATTTTTAACCTTCTATCAACCCACCGTTGTAGCAGAAATTGAATCCTTCAAAGCAGGTTGCGATATTATACTCTGGCCGTCTGCCGCATACCCCGAAATGCTCGAAAAAGCAATAAACGAGGGCACTGTTTCAATGGAACGCCTCGATGATGCGGTCACAAGAATTCTCACTATGAAGGCAAAATTGGGACTTTTAGGCAACAAGGTCGAGTTCAAAACCGACTCCCGTGACGGCTCTTACATTATGGATAAACGTGTTGCCGAGGCGGCAGTCACACTTGTTAAAGACAGACACAATCAGTTGCCCAAAAAGGATATTAAAAAGGTCACCATCATAGGAATTACTACCTATGATGAGGATTTCGATACTTTGCAGACAATGAAATCTCAATTCGAGGCAAACGGTGTAGCGGTCGACCTTTTCCGCCATGAGTGTCCCACCACTCCCTGCGCCGATAGTGACCTTATCATTTACGCTACGTTCATAAGACAGCATCACCCTCGTGTTTTCCTCGATACCGAATTTTCCTGGCAGACCGCAACCTTTGCAAGAGAAAAGGTATGTGCGGTAGCACTCGGTTCTCCCTATATGCTTTCTGCCCATTTTGAAACCGTACCTATGGCTATTGCCGCTTATTCGGATACAAAGGGTTGTCAGAGAGCGGTTGCAGATGCTATTTGCGGTAAAATCGCATTTAAGGGCACACTCCCCGTAAAACTTCCCAACTGATAATTTTCAAGGAGGCAATATTATGCCTAACTACCGTGAGGATGTAGAAAAATCAAAAGAATTCAAGCAAAATTATGTCGATGGCTTTGAGCGTGTAATTTCGGCAAGACAGCAGGAATTGGCTCAAAAAAGAGCCGAATATACAAAGAATATTTTCAAGGACGGAGAGCGCTTCAGAGCCGATTTCAAAAAGATGCTCGGTTGGCCGCTTGTCGACTGTAAAAACGAAAATTTACCCTCTGTCAAGACTACAAAACTTGCAACCGAAGACGGCTATACCATTTACCGTATGCAGTTCGAAATACTCGATGGCATCGAGATGACCGGCCTTTACTTTGAGCAAAATACAAATGAGAAAAAACCTCTCGTTTTGGTGCAGCACGGTGGCCTCGGCACACCCGAATTTGTGTCGGGAGTATACGGCTCTACTGATAATTATAACGATATGCTTGAAAGGGTAATAAAACAGGGTGTCCATGCCTTTACGCCTCAACTTCTTTTGTGGGATGATGGGTATAACGTTCCCTTTAACCGAGTGAATATTGATGCCCGACTTAAAAGAGTCGGCGGCTCTGTGACGTCGGTTGAATTATACGGACTTACCCGTATTCTTGACTATTTCGAAAGTAAAGAAAACGTAAAGAATTTCGGTATGGTCGGTATGTCCTACGGCGGATTTTATACACTCTTTATGTCGGCGATTGATACAAGGATCAAGTCGGCAGTTTCTTGCTCGTTTTTCAACACGAGGGATAGTTACCCTTGGTGTGACTGGACTTGGTTTAACGCCGCCGAAAAATTCGATGATGCCGAGGTTGCTTGCCTCGTTTATCCTCGAAAACTTTGCATTGAAATTGGCGAAAATGATGAGGTTTTCGATGCCGTCAGCGGCAAAAAATCTTATGAGAAACTGTTAAACCTTTGCAAAGAGGTTGGCACCGATTGGCTTGAATTTATAACCTTCGAGGGCACTCATGAATTCTGCAAATTCGACGAGCCTATTGAAAAACTCGCAAAAGATTTGCTTTAGGAAAAAATATTCAACAATATAAAAAGCCGTGTCTTTCGACACGGATTTTTTATTTATTTTAACTGCTTTTCTTTTTTGCTTTCACTTTTTTAACGATTACCACGATGCATACTGTAATTACAGTGCCGATAATACCAGCCACCACGATATAGAATATTATGGGTATTATAAACCAAGGTGGACCGTAAGAAAATTCGCAAGAAAGATCGTTGCCTTTAAGTTTGATGCTTGTTTGAGGATATCTGTCAAAAAGGTCATTTTTATAAATGTCAACCTCGTTGCTGACACTTATAATATTTCCGCTTTCATCAAGATAAGCCATTTTGACTTTTTTGTATTGTTTACAGATTTCGTAATATTCTTCGTCCGAAATATAACGGTAAGGGCGTAAATCACTAAAGAATACGATTTTAGTGTACTGTTTATCCCACTCTATTGAATATCCCAAATCATTATAGATTTTTGTTAAAGCTTCTTCGGAGCTATCATCAAGATAAATTTCTGCATAATCAACCCATGTGGTTGTTTCTCTTGTGTCAATAGAAAACGCATTCAATTTATCAAAAAGTGATTTATTATTTTCGTAGTACTTGAAATCACACGAAAAATCAGCTATATAAAACGGCTTCGGCTTAGATTTCGCATCAGATAAATGATATGTATAGCTCATAAAACCGTCTTGGCAATAGCTCACTATTTCGCTGTTACTTGAAATATTAAATTTTTCTCCGTTTATTTGGTTATATTCCGTATAGTTTTCGTCATCGGGTGAAATAGGAAGCAATAGCTCAACATATACTGTATTTTCGGGTATTTGGGTGTAATCAATTGTGCAATCAAGGTAGCTGGACGGCACCCAGGCAAAGCAGGTCAATTGAAGCAATAGCATTAACACCAAAACAGTCACAGTGGTTATTATTATTTTCTTCATATAAAAACCTCCTTATTTTCTGTTGCTAATTTTATTTTAAAAAGTTGTCCCACGTTTGTCAATATTTTTGTTTACTTTCACACTTGCTTTTGTTTTCAAAAAATGTATAATTGTTTTGGACTGATTTTAGGGGAGTGTTTTTATGAAAGAAGGCAAAAAAGCGACGCTCGTCGGCACTACTTGTATTGCCGCTTATGTTGTGAACTATTATTTGAGACATATTTTAAGCGTTCTGACACCGACTCTGCTCACAACCGGTCTGTTTACTGTTGAGCATATTGCGGCTCTTTCCTCTACGTATATGCTGCTTTATGCCGCAGGACAACTCGTAAACGGATTTTTAGGGGATATATTCTCGCCTAAAAAGATGGTCAGCGCAGGACTTTTCGTGTCGGGCGGCTCGATGATACTTTTCCCATTTATCCCCACTGAAATTTTGCAGATTGTTGTCTTTGCGATGTTTGGTTTCGGACTTTCAATGATGCGTGGTCCCTTAATGAAAATCATCTCCGAAAACACAAATCCCAACCACGCAAGAATTATATGCGTTTTCTTCTCCTTCGCATCCTTTGCAGGTCCCTTGATTGCAAGTCTTTTCGCCATGATAAATGGCTGGAATTACGTTTTTATTGCGGCAGGCGGTATAGCGGTATTCCTCGGCTTCGTCGCATATATAATCATCTCTGCAATGGAGAAAAAAGGACTCGTAAGTTATATAAAAACCGAGGTCAAAGGCATATCTTCAATCCTTGCGGTTTTCAAAATCGAGAAAATCGTTTTTTATATCGTGGTTGCCTGTCTTGTCGAAATCGGCGCGGCATCTATCAGCCAATGGATAACCACCTTTTTAACCTCTGCTCTCGGATTCGAAAAAGAAACGGCAAACTTCCTTTATACAGGCATTTCGACAGTCCGTTCATTTATGCCTTTCGTAGCCCTTGCGATTTTCAGACTCACAAAAGAAAAGGACGTACCTATGATGAGGGTAACCTTTACCTTTGCCGCAGTTATGTTCGCCTGTCTTTTGATATCGCCTGATAAGTGGGCAAGTCTTGTGATTTTAGCACTGGCACTTATGTCGATGTCCTGCACCTCGGCTTTGCTTTGGAGCATATATATCCCAAGTCTTGGCAAAACGGGTAAGGTTTCAAGTGTAAACGGTGTGATTGACTGTATCGGTTATATCGCCGCCGCAGGAGCAAACCTTCTTTTTGCAAACGTTATGGCAAACGTCGGCTGGGACAGAGTATATATCCTTTGGTCATCAATCGGTATAATAGGCCTTGTTGCAACTTTCTTTGTCAAAACCAAAAAAGCTGAATAATATAACCAAAAGTCCGCTTTTGCGGACTTTTTTCTATTTGACAACTCTTTTTAATATGCTAAAATAAAAACAGTAACCGAAAGGGTGATGAAAATGAGAAAATATTTTATTACTGATAACGGCACTTTCTATAAGGCAAATCTTCATTGTCATACCGATTTGTCTGACGGCGGCTTTTCCCCCGAAGACGTCAAAAAAATGTATATGGAAAAGGGATATTCGGTAGTCGCATATACCGACCATGATATTCTGATTGACCATAGAAACCTTTGCGATGAAAATTTCGTTGCGCTTAACGGTTTTGAGATTGAAACCAAAGAGGACTGCGATAAACCCAAATATGAGAAAAAAGACAACCATATCTGTATGATTGCGCTTGACCCCGATAATCTCATTCAACCCTGTTGGCACCGCACTGAGTATTTCGGCGCAAACGCAGTTTTCAATAAGGTGTTTGTAAAGTATGACGAGTCACTTCCCGACTATGTCCGTGTTTATTCTCATGAAGGTATTACCGATATTATGACAAAGGGTAGGGAAAAGGGCTTTTTCGTAACCTATAACCATCCCACCTGGTCACTCGAAACCGCCCTTGATTACCTTGGATACAACAATATGCATTGTATGGAAATCTGCAACTACGGCGCATATTCCGAGGGCTTTTGCGAGTATGATGACAGAGCGTATGACGAGATGTTAAGGTCTGGCAAAAGAATCTACTGCATAATGGCTGATGATAACCATACGAAACTCAATACCTTCTTCGGCGGTTGGACAATGATTAAGGCGGATAACCTTGATTATAAATCTATCACAAATTCCCTTGTGAACGGTAACTTCTACTGCTCAATGGGCCCCGAAATCACCGACCTTTATTATGAGGACGGCAGGGTATACGTCCGTTGTTCAGATGCTCGCAGAGTTATTATGCATACCGGCGTCAGAAGACACGCAGTAAAAAGAGCTGATGAAAACGGTCCTGTTAATTTCGTGGGATTTAAGGTTATGCCTTATGATAAATATATCCGCATAACAGTTGAAGGATACGACGGACTTTGCGCCGAAACCAACGCCTATTTCCTCGATGAATTCTACGAGCCCGAGGAAGAAGATAAATAAACCCGAATGAGCCGATTTTTCGGCTCATTTTTTTGTGCTTTTAAGCGTGGGATATTTTTACTTAAAATCCCACCTTCCCGATTGACAAAATATTATACTTAAAGTATAATATATGATTAGATAATTATGTTCGGGTGTTATGTCCCGACAAAATATAATTTAACAGGACGGAGTAAATTTTACTATGGAATGGATGTCACTTAATACACTCAGAGAAAAATACCTTTCTTTCTTCGAAAGCAAGGGCCATCTTCGTTTGGGAAGTTTCCCATTGGTGCCCAAAAACGATAATTCTCTTTTGCTTATAAATTCAGGTATGGCGCCTATGAAAAAGTATTTCACAGGCGAGGTAACACCTCCCCGAAGCAGAGTTACCACCTGCCAGAAATGTATCAGAACTCCCGACCTTGAGAGAGTAGGTAAAACCGCTCGTCACGGCACCTATTTTGAGATGCTCGGTAACTTCTCATTCGGTGACTATTTCAAGAACGAGGCAATTCCGTGGGCTTGGGAATTTTTAACCGTAACGGTTGGTATCCCCGAAAATCTTCTTTGGCCCTCTATCTATGAAAACGATGAAGAAGCATTTAACATCTGGAAAAACGTAATCGGTGTCCCCGAGGAGAGAATTGTCCGACTCGGCAAGGCTGATAACTTCTGGGAGCACGGCACAGGTCCTTGCGGTCCTTGTTCCGAAATTTACTTCGACCGTGGCGAAAAATACGGCTGCGGTTCACCCGACTGTAAACCCGGATGCGACTGTGACAGATATATGGAAATCTGGAACAACGTTTTCACCCAGTTCAACAATATGGGCGACGGCACTTATACCGAACTTGCACAGAAAAATATCGATACCGGTATGGGTCTTGAAAGACTTGCCTGTGTAATTCAGGGCGTTGACAATATGTTCGAGGTTGACACCATCAAAAACATTATCGAAAAGGTTTGCGCTATCGCAGGTAAGAAATACAGCGATAATAAGGATGACGACGTTTCAATCCGTGTTATCACTGACCACGTAAGAGGTTCTACCTTTATGATTTGTGACGGCGTTATCCCTTCAAACGAAGGCAGAGGATACGTTTTAAGACGTCTTCTCCGTCGTGCCGCACGTCACGGAAAATTGCTCGGCATCAACGATATGTTCTTAAATACTGTTTGCGATGCTGTAATTGCTGAAAATAAAGATGCATATCCCGAACTTATTGAGAAGAAGGATCTTATCAAGAAGATTATCGGCATCGAGGAAGAAAACTTCGGCAAGACTATTGATAAGGGTCTTAAGATGCTTGATGAAATCATCGCAAGCGGAGTGAAAACCGTCAGCGGTGAGGATGCATTCCGCCTTTACGATACTTATGGTTTCCCCCTAGACCTTACCAAAG
This sequence comes from Clostridia bacterium, assembly GCA_017559305.1. Taxonomy (GTDB): domain Bacteria; phylum Bacillota; class Clostridia; order Oscillospirales; family Acutalibacteraceae; genus RGIG7384. Next base: position 10,144 of record JAFYSP010000014.1, read on the forward strand.
ATATTTTGGAAGAAAAGGGAATAGCAGTAGATGAAGACCGTTTCGCAGAACTTATGAAGGAGCAAAAGGAACTTGCCCGTTCTTCCCGTAAAGCTGCCGATGCAGAATCCTGGAAGAGCGAGGGAAATATATTCTCTGACGCTCCTGCAACCGAGTTCTTGGGATACACAGCAGATTCTTGCGAAACTTCTATACTTGCTCTTGCAGTGGCAGGGGAGAGAGCCGCATCTGCTTCACTCGGCGATAAGGTCGCAGTAGTTCTTGATGCAACCGTTTTCTACGGTGAAAGCGGCGGTCAGGTAGGCGACACAGGTGTAATTAAGGGCGATGGTTTTGCAATTACCATTTCCGACACAAGCAAGGATACAGTCGGTGTCTTTACCCACGTAGGTACAGTTACCGAGGGCGAGGTCAAGGTTGGCGACAGCGCAGTGGCAGAAATTGACGTTACAAGAAGAAACGCTATCCGCCGTAACCATACAGCCGCTCACCTTCTCCAAGCGGCGCTTCGTGAGGTGCTCGGCACACACGTTGAGCAGGCAGGTCAGCTCGTAAACGAAAAGGCAGTAAGATTTGACTTCACTCATTTCTCTGCCCTCACAAGTGAGGAACTTGCAAAGGTAGAAGCACTTGTAAACGATGCGGTATTGTCTGCTATTGAGGTCCAAAACGACGAAATGCCGATTGACGAGGCGAGAAAACTCGGCGCAATGGCACTTTTCGGCGAGAAATACGGTGACGTTGTCCGTGTTGTAAACGTTAAGGACAGATCTATCGAACTTTGCGGTGGTACCCACGTCAAGAACACTTCCGCAATCGGACTTTTCAAAATTATGAGCGAAGCATCTGTTGCATCAGGCGTCAGAAGAATTGAGGCGGTAACAGGTAGCGGAGTACTTGAATATATCGAGAAACTTAATTCTCAGGTTCTTTCTGCAGCGGCAGTATTCAAACTCAATAACCCTGCAGAACTTACCAAGAAATGCGAATCAGTAGTTGCAGAACTCAAGGAAAAGGATAAGGTTATCGAATCCTTTAATGCTAAACTTGCAAATTCAGGCGTTGCTGAAATGCTTGGCTCTGCAAAGGATATCGGCGGAGTAAAACTTGCAACCGCAACATTTACAGGCCTTTCATCTGATGCTATTCGTGAGATGTGCGATAAGATAAGAGATGCTGAACCTACTTGCGTAGCGGTACTTGTAAATACCAAGGAAGACGGTGCAAACATCGCTGTCACAGTTGGTAAAGACGCCGCAGCAAAGGGTATTATGGCAGGTAAAGCGGTCGGCGCTATTGCCGCGGTTGCAGGCGGTAAAGGCGGCGGAAGACCCGACTTTGCAATGGCAGGTACTAAAGATACCTCTAAACTTTCAGAGGCACTTGCAGCAGCCGAGGGTATCATAACTTCAATGATGAATTAAGGTGAAAATATGGATTGCTTATTTTGTAAAATCGTAGCAGGTGAAATACCTTCCAAAAAGGTTTACGAAAACGAATGGGTTTATGCTTTTGAGGATATAGCACCTCAAGCCCCTTTCCACGTTATTATAATTCCAAAAGAGCATATTGTATCAGCCGCTGAAATATCATCTAAAAATAGCCATCTTATAGCAAAGGTTTATGAGGCGGTGGCACAAATTGCCAAGGAAAACGGACTTGAAAACGGCTTCCGTGTGGTCAATAACTGTGGGGCTGACGGCGGTCAGACAGTAGGTCACATTCATTTTCATTTACTTGCGAGAAGAAACCTTGCTTGGCCTCCGGGCTGATGAATTTTCTTAAGCTTTAATGAAATTGGGAGATATGGTTATGGATAAGTTTTATAAAATGAATATCGCAGGGGTTGAGTGTGAACTCAAAAAATTCCCTGTCAGCGATAAACTTGATATTGCCGCATTTATTCTTTTCGGCAACGTAGAGGTAACTGTAGCGGCGGCTACCGAACTTCTTAAAAAGGTGCCCGAATTTGATATAATTCTCACACCCGAAGCCAAGAGCATCCCTCTTGCTTACGAACTTTCCCGTCAAAGCGGAAAGACCTACGTGGTTGCAAGAAAGGGTACAAAGGTTTATATGGGCGAACCTATAAGTGTTGCAGTCCGTTCAATCACTACCGACCGTGAGCAACAGCTTTACCTCGGCAGTGATGACGTTGCGCTCATCAAGGGAAAAAGAGTGCTTATCGTTGATGACGTTATAAGCACGGGAGAGTCTCTTGATGCAATCAGAAAGTTAAACCAAGTGGCAGGCGGAATTGAAGCGGCGGCCTGTGCTGTTCTAGCCGAGGGAGATGCCGCAAACCGCGATGATATCATCTTCCTTGAACCACTACCGTTGTTTTTCAAATAAAAACTTAAGGCGCCCGAAAATCAAACGGGTGCTTTTTGCACTTAATGAAAAGACCGTTATTTTCGGCAGGCGTTCTTGCTTTTGCCGCGCTTTTACTTTGCGCCTGTCTCCCATACAAAATAGTGTTTTGGTTAGCAGTAGCGATTTGGATTTCCGCTTTGCTGATTTTGGTTTTTGCAAAGGATAAACCTTGGCACTTTTCTGTAGTTATTTGTCTGACGATATGTTCGTTGCTTGTGACGGGGTTTTATATATCCACTATACGAGGACCGAAAACCTGTGAAATTCTGATCGGCAAAACAGCCACAGTTACCGCAACGGTAACCACAAAGCCGGATTTCAACGGAACTTACTATGTTTACTCAGTTACTACTGATAGCGTAGATTATCCAAACGTTTCCCAAAACTTGAACCTTGAACTCTGTGTCAGCAAAAACTGCCTCGAAATAGGGGATAATTTCAAAAGCACAGTTAAGTTTTATGAAATTCCCCAAGACTACAAGACGTCACTTTACGGAAGGTCTGTTTATCTGCGCACATATCCAAAGGAAATTATAAAAACAGGTAAAACAAGTAACTTTCTGACTTTTTCGGGAAATTTAAGTTATAAGGTCAGAAAGTGTATTTTGAGAAATTTGCCCGATGAGGTTTCGGGAATACTTATAGGACTGATTACGGGCGGATCGCATTATCTTGACGATGAAACGCATATCGCCTTTAAGGAATGCGGACTTTCGCATATAATTTCGGTTTCGGGTATGCACATGGCACTTTTGGCAAGTGCGGTTATGACGCTTTTGTCACTTTTCGGCATATCCAGAAAGATAGGGTTTTGGGTTTGTGTGCCATTGCTGTTACTGTATACTGCAATCAGCGGATTTTCGCCTGCGGCAATTCGCTCGGTTGTTATGATTTCGGCGACGTTTTTGGGCAACGTATTTTACAGACGCAGTGATTCGCTGACAAATCTTGGATTTACAGGAATTGTAATGCTTCTGATTTCGCCCTATCTTATATACAACATATCATTTTTACTTTCCTTTACTTCTATGATGGGGATTTTATTTGCGGCACCGTTTAGTATGAGGTTGTGCAATAAGATTTTCATAAAAGGAATATTCGGGGATTTGGCAAGATATATAACCTCGATGTCATTGACTACCATTTCGGCAAATCTTGCAACATTGCCTCTTGTCTTGCTTATCTGGAACGGCGTTTCAACAGTATCGGTCATCGCTAACTTGTTTATATGCTTTGCGGTAAGCGTTTGTCTTATATTCTCCTTGCCGCTTGTGACCTTAATTCTTATCTTTGGCGAAAACAGTCTTTTCAGATTTATGTTTAAGCCGATAGAATATATACTTTGGTTTGTGAGATATATGGCAATAAGTATATCAAATATCCCGTTTAGTTATTTAAGAATGAGCGTTTCAGACTTGCTTTTCGTTTGTTGCATCGGCTGTGCCGTGGTTGCTTTGATATGCTATTTAAAAAGACTGCCAAAACAAAGGGTATGGTCTGCCGTTAATTATTCAATGGTATTTATGGTTGCTTCAATAATCACTTATAAAATAATATAGAAAGGAAGATGGATTTGACCGAGAAAGAACTTCGTGCTGAAATAACTGCCAAAAAACTTCGCAACAGTTACGTTTTTTACGGTAACGAACAATACGCCATGCGCAGAATGGTGACGTCGGTTTCAAACCTGGCGGTAAATAAAGAGGATGATTTCAACCGCGCAAGATTTGATGGCGCAGTATCGGTTCAGGAAATTTATGATGCGGTCTATTCACTTCCTTTTTTGTCAGATAAAAAACTCGTAACGGTCGTTGACTTTCCCATCGCAAAAACGTCGGATAAGGATATTAAAATTCTTGCCGATATGTTGTCGGACGTACCGCAAAGCACCGTTTTGATACTTTATTTTGAGACTGTGGAAATAGATACCAAGCGGTTACCCGCAAATCTCAAAAAACTCAATACTGCTTGTGAAAAATCGGGCGGAGCAGTATGCGAATTCACAAAAAGAACAGTGCCTGAACTTACAAAAATGCTTATGGAAGGCGCTTCAAGAAGGGGCTGTATGTTGCAACCCTCGATAGCCGTCTATATGACCGAACTTTGCGGTGATGATTTGTCGGTGCTCGTAGGTGAACTTTCAAAGGTCTGCGCCTATGCTCACGGACAAAATATAACCAAGGAAATAATTGATAAGGTCTGCTCTAAAAACGTTGATGTTTCTATTTATGACCTTTCCAAGAAACTTTTGGCACTCGATATGCAAGGCGTTTATCTTTTGTTGGACGACCTCTTCTTCTCCCGTACCCCTGCTACGTATATCGTGTCGGTTCTGGCATCAACTTTTGTTGATATGTATAGAGCAAAGATTATTAAAGAAGAAGGCAAAATCCCTGAAAATTTCGCTGCCGATTTCGGCTATAGCGAGAAGATGTCTTTTAAGATCAAAAATGCATCAAGAGATGCCGCAAGACTGTCAGTAGATGGAATTGTCAAGTGCCTTGAAGCGTTTGACGAGTGCGACGCAAATCTCAAATTCAGCCGAATGAATGAAAAAACGGCAATTGAACAGTTGGTTACCAACCTTGCCGTCATAATAGAGAGATCAAGATGAAAATAAAACTTGAAAGGGCTGTTATCGTCGAGGGAAAATACGATAAAATCCGCCTTGAGAATATATTTGATGCTCCAATAATTACAACAGATGGATTTGGAATATTCAAAAATAAGGACAAAAAAGATTATATTAAAAGACTTGCAGAAAAGGGCGGAATTATTATACTGACCGATAGCGATTCTGCCGGTATTATGATAAGAAATCGCCTCAAATCTTTTCTGCCGAATGATAAAATAATCAACCTCTATTTGCCCGAAATCATTGGCAAAGAAAAGCGCAAAACAGCGCCTTCCAAAGAGGGATTATTAGGTGTTGAAGGTATAGATGACGAGATTATAATTTCTGCATTTGAAAGGGCGGGAATTGTCGGCAATAAATGCGAAAATTGCGATAAAATCACCAAACTTGATTTGTATAATCTCGGTATTACAGGCGGAGAAAACAGTTCAAATTACCGCAAAGAATTACTCAAAAAACTCTCCTTGCCAACCGGCTTGTCAACAGCGGCAATGCTTGAGGCGGTTAACTTTTTATACACCAAAGAGGAATTTCAAAAACTTGTTAAGGGGGAATAAAAATGTCGGGCAACCGGAATCAAAAACTGAAACTTTTATATCTTCTCGATATACTCAAAGAGCATACCGACCAGTTCCACCCCTTGTCTGCCGAGCAGATATGCGAACTTCTTTCAAAAAAAGGCATTACTGCAGAGCGCAAGTCAATTTATAGAGATATATCGGTGCTTATGGAATACGGATACGACATCGCCACTTCCGTATCGCCGAGAGGATATTTTCTTGCCTGGCGAGAGTTCGAGGTTCCGGAAGTGTGTCTGCTTTTGGATGCCGTTGAATCGGCAGATTTCATAAGCCCTAAAAAGACCCGTGAACTTGCGGAAAAGTTAGAAGCGCTTTTGAGCAAAAATGAAGCCAAAAAACTTCGCAGACAGGTATTTATTGATAACCGAAAGAAAAGCAATAACGAAAGAGTTTATATAAATATCGACCTTATAAGTTCTGCTATTGATGAAGGCAAAAAAATCACCCTTGATTATACAAGAAGAGAATTTTTCGAGGGTAAGGTCAACAGTAAAACCAAAAGATTCACTGTTAGCCCCTATGCGCTTTGTTGGGCTGATGACCATTATTACCTGATTTGCAATAACAGTAAATATGACAACTTGATGCACCTTCGTGTTGATAGAATTGTCAATGCCGCAAAACTTAATGAAAACTCAAGACACTTCAGCGAGGTCAGTGAATATAAAACTTATTTTGACGTCGCTGACTATTGCACAAAGGCGTTCAATATGTTCGGCGGAGTTAAGCAAAAGATAGAACTTCGATGCAAAAACTCTTTGCTTGAAGCGATAATTGACAGATTTGGAGCAGACATTTCCTTCTTCTCAAGCGGAGATGAAAATTTCAGAATACTTGTCGACGCAAACGTCAGTGAAGGACTTATCGGCTGGATATTAAGTTATGCCGATGAACTTGAAATAATATCTCCTGCAACCTTGAGAGATGCCGTAAAGGAAAAGATTACCGCTCTCAAAAAGATTTATCTTAAATGATCAAGAGGAATTTTATGGATTCAAAAAAACTCAAACTGATTCTTGAAATTGCCGTCAAACTTACAGAGGTAGGCGGTGAAATAAGCCGTGTCGAAGAAAGCGTTGAGCGAATAGCAGAGGCTTACGGCAGTGTTAGAACAGATATATATGCCACGACGTCAAACGTTATGGTGTCGGTTGAAACTGCAGAAGGCGAAATAATCACACAAACAAGATGCATTGGCAGAATAAATAATAATATCGAAAAACTCGATAAGGTAAATGCTATTATCCGTTGGGTCACCGAGGTTGCACCTGTTGAGCAGGAAGTATATGCAAAACTTGAAGAGGTTGATAAGGTTAAAACTCCTTCAGGAGTTTTGGAACTTGTCTATTTCGGCGTTATCGCATCGGCTTTCTGCATTTTCTTCGGTAGCAGAAATATTATCGAGATTATCAGTTCGTTTATTCTTGGCGGTGTTGTCGGTGCTATAAGCCAAGGGCTTGAATATATAAACGCAAATAAACTTCTCATAAGATTTTTGTGTTGCGGAGTTGCGGCTTTTGTTATAAGATTTTTGGTTTTAGCAAAACTTTTCCCCGCACCCGACTATATAACGATAGGAATTATTATGACACTTATCCCCGGAGCAGGCATTACAAATGCTTTGCGTGATTTGTTTTCAGGAGACGTTGTAACAGGAGTCCTTCGTACTATTGAGGCAGTGCTCATAGCCGCTGCGATGGCTATTGGCTTTGCACTCCCCGGTATTATAATGGGAGGTGCGATATAATGTGGAATATTGATACACTTATTGAGATTTTAGCCGCCTTTGCAGGTACCATTGGCTACGGTGCTTTGTTTAACGTCAGAGGCAAAAAACTGTTTTTTGCAGGACTTGGCGGTATGTTCGGTTGGATAATTTATCTTTTGCTCAACACCGTTGTTGCAAACGAAATAATTTGTTGCTTAATCGTTGCCGTTATAACCTCGGCATATTCCGAAATACTTGCCCGAATCTTGAAAACTCCCGCAAGTACCTTTTATATAGCAACACTTATGCCGCTGATTCCCGGAAGTGCGCTTTATTATTCGATAAATGCGGCTGTCATAGGAAATATGCCCGGATTTATTCATCACATTTCAAGAACTGTTCAGTTCGCAGCGGCTTTGTCTGCAGGAATAATAGTCGCAAACACGGTGGCACGAAATATAAAACCTAAAAAAATCAAAAAATAAAGGAGAGAATATTATGTCAAATATCTGGCACGACATTTCACCAAAACGTATCACACCCGAAGATTTTATCTGCGTAATCGAGATACCCAAGGGCAGCAAGAAGAAATACGAACTTGATAAAGAAACAGGTCTTATTATGCTTGACCGTATTCTCTATACCTCAACTCACTATCCCGCAAACTACGGATTTATTCCGAGAACCTTCGGCGACGATGGTGACCCTCTTGACGTTTTGCTCATCTGCGCTGAACAGTTAGAGCCGATGACACTCGTCAGAGCATATCCCGTAGGCGTTATAACAATGATTGATAACGGCAGAAGCGACGAGAAAATCATAGCAATTCCGTATAACGACCCCAACTACAATATGTACGAGGGAATTGACCAGTTACCAAGCCATATTTTCGATGAAATGCGCCATTTCTTCTCGGTTTACAAAAACCTTGAGAATAAAGAAACTGCCGTTGATGAAGTTCAGGGCAGACAGGCCGCAGTCAAGATAATTGAAGCCGCAATCGATAATTATATTGATAAGTTCTGCAAGTAATATGAAATCCGAAAGAAACAAAACTATTGATATATCGGTTGCCGATGGCAGAGAATATCTCGAAAAATGCCTTACGGTAAAAGATAAGGTTCGATTTGATGAAACCGATATTATAATCAACGGCGATACTTTTTCGGTATTGCCTCATATTCCCGATAAAAGCGTTGACCTTTTGGTAGTGGACCCACCATATAATCTCACCAAGAAATTCGGCGGTATGAACTTCAAAAAAACCGATGCCGACAGTTATGCCGAATATACGAGAAAATGGCTCGAAGCGGTTTTGCCGAAACTTAAAAACACAGCGTCGGTGTACGTTTGCTGTGATTGGCAAAGCGGTATGATAATCGGAAATATACTCGCCGATTATCTGATAGTCAGAAATCGAATTACTTGGCAAAGGGAAAAGGGTAGAGGCGCATCAGCCAACTGGAAAAACGGTATGGAAGACATCTGGTTTGCAACCCTGACTAATGATTACACCTTTAATCTTGATGCGGTAAAAATCAGAAAAAAGGTGATGGCGCCATATAAAGAAAACGGCAAACCAAAGGATTGGGAAGAAACAAAGGAGGGAAACTTCAGAAATACCTGTCCTTCAAATTTTTGGGATGATATTTCGATTCCTTATTGGTCGATGCCCGAAAACACCACCCATCCCACCCAAAAACCCGAAAAACTCATTGCGAAACTTATTCTTGCAAGTTCTGATGAGGGAGATACCGTTTTAGACATATTTTCAGGTTCGGGAACAACCCCCGTAACAGCAAAAAAACTTGGCAGAAAGTATGTCGGAATTGAACTTGACGAGCAGTATTGCGTGTTCACTCAAAAACGGCTTGAAATGGCGGAAAAAGACGCCTCAATTCAGGGCTTTTCGGATGGCGTTTTCTGGGAAAGAAACTCATTCCACAACCAAAGAAAAACAAAACCAAAATAATAAAAAACGTTACAAAAAGTCACTTCTGAGGTGGCTTTTTGTTTTTTGTCGGCTTTGTTAAACTGCACAAAAAACAATGCGACTTTTGTCCAATATGACCCTTGACCGTAATATAGTTCATAAGTATAATATAATAGCAGTTATATTTAAATATAAACGGAGGTAAATATTATGCGCAAATCTACTTTTTCCAAAGCTCATAAGTTGATTGCCGCCTTAATGGTAGTATGCATGCTCGTTGTATGCTTTCCTTTAAGTTTAATCGCATCTGCTTATCAGCTTAATGCCGAAACAGTACTTGACGACGTTGA
>JAFYSP010000015.1 GCA_017559305.1 Clostridia bacterium
CATCATAATAGCCTGCAATAGCAGTTGACGAACCGATTTTTGGATCAGTATAATCCTTTGGATAATCGAGGAAATACACAGAACCCGTAAATTTGAAAGAGCCGCTGTCGCCGGGTTCTAATTTATCAACCGGCGTACCTTTTCTGCTGTTTTCTCTTTCTTCAAGACGCTCCTGCTCTTCTTTTTTATAAAGTGCTTCTTCATCCTTGGATTTTAAGAAAGTATAGTCTTTGCGGATAACTGCCTGTCTTTTATCGTTTGATATTTCAGCAAATCCAATGCCGTGAGCATCGTTTATTGTAAAATTATATGCTTTTTTATCAAAATACATATTTACGCCCGATTTTAAGCGAATGGTAATATCAACCGAATAACTTGCCCCCTGCATAAAGGTGCCGTCTGCATTCCACATCGCACCATTCCACTTAACATCAACAACCTCTACCAGGTCGCTCTGCTTCACAGTTGCAGTTTTTGCAGGTTTCTCCCACGCATAAGGTTCGGTCATTGTAAAATTCAATGTTTCAACCATCTTTGCATCGGAAGGAATACTTATGCTTTCGTTTTCTTTTGCACCTGTACCCGACTGCGCTATCTTATCTGCGGTAATGGTTACGGATTTACTCGTAACCTCCGTTTTTGATAAAAGCATACCCGCACCCGAGTCATTAAAGAGGTCAACTAAAAATAAAGCCTGACCTGCATCCTCATCAATACAAAGCACAACACCGTAACCAACAAGATTGTTGTTATTGCCCGTCAATTTATGGATTACGATACTGTTCATATCTGATATACCGCAATTTTCGGCAACAGTTTTTACAATAGACTTTAAAAAAGTTGTAGGTGCAGGAGAAATACTTCCTATACTGCCATAGGTTCCAACCTCGGTAAGAGTCCATGTACCCTTACTGTTTTCATAGCGCCTCATACTGCCGTATGCAGTTGAACCATATCTGAGTGGAGTCTGAAATCCCGAAAGGGTAACCTTATCTCCCGCTTTTGCCGGGAAAGCCGGGTTTCTTTGAACATCGTAGCCATAGTTGAATGTCATTTCTTTTGAAGCAGCTTCAGCATTTATCACCAAAGCTGTCGGCAGTATGCTAATCATCATACAAAGACATAAAAGCATACATAGCACTTTTTTCATTGTTCATTCCTTCTTTCTATAATAATATAGTAAATTTTTATTATTTATCATCTTGAACCGCCGCCGCGTCCACCGCCGGAGAAGCCTCCTCCGCCACCAAAGGAAGCACGACCACCACCGCCACTTGCTCGTTTTGCCTGCATTGCTCTTTGTGCTGAGCGGTGCATACTGTGATAATAACTATGGGCGATGATAACATTTCTGTTATAAGTTTCAAACTCAGGTATCTTTTCGGGATAAACCTGTTTAAACTGATCTATAACCTTATCCGCAATTCCGAAAAGTGTGGCATAAACCATATATTCTTTCCACAAACTAACTTCTGTTATTTCTCTTTCGGCAATCAAGGTAAATTCATTAAGATACTTTTTAAGACCGATAACCTCAGAGAGTTCTTCTTTACCCTTATCGCTCAAATCCTTAATGCAATTACCTGCGCCGCCTGTAAATCCGCCAAGAGATATAAACTCTTGCTCTCCGGCATTTTTTACACTTTCTATAACTTCATTGATTTTTTCAGGATTTTTATATGAATATTTTTCAAGCTCTTTTTCCTGCAAAACTCCGTCTTCTCCGGCAGAGAGAATAAGCAGATTGTAAAGACTTAATTCTGCCACCGTATCAGGTTCTTTCAAAAGACGCAGATTAACGCTTTCTTTGACTTTGCCGAAAAGACCGACGCTTTCTTCTTTTTCAGGTTCAATAGAGCCTTTGTTTATCATTGATAGAATAAGAGCACCGATAATCAGACTTTTTTCATCTGCAACATCAAAGTTCTGTGCAAGATAGTGGGAAACTTCAATTTTTCCGTCATTGGGAACATCTC
>JAFYSP010000016.1 GCA_017559305.1 Clostridia bacterium
CAAGGCCGTGCAGACTTGGCAGAAGCTGAATTGGCACAGGTAGCCGTTATCGAAACTTACCTTCCGAAGCAGATGAGCGCCGAAGAATTGGAAGCTGCCTTGAAGGCTATCATCACCGAAGTAGGTGCTGAAGGTCCGAAGGACATGGGCAAGGTGATGGGCACAGCTACCAAAAAGTTGGCAGGCTTGGCCGAAGGTCGCGCCATCTCTGCTAAGGTTAAGGAACTATTGGGATAAAACTACAAAGGTTTGCAAAGAGCCTTCACAAGTTTCACCGGTGTATAACTCATTGTTATTCAGTGTCCCGGCGTGAAACTTCATGCATAAACTAAGATTCACCAAGTTACTATGTTTGCACCAGCAAACGATTTCGCTCGTCGGGACGGGTGGTCCCGCCCCTTGCCGCAAGGCGCTCCCCGACCGATGAGATAAAAAAAAGGCGTACAATAATTGGTTTATTATCTTTGAATAAAGATATTTAAAAAGTCGACCCCAATTATATATACACCTATGAAACAAAGTAACAAAATTAATTTCAAAGGACAAAATATCTACATAGGTATTGATGTTCACCTAAAGAGTTGGCATGTAACAATAATGACCGATTTCGGTTTCAAGCGTAAGCACAGCCAACCAGCCTCGGCCGGTATGCTCTTTGAACATTTGAAGAATAATTATCCTGAAGGCAACTATCATGCAATATACGAGAGTGGCTTTACCGGTTTTTCAACCTACTATTCGCTGGTTTCTTACGGTATAGACTGCGTTATAGCACATGCCGCAGACATACCTACAGGACAGAATGAGAGTGTGATGAAAAGCGATGCCGTCGATTCCGAGAAACTTGCACGTGCTTTGCGCGAAAAGAGTTTGAAGAACACCGTCCATATACCTTCCAGGAATATACTTGATCACCGTGGAATTGTACGTTACCGCAAACATCTGCAAGATACGATGTCTGGGTGTAAGACAAGGATAAAGCATTTGCTTTACAGCAATGGCGTTGTTATTCCGGAGTCATTTTCAAGCACAAGCTCACACTGGTCACGACGTTTCATGCATTGGCTAAAGAATGACGTTGAATTGCTCTCACCTACCAAAAGGACTCTGGAATGGCAACTGGAACACATCGAGATTTTGCGTTCCGAAGTGCTGGCAATCACGAGAGAAATAAGAGAACTCTCACGCAGCGAATATTACGATGACAAAATAAGGCTTATCCGCTCGGTTCCAGGAATAGGACTGATTACAGGCATGACGCTACTTGTCGAATTGGAGAATGTGGAAAGGTTCGGTTCCGAGAGGGCTTTTGCCAGCTACCTTGGTCTTGTTCCGACCTGCAGGAACAGCGGAGAAAAGACCAGAATGGGAGAGATAACATTCCGCGGAAACAACAGATTAAGAATAATGCTTATAGAAAGTTCTTGGGTTGCAATAAGCAGGGATATAGCCCTTGCTGCTGCATATAGTAACTTCTGCAGAAGAATGAAACCACAAAATGCCATAATACGTATTGCAAGAAAACTTTCAAATCGTATCTTTGCAGTGTTGAAGAGCGGTAATATATATGAATATGACAAATGCTGTCAATAAAAGAAGCCCTTTAGACAAGCTTCATGCCGGATGACTCCTTTTCGCCCCTTGATGAGCCTATAGTGCTGCATCTTTATTTGTAGTTTGTTGCATCCGACCTATTAGTCTGAAGAAGTAAACTGTTGCAGTGATTACTGGCAACTAATAGAAGGTTGTCTAATAGGGTTTTTATTTTAAAAAAGACATAACGCAAGACTTGCTCTCTGGTTATGTCAAAGGTCGAAGAATTCTTCGGCAGAGGTATTATATGCCTTTAAAAAAGACATAAAAAAGCTAATTGTTTGATTTTTAATATCAAATAAGCAAAAATAAGAACCAATTATTTGGAATACAACATAGAAGGGGCGGGGTCTGCCCGCCATTGTATTCTACCGCAGTTTTTACCATTAACACTTTGGATTTGTGTTCTTTTTCAAGTCTTTCTATCTTAACTTTTTGTCGCGCAAAAAGTTACAAACACGCCCGTCACAAGTTTCTAAATCAGCATACTTGGCTACGCTCGTTGTAAAAAACTCAAGCAAGCTTGGTTTTAACTCGCTTGCACAAGCATTCGCAAGTCGTTCAAGGCTCTTGCTCGTGAGTTACCATGTAACATCACTCATCCGCCTTTTACTTATCGCTCGTGTCTGTCGTTCCAATCTCGGGAACAAAAGAACTCGCTTCACGCACTACC
>JAFYSP010000002.1 GCA_017559305.1 Clostridia bacterium
ATCGAAAGATGGACCGCCGACGCGACCGCGCCACCGCGCAGGTGGGGCGGTTGCCAAAGTCTCGAGGAAGGCAAGTGATTTTGGGCACCGCCCGAAGCGGTCAAAATCACACCGACGCAGAGTATCCATCCTCGCCCACCAAAACGAAACCAACCCAAAAGGGTTGGTTTCGTTTTGGTGGAACTAAGTGTTTCGCAAGCGAAACGATAAGCACCTTCAGTGTGAAGCATCCTACGGATGTGAAGTGTGCCTACGGTACGATTGGGAGGCGAAATACTTAACTTCACTTTGTGCGTAGCACAATACTTCATTATGGCGTAAGCCATAACTTCACTGCGGCAATGCTGCAACTTCACTTAAAACCTGTGCCTTGCGCTTCACTAAAAACTATTGTATAATGTCATCATAAGGAGTGATATAAATGCCCGAAAGCAAACTGCGTGATATGTCGTTAGATTTCGCTGTATCTATAATTAACCTCGTTAAAGAACTCAAACTCAAAAAAGAAAATATAATCTCCAATCAAATTGGCAGAAGCGGCACCTCCATCGGCGCAAATATTCGAGAAGCACAATACGCTCACGGCAAAGCAGACTTTATATCAAAACTGCAAATTGCACTTAAAGAAGCAAACGAAACAGGTTATTGGCTTGAGTTATTATATAAGACAAAATATATTGATGATGCAACCTATAAAAATCTCGATTCTGCTTGCACAAGCATTCGTGTAATGCTAATTTCATCAATAAACACAGTTAAATCAAAACAATAAAACAGCACCTGATTCCACACTTGGTTTCAGGTGCTTTATTTATTTCACTTCACAGTTTTTTATTGCATAATCAAGCAAAATATTTATAAGTTCATTTCTTGAGCGATTTGTTTCCAATGCTAATTTATCAAGATTCGCAACAGTTTCATCCTTTATTCTAATTGAAAATGTTTTATAGCCATCTTCGCCTTTTAATAACTTTTTATTTATGATGAGTTTTTCTTTCATTTATAATCACCTCACCATTATTATGGCTTGACAAATGTTATAAATATATGTTATAATCTATAACATATAAATTGTGGAGGTATTCTTATGAAAAAATTATTGGTGGGAATATTGGCTTTGATAATGTTATTTTGTTTTGTAGGTTGTGGCAATTCTGATGATAAGAGTAATGAGAAAAATAATTTGCCAACTCAGAGCAGTGAAGTTGTTAACACGGAATCTAATGTTGATACGAACAACGACATTACTCAACCTATAATGGATAATACATCTAAATGCGTTAAATGTGGTGGAGAATGTGAAACAGGGCACACCTATTGTTCTTTTCATGAATGTTGGGAGTATAACTGTTTGCTGCCACAAAAAGATATGTCAGCTTATTGTGTAAACCACAGTTGCCTTTTATGCGGATCTAGTAGATCATTCAATTCTCCCTATTGCTCACAACACAAGTGCAATCGTTGTGAAAATGTAGTTGTTGATGGTTCACAGTATTGTGTTGCCCATAAATGTCAGTTATGTAACAATCAAGTTTTTGGGAATTCTCCATATTGTGCAACACATGATTGATTCAGAATTTATTAAAAAAATTAAAAAATTCAATCTGGTATCCAAACAGTTCGGAACAGCCAAACAAAATACCACCCAAAAGGGTGGTATTTTTGTTTGCATTGGTATGTTATGATGAGGACCATCGAAAGATGGACCGTTGTGATTTTACTTTACATTGATTTTTGCTTATTGTATAATAAAATAAAAATGGGGTGATTTGATGAAAAATCGCATCAAAAGAATGGTTGCTTTTTTAATAGATTGGAACATATCATTTCTTCCGTTTGTTTTGATTATTTTGTTGCTGGTTACAATTATCTCTTCAAACAAGATTGATAATGATCTGATTGCTATGATTATGGCTATATTCTGCATCTTGTCCGTCTTTTCGGCGCTTGCCATGTTTATATTGAGAGATGTTATTTTCAAGGGTAAAAGCATAGGTAAAAGAGCGATGGGACTATGCGTTTATGACAAGAAAACCTTGCAAAAAGCAACTGTGAAACAAAGATTTTTAAGAAACATTTTCTTATGCATTTATTTGATTGACTTTGTTGTTTTGTTGGTTGCGGGTGAAACTATAGGCGATATGGTGGCGGGTACGGTTGTTCTTTCTGAAAAATCGATTGATGATTATAGAAATAAACAAATTGACGATGGTGCTGCTTACGTGCACAACCCCCAGACCAACAAAAAGAAAAGTTATAAGAAAATAGTAATTATAGTAGCAGTTGGTTTGTGTTGTTTGATTGCTTTTGTTGGCTTAGTGCAAGCAATTCTGAATTCGCAAAAAGGGACTGTACAGTATGAAATCGCATATGATTATTTTGTATCAAGCGAAGCTTTTAAGCAACTCAATGTTGACGAATCAAAAATCCGCATGAATTCTTGGTCATCACATACATATTTCACAGAAGATCAAGAGGGCGCCACGTCGACTGTAGAGATTGGTTTTATGGTTGGAAACAAGAGCTTTACTGTCGTATGCCATCAAATAGATGGTGTCTGGCAAATATGTGATAATTGCACACTGTTTTAACAAAAAAGCCGTTCAAACGAACGGCTTTTTACTTTTGCTTTATATTCACGAATTCAATATATTCTTTTTGTACTTGAGTGGGGTGATGCCGAAGTTCTTTTTGAATATTGCTATAAAATGGGAGTAGTCGTCAAATCCACTCTCAAAACAAGCATCGGTCACGCTGTAATTCTGGCGCAGCAGCATACACGCCTGTGACAGTTTTCTATCCTCCAAATACCTTTTGGGAGTCATGGAAAGGTATTTTTTGAAATATCTTTCAAGTGTGGTGATGCTGATATCAAGTTTTGATACGAGTTCGTTTATGTTTTTTATCGAATCGTAATTCTTATTTATGTAATTCAGAATATCCTTGACGCTTTGCGGCAGATTCTCATTCGCCTCGCGGACGTTGTATCGGTCAAGACCCTTTGCAATGTGGGAAATTATCTCAAAAAATACCGCAAGTACCGAAATTTCATAAGAAGGGTTAATCTTTGTCATTTTCTCGCAAAGAGCCAAAAATCTTTCTAAAATATCGGCAGGCAAACGGATCAGATTGTCTGTGCCACGGCTTTTGTTTATAAAGAAATCAAAGAGTTCGGGATTTTCGTCAGCCGAAAACATTATCCAATAATGCAGATGGTCACTGTCGTCGTGATAGATGCAGTGATGGTATTCATACGGCTTTACAATTATAATGTCACCAGGTTTTATGGCATAGATGTTTTTCTCAACGATGAATGAAACGTTACCCTCTAAATTCACGTATATTTCGCACATGTCGTGAATGTGGGGTGCGCTGTGTCGCACAGGAGAGTTTTTGGTGACGTTGAGCTTGTTGATGTTGACCGAAAAAGGATTTAATTTTCCAATTTGCACGTTATTTGTCATAAATACCTCGCAGAGTAGGATTTTTGATGATTATATCATGTTTTTTGCACAATAGTCAATGAAAAATTGGTGTATAACATGATATAATCATCATAGAAAGATATGTAAATATATTTTCGTACTGAAAGGAAGTTGAAAATATGAGCAAGAAAATCAGATTTGGAATAATCGGTTGCGGACTTATGGGCAGAGAGTTCGGCTCGGCAGTCGCAAGATGGTGCCATCTTACCGAGGAGGTAGCAAAACCTGAAATCGTAGGCGTGTGCGATAGAAATACCACCGCTACCGCTTGGTTTACGGATAATTTTGATACCGTCAGATACGTGACCGACGATTATAAAGAACTTCTCCAAAAAGAGGATATTGACGCTATCTATTGCGCCCTTCCGCACAACCTTCACGCAAAGGTTTACAGCGATATTATAAGAGCGGGTAAGCATCTTTTGGGCGAAAAACCTTTCGGCATTGATTTTGAGGCAAACGCCGAGATATTAAAGGCGATAGAAGAAAATCCCGACGTTATAGTCAGATGCGCAAGTGAATTTCCGTTTTTCCCTGCATGTCAGGAACTTATCCGTTGGATAAAAGAGGATAAATTCGGCAAAATCATCGAGGTCCGCGCCGGCTTTAAGCATAGCAGTGATATGGACCTTACAAAACCAATCAACTGGAAAAGAATGATTGAAATCAACGGCGAATACGGTTGTATGGGCGACCTTGGAATTCATACACAGCACGTACCTTTCCACGTTGGCTGGACACCGAAAAACGTCTATGCCGTACTTTCAAATATCGCAACCCAAAGACCTGACGGTAAGGGTGGGGTAGTGCCTTGCAAAACCTGGGATAACGCAACGCTCGTTTGCGATGCCACAGATAAAAAGGGCAACGAATTTGCAATGGTATTCGAAACTAAGAGAATGTCACCGGGATCTACTGATGAGTGGTATATAGAGGTAGACGGACTTGATGCTTCCGCAAAGTTCAACAGTAACGATCCCAATGCGTTTATGTATACTCAGGCGGTCGGCAAGGAACAGGCATGGTGCCGCCTTAATATCGGTTATAAACCACAGTTCAAGACCATCACGGGCGGAATTTTCGAATTCGGCTTTACAGATGCTATTTTGCAGATGTGGTGCTCCTTTATGAAGGAAGTCAGTGGGGAAGAGGTTGCATTCGGATGCTTCACTCCCGAAGAAACACTTCTTTCTCATAAACTTCTTACAGCGGCGCTCAAATCCAATAAGGAAAAGCGCGTCGTGGTATTAGACGAGGTGAAATAAATGAAGTTTTGGGATTACAAAAATCTTGATAAAGATAAAATAGGAAACATTTCCCAGATTGCAGGTGTCAGAAGATACGAATTTGCCGAGGGTAAGGCAAAGGGCGTCGAGGCACTTGAAATACATACAGGCGCAGGCCTTGAATTTACGGTTCTTCCCGGCAGAGCGATGGATATTGCCTGGACCGAGTATAGAGGAATTCCTCTTAACTATATGGCAAAATCAGGAGTTGTTGCCCCCGAATACTACGAAGCAGAGGGTATGGGATGGCTTAATAACTTCTTTGCAGGTACTCTTACAACCTGCGGACTTCTCAACGTCGGCGGATTTGAAAACGTTACTCATTCCGTAATTGGTGAGCGTACCTACGGTCTTCACGGCAGAATAACCAATGCAGCGGCCGAGCAGGTGAGCGTTTATGAGGAATGGGAAAACGGCGAATACGTTATGAAAGTATCGGGACTCGTGAGCGAAGGTTGTCTTCACTGTGAACACCTGACTCTCCGCCGTGAGATAACTACAAAACTCGGCTCCAAGGAATTCACACTTAAAGATACAATTACAAACAGAGCAGCGGCAGAGCAGGACGTAATGCTTTTGTATCATATCAATATGGGATACCCCTTGCTTGATGCTGATAGTAAGTTATATTCAAAATCCTTAAATATCGAGCCTCAAAGTGATGAGGCGGCGGCAGAAATGGATATAGTCGATTCATACAGAGAGCCGCTTTTGGGAATCGCCGAGAGATGCTATGCTCACGATTTTGCAACCGATGAAAATGGTGTTGTAAAACTTGCGTTTGTAAACGAAAAACTCGAACTCGGCGTGGCGCTCGAATATAAAAAAGAGCAACTCCCGTTTTTCAATCATTGGAAAATGATGAATAAAAAGGAATACGTAGTAGGACTTGAACCGGGCAACTGTCTGCCGAGGGGCTATGCGAAGTCAAAGCAGGACGGTATGCTCGATACAATACCGCCTTACGAGAGCAAATGCTATGAGGTGACCTACAAAATACTCGACGGTGCCGAGGAAATTGCGGCATATAAAAAGGAAATAGAGAAACTTGGTTAGTTTCTTAAAATAAAATAAATTATAAAGTGAGGAAATAATATGCAAACAGTAAAAATCGGTTTTGTACCTTCCACTTGGGAATCCTGGGACGGTAACCAGTATACAGGTCGTCTTGCAGGTAAAATGCGCGCTCGTTGTCTTGAAGCATTCAAGAACATTCCGGGCCTTGAAATCGTTGTTCCTTCAGAGGAACTCACAGAAGACGGATGCGTCGGCACAGTAGACGAGGGTATTGCTACTGCTGAACTTTTCCTTAAAGAGAATGTTCAGGGCGTTATCATCGGCAATATGAACTTCGGTCTTGAGATTGCAGTTTCTGCATTGCTTGCAAAACTCCCCAAGACAATGCCTATCCTTCATTTTGCAACCAAGAGCGGTCCTTACTCTGAATACGGCAACCGTGCAACTGATACTTGGTGCGGTCAGTTTATGACCTGCTCTGCAATTCGTCGCAGAGGATTCAAGTTCGAGCATATCATCACCTGCAACCCCGAAGATGCAATATTCAGCGAAAAGGTTGAAAGTTTCACAAGAGCTTGTAACGCAATTCAGAACTTCGTTGGCGCTCGTATTCTTCAGGTCGGCGTAAGACCCACAAAGTTCGAGTCACAGTTCTATAGTGAAGAAGACCTTATGAATAAATTCGGTCAGACTGTTTGCCCTGTTGACCTTGCTACCGCTTATGAATATATGGACGCTATTTCACTTGATGACCCTGAGGTTATCAGAATCGCCAACGAGATAAGAAACGGCGCAGACGATCTTCTTGACGAGATTCCTAATGCTATTCTCAATCAGGCAAGATTCGAACTCACTCTTATCAAACTTGCCGAGGAGCATCATTGCAAGATTATTGCTTCAAGTTGTTGGGAAACCTTGCAGCATAAATATAATATCGCTGCTTGCTCCACCTTCTCACGCCTTAACTCACAGGGTTATTCAGTAGGTTGTGAGGTTGATACTATGGGCGCTGTCACAATGCATATCTTAAACGGTTGTGCACTTGGCCAGACACCTGCCGACTTCATCGACTGGACCGACCTTCATCCCACAGAGCCAAACGTATGGCTCGCATGGCACTGCGGAAATGCCGCAACTGAACTTTGCGCTCCCGGATGCAAGAAGTGCCTTATGATGAACGAGCGTTTGGGACTTTGGAGCCCAACTTGCCACGGTTCAATGGAATTCCGTATGAAAGACGGTCCCGTAACCTGCGCTCGTATGGTTGAATACGGTGGCGAGTTCCGTATGTTCTACGGCACAGGCGAAGCAGTTAATATCGGACCTTACACCCGTGGCGCTTATGCCTGGATCAAGGTTAACGACGTTGCAGATTGGGAAGAAAAGATGATCGACGTCGGCGTTATCCACCACGGTGTTCTCATTCACGATCCCAAGGTTGCAGATGCTCTTGCTATGTTCTGTAAGTTTATGGACATCTCTGCTACACGTGGCGCATAAGGAGTAAGAAAATGAGAAAAGTTGTATTACACGCACCTTATGAAATGACGGTAGTTCAAAGCGAAGCACCTACTCCTAAAGCAAATGAAGTGAGAATTGCAGTCAAAAGAATAGGTATCTGCGGTTCCGATCCCACAATTTATAAGGGACTTCATCCTTACGTATCATATCCTTTGGTACCCGGTCACGAGATTTCGGGTGTTGTCGATATGGTAGGCGAAAAGGTAGATGCTAAAAGAGTAGGCGAGAGGGTAACCGTTATTCCTCACCTTACTTGCGATGAATGTGATAACTGCAAAAAAGAAATCTATAACTTCTGTGAGCAACTCCGTTGCACAGGCGCAGAGGCAGACGGAGCAATGTGCGATTATTTCTGCATTCCTTCCAAAATGGCTATCGCTATTCCTGATGAAATGGATATAGACGATGCCGCTTTGGTTGAGCCCGCTTGCGTTGCATACCACGGCGCAAAGAGAGCAAACCCAACCGAAGCAGATACCGTTTTGGTAGTTGGTGCAGGTCCTATCGGTGTATTTTGTTTGCAGAGTTGCTTTGCACTCGGTGTTAAAAAGGTTTATATCGCAGATATGGATGCCGAACGCCTTGAGATTGCAAAATCTTTGGGCGCTACAGGTGTTATTGATTGCTCTAAAGAATCTCTTAAAGAGGGACTTGAGCGCCTTGGCGCAGATAAAATCACAGTTTATTATGATTGCGTTGGCGAGAAGGGTATAGTTCTTAACAATATTCTTGAAATCGCACACAGAGGTTCAAGAATCGTCGTTATCGGAGTTTTGCAGAATGGTTATAATATCCCACTTCTTCCCGACTTCGTACAGCACGAACTCTCCCTTTTCGGTACTACAATGTACGTTCCTACCGATTATAGAGAAATGATAGACTTTATGAGCAGAGGACTCATCACCACAAAGGGTATGATTTCTCATAGATTCGGCCTTGATGACGTTCCTGCCGTACTCGATATGATAGTTGGCAGAAAAGAAAAGACCTTCAAGGTTATAATCGACGTAAACGACTGATAAAAACAGGCGGTACAGATTGAATCTGTGCCGCCGTTTTTTGTTGCTATTTTTTGTTGCTATTTTTATTTTGAACTGATATAATGTACTTAAGAAAAGCAATAAGGAGTAAAGTATGAATTTTTCTGATATAGTAATAAACCGTCAATCCTGCCGTAACTATGACGGAACAAGACAGGTCGAAAAGGAAAAATTAGAAGCCGTTTTGTCGGCAGGTATTCTTTCTCCCTCTGCCTGTAACGGTCAGCCCTATCAGATAACTGTCTGTGAGGGCGATACCGCTAAAAGCGTTGCAAGGGCTTGTATGGGAATGGGTATGAATAAATTCGCCGCCGATGCTCCCGTGATGCTTGTAATTTCCGAGATGCCTTACGTAAAATCTGCAGCACTCGGCGCAAAACTTAAAAATAACGACTACCGCTCGATTGATATCGGCATCTTGTCGGCATATCTTACAGCCGCCGCAACCGAGCAGGGACTTTCCACTTGTATCCTCGGTTGGTTGGACGACGATAAAATACGCAAAATTTGCGATTTGGAGCATCCTGTCCGTTTGGTAATAACTTTGGGTTATGCGGCAGAAAACGACTCACTTCGCAAAAAAGTGCGCAAAGAACCCGAAAAACTTATTAAGTATAAATAGAAGGTAAAATACCGCTTGATACCGTTTGTCTTGTAAAAGAAAGGAGTGATTTAAATGCAGTCAGCCATACCCACAATAGCGTTAGGCATTTTGTTGATCGTTTTGGGATATTTCAATACTAAAGGAAACATAACCGCAATTCATTCATATCATAGAAAACGTGTTACCGAAGAGGATAGAATACCCTTTGGTAAACGTGTCGGCATCGGCAATATAATCATCGGTATCGCAATTATCATTTACGGCGCAATCTTTTGGATTAACGAACTCCTCAAAAACGACATACTGAACATTGTCGGAATTGTAATTATGTTGCTCGGTTTAGCTATCGGCCTTGCCATATCCTTTAGCGCCATGATAAAGTATAATAAAGGTATATTTTAATCAATTTGATAAACTTGAATAGGTCTAATTGTTGCACCCAGTTAAGCCTCCCTTGTGTAAAGGGAGGTGGCACGGCGAAGCCGTGACGGAGGAATTGTGCGGTAGGAACTTGTTCTATCGAATGACCAATGCGAAATCGTACTGCGGTAACAATCCCTCAGTCAAAAATCAGAAGATTTTTTACAGCTCCCTTTACACAAGGGAGCCTTGGGCGCCGTAAGCGCCAGCACAACAGACTTGAATTTAACGGAGAGATAGTATGGCTATTATAAAAAATGAAATACCGATTTTAGAGTTCGACACTGAGCAGACTGCAGTTCTTAATCCTACTCACGAAAATCTCGGTTTGAACTTGCCTAAGAAATGTGTGTTCGCATTTCTTGGTGCTTACATAGATGAATATGCCAACAAAAGTGATACCAAGCAGGTATCCACTTTCGTGAGTGCAACGAAGCATTATCCTATTTACATCACAAAATACAAGGGTGAGGACATTGTGCTTTGCCAAGCACCCGTTGGTGCGGCAGCAGCCACACAAATACTTGATTGGCTGATTGGTTATGGTTTTAAAGAGGTAATCTCGGCAGGTAGTTGCGGTGCTCTGGAAAAGTTCCCTGAAAGTACGTTCCTCGTACCAAGCAAGGCTCTGCGTGACGAAGGAACATCTTATCACTATGCTCCACCTTCAAGATTTATGGAAATCAGCGAAAAGGCAAGAAAAGTAATTGAAGAAACCATTCTTGAGCATGGTATGAAATATCAAGAGGTCATAACTTGGTCAACTGACGGATTTTTCCGTGAAACCAAATAAAAAGTGGCTTGCCGCAAAAGTGAATGCTGTGCAGTTGTGGAAATGGAATGCTCTGCCCTTGCCGCTTGTGCTGATTTCAGAGGGGCGACTTGGGGTATGATACTTTATACCGCAGACAGCCTTGCAGATGTTGACAAATACGATGAACGAAACTGGGGAGGCAATGCATACGAATATGCACTTACACTCTGCCTTGATGCGGTTATCAAACTATAACAACATATAGACAAATTCCAATTTATCGGTTGGTTTGATAGGAACATACAAAAAACACCCTATGACTTTTGACGGCCATAGGGTGTTAATTTTATTAGTCTAAACTTTTCATAGTGGGGAGTATGAAAAGGCTCCAAAAGCAAAAGAAAAATATCTTACCTTAACTTGCTTTTTCGTGATTTTTCCTACTCGTTTCAACTACTGCATTTTTACTCTTAAAAAATTATCTTACCTAAAATTACCTTTTCGGGACATATCATGCCTCTGAAATGGTCTAAAAAATGGCCTAAAACTAAACAAGAAATGAGAATTGCAATTTTTAATGATTTTTGCTATAATTATAGAAAAGGAGAAAGATTGTATGAAAAAAATCATTTGCTTTATTTTGCTTTTTGTTTTTCTTTTAATGCTTACAGGGTGCAATCAAACTAAATCCAATATTGAGGTATCCTCCTTTTCATATTCTGAACACTCGAAAATATACAAAGACAACAATCCTGGTATAAAACACGATGGTTTTAAAAATACAAATGAGTCTCAAATTTCCAATGCAGCAGATGCTTTGGAAAGAGCAAAAATAGAATGTACTATTGATTGGGATACTTACCATATATCTTTTGATAACGAATCAAATGTTTGGATGATATCATTTTATACCGAAGGAATGCTCGGTGGCGACCAAGTGATTTATTTAGACGATAACGGAAAAACTTTACTAATCGTATATGGCGAATAAAAATACACCCTATGACTTTTGACGGTCATAGGGTGTTAATTATATTAGTCTAAACTTTTCATCGTGGGGAAGAGCAAAACGTCACGAATCGAAGATGAGTCTGTAAGAAGCATTACAAGTCTGTCGATTCCGTAACCGATACCGCCTGTCGGAGGCATACCGATGTTAAGTGCGTTAAGGAAATCGAGGTCGGTGTGGTTTGCTTCCTCGTCGCCTGCGGCAAACTGCTTTTCCTGTTCCTCAAAACGAGATAACTGGTCGATAGGATCGTTAAGTTCTGAGTAAGCGTTGCACATTTCCCATCCGTTGCAGAAAAGTTCAAAACGCTCAACGTAGTCGGGCTTGTCGGGTTTTCTCTTGGTAAGAGGAGAAATCTCAACAGGATGATCCATAACAAAGGTGGGCTGAACGAGATGATGCTCAACGAATTCTTCAAAGAAAAGGTTTAAGATGTCGCCCTTGGAATGTCTTGGCTCGTAGTGAACGCCCTTTTCGTCTGCAATCTTTCTTGCTTCCTCAAGTGTTGCGATCTGGTCGAAATCTACACCCGCATACTGCTTAACTGCATCAATCATAGTAAGACGTGCAAAAGGTTTACCGAAATCAATTTCAATACCGTTGTAAACGAATTTGGTGTCGCCTGTAACCTCTTTTGCAAGGTGACGGAACATATTCTCGGTAAGGTCCATCATGCCGTAGTAATCGGTGTATGCCTGATAGAGTTCCATAAGTGTAAATTCGGGGTTGTGACGTGTGTCAAGTCCTTCGTTTCTGAAAACTCTGCCGATTTCATAAACCTTTTCCATTCCGCCAACGATAAGGCGCTTCAAGTAAAGTTCAAGAGAAATACGGAGTTTAACGTCCTCGTCAAGAGCATTGAAATGTGTTTCAAAAGGTCTTGCAGCGGCGCCGCCCGCATTTGCAACGAGCATAGGCGTTTCAACCTCTAAAAATCCCTTGTCGTCAAGGTATCTTCTTATAGCGCTGATAACCTTTGAACGCTTGATGAAGGTGCTTTTAACGTCCTCATTCATAATAAGGTCAACGTATCTCTGACGGTAACGCATATCGGTATTTGTAAGACCGTGGAACTTTTCGGGCAAAATCTGCAAACTCTTTGAAAGAAGAGTAACGCTTGAAGCGTGAATGCTTATTTCGCCTGTTTTGGTCTTGAAAACTTCGCCTGTAATACCTAAAATATCGCCGACGTCGTATTTCTTGAAATCTGCATAAGATTCTTCGCCGATGCAATCTCTTGCGACGTAGGACTGAATAGAGCCCTCAAGGTCCTGAAGATTGCAAAAAGATGCCTTACCCATAATTCTTTTGGACATCATTCTGCCTGCGACTGTTACTACCTTGCCTTCGAGTTTGTCAAAATTATTTTTAACCTCAAGACTGTGATGTGTAACGTCGAATTTGGTTATCTTAAAGGGATCTTTACCTGCAGCTTGAAGTTCTGCAAGTTTATCTCTACGGACTTTAAGCAGTTCGTTAATATTAACTTCGGGTGTTGCATTGTTGTTCATTTCTGCCATTTTAACACATCCTTTTTACTTAAAAAAGGGCAGGTAAATTCCTGCCCGAAAAATTAACCTATAAGTTCAAGCACGGAAAATTCAAGACTTGCACCTGCCGGAACAACAACTGTGACATCGTCTCCTGCCTTGTGACCCATAAGCGCTTTTCCAACGGGTGACTCATCGGAAATTTTGCCTTCAACTGCGTTTGCTTCAGCAGATCCTACAATCTTGTAAACGAATTCCTTGTTCATAGACTTATTAAGAATTCTGACCTTTGAACCGATGCCGATGGTATCTTTGTCAGTAGCGGAATCGTCAATAAGTTGAACGTTTTTGAGCATTGCCTCGATTTCTAAAATACGGGCTTCAATTTTAGCCTGCTCATTTTTTGCCTCGTCATATTCGCTGTTTTCGGAAAGATCGCCGTAACCACGGGCAATTTTAATTTTTTCTGCTATTTCTTTGCGGGTAACTGTTTTAAGAGTATCAAGCTCATTCTCGAGGTTTTTAAGACCTTCCTGGGAGAGCATAATAGGTTTTGCCATTACTGACATCCTTTCATAAAATAATATACAGTATCCATAACATAAAATCACGCCCACCACCGAGAAATTCGTCTTCAAGGCAATGGACATTATCCATATTATATGCTCACAAGTTATCAATGTCAAGGATTATTTTTTATAGTTTATATATTATATGTATCAAAAGTAAAATATATGATGAATATCGACTTGCTTTTCAGAGGATTTTTTGTTGTTGAAAAAGGAATTGTTTGGTGGTATAATGACTTTTAAGAATGTTTAATTTCAAGGATTATGACAGGAGAATAATATGGAGCTTTTGTACAAATTTAGAAAATCTATAATCTTCTTTTTGCAATCGCTGACCGTTTTTTCGGTAGTTGCCGTATTCTTAAACAGTTGGACAAAGTATTATGCTGCCGCTTCCTTTGAGTTTAAGGGTAACTACGTCGTCGTGGTTGTATATTTTATAATGCTTTTGGTCTTTATGTCGGTGTTCGGCGCTCATAAATACGGCACCGCAAGACTTCACGATCTTATATATTCTACCTGTCTTGCAACAATAAGTACAAACTTTTTCACTTTTTTCGAACTCTGCCTTGTTGCCCGTGAGTTGCTTTCTCCATGGGGAATGATAATTGCAAGCGCTATTCAGTGTGCTTTTGCATTTATTTGTTGTTACTGCACCAATTCTGTTTATTTCCTTGTAAACCACGTTAAAAACATTCTCGTTATTACAGGTGGCAGTGAGACCTCTGCAAAACTTGTAAGAAAGATGCAGACCATTGAAAACAGATACCGCATCGAAAGAGGCATTTCTCCCGATAAGGGTATGGATGCCGTAAAACAGGCGATTGCCGATTATGATGCCGTGTTAATATGCGATGATTTTGATAAAACAATGCAGGATGCACTTATTAAGCATTGTTACAGTATCGGTAAAAAGATTTATGTCCAACCTTCAACTACCGATATTATCCTGTCAGACAGTTTTAAAACACAAATATTCGATTCTCCCTTGCTCGTTTGCAAGACGAGAGGTCTTACAAATGAGCAAAAGGCATTCAAGCGCCTTTTTGATATCGCTGTTTCCTTTATCGGCATTATAATTGCAAGTCCTATCATGGCGGCGATTGCCGTCGCAATCAAGATAAATGATGGCGGTCCGGTTGTCTTTAAGCAAAATCGAGTCACCGAAAACGGCAAGATTTTCAACGTTTATAAATTCCGCTCAATGATTGTTGACGCTGATAAGGACGGCGCTAAAAAGGCGGTTAATGATGACGATAGAATCACAGCGGTCGGCAAGGTTATAAGACCGCTCAGACTTGATGAACTACCCCAACTTTTCAACATTTTGTTTGGAAGTATGTCGCTTGTCGGTCCAAGACCTGAAAGAACAGAAAACGTCCATGAGTATACCACCGAGTATCCGGAATTCAACCTTCGCCACAGAGTTAAAGGCGGTCTTACCGGATATGCACAGGTGTATGGAAAATATAATACATCTCCCATTGATAAATTGCATATGGATTTGATGTATATTGAAAACTATTCATTCCTACTTGACCTTAAACTTATAGTTATGACCTTTAAGATTCTTTTTGTTAAGGAGTCTACAGAGGGCTTTGATGAATCGGCAAATAAAAACCTTTCAAAACCTGCGCAAGTTAATGATGAGGGAGAAAACTGATATGGATGCAACTTTGATTGTAATGGCTGCCGGTATGGGTAGCCGTTTTGGCGGACTCAAGCAAATGGAACCAATAGGCCCCGGCGGAGAAGCAATACTTGATTTTTCGGTGCTCGATGCCAAAAAAGCAGGTTTTAATAAAGTTGTTTTTGTAATTAAAGAGGCTATTGCAGAGGATTTTATAAACCTTGTCGGCAAAAGAATTGAAAAGAAAATTGCTGTAGAATACGTGTATCAGGAAACAAATAAATTGCCTGAAGGTTACACTTGCCCTGCCGAGCGTACAAAACCTTGGGGAACAGGACATGCAATTTTAATGTGCAAAGACGTTGTAAATACACCTTTTGCAGTAATAAACGCCGATGATTTTTACGGTCCCGGCGGTTTCGAAAAAATATTTAACGGACTTAAAAACGGTAATTGGTGTATGGCAGGATACTTGCTTAAAAACACAGTTACCGAAAACGGATATGTTTCCAGAGGTGTTTGCTCTGCAAGGGACGGAAAACTCGTGTCCATTGAAGAAACTCCTAAAATCTGGGGCGATTGCAGATCCGAAAATGCTGACGGAAGTTTCAATCAGTTATCACCCGACACGGTAGTTTCTATGAACCTTTGGGGATTTACTCCGGATGCCTTCGACTATCTTGACAGGGAATTCAAAAAGTTCCTTGATGAAAAAATAAACACACCCGGCGCCGAATTCTATCTTCCTTTTATGGTTGATACCGTAATAGCGAGCGGCGAAAAATCGGTTGACGTATACGTTGCTGAAGATAAGTGGTACGGCGTTACATATAAAGAGGATAAACAGACCGTAGTCGATGCAGTTAAGGCACTTGTTGATAAGGGTCTATATCCCGAACTTTAAGGAATAGATATGTTAAGTGAACTCAAAAAAGAAATAAATTCGGCTGTTTGCGAACTTGTCGAAAAAGCCAAATTAAAAAGCGGAAATATAGTTGTTGTCGGTTGCTCGTCGAGTGAAATTCTCGGCGAAAAGATAGGCACAGGCTCTCAGCCTGAGGTGGCAGTAATTGTATTTGACGAGATTGTTGCGGTGCTAAAGGATAAAGGTATCTATCTTGCTTGTCAGTGCTGTGAGCACTTAAACCGCGCCCTTGTCGTTGAACGTGAGGCGGCAGAAAAGTTCGGTTTAGAGCAGGTTAATGCAGTGCCTCAAGTCAAGGCTGGCGGCTCATTCGCAACAGCGGCATATAAAGGCTTTTGCGACCCTGTAGTAGTTGAATTTATAAAAGCCGATGCAGGACTTGATATTGGTGACACCCTTATCGGTATGCACTTAAAACACGTTGCGGTGCCTCTGCGCTTAACGATTAAGAAAATCGGAGAAGCAAACCTCACCGCCGCTCGTGTGCGCCCTAAATTCGTAGGCGGCAACCGAGCAGTGTATGATGAGAATTTAATGTAAAACAAAAAGACCTTTGAGTTTTTCTCAAAGGTCTTTTTTATTATTTTTCTTTTATCACTTTTCCGTCGTCAACACGAAGTACCGAATCGCTTATGTCAAGTGCTTTTGGTCTGTGAGTTATTATTATAACCGTCTTGGTTTTCATGTTGCGGATGTTTGCAAGTATCTTGCTTTCGGTTTCGCCGTCAAGAGCCGAGGTACATTCATCAAGCAATAATACCGGAGCATTAAAAATCAGCGCTCTTGCGATGGCGATTCGCTGTATCTGACCTTCCGAAAGACCTATGCCGCGCTCACCGATTTTGGTATCAAAACCATCGGGCAGAGAAGATATAACGTCATATATCTCTGCTGCCTTGGCGGCTTCAATAATACGCTGTTCATCAATGCCGTCATTAAAGAATGTGATGTTTTCTTTAATTGAACCTGTAAGTACAAAGTTGCCTTGAGGAACATAATTGAACAGCGGTCTTGTGGCGGCTGAAAGTGGGATGGTTTTTCCATCTTCACATACTGCTTCAAGCGAACCGTCGGTAGCATCATAAAGCCCCAAAAGCAACTTGAAGGTTGTACTTTTTCCCGAACCGGAGCCACCGACAATAGTAGTTATCTCTCCGAATTTTATGTCGGCTGTACCGTTTTTGATGGGGTATTTAACACCGTCATAACTGAATGAGAGATTATGCATCTGAATTGATTTGATATTTTCATCAAGAATGGATTTGTCAATTTCTTGCTCAATTTCCATTTCCTCAATTTCTATAATTCTCTCGGCTGATGCAGATGCGGCATAATATCTTGAAAGCAGACCGGACGCATTCATAAACGGCATTCTTACCTGAGATACAATTTGCAAGAATGCAGTGAGCGAACCGAAAGACATAACGCCTAAAGCAACCTGTATCGCACCCCAACCGAGCGCTATATAATATCCGCCTGTGAATATGAGGTTGATTGAAGAGTGGGCAAAAACCGACAGCACCGCTCTTTTCATTTTGTTGCGGAAATCCGCCTTCATAAGACTGCCGACTCTGTCCAGTACGGGTTGGTTGCCTGAAAACGTTTTCACAACAATCAGATTTTCGGCAGATTCCTGCATAAACGAACGGACAGCACCTGAAGATTGCTGACAGTTTTTATGCATTTCCTTGAACTTTTTACCCAAGATTCTTGAGGTTATGAAAGCGACTGCGCCAACCATCAAAACCGCAAACGCAAAGGTCCAACTGAAATATATAATTACAATAAGACTTGCGACGATTCTTGTCACGATACTGACAAGACTGGGCAATAAATCGACAATGCCTGAAACCACGTGGTCAACGTCACTTGTCAGACGGTTGAGTATTTCGCCCGAATGATGCTTGATTGCTTTGCTGTATTTTTTGTCTATGTAACTTGCGAACAGTCTGCTTTTGAGTGCAATATCAAGTTTTGCTTTGCAAAGCGAATTGATATATGTCGAAGAAGCCGCAAGTATCAGCATGAGAAATATAATTCCCGCCAGGGTTAAGCAGGAGTTTATAAGACTGCCGGCAAGTGAACCTGTTGCAATGTCTATAACGTTTCTTGAAACAAGGGCCAAAATTACCGAAAGCCCTGCGCCTGAAAAATTAAAGATGCAGAGCAATACGATCCATAAAATATGCGGTTTTGCAACAGATAAAAAAAATCGGAAAGTTTTGTTATCCTTCATTCTTCCTGTTCCTGTCATTTCTGATTTTTAAGCGAAGTATCGTCCTTTTGTAAAAGGTGAGAGCAAGTGCTCTTACGGGCAAAAGGGCGGACCATAACTTGAAATATATTTTATGCCTTAAACTGTCGCAAGAAATATATTTGCCTTTTTCGGTGTAATACCCTTTCGTCACGGCAATGACTCGGCTTTTATCAAGACCTTTTTCAATGCACCATTGAGCATCACCTAAAAGGTCAAAACCATCGTCGTTTACGTTTATGATTCTATGAAGAACATATTGCCCGTTTTCACGTTTATATAAGGGGATGTCACCAACCTTGAGATTGTTGACGTCACAAGCGGTCAATACGACGTTATTGTGCTTGTCTCTCCATAAAGGGAGCATACTGTTTCCGGTCACACATAAAATTGCATCACCGCCGGAATGTATAACGCTCTCAATGATGGGCGAGAGTTCTTCCATTGAAACAGAAGTGGTTATTTTTTTCATGCAAGAAGACCAGCTTCGGTCATCTTTTGGACAAATGCATCAACGTCGTTGCTTGCTTGCTCAGCTGTAACGTCGTACTCCTCGAGCATAGCAGAAACAATGTTTTCCTTGGTGGTTTCGTTTTCGAGTTGCTTCCAAATGAAAGCACCTGTTTCATTAAGAGATATAATGGTGTTAAGATCAACAACGTCTCCGCCGAGAGCAACTACGATGTATGAATCCGCAACCTTTTTAAGAACGTAATTGGAATTAACTTTCATCAGTTCTTCCTCCTAAAATAATTATTCATCTTATTATACAATAGAAAAATTAAATAATCAACATAAGTTTTTATTCTAAGAATTTTTATTATTTTTTGACTTGCTGATTTTGTTGTAAATAATAATCCCTATGACGCTTATAACACCTGTCACAGCGAAAATAACACAGGACAAAACGTAATTTTCATTTTGAAGGGTAGATCCCGCAAGGGTCGAGGTCAGAATAGAGGGAATTCTTGCGAAAGAGGAAATAAGTATAAATTTCCAAAAGTTAATTTTGGTAAGCCCTGCCAAATAAGTTATGAGGTCTTTGGGCGTTCCGGGAATAAAATACAAAAGGAAAAACAGCAGTTCTACTTTTTTCTCGTTTTGCATAAATTTAAGGTTTTGAATCTTGTCCTCTGCGACAAGGATGTATGTAAATTTTTTGCCAAACCTTCTTGTCAGCCAGAATATTGCGGCGGCGCCAAGGGTCACTCCTATCATGCACAAAACAAGTCCGAAAACCGAGCCAAAGGCGTAACCTGCGAAAATTTCAATTGGCTCTCCGGGAATAAGCGCGAAAAAAACCTGGAATATCTGTATCAGTAAAAAGGCAAAAATGCCCAAAACGATATTGTCATTTATAAAGTCACGGAATAAGTCGGGCTCTTTTACCGTTTGCAAAAGTTTAGGACCTACGAAAATCATTGCAAAAGCAAAAACGCAGACAAACGCAACTGCCGAAATAACGTTGTAAATAAGCCGCTTTTTTTCATCTTTTGTAGCCATAATTTCCACCTCTTTCCGCTTTATAGGAATATTATATCTGCGATGTCTTTGAATTTCAACAACCAAACACAAAATATTGGAAAAATTAACTATATTTTATTGACTAAATGGCATATTTAGTGTAAAATAAAAAAGTATATAATGAAGTATTATGCTTTGTGGCAACTAAATTTGAGAGGTAGCAAAAGTATGGCTAAAAAAACAGCTGAATACACTAATGAAAGTATCCAGTCGCTAAAGGGAGCAGACAGAGTAAGAAAGCGCCCTGCCGTTATATTCGGCTCTGATGGTGTTGACGGATGCGAACATTCGGTATTCGAAATTATTTCCAACTCAATAGATGAAGCCAGAGAAGGATATGGCAGCAAAATTATCATAACCCGTTT
This sequence comes from Clostridia bacterium, assembly GCA_017559305.1. GTDB lineage: Bacteria > Bacillota > Clostridia > Oscillospirales > Acutalibacteraceae > RGIG7384. The sequence goes on from JAFYSP010000002.1 coordinate 19,894, forward strand.
TCTTGACGGATCAATAGAGGTTCAGGACTTCGGCCGTGGCGCTCCTGTTGATTTCAATACACGTGAAAACCGATACAATTGGGAACTTTTGTATTGTGAAATGTACGCAGGCGGTAAGTATAACACTAATGATGGTGGTACTTATGAGTATTCGCTCGGTCTTAACGGTCTCGGCCTTTGTTCGACGCAGTATGCATCAGAGTATATGGACGTAGAAATCAAGCGTGACGGATATTTGTACACCCTTCATTTTGAAAACGGTGAAAACGTCGGTGGACTTAAAAAGGAAGCGTATTCAGGCAGAGATACCGGTACAAAAACCCGTTGGAAACCCGACTTAAAGGTCTTTACCGATATTTCAATTCCTTTGGAGTATTATACCGACGTGCTCAAAAGACAGGCGGTTGTAAACGACGGACTTTTGTTCATACTCAAAAATGAAATTTCAAAGGGCAGATTTGAAACTCACGAGTTCAAATACGATAACGGTATCAAGGATTACGTCGAGGAGTTTTCCGCCGATGCAAACCTCACACCCGTTCAGGTGTGGCATACCGAGAGAAGCGGTAAGGACAGAGAGGACAAGCCTGAATACAAGGTAAAAATCAATGCCGCTTTAACCTTTTCCAACAAACTCACAATGAAGGAGTATTACCATAACTCAAGTTGGCTTGAGTATGGCGGCGCTCCTGAAAAGGCGGTAAGAAATGCCTTTGTTTATCAGATAGACGCCTATATCCGCCAGACCAATAAATATCAGAAAAACGAAAGCAAAATTTCTTTTTCCGACGTTGAGGAATGTCTGGTACTTTGCGTAAACTCTTTCTCAACACAGACTTCTTACGAAAATCAGACCAAAAAAGCAATCACTAATAAGTTTATCGGCGAGGCAATGACCGATTTCTTCCGCTCACAACTCGAAACCTATTTCATCGAGAATAAAGCCGATGCGGATAAGATTGTAGAGCAGGTGCTTATCAATAAGCGTAGCCGTGAGAGAAGCGAAAAAGAACGCCTTAACCTCAAAAAGACGTTGCAGACCTCAAACGATATGACCAACAGAGTTCAGAAATTCGTTGACTGCCGTTCAAAAGACGTTGCAGAGCGTGAACTTTTCATAGTTGAGGGTGATTCTGCTTTGGGCGCTTGTAAACAGGCGAGATTTCCTGAGTTTCAGGCGATTATGCCGGTAAGAGGTAAGATACTCAACTGTCTCAAAGCGGAATACGATAAGATTTTCAAAAGCGAAATCATTACCGATCTGTTAAAAATTCTCGGTTGCGGCGTTGAGGTCAAGACAAAGTCCAATAAAGACCTTTCAAACTTCGATATCGACAACCTTCGTTGGAATAAAATAATAATCTGTACCGATGCCGACGTTGACGGCTTCCAGATAAGAACCCTTATTCTCACAATGCTTTATAGACTCACCCCCACCCTTATAAACGAGGGCAAGGTTTATATAGCGGAAACTCCCTTGTATGAGATAAACACAAAAGATAAGGTCTATTTTGCATATGATGAAAAGGAAAAGTCCGAAATTATGGCAAAAATAGAGGGTGAGAAATTCACGGTTCAGCGTTCAAAAGGTCTTGGCGAAAACCAACCCGATATGATGAACCTTACCACAATGAATCCCGAAACGAGAAGACTTATAAAGGTTATGCCTGATGATGCCGAGAGAACGGCTGAAATGTTTGATTTACTCCTCGGAGACAATCTTCAGGGCAGAAAGGATTTCATAGCCGAAAACGGATATCTCTATAGAGATGACGTTGACGTAAGTTGATTAAAGTCATTCAAGTATTTTATTTTAAGGAGAAAAAATAATGGCTCCCAGAAAAAAGAAAACCGTAGATATGAGTAATTCTCTTGCGGATAATGCATATATTTCGGGCGCAGGTACCGTGATGGAGCGTCAGATAACCGAAACGCTCGAAACCAACTATATGCCTTATGCGATGAGTGTTATTATGTCCCGTGCAATCCCTGAGATTGATGGATTCAAGCCCTCTCATCGTAAACTTTTATATACTATGTACCTTATGGGACTTTTAGGTTCGCAGAGAATCAAATCTGCTAATATCGTTGGTAGAACTATGCAACTTAACCCCCACGGCGATGCCGCTATTTATGAAACGATGGTGCGTCTTGCCGAGGGCTACCAAGCGCTTTTGCATCCTTACGTCGATTCTAAAGGTAACTTCGGTAAGGCATATTCACGTGATATGGCTTATGCGGCTTCCCGTTATACCGAAGCGAAACTTTCGCCAATCGCAAACGAACTTTTCTGCGATATAAATAAGGAAACTGTCGATTTCGTAGATAACTACGATTCTACAATGCAAGAGCCGACCTTGTTCCCCGTAACCTTCCCGTCGATACTTGTCAATGCAAATACGGGTATTGCGGTCGGTATGGCAAGTTCAATCTGCCCATTTAACCTTGAGGAAGTCTGCCGTACAACGATAGCATACATCAAGGATAACGACTGCGATATAACCGATACTCTTTTGGCACCTGATTTTCCTATCGGTGGCGAACTCATTTACGACAGAGCCCAGATGGAAGAAATCTACAGAACGGGCAGAGGCAGTTTCAAGGTAAGAGCGGTTTATAACTATGATAAGGATGCAAACTGCATTGATATTACCGAAATTCCTCCGACAACCACGGTTGAAGCAATAATCGAAAAGGTTATCGAACTTTGCAAAAACAAGAAAATTCAGGATATTAAAGATATCCGTGATGAAACGGGTCTGTCAGGTCTTAGAATTACTATCGACCTTAAAAACCGCACTGTTGACCCCGATAAACTCATGGCAAAACTTTTCAAGTCCACACCTCTTATGGATTCCTTCTCCTGCAACTTCAATATTTTGATTGCAACCACACCAAAGGTTATGGGAATAAGAGAAATTTTATCCGAGTGGACCGCTTATAGAGTAGAGTGCGTAAAACGCAGAGTCTATTTTGACCTTAATAAAGCCAAGGATAAATACCATCTCTTGCAGGGTCTGGCCAAGATACTTCTTGATATTGATAAGGCAATCAAAATAGTCCGTGAAACAGCCGAGGAAAAAGAGGTTGTTCCCAACCTTATGATTGGCTTCGGTATTGATGAAGTTCAGGCAGAATACGTAGCCGAGATAAAACTCCGTCACCTCAACCGTGAGTATATCCTGAAGCGTACGAGCGAGATGGAAAATCTCGAAAAAGAAATCGAGAAACTCGAAGGCATTTTGAAGAGCAGACAAAAGGTTTACAATATCATTATTGCCGAACTTGAAAACGTCATCAAGAAATACGGAAAACCGAGATGCACCAGAATCGTATCGGGTGAAGAGGCGGTTATCGACGTGCCTGAGGAGGAAATTGCAGATTATCCCGTAACCGTCTTTATTACAAAGGACGGCTACTTCAAGAAAATCACTCCCTTGTCACTTCGTATGGGCGGTGAGCATAAACTCAAAGAGGGCGACGAGATAATCACAACCGTTGAAACCTCAAATACCGCTGAACTTTTATTCTTTACTGATAAGCATCAGGTCTATAAAGCAAAGGTAAACGATTTCGATGATACCAAGGCGTCTTCGCTCGGCGAATTCGTCGCATCGAAACTTGATTTTGACGAGGGCGAAAACCTTTGCTATACCGCCGTATTTACAAAATACGAGGGCTATATGATGTTCTTCTTCAAAAACGGCAGAGTATCCAAAGTGCCGATGAAGGCATACGAAACCAAGACAAACCGCAAGAAACTTATTAACGCTTATTGCGATAAATATGAATTTGCAGATGCAGTTCATATCCCTGAAGACTGCGAAGTAATGCTCAAATCCTCAAGCGGCAGAATGTTACTTCTCCATTCGGGCGCATTACAGGCAAAAACCACAAAGGATAATGGCGGCGTCGCAGTTATGACACAGAAAAAGGGGCAGCAACTCGTCAAGGTCGCAATCTACGACGGCAGCATAGCAAAACCTCACCGCTACCGCACGAGAACATTACCGGCTTTAGGCAGTATGCCTTTAGCAGAAGATGAGGGCGCAAGTCAACTTTCTTTAATTTAAAATGGAAAGACCGCCTGTCCCGAATTGGACAGACGGTCTGTCAGCAGAAAACAAACGCAAGCAATAACTGTTGCTGACAAGATTATTTTGTCTTTTGGCGGCAGTATAATTCGAGGAAATGTTTTCCAAATCAAAACTCCCCCTTGCTTGACAAATTATATATATTAGTTTATTATTTCTTTTACTGTATTAAATGTGTGGAGGAACAAAATGTTAAGAACTGCACCCGCAGTTTTTGCGGTTGATGATAAATATCATATTATGGTACCTGTCACAGGCTCATCGGTTTTGTGGGTCAAAATAGGGGACAATGAATATTATGATGAATCAAACGGTATCCTTCGTTCCGAGGTTTCAATACATAGGGTAATAGTTCCGATGGAAGAACTCGATAAAGCCGAAGAATACACGATATTTGAGCGCCCGATAATCGAGCGCAAACCGTATTTTCCTACCACAATGCCGGTGGTTGAAAAAACCATTAAATTCCGTCCTGTAAAACCTAATGAGGAAATAAGAGCGTATCATTTGTCTGATACCCATAACAGAACGGTAGGACCCATTGCAGCGGCTCGTGTTTTCGGAGATATAGACCTTTTGATATTAAACGGAGATATTCCCGACCATTCGGGTTCAGCCGAAAATATGATGACGGTTTATATGATTGTATCAGAACTCACCCGTGGTCAGATTCCAACAGTGTTTTCAAGAGGAAACCACGATATGAGGGGACTGTGCGCAGAAAAATTTGCGGAATACACACCTAATTCAAAGGGCAACACATATTACACCTTCCGCCTGGGCTCACTTTGGGGGCTCGTGCTTGATTGCGCTGAGGATAAACCTGACAGCCATGAGGAATACGGACATATGATTTGTTGTCATACGTTCCGCCGCCGCCAGACCGAGTTTATAAAATCGGTTATAGCCAACGCTCAAAATGAATATGAGCAAGATGGCATCGAAAATAAGGTGGTAATCGTTCATAACCCATTCACTCTGAAAAAACAACCGCCTTTCGATATTGAGGAAGACACCTATAACGAATGGGGAAAACTCATAAAAGAAAATATCAGACCCGACCTTATGATTTGCGGTCATACCCATACGATAGGTGTTCACGAGCAAGGTTCGGAATATGATAATTTTTCTCAACCCTGCACACTTATCGTGGCGTCTGCAATCAACGGCGAGTATTATATCGGTTGCGGAATCACCTTTTCTCGTGATGAAATAACCGCCACCTATACCGATAGCAACGGAGAGGTAATCTCCAGACACAAAATCAAGTAAATAATTCATTTTTAATAAATGATTGGAGCAAATATTATGGCAAAAGAACTCGAAAAAATTTATGATCCTTCCTCGGTTGAGGACAGGCTTTATAAATTCTGGACAGAAAATAAGTATTTTCACGCTGAGGTAGATCCTAAAAAGGATCCTTACACAATAGTTATCCCCCCACCGAATATTACAGGCCAACTTCATATGGGACATGCTCTCGATGAAACTTTGCAGGATATTCTTATTCGTTGGAAGAGAATGCAGGGATATTCTGCTCTTTGGCTTCCCGGTACCGACCACGCATCAATCGCCACCGAGGCAAAAATCGTTGAGGCAATGCGCAAAGAGGGTATTACCAAGGAAGAAATCGGCAGAGAAGCATTTTTGGAACGTGCTTGGGAGTGGAAGGAAAAATACGGTGGCAGAATAGTCGAACAGCTCAAAAAACTCGGCTCTTCTTGCGATTGGGACAGACTCCGTTTTACTCTTGACGAGGGTTGTTCCGAAGCTGTCCGAGAGGTTTTTGTCCGCCTTTATGAAAAGGGTCTTATTTATCGTGGCGAGCGTATTATCAACTGGTGCCCTCATTGCCTCACATCTATTTCAGATGCCGAGGTTGAGTATGAGGAGCAACAGGGTGCATTCTGGCATATCCGTTATCCTTTTGAGGACGGTTCAGGATACGTTGAGGTTGCTACCACTCGTCCCGAAACGTTACTCGGCGACGTTGCAGTTGCAGTTCATCCCGAAGATGAAAGATATACTTCCCTTGTGGGCAAGATGCTCGTTCTTCCTTTAGTTGGCAGAAAGATACCTCTTATAGCCGATAGTTACGTCGAAAAGGATTTCGGTACGGGTTGTGTTAAAATCACTCCTGCTCACGATCCTAACGACTTTGAAGTCGGACTTCGCCATAAACTTGAGGTTATCAACGTTATGACAGATGATGCTCATATCGTAGATGGCTACGGAAAATATAGCGGTATGACCAATAAAGAGGCAAGAAAGGCAATGGTTGCCGACCTTGAGGAGCAAGGATACCTCATCAAGACCGAGCCGTACAGCCACAACGTCGGTACTTGCTACCGTTGCGGAAGCACCGTAGAACCCCGAGTTTCAAAACAGTGGTTCGTCAAGATGGATCCCCTTGCAAAACCTGCAATTTCTGCAGTCCGCGACGGCGATATCAAGATAATCCCCGACAGATTCGAAAAAACATATTACAACTGGATGGAAAATATCCGTGACTGGTGTATTTCCCGTCAACTTTGGTGGGGTCATAGAATTCCCGCCTACTACTGTGATGAGTGCGGTGAGATGGTAGTTTCCAAAACTACTCCCGATAAGTGCGCAAAGTGCGGTGGAAAACTCCGTCAGGACGAGGATACACTTGATACTTGGTTCTCATCTGCTCTTTGGCCCTTCTCAACACTCGGTTGGCCCGAAAACACCGAAGAACTCAACTATTTCTACCCGACAAATACCCTCGTAACAGGATATGACATTATCTTCTTCTGGGTAGCAAGAATGATTTTCTCAGGACTTGAATATACAGGCAAAGCACCTTTTGACACCGTCCTTTTCCACGGTATCGTCCGTGATGCCGAGGGCAGAAAGATGTCAAAATCTCTCGGAAACGGTATTGATCCGCTTCTCGAAATTGAGAAATACGGTGCCGACGCTCTCCGCTTCACTCTTGCAACGGGTAATACCCCCGGTAACGATATGCGTTACTCTGCAGAAAAGGTTGAAGCAAGTAGAAACTTCGCCAATAAGATTTGGAACGCCGCTCGTTTCGTTCTTATGAACCTCGGCGAAAACGAACCCGCACCCTACGTGCCCGAAAAGTTGGAACTTGAGGATAAGTGGATTCTTTCTAAATTCAACCGCCTTGCAAAAGAGGTTACCGAAAACCTCGATAAATTCGAAATCGGTCTTGCAGTTACAAAACTTTATGATTTTATCTGGGACGTTTACTGCGACTGGTATATCGAAATTGCAAAAACCCGTCTTAACAGTGAAGATGCCGAAACCGCCGCAGCGGCAAGAGCAGTTCTTGTATACGTATTCTCAAATACACTCAAACTTCTCCATCCATTTATGCCATTTATTACAGAGGAAATCTGGCAGGCACTTCCTCACGAAGGCGATTCTATTATGGTTTCCGATTGGCCCAAATACTCTGCTGAACTTGATTTCACTGCAGAGGAAACCGAGTTTGAGCGCATTATGACCGCAATCAAGGCAATAAGAAACCGCAGAAGCGAAATGAACGTTCCTCCCTCTAAAAAGGCAAAGGTTTATATCGCTACAAAGTATAACGAAACCTTCACAAGCGGTATTCCTTTCATTTGTAAACTTGCTTATGCATCTTTAGTAGAGGTAGGGGAAAACTTTGCGGTTGACGGTGCAGTAAAGGTAGTCACCGAGGATGCTACGATTTCAATTCCTTTGAACGAACTCGTTGATTTTACTGCTGAACTTGCCCGTCTTGATAAAGAACTTGCCGCCGCAAAGGCAGATGAAGAATTTATCAATAAAAAACTTTCTAATAAAGGATTTGTTGATAAGGCACCTGCCGCAGTTGTTGAGCAACAAAGAGAAAACCTCAAAAAAGTTATGGACAAGATTGCATTGCTCGAAAACAGTATTGCAGATATTAAGTCCAAAATGTAATTATTTCAGGCGGACTGTGAATAACAGTCCGCCAAATTTTAAGGGAAGTAACTATGACTTATAAAGAATGTCTTGAATATATCCATTCATTCGATAAATTCGGCTCAAAACCGGGATTTGAAAGAATAAACCGTCTGCTGTCAGAACTTGGCAACCCCGAAAAGCATATAAAATGCTTTCATATAGCGGGTACAAACGGTAAGGGCTCGGTTTCTTTAATGCTTCAGAATATCTTGACGATAAGCGGTAAAAAGTGCGGATTGTTTATCTCTCCTTACGTGGTCGATTTTAGAGAAAGAATGCAAATCGACGGTGAGTATATTTCCAAGGATACGCTGTGCCGCTATATCGAAAAAATCAAGTCGATAATTGATAATACGCCCGAAGAATTCACTCCCACCGAATTTGAACTTATAACGGCGGTTATGTTTTGTTGGTTTTATGATGAAAAGGTGGACTGTGCGGTGCTCGAAGTAGGGCTTGGCGGCAGACTTGACGCTACAAACGTTATAGCCGCTCCCATAGTTTCTGTCATCACTAAAATCGACCTTGACCATACGGGTATTTTGGGCGATACTTTATCAAAAATCGCCGCCGAAAAATGCGGTATAATAAAGCAGGATTGCCCAACTGTTACCAGCGGTATGCAAAGCAATGAGGCACTCAAAACCATTAAAAAAATCGCATCAGAGCGCAATTCGGAACTCACAGTTACTAATTCTTGCGGCATCGTTCCAAAGGTCACAAAAGAGGGGACTTTTGCAATGGTGGACGGAATAGAAGTCCATTCCCTGATGCTTGGCAACCATCAAGCCGATAATATGAGTGTTGCGGTGGCCGCCATAAAGACAAGCGGCCTTGATATCGCTGACGATGTTATACAAAAGGGAATAACCTCGGCGGTAATGCCTGCACGTACCGAAATTATTTCTTTGAAACCTTTTGTAATGCTTGACGGATCCCATAACCCTGCAGGCGCCAAAGCACTTGCCGTAACTTTGGACCAGATAGGCATAAAAAACGCCACGGCTATAGTCGGTATGATGAAGGATAAGGACGTAGACGAGGTAGTAGATGTATTAGTACCGAAATTCAATAACGTAATAACTGTAACGGTCGGCTCAAATCCTAGAGCAATCAGTGGGGAAGAACTGGTGGAAAAATGTAAGGGTAAATGCAAAAACGTTTTTGCCGCGCCCGATTATCCATCTGCAATATCACTTGCATCAACCCTTTCGGAAGATAATCCGATTATAGTTTTTGGCTCGCTCTATCTTGCAGGAGATATAAGACCCTTGCTTTTGGATTTTTTTGAATCGACAACCAAATAAGACAAAGTTTTCAAGTAAAAGTCTCTATCATTAGATAGAGGCTTTATTTTTATGCAGAAAGAAGTGAAATTATGCTGATTAAATTCAAAAAAGAAAAAGAAACTCTCACGGCTTATTTAGAGGGTGAAATAGACCACCACACAGCCGCATTCGCAAGAAACGAGATTGATACCGAACTGATGGGGGGAACACCTGCAAAACTTATTCTCGATTTTGGCGGCGTTACTTTTATGGATAGTTCAGGAATCGGACTTGTAATGGGTAGGTATAAAACCGCAAACAGTATTAATGCCGCTTTAGAGGTTTCAAATATTCCTCAAAACATTTATAAACTTATGAAATTGGCAGGGCTTGAAAAACTTGCCGAATTAAAAAGAAAGGACTGATTTTTTTGAAAAATGAAATGAAACTGACTGTTCCGTCAATTTCGGCAAATGAAAGTTTCGTGCGTGTTGCCGTTGCCGCATTTGCCGCCCGTCTTGACCCCACGATTGAGGAAATAAACGATATAAAAACCGCTGTCAGTGAGGCGGTAACAAACGCTATAGTTCACGCCTATAAAAACGAGGTCGGCAAAATTTACATAACCGTTACAGCAGACGAGGATAAACTCAAAATTTCCGTAAGGGATAGGGGATGCGGAATTGAAAACGTCAAAAAAGCGATGGAGCCGCTGTATACCACGGGAGGAGAGGAAAGGGCAGGGCTCGGCTTTGCCGTTATGGAATCCTTTACCGACCGCCTGACCGTCACTTCTAAAAAGGATAAGGGCACAACGGTTGTGATGATTAAAAAAATAAGGTCTAAATATGGATGTAAATGAAAGAAATAAATTCATAGAGGGACATTTTGGCCTTGTTCATTCTTGTTGCCGCAGATTTACAGGCAAAGGCATTGAATATGATGACCTTTTTCAAGCAGGCAGTATAGGACTTATAAAGGCGGCAGACGGTTTTGATGAGAGCCGCAACGTCTGTTTTTCTACCTATGCAGTACCTGTGATATTGGGTGAAATCAAGCGCCTTTTTCGTGACGGCGGCTCTGTCAAGGTATCGCGTGGGTTAAAGGAACTTTCCCTTAAAACCACCGCTGTCAGAGAAAAACTGCAAAAAACTCTCTCACGAGAGCCGACTATACAGGAAATAGCCGAGGTCTTGAGTGTCAGCGAGGAAGAAATAGCCCAAGCGCTTGATGCCGCAAGACCGACCATTTCCTTGTCCGAAAAGGGCGACGATGGAGAAGAAAACGGCGTTGCAGATATACCTGTTGACTATAATGACGAGATAATAAATAAACTGACGGTAGGGGAAATCAGAAGGATGCTCGGCGATAATGATTGGCGGATAATAGGACTGAGGTTTTTCAAGGGCAGTACCCAACAGGAAACCGCAAACGCCCTCGGAATGACACAGGTTCAGGTATCCCGAAGGGAAAGAGCAATATTAAAAGAATTAAAAGATAAATTTGCATAGCATTTTGTCTAAATGATATCGTCAAATTTCCATAATTTTCGGCGGTTTTTGAAGGTCAATTTCTGCCGAAAAAGGTTGACTAAATAGGAACTCTGCTGTATAATATAAAATTAAATAGTAGAGAATGGAGCGAAATATTATGGCTTTTTATTATGATGAACCTTCAAGAACTTTTAGCGAGTACTTGTTAGTCCCCGGCTATTCTTCTGCCGAGTGCATTCCTAACAACGTATCACTTAAAACTCCCCTTGTAAAATTCAAAAAGGGCGAAACACCTGCAATCACAATGAATATCCCCCTCGTATCTGCAATTATGCAGTCTGTATCGGGTGATAGACTTGCAGTTGCTCTTGCAAAGGAAGGCGGCGTATCATTTATTTACGGCGCACAGACCATCGAGCAGGAAGCAGCAATGGTTGCCCGTGCAAAAAATTATAAAGCAGGTTTTGTAAGCAGCGATTCAAATATCAAGCCTGATGACACTCTTGCAGACGTTATCGCACTCAAAGAGCGTACAGGTCATGCAACAGTAGCAGTCACTGAAGACGGCTCACCCAACGGTAAACTCGTAGGTATCGTTACAAGCCGTGATTACAGAGTCAGCCGTATGGATCCCGAAACCAAGGTTTCTGAATTCATGACTCCATTTGATAAACTTATCTGCGCTAAAGAGGGTATCACTCTTAAAGAGGCAAATAACGTTATCTGGGATAACAAACTCAATTCTCTCCCCATCATTGATGATAACGGAAATATGAAATACTTCGTATTCCGTAAAGACTATGAAGCACATAAAGAAAATCCAAATGAACTTCTCGATAGCGAAAAGAGATACGTTGTCGGCGCAGGTATCAATACAAGAGACTATGCCGAGCGTGTTCCTGCTCTCGTAAATGCAGGTGCAGACGTTCTTTGTATCGACTCATCTGAAGGATTTTCCGAGTGGCAGAAGCGTACAATTGATTGGATCCGCGCAAACTATGGCGACACCGTTAAAGTCGGCGCAGGTAACGTTGTTGATAAAGAAGGATTCTTGTTCCTTGCAAAAGCAGGTGCAGACTTTGTTAAGGTCGGTATCGGCGGCGGTTCTATCTGTATCACACGTGAAACAAAGGGTATCGGCAGAGGTCAGGCAACAGCACTTATCGACGTTTGCAAGGCAAGAGACGAATATTTTGAGGAAACAGGTATTTACGTTCCCGTTTGTTCTGACGGTGGTATCGTTCACGATTACCATATGACCTTGGCTCTTGCAATGGGCGCAGACTTCCTTATGCTCGGCAGATACTTTGCAAGATTTGAGGAATCTCCCACAAATAAACTTATCATCAACGGTAACTACGTTAAGGAATACTGGGGTGAAGGCTCTAACAGAGCAAGAAACTGGCAGAGATACGACCTCGGCGGTGCTACCAAACTTTCCTTTGAAGAGGGCGTTGATTCGTACGTTCCTTATGCAGGTCTCCTTAAGGATAACGTAAATATTTCTCTTTATAAGGTCAAGTCCACAATGTGCAACTGCGGAGCGCTTTCACTTCCCGAACTTCGTGATAAAGCAAA
>JAFYSP010000017.1 GCA_017559305.1 Clostridia bacterium
ATATTGGTGTTTGTACCAATAGAAGGAGCCATATAGTGCTTTGTGGTAGTTACGTCACCCCAGATGTGAAGATCGCTGAAGGTCATGTAGTTTGTAACTGTCTCTTCATTTGTGCCGTCTTCTTTATCTGCAGGACGTGAGCCGCCGCCCATGGATCTAAGATCAAAGCCACCGAATGTGAAGGTCCAACCGTCTTTAAGGGTAGTTGTGTCTACGTCATTACCCTTTGTTCCGTTAAACCAAGTTGAGAGAAGTCCTGTTGCTGCGTTGTACTTAACGGTAACAGTTACTTCATCAAGACCTGCTGTTGCTCCGCCGCCGAGTCCCTTAGATAATGAAGTATCATCATTGAAGAGGAAGAAAACTCCCTGGCCGTGACGATAAGCTACAGTTACGTTTTGTGTATTTGTTCCGTCGGTCATTGTACCGATTACGAAACCGTTCTGACCGTAGGATACACCATTTTTCTCCCATTTGCCTGTTTCTTCATTTACTGAATACTTAAATTCGAAATCAGGATCAAATGTCATCTTTACAGATGCGTAGTATGTGCCGCCTTCGGTATAGTTGTCACCGTAAGTGGTGAGGATACCGCTTGACAATTTCAAGGAACCGGTTGTATCGTACTCCTTTAATTGAGCAGCTGACTGATAGAAGTTTACATAGCTTCCGATGTCTGTTGCATCAGGTGTTGGAGCTGATGTTTCTTCTGCGCTTGCCATGAATATGCTCATTGGTACTGAAAGTACGATGAGTACCAATGCGATAACCAAAGCAAGTGACTTTTTGAGTAGTTTTGTTGCTTTCACGATTTTTCCTCCTAAAAAATTTTGATACAATAGGGCAAAAAGCCCCTCATATTCTTAAATATTATAATTTATTATAAAAAAAATTACTAGATACTAATGTTACATATTTTCGCACATTTTATTGTGCATTTTGCGAATAAAATTTTTTTGTTTATTTTTATTCCATATTTCCTTTATGTTTTTACCCCAAAAACGTAGCGCAAATAAAACAAATTGCGAGATCTCTTTTAAGAAAATCTCGCAATTTAATCTATATTTTATTCACCTGTAAGGTCGGTTGTAACTGTTGAAGTTTTGATGTTTTCTTCTACCTTGAATATTTCTCTTGATTTTATATCAAAGCATGAAGCACCTGCCGAAACTATGTAATCGCAATGTGATACAACCCAACTGTCACTCTTCTCATCAAAACTTTCAAGTTCATAAGAGGTAAGTGTAAACGTGATGGTTTCACTCTCTCCAGGTGCTAAAAGTTTTGTCTTATCAAAACCTGCAAGTTCACGGGCAACCTGTTTGACAAGGGTTGAGGGCTTTGTGATATATAATTCTACAACCTCTCTGCCTGCAACCTTGCCTGTGTTGGTGACTGTGACCTCTGCGGTTATTGTATCCTCAGCAGAGGTGAACTCGTTTTTGGAAAGTTTGATATCCGAATACTCGAACGTGGTATAAGAAAGACCGTATCCGAATTCATAAGCGTAACGAGTGTTATTGGAAACGTTGTCTCTATAACCTACGTAAATTCCTTCGGTATACTCAACGTTGCCTTTGCTTCCGAAGGTTTCATAGCAAGACGTATCTTCGTACGCTACGGGCCAGGTGTTTGAAAGTTTACCCGAAGGATTAACTTTACCGCTGATTACGTCTCTGATAGCTGTACCTGCCATCTTGCCGCCGGGAGCCGCAAAAATGATTGCATCAACCTTACTGCGCCAACTCATAACTTCAACGGGATTACAGGTGTTCAACACAACGACAACCTTTTTGCCCTTTGCGTGATAAGCGGCAGAAACTCTATCAATTATTGATACTTCATCGTCATCGAGAAGGAAATCGCCCTTTTTATTTGTGACGTCGGCACCCTCTGCCGTAAGTCTTGAAATTGTGATAATTGCCATTCCTGCCTCATTTGCAGACTTATTGATTTTATCATCTGCAACAGTAGGTTCTGCAGGCATTAAATCCCAATGAGATTTAATATCTGAATAGAGGTCAGAAATCGTCTTATTGACAGTAAAGCCGCAATCTTCTTCCATAAAGGCGGTTACAATGTTAACGTTGTTTTTACTGTTGACCCAACCTGAACCCTGCTGACCTTTAACCGTTGTATAGGAACCAACTCCGAAAAGTGCTACCTCTCCGCTTGCATATGGAAGAGTATTATCGGAATTTTTAAGAAGAACTATACTCTCCTGAGCAGCCTTAAGTGCAACCTCTTTGCCCTTTTCTTCGTCAATCTCATCGGTACGGTAATTGCCCAATGAATTTGAGTTTGCAATAAGTTCCAGAATTCTCTCGACGCTTTCAATGGCGACCTCTTTTGGAATGGTGCCCTTTTCGATTGCCGCTACCACTGCATCATACTGTTCTCTTGTACCCGGATTGGTCATATCGTTGCCAGAAAGGATACTTTGTATTACGTTTGCATTTGTTGACCAGTCGGTTGTAATAGCGCCGCCAAATCCAAGTTCTTCCCTTGCAACTCTTATAAGGTCATCAAATTCAGAGGTAAACGTTCCGTTGACCTTATTGTATGATGTCATAAGCATTTTGGGATTGCTGTTTTTAAGGGCATATCCGAAATTCTTGAGATAAAGTTCTCTTAAAACTCTTTCGGAAAGGTTGGATGACATATTAGTTCTGTCTGTATCCTGATTATTTGCCGCATAGTGCTTTATGCAAGCGTATGTGCCTGTCGACTGCATACCGTTGACATAGGCTGCTGCAATATTTCCTGAAAGGTATGGGTCTTCTGAATAGTATTCGGAAGTTCGAGCGCCGAATACTGAACGGTTAAGTGTCATACCGGGACCGAGTATTGCATCGACGCCCATAACCTTTGCTTCGTTTCCTATCGCTTCGCCAACCATTGATGCTATATCTCTATCCCAAGAGGATGCGACTGCCGATGCGCTTGGGTACCAGGTAGTATACGCAGGGAATATGCGAACACCTGCGGTGGCATCAGCCATAACGAAGGCAGGTATGCTGAATCTTTCGATAGCGTTGAGCTGATATGAGCCCCTTACAACCTTATCTTCCGCCGCACCGAAATATCCTACGAGAAGTTGCGCCATCTCACTTGCGGTAAGTGATGACGCTACCAATTTTACAGAATCGGGTGTGAGTTGAATTCGCTTATTGTTGACAAGCAAAGTTGCCTTTTCTTCGGGATTGGCCTCGGATTTCGCAGAAAACTCCAAGGTCACCTCACCCGCCGTAGAGCCGAGTTCAAATGAAGCGATTTGCTTTTCCTCGGTAGGCTTTGCAGTGAATTTGAAATTTTCAACTTTTCCATCCTTACTGATTGCTTTAACGGTTATAGTTTCTTCCTTGGTGACATCACCGGATAATTTATAGCCGACGGCAAGTTTATTGCCGTTAAAATTATAGGTTACAAACTCAACCATAACATTCTCTCCTCCTGCACTGTTTTGGTTTCCTTCCCCATCGCCGCAACCGGCTAAAGTGAATAACAAAACCAAGATAAGTAAAATTGATAAAAGCTTCTTTTTCATACTTCACCTTCCTAATTTTCTTATGCTTTAATTATATGTGATTGCCGATTTGTTGTCAAGAGATTTTGTGGATATTTTTTGCCTTTTGAACGGAAAATTTTAGATTATTTTTCAACAAACAAGACATATATTGTCATTGATGAAAACTCAAGAAAAATATTGTTATGAAAAGAAAAAGACCGCCCCACGAAGCGGTCTTTTGATTTATTTTAATTTTTCGATATACATTCGGGCGGCCTTATAAATATCTCCGCCACCCATTGTGATAACGAGATCGCCCTCGTTTGCGATTTCAAGAAGTGTATCAACAACACCCGAAAAGTCATCAACGACATAAGCACATTCAAGTCCTTTTGCGAGGTCGTTTGACGAAATTCCCGTTTTATTTATTTCTCGGGAACCCATTATAGGTGGAAGCACTACTTTATCTGCTATCGACAGTGCTTTTATAAATTCATCTTTTAAAAGTTCTGTTCTTGAAAAGGTGAACGGTTGGAATACGGCGATAACGTTATTGTATCCCATATTTTTTGCGGCGGTAAGGGTTGCCGTCAACTCTGTAGGATGATGAGCATAGTCATCGGCAACGGCTATTCCTTTATAGGTACCGAGTTTTTCAAAACGTCTGCCTGCTCCCGAAAAACTCTCGATTGCCCTTGCGCAATCAGAAGGATTTACACCGCAGATATCAGCGCTGACATAAGCCGCCAAAGCATTATAAACGTTATGCTCTCCCGGTATTCCAAGTTTTATTTTGATTTGGAATTCGCCTTTTTTATAAAGGTCAAACTCCATACCGTCACCTTTGGGCTGAATGTTTTTTGCAACGTAATCGTTGGTATCTTTTTTACCGAAGGTGTAGCATTTACCCTTGAAATTATTTGCTATTTCAAGGCAAAGAGGGTCATCGCCGTTTATAACTGCGGTATGCGCCATACCGACGAATTTATTAAAAGACTCGCAAAGGCGCTCCATACTGCCGAAATAATCAAGATGGTCGTTATCAATATTAAGAAGAACTGCAATATCGGGTGAAAGGCACAAAAAAGTATCGACAAACTCACAGGACTCGCAAATCATATGTTCACTGTTTCCTGCAATACCATTTGCATTTATAAGGGGAAGTTTTCCCCCTATGACAGCAGTAGGGTCCATATTTGCCATTACGAAAATCTGTGTTATAATAGATGACGTGGTGGTTTTACCGTGGGTACCGCTGACGCCGATTACGTTATCGTATCTTCTGGTAAGTGAGCCGAGCAGGTGTGAACGCTCTAAAGTGGGAATACCGAGTCTTGCCGCCTCTACGAGTTCGGGATTATCCTTTGAAATGGCGGCAGAATACACGACGAGGTCGGCACCGTGAACGTTTTGGGCTTTATGTCCCATACTGACCTTGATACCAAGTGCTTTTACTCTTGACAAGGGATCGCTTTCATTATTATCAGAGCCGGTCAGGATATGGCCTTTAGAATGAAGTATCTCGGCGAGTGGGCACATACCCGATCCGCCGATTCCAATCATATGAATACGTTTGGAATTAGTGACAAGTAAATCTTCATTATTAAGATTTTTCAAAAAAATCACTCCAAATTTAAGAGTTATATGTTATAATATAGTAAATAACTACATATTTTATACAATTTGAGTATAGAACAACGGCTCAAAAAAGTCAATCGAAAGGTGGTGGTAAAATGAAAATAGAACTTCCGAAATACGTTTTGGATTGCATCTGTACACTCAAAAGCAATGGATATGAAGCTTTCTGCGTAGGGGGTGCGGTCAGAGACCTGTTGCTTGGAATTAAACCTTTCGACTATGACATTACCACCTCTGCCCCTCCCGAAAAGGTTATGGAACTTTTCCCGAAAAACATTCCGACAGGACTTAAACACGGAACGGTGACCGTTGTGACAGATTGGGGTAATATTGAAGTTACAACCTACCGAGTAGACGGTGAATACACCGATTCTCGTCACCCTAAAATCGTGAGTTTTACCGACGATATTCAGGGTGACCTTTCAAGACGGGATTTCACGGTTAACGCAATTGCATTTGACGGAAAAAATTTCGCCTCGGTTGACGGTTCGTTTGACGACCTTGAAAATAAGATAATACGTGCCGTAGGAGACCCTGAAAAAAGATTTTGTGAAGATGCACTTCGCATTATGAGATGCTTCAGATTTTCGGCTCAACTTGGATTTGAGATTGAGGAAAAAACTCTTAAAGCCGCACTCAAATACAAATCTTCCCTTGATTTTATCAGTGCTGAACGTATAGCGGAGGAACTCAAGAAAACGCTTACCTCCAATGCGCCGCACAAAGCAAATCCGCTTTTTTTAAGCGGAATGTTGGAATGCGTCGGCATAAATTCGGGTGAACTACCAAATTGGTTTAGTCAACTGCCGAAAAATACAGGAATAAGGCTAGGCTCGGCTTTTTATTTGCTCAACTGCGATCCTCTTGCAGTCAGTTTTGCCTTAAAACTCAGCAATAAACTGACTGACCAAATCTTCTTTACACAGGAATTACTGGGCGAAAAGGAAGAATTCACAAGGTCAAAAATCAAGAAAATTCTCGGTGTTATTGATGCCGACTACTTAAAAGAAATATTCAAAGCAAGAGAAGTCTTTTTTGGAGATGACGCAACCGGTTTATCCGCTCTTACAGATGATATAATAACCTCTTGCGAACCGTATACCCTAAAAATGTTGGCAATTAAGGGAGACGACCTCAAAACTTTGGGGTATAGCGGTGCCGACATCGGAAAGCAGTTGAAAAAGTTGTTGGATATGGTTATCGAAAACCCGAATCTTAACAGCAAAGAAACGCTTACGGATATTTTGAAAAGTGACAACTAAATACTCACTTAAAACCATTTAATCTCATAGAATGTATTGAACATTCTATGAGATTTTTTTATGAGGTGAAAATATGGATATTTCTTTAATAGGAGGCGACGCAAGAATAGGTATGCTTGCCGAAACTGCCGCCCACAAAGGCAACAGAGTATTATGTTGTGGGCTTGATATGTACGGTTTTGGCGAAGGTTGCTTGCTAACCGACAGCACTCGTGTTGCCATCAGAAGTTCAAAGGTTATTATTCTGCCATTACCTGTCAGCCGTGACGGTATAAATTTATTTGCTCCGCTTTCATATTTTGGTATTAAACTCGATGATATTACAAAATATTTGGGAGAAGAAAAAATTGTACTTGGCGGTATGATAAACAAGGAATACCAAAAGGAAATGGAAAAAACAGGCGCAAAGGTTATAGATTATTTTGAAAGAGAAGAACTCAACATATTAAACGCCGTATCCACAATTGAGGGCGCACTGGAAATTGCCATGCACGAAACCGACACAACCGTTTTCGACTCTGACGTTTTAGTAGTGGGTTACGGTCGTCTCGGCAAGGTGGCGGCAAACAGATTTGACGCTATGGGTGCAAAGGTGACGGTAACGGCGAGAAAGAAAAGCGACCTTGCCTGGATAAACGTCGGTGGATACAACTCCATCAATACCAAAGACATTTACAAATATATAGGTGGTTATAACATTATCATCAATACCGTTCCTCATATTGTCTTGGGAGAAAAAGAACTTTCCAAGGCAGAAAAAGGCACGATTATTATTGATTTGGCTTCACAGCCCGGCGGTACTGATTTTGAATTTGCCGCCAAAAGAGGAATCAAAGCCATTGCAGCACTGTCTCTTCCCGGTAAGGTAGCGCCAAAATCTGCGGCAACGGTGATTTTTGATACGATTTCGGGAATTCTTGACGAATACAATTTAGAATGAGGGGTCAGATATGAAAGATAAACGAATCGGCTTCGCAATGTGCGGTTCATTCTGCACGTTCAGCGAAGTCATCCCACAAATAAAAATACTATCAGAACTCGGCGCCGACATAACACCTATAATGAGTGAAACGGTTTATTCAACAAGCACAAGATTTGGAACTGCCGAGCATTTTATAAACCAAGTCAAAGAAATTACAGGAAAAGAAATAATACATTCAATACAGGCCGCCGAGCCGATAGGACCTAAAGAATTGCTTGATATACTCATTGTTGCACCTTGCACGGGAAACACTTTAGGTAAACTTGCTCTCGGCATTACCGACACGGCTGTGACAATGGCAACAAAGGCGCATCTTCGTAACGAAAGGCCTGTGGTCATTGCCGTTTCAACAAATGATGCTTTATCGGCAAGCGCAAAAAATATAGGGCAACTTATGAATTCAAGGAACATTTATTTCGTTCCCTTTTCACAAGATGCCCCATATAAGAAAACAAGATCTTGCGTTGCAAAATTCGAACTTATTCCTGCAACCGTAAGCGCCGCACTCGGCGGCAATCAGATAGAGCCTATTTTCCTTTAGAGTTTAATTGTTTTAGACAGATGCAAGGAATAAATATATTTTGAAGTGACCTTCATATCAAAAATTTGTTCCATTGCTTCGGCATAGATATCAAGTTGCTTACTATACGCATCAATAAATTCTTTATCACTTTCAAAGCGGGTGGTCTTAAAATCAATTATTGATAGTCCTTGACCATTTGAATAAACACAGTCAACAGCACCTTGAATGACGGTTTCGCCTTCACCGTCATTTAACGGAACTATAAATTTCTGTTCCTTAAATACAATACCCGACTGTATTATTTCTTTACAAATTTCACTGCTTAAGAATTTTTTGATAGCATTAATATCTAATACTGCAATTTCTTGTTCACTTAAATATTCCCATTCCTCAAGTCTTGTAAGTTCCGCATCTAAATCCTTTATTGCATCGCTGTAATTTGCATACTGCATAAACTTATGGGTTGCCGTTCCCTTTTCGGCGGCATTCATTTTGTCACTTGCAAATATTGCGGGACGGCGTGTGAATGCATATTCCGAATCGGTGATTTCAGCAAGTAATTTGCTGACAGAGGTCTTTGTCGGGGTGTTTACAGCGCTTTCGTAAGGATAGTTGAAGTTGAATTTTTCGCTGAACCCTTTAACAATCTCTTGATTTGGAGATGCGGCTTGTAAATCTTGTTCTTCGGTACAAGTTGCAACCTCAGGGTGAACATAATAAACCTCAAAATTTGCAATCTTGTTATGTGCCGCAACGTTTCCCAACGGTTCACCGTCTTTATGAAGTTGACAAGCCATAATAATCCAATCAGCATAGCAATTAGCAGACAGTATATTTTCTTTTGAAAGTTTGCAATTTACCGCTTCTTGATGGCTGATACTGTTTGCGAAGGACATTCTTTTGTTTTCATTATGAGTAATTCCATCAATTATTAAAACGAGTTTTTCTTTTGCTCGGGTTATCGCAACATACAAAAGTCGCTGTTCCTCTGCTACCAAGCGATTATGCATTCCTCTTCTTATAACCTTGGCGGAAAGGGGCTCATGTTTTTTATGAGCCATAAGGTCGCAGATATTTAAGGAAATACCGAGTTTTTCATCCATTCTTATGGTATCATAGGTATCCTTTTCAAAGAACTTTGAGGAGGTTTCAGCCAGAATACATATCGGGTATTCAAGACCTTTTGAGCCGTGAATTGTAGTGATTGTTACAGCGTCGTCACTCGACTCATAGGATTCAACCGATTTATCGCTTTCTATAAAGTTTTCAAGCATTCTGAGGAAGGATGAAAGTCCCAAATGTGAGTCGGCATCAAATTCTTCGGCTATCGAAATAAAAGCGTCAATATTTGCTTTTCTGCGACCGCCTTCCGAATAAGAACTCATAATTTCTCTGAAACTAAAGGTATCTACAAGTTCAGACACGAATTCAGCAACCGAACTAGTAGCAGATAATCTGCGAAGGTATTTAAGTTTACTAAAAGCATCCAAGACGTCTTGCTCACCCTTTTGAGCTGCAAGAATCAAACTGGCATAAAAACTGTCAGCTTTATTATTTGCCTTAATCTCGGCAATTCTATCCATACTCATAGCAAAAACGGGACCTGTAAGGGTTGCAAGAATTGCAACATCGTCTTGAGGATTGTCTATTGCTTTGAGCAATGAGTGAAGAGCCATTATTTCGGTAGTTTCAAACATACCGCCCGAATTAAATCTGACGGGAATTCCTGCGTTTTTTAAGACGTTTGCATATATTGCGCCCTTATCTTTTATTGAACGCATAAGTATTGCAAAGTCAGAGTAGGTTGCCTTTCGCAGTCCTTCATTACCGTCATTAAGAAAGGCTGGGCGCTCGATTGTCTTTTTTATATAATCGGCAATATGTTCAGCAGACATAATTTTAGAATTGTCATTCTTATCACGCTCGACAATATGCAATTCTACTGATTTTTCATCCGACTCACAATATTTTGCTTGTGAATTCATAAAGTCATCATCGGTATAATCCATACCGCTGGTGTCTTTTTGCATTATTATACCAAACAAGTAGTTTGAAAAGTCGCATATTCCCTTTCTGGAACGATAGTTTTTATCCAGAACCACCTTTGCCCTATCGACTTCTACTCCCTCTTTATATAAAGGCGAATTATCTCGGTAGGATATAAAGTTATCCGGATTTGCATTTCTGAAACCGTATATACTTTGTTTGGCATCGCCGACCATAAAAAGTTTTTTACCGTTATCAGAAAGAATTCCGAAAAATGCGTCCTGCAGACTATTGTTATCCTGATATTCATCAACTAAAACCGCATCGAAGTTTGATGCAATTTGTCTGCCGAATTCTGTAGGAACTATGTTTCCTGATTCATCATATTTTCCTACTGCGGAAAATGCGATATGTGTGACCATATCAAAGGTCAGCAATCCTTCATTCAACATTTCGGACATAAAGCGGTTACTATACTCGATTACAAAATCAATAAGTGTTCCGACCGCCCTTGTTTCAACAGCAATAAGACGCTCATTTTCAAGCAGGTTGTATTCGAATATCTTTTTCAGTTTGTCAATTCTGTCTATAGTATCAACTCGAAGATTGCGAAGATGGTCATAAAGCCAGACGTCTGCATTCTTGACGTTTTTGGGGATTATTGAAATCTCAGTGGATTCAAGAATGAATTTAGCCTTATCCCAATCCTTATTTTTAATAGCGGAAGCAAAATCAGTTCTGAACGTGGTGATTTGTGAATTGATACATTCCGACAAAAGCATACCGTCAGGCACGTTTTGCACCTCATAGAAATATGTATCAATCATAGTTTCTAAAGAATCAAACATCGACTGAGCAAGATCGAATGCCATATCCATCCAATAAGCAAGGTTGCCTTTTTCACCGTAGTATTCCTTTATATCCTTTAACCATTTTTCAGGTCTTGGCAGACTTCGGCTTTTATTGTATATGGTATTTATTGTCTTACTAAAACTTTCAAGGCTTGAATCTATTCCTATGGCATCGCCGATAAGTTTAAAATCCTTATCATCCAATGCAACCTTTTGAGCAACCATATCTCTAATAACTCTTCTGCTGATTTCAAAAACCTTTAGGTCATCTGCAATCTTGAATTCAGGGTCGATACCGACAACCTCAAAATTTTCTCTTAAAAGATTTGAGCAAAACGAGTCAATTGTACATATATTCGCACCGGAAAGTATCATTTGCTGACGAAGAAGGTTATCTGACAGGGTGCCGTTTCCTTTGCGTGATTTTATTTCTTCATCAACCGCTTCAATAATTCTTCCACGCATTTCTGCGGCAGCCGGCTTTGTAAAAGTGACAACTAATATTCTATCGGCACTTATGGGGTTTTTCTCGTCACAAATAAGTTTTTGAACTCTACGGGTCAAAACCGCTGTTTTACCTGAACCTGCAGCAGCATAAACGACTATTGAACCATCCGCTTCTATTGCTAATTTTTGTTCATCGTTAGGACTGAATGCCATTAGTTGTTCACCTCGGATTTCATTATTTCCAAGACTTCTTCCCTGGAAAGTTTTTCAAATTCGCTTTCTCTTATCTGTTCTTGATTTTCTCTGCCGCAAACACTCCTGAATTCGCAGTATTCACAGCTGTTTTTTTCACCAACTTCAATTGGGTCGATAGAAATATCGCCGCCGATTATTCCATTTGCCATTTGAGCGATTTTGTGCTTTACAAATTTAAATATCACGTCAAAATCCTCAGGTGACACAACGGGCGAACGCTTGTCAATACCACTTTTTGTGATTTTTACAGGTATAAACTCACCCTTCAACTCTTTGTCCATTTTTTCAAGAATATCCTTATCATTGGTAAGGAAGGCGTTGGGTTTGAGATTAAAGTCATCCAATTTTGCAGACGGCAAAGCCTGAAGATAAAGTACTCCTGCAGGTATGGGAGAATCAAAGAGATTGATATTCGACTCCATAATGGCGCATAGGTATATGAGCATCTGCATATTTTTACCCTCAAGTACGTGGGCCAGTTTAAATGCTTTATTGCTGCTTTTATAATCAACGATTCTTACCGCTGTACCGCAAGAATTTTTCGAAACGTCAACCCTGTCGATTTTACCCGTTATATTTACGGTGCATCCGTCAGCATTCACTCTTAAAGGCGAAACGTCACATTTATTTCCGATAGACATTTCAAATGCCGCCGGAGCAAATTGATTTACGGTAAAATCTCTTGCGATAAAAGTGAGCACTTCGCAAATGATTTCAGAAATGCAAGAAATTGCATAACGTGATGCGGCGTCAAGATTTTGTTTGTCGGCGCCGTTTTTTGCAAAGTATTCATCTATCGTTTCATTTGCTTCCTTTAATGCGGTTGCGCTGTCAAGAGCAGAATAATTATCCTTATATTTCGCCAAAACCTTCTCGAAAACATAGTGTGCGATAGTACCTCTTGTCATACTGTCAAGATGGGCTTTTCTCTTTGGAGTGGCTTTAAGACCGTACTTGCAAAAATATGAAAACGGACAAGAATAATAGTTTTCAAGTTTTGATGCAGAAAGGTATATATTATCCCCATAAAGTTTTTTGGCAACCTCAGGAGAAATACTGTCAATGCCTTGTGTTTTTCTGTCTATAAGGGAAAGTTTTTCGGCAAAGCCCGTCGTATTATTTAATACCTCTCGCAGAGAAACCAAGGTTTCATCTGTTAAATCATTATGCATTGCAAGATGGCTGAAGGCGGGCGATGGACGCTCCAAATCATCACAAGAAATTTTATTAAGGTCAAACACTTTAGCATCCTTTTCTTTTTCAAAGCCGAATGCCTCTCGAATTTTTGTGACCTCTGTGCTGGGTTTCATTTCAGCCGACTGACTCATTCTTGAATAGGTTATATACACCCTTTGTGACGCAGAACATAAAGAAGTGTAAAACAAATAGTTTTGCTCTACTGCTGCGGCAAGATACCTGTCGGGCAAAGGTGCGTTTACCTTCTCAAGTTCATTTCTTTCTGCCAACGTGAAAATTCCCGAATTTGTAATACCTGCAGGGAAAACGCCGATATTTGCAGACATTACAAACACTATTGCAGGATGCAAAGGACGCAGCCTTTCGGCTGTACCGAAAATAACTTCATCAGTCCTTTGAGGAATATCGCCTACTGTTTCGGCGGCAAATGCAACTGATAAAATATCTGCAAATCGTGACGGTGTAAGAATAGAGTTGTTAATGCTGTTGGTGATTCTATCGAGCACTGATATTAACTTGTCCCAAGAAATGCTTTGCAATGATGCGGCGGCATATTCCCCCTCATCTTCTAATGTCTTGGCATATTCTTTGAGTTTATCCGCAGTTTTGCAGTTGACAAGAAATTCATAAACCCCTCGCACCATATCAACGGCGGTGCCCCGCACAGCCTTTTCAAGTTCTGCCAAAGGTTTTATGGCTCTGACTCTTATGTCATTTATGCAACGAAGAATCTCATTTATTTCATCATCTGATGCATAGGTATCTGATATTCCAAATGGGCTCATATCCCACTCGGTTAACCATTTTTTGCCCTTTATATTCCAAAGATAAACGTAATTTTCCAATTTATTTATTTCATCATCTGTTATATCCGTAAGACCCGATTTTAAGTAAGCAAGAACCACCTCGGTATCATACGAACTGTTTATTGCTAATAACGATGACGAAACAAACCTTGCAACAGGAAGGTCGCAAAGCATTTTATTTGATGACACAAAGCAAGGTACGTCATATTTTTTCATAACCGATGCTACGGTTTTTTCAAGTGCTGCTGCGCCACCCGTGATTATAACAAAATCACGCCATCTTCTGCCCTCTTGTCTTACCTGTCTGCATATTTCGTTTGCCACGAATTCAACTTCATCTCGAGGAGTCATACATGGGCAAAGCTTTATGTTTTGCGGTGCGTTTTGGTATTTGATTTCTTTTCCTCTGAGAAAAGCCTCTAAGTCGCGCAATTCTGTCGAGGTTGCCCTTGAATTGATGAGTATTTCAGGCTTGTCTATTTCCGTATAACCCTTTGAAATGCTCTTGATATATTCAATTTCCTTTTTTATATTTGCGAAAATTTCTGTATCGTTTGTTTTTTTATCGCCGTCGGTTGTGAAACTAAAAACCATCTCGGCAGAATGGCGAATTGCCGTTTGAAGTAATAAATACTGGGCTCTCGTAAATCCTGTAAATCCATCTATAAAAAGATACTTATCCTTGAACCAGGCAAAATCACTCGCTTTATTTGCGGTTATTACGGCAACGTCATCAGGGTCAACAAATTTATTGCCAAGCATGGAATCGTACGCCGACATTATTTTAGAAATATCGGCAAGTTTCAATGCTAAAGATTTGCTTTTTACCTTTGCGGCGCATTCCTTCAATCTTTCGGGTGTTAATGCTGCTTGTTTAAGTTCACTGATGTCTTTAATTAGTTTTTGAGCAAAGCCGATACCTCCGAAGTTTGAATAAACCTCGAGTTCATCTTTAAGCGACTCAATAGCTTGAGAGAGAATAATAAGTCGGGTGCCATCATCCGCAATCTTTGCGCCAAGTCCTCCTAAATCAGACAAAATCGTACTGCAAAGTCGGGTAAATGACAAGACGCTGACCCTATTTGCTTTTTTGGTGCCAAGTATTCTCAAAAGTTCCTTTTCGCATTCAAAAGATGCCTGTTCAGGTACGATAAAAAGAATATCTTTATCTCCCGACTCGGCAAGTTTATCCATTTGTGATATAAGATTATAGGTTTTACCGCTACCGGCTGTTCCCAAAACAAATTTTAACACTTTATCACCCTTCTGACTTTTTCTTTCACCTTTAATTTAACATTCTCATAGTACCATAAAAGGTACATCAAAAAAAGAATTTTGCCGCAAGCATAGCAATAATTCCAGGCACTCCAAAGGATGCCGAAACGCCCAACGTCCATCCGTTGATATTAAGCAAGGCAGTAAAGGAGTTAATTGCAACCAGTACTGCTATTCCTGATAATGCCGTTATTAACATTGTAGGAAACAGTTTTTTGCCTTTCGCCATGGTCGCGAGCAAAACGATATGGTATATAACCGTTACCGAAATTACAACAATTGCTAAAATTTTCATATATGCCTATCCTTTCATTTTCTTATTTCAAAATATGAAATGAACAGACCACGTATGACAAATGCCCATACTCTATTTGTATGGGCATTATATTAAACAAAGAAATTATTCCTCTTCATTTTCAGGGATATATTTATATGTCTTGACAATTCTTGCGACAATCTTCTTAATATCCTTCGCATTGGCATAGCAAGACTTTTGAAGAGATTTTAACTGCTCGAAGAAGAAATCCTTATCCATATCAATAGGATTGCCGATATAAATAAGTTTGTTATCTGTGCGGCGCAAGCCTTCTTCACTCATGAGCATTTCTTCATAAAGTTTTTCACCCGGACGAAGACCTGTGTATTCAATTTTCATATCAACATCAGGTGTGAATCCGGAAAGTCGAATAAGGTTACGAGCCAAATCATCAATCTTGACAGGTGCGCCCATATCAAGAACATAAATCTCGCCATCCTTCGCATCGGCGCCGGCTTCAAGAACTAGTGAGACCGCTTCGGGAATGGTCATGAAGTATCTTATTATATCGGGGTGTGTGACAGTTACGGGACCACCTTCGGCAATTTGCTTTTTAAACAAGGGGATTACAGAGCCGTTTGAACCTAAAACGTTACCAAAACGTACAGCGGCAAAATGCGTATTGCTTCTGCCCGAAAGTCCCTGAATTACCATTTCACAAAGACGCTTTGACGCGCCCATAATGTTTGTGGGGTTGACCGCTTTATCGGTTGAGATAAGAACGAACTTATCTACTCCGTATTTTATAGCGGCAAGAGCGGTTTTATATGTACCGAAAACATTGTTCTTAATTGCTTCATTGGGGCTGAATTCCATCAAGGGAACGTGCTTATGAGCAGCCGCATGAATAACGATATTCGGACGGTAAAAATCGAAAAGTTTATCCAATCTGTCTGTTTCACGGACCGATGCTATAACTGTGTCAAAATCAAGTTCCGGACAGGTGCGGAGAAGTTCCTGCTCGATAGCATAAGCGTTATTCTCATAAACATCAACAATAATAAGTTTTTTAGGATTATATCTTGCTATCTGACGGCAAAGTTCACTACCAATAGAACCGCCACCGCCTGTGACCATAACTACCTTGCCGAAAATCCACTCACTGACTGCTTGCATATCGATTTTTACAGACTCTCTGCCGAGAAGGTCCTCAACCTCAACGTTTCTGATCTGTCCCGATATGTTTTTGCCCGATATCATTTGATAAATACTGGGCATGGTTTTCAAGGTGCAACCTGTTTTATTACAAATCTCAAGAATATTCTTTTTCTGATTTACATTTGCAGATGGAATTGCAAAAATAATTTGCTCGATTTTATATTTTTCTGCTGCCTTGGGGATGTCAGCAATTGTTCCGACAACGGATACACCGTGAATACTTCTTCCTGCTAAGGTGGGGTCATCGTCTATAATACAGCAAGGTTTTCCGAGTTTTGCCTTACCGTTAAACATTTCATTAACGATAATTCTGCCCGCTTCACCTGCGCCGACAATCATAGTGCGCTTACCATTAACAATATTAGCGTGATTTTGTCTGAACTGTCTGAAATTAATAAAGGTTCTGATAAGGACTCTCAAAAGAACGGTTCCTGCGAACTGAATTGCATAGTTTATCAAAAGAGTGTTGTCACTGATTTCGGCAAGACGAGAAAACTTTGTTATACGGGTGCATATAAGCGGCACAAGATTTGTGAAACTGACTGCAAGGAATATAATAGCTATTTCTCTGTATCCGATATATCGAAGCAAAATCTTATAAACCGATGCCGCTGCGAAAATAACAACTCCTGCTACAGCGAAAAGCAGACCGAATTTCCAAACATATTCATTGTCTGAAAAGAAGGGTCTTGAAAAGTTGCTGGATATCCAGCCGGACACATTAAGTGACATAACCATTATTAACATATCGGCTAAAGCCACCGACATGATACGTACAACATTAAACAGCCTTGACTTTTTCATTAACGGTTCCCCTTGAATAGATTTAATGTACACAATCATACATCATCAATTATAGACCAAGTAAAATAATTTGTCAACAAAAGTATTTATATAATAAATAATAAAATTAACACATTTTTAATAAAAGTGTGTTATAATATATTCATCAAATACTTAAGGAGTAGTTATGTTACAACTTAAAAACATAAAAAAGGACTATTGCACAGGAGACATTACTGTTCACGCTCTTAAAGGCATTGACCTTACTTTCAGAGAAAGTGAATTCGTATCCATTTTAGGACCTTCCGGTTGCGGAAAGACCACCATGCTCAATATTATCGGCGGTCTTGACCAATACACCTCAGGCGACCTTATAATCAACGGAAAATCAACAAAGGATTTCCGTGACAGAGATTGGGATGCATACCGAAACCACTCGATAGGATTCGTATTCCAAAGTTACAACCTTATCCCCCACCAATCCGTACTCGCAAACGTTGAACTTGCCCTGTCACTTTCCGGCGTTAAAAAAAGTGAACGTAGGAAAAGAGCAAAAAAAGCGCTGGAAGACGTAGGACTTGGTAATCAATTGCATAAAAAGCCATCCGAAATGTCGGGAGGACAGATGCAAAGAGTTGCTATTGCCAGAGCGCTTGTAAACAATCCCGATATAATTCTTGCAGATGAACCGACGGGCGCTCTTGACACCGAAACGAGCACTCAGGTTATGGATATACTCAAAGAGGTCGCAAAAGACCGACTCGTTGTAATGGTAACTCATAATCCTGATATTGCGCAAAAGTATTCTACAAGAATAATACGAATGATTGACGGCGTAATAACTAGTGATTCCAACCCTTTGAGCGATAAGGAAATTTCTGATTTAGAGAAAAGTGATGCACAAAAAAATGCAGAAACCAAAAAGCAGAAAAAACCTTCCATGTCATTTATCACGTCCTTCGGTTTATCACTTAAAAACCTACTCACAAAAAAAGGCAGAACCGTGCTGACATCCTTTGCAGGAAGTATAGGTATCATCGGCATTGCTCTTATTTTTGCGGTATCGCAAGGAATGACGACATATATAAACACTGTTCAGGAAGAAACCCTTTCATCGTATCCTCTGACACTTGAAGCGCAACATCTCGATATGTCAACGATTCTTGCCACCTTTATGGGTAGTGCCGTTTCAAACAAAGAGCATCAGAATGACAAGGTTTATCAAAAGGGTATGCTTTATGACATGATAAACACCCTTAATTCCCTTGAAGCAAACGAAAACGATCTTGCTTCTTTCAAGAAATATCTCGAAGCAGAACTGAAAAAAGAGGGCGACACGTCCCTTAAAGAAGCAATCAACGGCGTTCAATACACCTACGATATGCCGCTGCTTATTTACACCGAAAACGTTGACGGAAACATAATACTTTCGGATACGGAAAGTCTGATGCAAGATCTTTTACTTGAGTACTTCGGTATGGATCTTTCGGGAATGATGAGCATGAGCGAAATGAGTCCTATGGGAAGTATGGCAAGTATGTCTCCTATGGGTACGGGAAAACTATGGCAAGAAATGTTGCCCGGTGAAAACGGAAAACTTATAAATAACCTGCTCGACAAACAGTATGACGTTATTTACGGTTCATGGCCGACCGAATACAATGAAATTGTTTTGGTTGTTGATGAAAACAACGAAATTGACGATATGACTCTCTATGCGCTTGGTCTTAAATCAAAAGAAGATATTGATGCTCTTGCCGATGCCGCATTTAACAAAACCGAAGTTAATGCAGATCTTGAAAGTTGGACTTACGAGCAGATACTTGATATGGAATTCCGAACAGTATTCGGCTCCGACTGTTACACATACGATTCTATCAGCGGAACTTACACCGACCTGAGAAAAACCAATGCAGGTCTTAAATACCTTTATGACAACGGAACTTCACTTAAAATATCAGGAATTATAAGACCAAAAGACGACTCGGTTGCCTCAATGCTGACAGGTACTATCTGCTACACATCAAAACTGACCAAATATATAATCGAAAATGCTAAAGATTCCCCTGCAGTAAACGCTCAACTTTCAGACAAAACTACCGATATTTTCACAGGTCTTCCATTTAAGGAAAACACCGGAAACCTTACAAATGAGGAAAAAATCGAGGAATTCAAGGAATACGTCAACACCCTTGATGACAAAGGAAAAGCCTCTGCTTACATTAAAATTATGAGTATTCCTTCCAAGGAATATCTTGATATGGCGGTTGCGCAAACGCTTGAAAATACCAACCGAGAAAAAATGGAAGCAACCCTTGTTACAGTTCTTATCAAGCAAATGGGAATGGCTGAAGAAGACGTCAAGGAGTATATCTCTTCGATGAAGGATGAGGATATAACCAAAATGTTCACCGAAATGGTGATAGAAAGTACAAAAATGCAATATGCCGCCGGCGTTAAGGCGCAACTTACAAATATGTCCGAACAGGAACTTGTTGCCGCATTTATGATGGCGTTCCCGACATACACAGAAGAGCAACTTATAACCTATCACGACGAAGTTCTCGTATTTTCCGAGTCGAGTTATGATGAGAATTTGCGTGAACTCGGCGTTGTAGACATTGAATCCCCTTCCACGATAAACATTTATGCATCAACATTCGAGAATAAAGATATTATTGAAGATGCTATTGCCGATTACAATAAAGACCTTGACGAACTCGAAAAAATCACTTATACCGATTACGTCGGTCTGATGATGTCCTCAATTACCATTATTATCAATGCAATAACCTACGTTCTCATAGCCTTTGTAGCGATTTCACTTATCGTTTCATCTATTATGATAGGCGTTATTACACTTATCTCGGTACAGGAAAGAACCAAGGAAATCGGTATTCTTCGCGCTATTGGTGCTTCAAAGAAAAACGTTTCGAGTATGTTTAATGCCGAAACGGTAATCATTGGATTTACGTCGGGTGCTTTAGGCGTACTTGTGACATATCTGCTATGCATACCGATAAACGCAATTTTACACGCCCTGACCGGTATTAATAATCTTAACGCAATTTTGCCACCCGAAATTGCTGTGATATTAGTTATAATCAGCGTTATTCTTACACTGTTTGCCGGAATAATCCCATCAAAGAGTGCCGCAAAGAAAGACCCTGTCGTAGCGCTCAGAAGCGAATAAAAAAAGCACCCACAGGGTGCTTTTTTATGTGATGGTTAAAGATGTACCTTCTGTGACAATCAATTGGTCCTTCCGTCATTCTTGGAAAAAACCGCATTTTTCTCAAACAAAGGCAGGTTTGCCGCGGTATCCATGACACCTTGCAATTACAAAGAAAACGCTTGTACAAATAAAAAAGCCACCCGATCGGGTGGCTTTTTTATTTTGTTTTGTTCAGAAACAATTAGTTACCGAACATGTTATCCCAGCTATCGTTATCGATGTTGGTATCTCCTGCAACACCTGATACTTCAACTGCGATTGACTCGTCCAACTCATATTTAGTAGCGGTCATTTCGGGATTTTCGTACTTCTTCATTTCTATTTCTCCCTTCATAATTATCTTGCCTTGAGTTGATTGAGGGTTCTTTCGGATACGTCACCGTAAACGATTGTACCGTCATTCATCTCAACATAAGGTCTTACATAAATTGTTGTATCTGCTGATGCTTCGGGAATGTCTCTGATCTCAAATACGTAGAGGTATTTAGAATAATCAACGTCACCGTAAATATCAGCGGTTGTCTTTTCTACGCCGTTTGCAAGCAAGCTTGAGTAAACTTTAGTAGAACTCTTTTCAACAACGTTAGCTCCACCTTTTTCAGGATTTGCGTTCTTAATAGAGAAGAGCCAACCAACTGTTGCATATCTTTCTGTTTCGTCAACAGATGCGATGTAACGGATTGCGTCACCTGATTTGCCAAGCTGATATCTTACAGACATCATCTTGGTCTCAACGAACTCTGCTACGAGACCGGGGATGTAGGTCTTGCCTTCGTATGTTGAACCGTCCGGATTCTTCCAACCGAGAACGTACTTAGTATCAACTCTCTCATTTACAGGGAGGTCTTCATCAGGTGCGATTTCGATTTCGATATCACCAACAGGAACATTTACTGTTGCCTTTTCGAGTTTGCCATATGCATCTACAACTGCTACAGCTGCTGCATTGATTTCAGCATTTGAATACTTGGTGTAAGAAGCGAGAACTGTGTTAGCTGCTGCGAGAGCATCTGTGAAGTTCTTTACAGTTTCAGCTGTGAAACCATTTGTATCCTTAGCTGCATACTCGGTAACGGTTGCGTTAAGTGCATTCTTAGCGTCTGTTACGTCAAAGCCGACGTAGATGTTCTTAATATCGAAGTTACCGCAAGTGAAATAAAGAACGGGGTTGTAGTTTTCCTTGTTTACGGACTCAGCCTTGAGAGAAGACCAAGGTGCTGTGAAATCATAGTAAAGAGCGCCTGTATTAGAATCAGTAATAACTGTCTGAATGCCTTCGCCGCCCTTAACGATGAACTTAACGTGCCATCTGTTAGCGGAATTTTTAACTGTGGGCTTTGAACCGTTTATAGTACCGGTGAACTTTGCTCCGGATACGTATACGTCTTTACCCTGAATGAAGATATCGCCTGAGCTTACACTATTGAGAGCGAAACCGATACGAGTATTGTACCAAACATCTCCGAAGACATAGTCTGCTTCAACAATGAAATCATCATTTGGTGTGAAAGGAGATGTGCCATTGAAGAGGTTGATGTTACCATATTTCCAATCTTTATCGTTTGAAGCATCATGATCAAAATACTTAGAAGCTGATGTACCAACAAGAGTTGTACCATCGAGAACGAGGTTATTAACAACAGTCTTGGTAGCGCCAACAAATGTTTTTACGAAAGGTGTAAGAGTTGTGTTAGCAGAACCTGCGGTGTAAGCATCGAGAGTTGCCTTGAGAGAAGTGAGGTCGAGGTCTGTTCTTACGCCGGGAGCGGTGAACTGATTGTACTGCTCAGAAAGAACGTCATAGTACTCGTCACCATTTGCGGTGTTTTCCCAGATTGCTACGTCCTTAAACCATGCTTCAGTACCTGCAGAGCGGAACTTGAAGTCATACTTTAAGAGGCTGGGATCTTCGATAGGCATGCTTGTGAGGAATTCGCCGTTTACGTAGATTTCGATTTCGAAGGGAGATACGTAAGCGGTAATTCTTGCATACTCGAGAAGATCAACGTTTTTAAGAAGGTTTGACTGTGTATAGGTCTTGTAACCTTCTTTACACCAATGATAACCATTCTTATCGAAGTAGATCATAAGGTCTTTATTGTTGTATGTTCCGAAGTAGTAGAACAATCTTGCAACAACAGACTTGCCATCGTTAGGATTTGTACCGCCTGTGCTGTTTGCTCTTGCAACATTTGCAGAGATAACATAGCTCTTAGTTGCATCAAAGGTATAACCGGCATTATTTGTGTTGAAGGGGCAGATATCGAAGGAGGTTGTGAAAGCTGTAGTTCCACTTGCTACCTGACCTGCAACGCTTGTATTGATATAGAAGCTATCCTTATCAGCTGTGAAGGGATAAACCTTTCCATTATAGTTGGATACCCATTTGCCATCAGTGAGAACGAGGTTGTTCTCTGCTGTGGGAGGGGTAACGCCTGGCTTGTTACCTGAAACGGTAATGTTGTTTACAACCATATAAATGTTCTTATGGCTGAGTGTGAATGTAGAAAGAAGGTTGGGTGTGAAGCCATCGCCCCACTGATTAGCAATATTCCAAGAATAAGTGAAGGTCTTTGTGCCGTTTGAAATAACGATATCAATTACCTTGTATTCTCTTACTGTGAAAGAGAAGTGGATAGTGCCACCATTGGGAATTGTCATTCCAATGTTACCTGCTGTTTCCCAACCATAGCTGTTACCGCTTGGCTTTGTAACGTGGAGAGTGTTGCCCTGAAGCATAACTCTGAATCCGTTTGCATGCTTTACGCCATCTGCAGTTGTGATGTCGCCAAGGTTAAGAACTGTACGGTAGTCACTCTTGCCTGTGAAAGCATTACCGGGAGTCTCATCAAATTCAAGAGTCCAAGTATCGTTTGCAGCGAATGTGTTCTTGAGAACTTCAACTCCATATTCGCCGTTTGCTGCTACACCTGCTGTTGTATAACCTGAATCGGTAAGGTCAAGTGTGTAGCCGTTTGCAGTGCTTGTGAAAACCTTGCTAACTGCAGCGGGTCCTGCGATAGCAATATTTTCGTTCATAGGAACTGCAATTGCGCCGGGGGTTGAGTTTTTGCTGGGTTCTGCTGTCATGGTCTCAGCAGATGCTAAAAGTGTGCCTAAAGGAAGACATGCAACGAGCATGCAAACAACCATAAGGCATGCGAGAAATTTAGTGGTCTTGCGCATAAAATTTACCTCCGTTTTTTTATTTATATATTTAAATATAACTGCCACAATATCATACATTTAAAACGCCGAAAAGTAAATCGTGAAAATAAACAAAGTTGCTTTGCTTTTTTGTTAATTATTTACAAAAATAAATATCAGAAATCGCCATAGCAAATTCCTTCCTCGAAAAAATGCAAAAAAGTGCCCTGCAGAGTAAACTTTGCAGGGCGCTTTTTATAAGACGAAATATTTAAGCCATAGTGTCAGACTTTGGCAGATTTTTTACACTTTTTTGAGTTTGAAAGTGGTGAAAATATAGGTTGGAATATAAACTCCGTATGCTAAATACAAAAGGTCTAAAACCGATGCATCATGGAGCAAATTGCCTTTTCCTGCAAGGAATAAAACCACGTCAGGAACGCTTAAAGCAAGACAAAAAAGTGACGCTGCAAGGGAAAGCGAAACCATTATTTTTGATGAGATCTGAGTAAGCATACCTGCCTTATCCTTTGCTATATTAAGGGAAAATACAAGGCACAGCGCAACTGTTATAATCTCATAAAATCTATGCGGAACCGATGACACGTCATTATTTTGAATAAAAGTAAAAACCAACTCGATTATCCAAAAAGGCACTATCAAAGCATAAGACCCGACGGACACACTTTTGCCGCAAAAAACACTATAAGCGTTAACAAAACAAACGCCTGCGGACAGTATTGCAAGTAACGTGAGCAAGAGAGCCATCAATCCGGCATTTTGACTGAACGTCGCAAACGCTTTAATCAAAAAAGCAATGCCAACGACAACAGTCAAAGCCGCTACACCTCTACCCTCTTTTTCTCTACAGTTGAAATCTATATCGGAAAAGGAAAATAAGGTGATAGCCGCCACGCTTATTATAATAACCGCTGCGCTTACAAGCCAAAGATTTTCATACTGCGGTTTATAGAATCCTGTATTTGATTCGATTGTAAAGGCAACCTGACACACTCGAAAGACAATGAGCGACAAGGCGGAAAATCCATAGCCTATATAAAGAGTTTTATGTTTCATACTTAAATCTCTTTTCTAAGAATATCAAAATAAGAAGCACCATAAATATATTATGAAGTACCTTAATTCAATTTTACATTTTATTTTCTTAAAAGTCAACAACAATACGCTTATAAAGGACAAGGTGATTAAGATTAAAGGATATTACGCTTTATTATTTTCGGTGCTTTTTATCGTTATGGTGATAGCGCCTTTACCTTTAGTAAACGCAAACTCAACGGCGGAGGTAATTGTGGGCTCGGAGAATTATTTTATTATTAAAAACGAGCAAAACAGCAAGACAGAAAAAGTGAGCGAAAAGGATTACGTCATCGGTGTACTTGCAGGCGAAATGGACCCTGCATCGCCTAAAGAAGCGCTCAAAGCACAAGCGGTGGCGGCTTATACTTACGCTGTATATAAAAGAAATCTTCGTATAGAAAAAGGTCTCGAATACGACCTTTCGGCAGACCATTCGAGTGATCAGGAGTATCTGACGCAAACAGAACAAGTGGCTCTCTGGCAAGAAAATTACAGCCAAAACCGTGAAATTTTAGAAAACATAATAAATGAAGTACAAGGGGTTACCATAACATTTGGCGGAAAACCGATTTTGGCTGTTTATCATTCGGCTTCCTGCGGAAAAACCGAAGCAGCGGCTAACGTCTGGGGCGGAAATTATCCTTATTTGCAAAGCGTTGAAAGTTCTGCCGATACACTCAGTCCCGAATACAAAAGTGAAATAACTTATTCTGCTTTCGACTTTGCTGACAGAGCATTAGACCTTGGAGTAACTCTCGTTGGCGCTCCTGACTTATGGCTTGGCGAAGCAGTAAAAAACGAGAGCGGTTACATTGCCGAATACCTACTCGCAGGGCATAAAATAACAGGTGTTGATATGAGGTCCGCTTATTCCCTGCCATCTGCAAATTTTCAATTGACTTACTCAAATGAAAAATTCATTTTTACTGTTTTAGGTAAAGGTCACGGGGTCGGAATGAGCCAATTCGGTGCAAAGCATTTAGCAAAACAAGGGTCAAATTATATCCAGATTCTTGAGTATTATTATCCGGGAACTGTGGTAGAAAAACCAAATTAAGCGATTGACAAAACAGGGTTGAATATTATAACATTATACTTAGAAAGGCGGTGTGGAAAAATGAGCGACAGCAATAAAATAAACGTACCCGATTTTTTGAAAACTCTTGACCGACTTTTTGCATCTGAAAACCTCGAAAAAGCAGAGCAACTACTTGAAAGCACACTCGAAAAAGCAAGAAGTTTGGGTGACTGGTCGGCAGAAATTTCAATACTTAGCGAAATGATGGGATTTTACCGTCGAAACAATAAAGCCGACAAGGGACTTAAAGCAGTTCAGGATGGACTTGCTCTCATAGAAAAACATTCTCTCAAAAGTTCGGTTTCGGGCGCTACAGTTATGCTCAATGCTGCCACAACCCTTAAAGCCTTTGGCAAAGCGGCTGAAGGTATCCCTGTTTTCAAAGCCGCTGAACGTACTTTCAATGACAAATTAGACCCAAACGATTACCGTTTTGCAGGACTTTACAACAATATGGCGCTTTCCTACGTCGATACCGATGATCTGAAAAGCGCAGAAGAATATTACTTGAGAGCGCTGTCTATTTTATCCACCTGTGAAAACGGAGAGTGCGAAATGGCGGTCACATACTGCAACATGGCTTATATGTACCACAAAGCAGACCCCGAAGACGAAAGAATAAATAAGGTTATGAGCCGGGCGGAAGAATGTCTTGAAAGTCAGAAGGTGGCACGTGACGGATATTATGCTTTTACCGCCTCAAAATGTTATTCCGCATTTGAATACTTCGGTTTTTTCGTTTATGCGGACAAGCTCAAAAAGATTTCGGAGAAAATATATGAAAGCAATAGATAGTTCCAAAGAATTATTTAACAACCACTTTTTGCCCCGCCTCAAAGAGCGTTATCCCGAATGTATCGGCAACTTTGCGGCAGGTCTTATAGGACACGGCTCGGAGTGTTTCGGTTTTGATGACGAAATATCCCTCGACCACGACGTTTCCAACGGTTTTTACATCTGGCTCGACGAGGATAACGATATAAAATACTCGGTAAAACTTTTCAGAGTTTACAAAGAAATTTTTGAGGAATTCGGCAAGGAATACGGTATAAAAAGCGGCGCTGTCAAGCGAGGCGTTATAACAATTTCCGACTTTATGGAAAACACAATCGGCTCAAAAGAATTGCCAAAAAGTATTTCAGAGTGGCTGAATATTCCAACCTATGCCCTTGCAAATGCAACAAACGGCGAGATTTTTTATGATGGCAACGGCATTTTTACAAAGGCAGTCGATTATCTTAAAAATGAGATGCCGCTTGACGTAAAACACAAAAAACTTTCGGCATCATTAGCTCTTGCGGCTCAAAGCGGACAATATAATTTTATGAGAACCGTCGGTCACGGCGAGTTTGGTGCGGCGGCAATTTCTCTTACTGAATTCGTGCAAAATATATCCGAAGCGGCATTTTTGCTGAACGGGAAATTTATGCCATATTACAAATGGGCATTAAAATCTCTTGAAAATCTGGAAATACTAAATGACATAGCGCCAAAACTTGAATTTCTGCTCTGCGAGGCAACAAACAAGGATACTGCCCAAAACAAATCTTCTATAATTGAAGAAGTTTCGGCAAAGGTTATTGACCAACTCAAAAGGCAGAATTTAACCCAATCGAATTCCGATTATTTAGAGCATCACGCCTTCAGCGTAGCATCAAAAATCGGGGACGAGGCGCTGAAAAATACACACATTATGCAAAAATAGCGGAGACAAAATGAGTACCTTTGAAAAGATATACGACGTTGTAAAATCAATACCTAAAGGGCGTGTAATGACATACGGACAGGTGGCAATACTTGCGGGAAATCCAAGATGGGCGCGTGTTGTGGGATATGCTTTACATTCAAATCCAAATCCCAATGAAATACCATGCCACAGGGTTGTTATGAAGGACGGAAGTGTAGCGCCTGGATTTGTTTTCGGCGGACCTGACGTACAAAAGCAGATTCTGTCAAGCGAGGGTATAACGTTTACAAAAGACGGCAAGGTAGATATGGAAAAACACGCTGTTTTCCGTTGAAAAAGACACTTTTTGACATATTTTTATCACTTATGTCAATTGCGGACTTACAAAACTTATGATAATATTATATATATTATTGTATGATTGCAAAGGAGTAGTATTTTATGTTAAACATTCAAAGAATACCCGACGTTTATAAAATTCTGGTGCAAAACGGAGAGCCGACCGATTCAAAGGTCGAATTTGAAGTGAAGTCCGACAGAGTTTCGGTTTATCTTACCGCAACAGCCGACAAACCGAGATTTGTTGCTATGCGTTGGTTACATAAATTCGGTTCCGAGGTCAAAATCCTTGGCGACGACTGGGAAAGACTTCAGGGTAACAAGAGTTTTACCTCCCTTAATGCCGACAGAGCACTTCCCTGGTATTTCATTGTCCGTGAGGGCGAGAGTGTTACGGGTTGCGGCGTGGCTGTACGTCCTAACAGTTTCGTAACTTTCCTTTGCGACGGCGAAGGCGTTACCGCTTATTTCGACGTTCGTTGCGGCGGAACAGGTGTTGAACTCGGTGGCAGAAAACTTCACGTCGGCGATATCATTTGCAGAAATTACCAAGGTCTTTCTTCCTTCAAGGCGGCTTGTGAATACTGCAAAGAACTTTGCTCTGACCCGATTTTACCTAAAGAACCCGTCTATGGCGGAAACAACTGGTATTATGCATACGGAAAAACCTCTCATGAGGAAATTATTGAAGATACAAAGCTTCAGGCAACTCTTGCCGAGGGACTTCCTGTCCGTCCTTTTATGGTATTGGATGATGGTTGGTCGGTAAACAGTTGCGCAGGTCCTTGGTTGCCGAATGAGAAGTTCCCCGATATGAAAGGCCTTGCCGATGAAATTAAGGCAATGGGAGTTCGTCCCGGTATATGGGTCAGATTTTTACATTCTCCCGAATATTACGAAGAAAGACCCGATATGATGATCAAAAAGGCAGAGGGCGGCTCTGCACTTGACCCCTCGCATCCCGATGTTAAGGCACTTATCAAAGAGGACATTGAGAGAATCAAGGAATGGGGATTTGAACTTATCAAGCACGATTTCTCATCTTATGATATGTTCAATGACTTTGCATACGGATTTTACAGCACTGTAGCAAATGAAAGAGAGTGGTCCTTCTACGACAAGACCAAGACAAGCGCCGAGATAGTGCTTGACTTCTACCGTCTTATCAAGGAAACTGCAGGTGATATGTATATCATCGGCTGCAACACCTTCTCTCACCTTATTGCAGGTCTTGCCGAGATGAACAGAGTTGGTGACGATACAAGCGGTCACAACTGGGACAGAACAAGGGCTTACGGTGTTAACTCACTTGCCTTCAGACTCCCTCAGCACAACGCTTTTTATGCTATTGATGCTGACTGTGTAGGTTTTGAGAAGAACATTATTGACTGGAAGTTTAACGGTCAGTTTGCAGACCTTCTCGCAAAGAGCGGTACTCCCCTGTTTATTTCAAGTCCCAACGGAATTTTATCTGATGAGGAAATAAAGGGTATGAAGGCGGCTTACGCAAGATTCGTTGAGCAAAAGGATACAATTGAGCCACTCGATTGGGAATACAACGACCATCCGAGAATCTGGAACGTCAATGGCAAAGTAGAGGAATATGAATGGCAAATGGATTCAATTCCCGAATTTTGTTACAAACGTCCCTGGCAGTTACATTAAAGAATAAAACAAGAAAACCCTTGCAATGCAAAGGTTTTCTTTGTTGGTGCCGGTGGTGGGGGTCGAACCCACACGCTGTTGCCAGCAACGGATTTTGAGTCCGTCTCGTCTGCCAATTCCAACACACCGGCTTATTCACTTTTTGCGACTTTGATATTATACAACATACATCTTACAAAATCAAGTGTATTTTTATATTTATATAATTGATTTTTTGGGATTCCGTGTTATAATCTTCAAGAGGTGTGATTATGTTTAGTGTAATTTTTGATATGGACGGTACGCTTTTTGATACTCAGCGCGCATACGTGCCTGCTTGGGACTATGTCGGTGAGAAGCACGGGTTTGGCAAGATGGGAAAGTATATTCC
Source organism: Clostridia bacterium (assembly GCA_017559305.1). Lineage (GTDB taxonomy): Bacteria > Bacillota > Clostridia > Oscillospirales > Acutalibacteraceae > RGIG7384. The sequence goes on from JAFYSP010000017.1 coordinate 29,607, forward strand.
CGACGTTTGCGGTATGAACGAGCCCTGCTGCAAAGCATATCTTGAAGAGCATTTTCCGGGTATTGATACTGTAAAGTTCCGTGCCGATGTTCGCGAATTTATGAGTGACAACCTTGTTGTCGAGTATAAAAAGGGCGCTTTTGAGTTGCTTGAGTTCCTCAAAGCCAACGGTATAAAGATTGGTCTTGCCTCGGGAACGAGAAAAGTTTCTATCAACCATCATTTAGCAGAGGTTGGCGCTCATCATTATTTTGATGCTATTTGCGGTGGCGACGACGTTATAAACGGAAAGCCCGCTCCCGACGTTTTCTTGCTTGCCGCAGAAAAAATGGGTGTTGATCCTGCCGATTGCTTTGTTTTTGAGGATTCTGAAAACGGTATCAGAGCAGGTCACGCCGCAGGTATGAAAACAATCGGTGTGCCTGATATGGTGAACTTTTGCGATGAAGTAAAAACACTTATGTTCTGCGAGCTTGAATCACTTGACCAAGCAATACCGCTATTCGAAAAATATTTATAATATAAGTTAAGCGTGTGCCGAAGCACACGCTTTTTTATTATCGGGTTATTCTTTATTTTCGGTTTGGTCGATGGATTTGCCGAATACAAAAAAGCGTTGCCACAAAAATTCAAGCACAAAGTTAAGTATCATATTAATAGCGGTTGCAATATATGCATTCCACATCAATGTATTTGTAAGATAATGCTCTAAAAGAGTAGTAAGCGGCAGGAAGGGAACATAAAACAGTAGCGCCAAAATAAGCGCTTTAGGAACATTCGATTTTGATTTGAAGGTGAATTTTCTATTGAATGTAAAATTCCAGACAACAGAAAGCACTACCGATATAAAATAACAAAGCCACTCAAAACGGATTTGCAAAACATCAAACAATAATGCAAAGCTACCGATTTGGATAACACCTGCGCTGATGGAAAACAG
>JAFYSP010000003.1 GCA_017559305.1 Clostridia bacterium
AAGGCAAATAAAAAGCCCCTTTAGGGGCAGCCGGTGAAAGAGTTGCGGTTGGCAAACCTTTCGACGAGCCTATAGGCTCGGCCGGTCTTATGCCCTAAGGGGGCAGTGCATACTACCGGCGCGGCCGGTAGTTATGATTTGCCGTGAAATATTTTTCTGACCTCTTCACGCGGTACTTCCTTGTCTTTAAGTTTTTTGGCAAGTCCTTGGGATATTGCAGGGAACTCATTATCCGAATCGTTTGTGGGTTGAATATTATAAGTTCCGTATTTGTTAACCTGCTCTATTGAATCTTTAGGTTGCCCGTAAATACCTTTTGAAGAGGGAGTACTGTTTTGTTCCATACTGTCACCTCAATGACAGTATTTCCGTAACAGATGAGTTTATTTTGAATACTTGTTGTTAATTTCAACCATCTTGTCCCAGTTCTCTTCCATTGAAGCGACGAGTTTGAACTGGCTGCGGCAACGCACAAGGTTGTGGTCAGGATAATGAGTTTTGAAATAAACGTCACCGTTGAGATAGTCGGTCAAGAATCTCATGCCGCATTCAAGAGTGAGCATTTTTGCGCCGTAGGGCAAAAGTTCGATTTCGCGTTTTGTAAGGGCGTTTTTACAGGATTCGAGATATCCTTTTGTGAACTGCTCGTAAAGTCCCAAATCAATTCCGACAAGTGATAATTCTTGCTCGTCTTCGGCACCTGTGTTAGCGCCGACACGGATTGCATCACCGAAATCACTTGCAGAAAATCCCGGCATAATAGTATCGAGGTCGATAAGACAAATCGGAGTGTCGGTTGCCTTGTCGAAAAGAACGTTGTTAAGTTTCGTATCATTGTGAGTAACTCTTAAAGGAATTTCGCCTTTCTCACTTGCTTTGACAAGAATTTCGGTAAAATCTTTTCTCTGCTTTACGAATTCGATTTCTGTGGCAACAGAATCGGCTCTGCCTGCTTTGTCTTCTTCAATAGCCTTCATCAAATCGTTGTATCTTGAGGGCGTATTGTGGAAGTTTTTGATTGTCTCATGAAGACTTCCTGCGGGATAGTCGGCAAGAAGCATCATAAATTGTCCTACTGCGCTGCCGCATTTATAGAAGTCTTCAGGTTTATTTACCATGTTGTAGGTGAGAGCATCATCAATATAAGGATAGGTTCTCCAATAAAGACCGTTGCCATCAAGGAAATAACTTTTTCCGTCTTTAGCAAAAACAACGGAAAGTGTCTGCCTGTCGGGATTGCCACCATTTTTTGCAATTTTATTTTTAAGGAATGTGGTTACGTTTACAATATTTTCCATTACCTCGTTTGGTTTGGGAAATACGTTGCTGTTTATGTGCTGAAGAGTATATTTGCAAATAGTACCGTCTGACTTTTTGCAGGAGACAAGAAATGTGTCGTTTATATGACCGTCACCAAAAGCTCTGGCAGATACGATTTCATCATCATTGATGAAATTATTCATAATAGACTTTAATTCTTCAAACTTCATAAGTTCCTCCGAAACACAAGTATTTTCATTATTATAACATACTTCATTTATATATACAACAATTAATTATATACAAAAAATCACCCCGAAAAAATCGGGGTGAAAATTTTATTTAGCATAATCAACTACGCGGTTTTCACGGATAAGGTTAACCTTGATTTGACCGGGATAATCAAGACTTGCTTCAATCTTGTTTGCGATATCACGGGCGATGAGAACCATTTGGTCATCATTAATCTTTTCGGGTTTAACAAGAACTCTTATCTCACGACCTGCCTGAATAGCGAAGGATGTATCAATACCTTCGAAGGAATTGGCGATTTCCTCAAGTTTTTCAAGGCGCTTAATGTAGTTTTCAATGTTTTCTCTACGAGCACCGGGACGAGCAGCCGAAATAGCATCTGCCGCCTGAACGATACAAGCGATAACGGTTTTTGCTTCAACTTCGCCATGGTGAGCGTGTATTGCGTGTACAACTTCTTCGGATTCTTTATGCTTTTTAGCGACCTCTACACCAAGAGAGATGTGAGAGCCTTCATGCTCGTGGTCAAGCGCTTTGCCGATATCGTGAAGAAGTCCGGCTCTGCGAGCAAGCATTGGGTCTTCGCCAAGTTCTGCAGCCATAAGACCTGCGAGGTGGCAAACTTCCATAGAGTGATTGAGAACGTTCTGACCGTAACTTGTGCGGTAACGAAGTCTACCGAGAAGTTTAACAAGTTCGGGATGCATACTGTGAATGCCTGCATCGAGAACGGCCTTTTCGCCGGTTTCCTTGATTGTTCTTTCAACCTCTGCCTTAGCCTTAGCAACGGTTTCTTCAATTCTTGCGGGATGAATTCTTCCGTCAACTATAAGTTTTTCAAGAGCCTGTTTTGCGATTTCTCTTCTTACAGGGTCAAAACTTGAAAGTGTGATTGCTTCGGGAGTGTCATCAATAATAAGGTCAACGCCTGTTGCAACTTCGAGTGCGCGGATATTTCTTCCTTCACGACCGATTATTCTACCCTTCATCTCATCATTGGGAAGGGGAACGACGGAAACTGTTGTTTCGGAAGAATGGTCAGCAGCACAGCGCTGAATAGCGCCTGCGATGATTTTTCTTGCGAGTTTATCCTGATCGTCTCGGGTCTGCATTTCGTATGTTTGGATTTTGATTGCTTTTTCGTGCTGTAATTCACCGTCGAGTATATCGAGAAGATGAGCTTTTGCCTGTTCAGCGGTATATCCCGAAATTCTTTCGAGCATATCGAACTGACTTCTCTTTATCTGTTCGAGTTCAACAAATTTTGCTTCGAGTTCTTTTTCTCTTGTTGCGAGTTTTTCTTCTTTTGCTTCAAAGTTTTCTATTTTTCTGTCAAGGGATTCTTCTTTTTGCTGTAAACGATGTTCCTGACGCTGAACTTCACTTCTGCGTTCACGGAGTTCTTTGTCTGATTCTGTGCGAATTTTGTGGATTTCATCTTTTGCTTCAAGTATAGATTCTCTTTTTTTGGTTTCTGCGGTTTTCATTGCCTCGCTGACGATTCTTCTAGCCTCGTCTTCGGCAGAGCCGATAGCACGCTCGTGCTTACTCTTGCGGTATGCGATACCGAGCAAGAAAGCCACAACTGCTATCACAAGGGCAACTGCCGCCGCAGCAACGTAAACCCACAAGTCGAGCTCGGAAAGAGCAACGACAGCAAGCTTGGTTACTGTGTGCATAGTGCACCTCCTTATATATTAACACGCTGTTGTTTATAAAAGGCCGCGCGTTCGCCTTGGGAAATGGTATATGCAATGATTTTAATACAGTTCGCCATACTGTACGAAAAGCACAACAATACACATATATCATAATATTTTTTTGGCAATATGTCAAGTAAAAAGAAAGAATAATTACTATATATATGTAATAATGTATAAATTAACCATATATTTATGGTAGTGTAAAAAAATCCTTGAAAGAAGCAAAATAAAGAGGTATAATAATATGAAAATTCAAGTATCAGAGGTAGACTTAATGAAAAAGTATAGTGAAATGACCAAAGCGGAACTTGAAGCAGAGTTTTCAGCGGTCAAAAAAGAATATAACGAGTGGAAGAGCAGAGGACTTACTCTCGATATGTCAAGAGGTAAACCGGGTCCCGACCAGATGGACGTAAGTAACATTCTTTTCAGCATGATTAAGGGCGATGAGGATTACAGAAACGTATCGGGAATTGACTGCCGTAATTATGGCGGTCTTGCAGGTCTTATCGAACTTCGCGGACTGTTTGCAGAAATTATGGGAGTTGACAGTACGCAGGTAATGGTCGGCGGAAACTCTTCTCTTAATATGATGTTTGACGTTATTGCACAGGGTATGAGCCACGGCTTTGGCGGATGCAAACCTTGGCTTTTGCAGGGCGGAACCAAAATGCTTTGTCCCGTTCCCGGTTATGACCGCCATTTTGCAATTGCTGAATATTTCGGTATGGAACTTATCCCCGTTCCTATGAATGAGGAAGGTCCTGACGTAGAGGTTGTTGCGGAACTTATTAAGGACGAAAAGGTCAAAGGTATGTTCTGCGTTCCCAAATATTCAAATCCGGGCGGAATAGTATACAGTGATGAGGTTGTAAGAAATATTGCAGCGCTCACTCCTGCCGCAAAGGATTTCAGAATTATATGGGATAACGCCTATGCAATCCACGGCTTTGAGGATACAGAAGACCATCTTCTTAATATCTATGAAGAATGTAAAAAATTGGGTCATGAGGATATGGTGCTTATCTTCACGTCAACCTCAAAAATTTCTTTCCCCGGTGCAGGTGTTGCAGCATTGGCAGCAAGTCCCGCTAACCTTGCTGATCTTGAGCGCAGAATGAGTTTCCAGACGATCGGACCCGATAAACTCAATCAGCTTCGTCATGCAAGAGCGTTCAAGACAATGGATGATCTTAAAGCACATATGAAACGCCACGCCGCAATACTCAAACCTAAATTTGATACCGTACTCGAAATTCTTGATAAAAAGGTAGCGGGCCTCGGAATCGCCGAGTGGAATCACCCAAGAGGTGGATATTTTATAAACCTTCAGGTTATGAACGGTTGCGCAAAGAGGGTAGTTGCTCTTTGTAAAGAAGCAGGAATGGTACTCACGGCAGCAGGCGCACCTTTCCCTTACGGTATTGATCCTGACGATAGCAATATCCGTGTAGCACCCTCTTATCCTTTAGTTCCCGAACTCAAATCTGCCACTGAACTTTTAGCGGTTGCAATCAAATATGCAGCTCTCGAAAAATTACTTGTTAAATAGATGTAAATTTTAAGAGTTTTGATTGACTTATTATAATAAATTATGTATAATTTAATTTATCGTGGTATGCGCAGATAAAGTCTGCACATACAAATGAATTTTAAAACAATGGAGGTAAAGCCGATGAAGCGTACTGGTAAGCCGGTAGTCTTTATTGTGTTGGTGCTGATATTATGTTTCGCATTTGCGTCATTTTTCGGCGTCTTCAATTATTACGGCGATATTAAAACAAGTTATTTCAAAGGCGCTGAGGATATCCGTTGGGGTATTGATATCAGCGGTGGTGTAGAGGCGGTATTCACACCCGACATCAAGAATGTCGAAATTACCGATGCAGATATGGATTCTGCAAAGGAAATCATTTCAACCCGTCTTCTCTACAATAATATCACTGACAGTGAGATTTATGTTGATTACAACAATAAGCAGGTTATCGTAAGATTCCCTTGGAAAGCAGATGAAGAGGATTTCGATCCCGCAGCTGCAGTTGAGGAACTCGGCGAGATGGCTGTTCTTACTTTCAGAGCAGGCAATGGCGATGCTGAAGGCAAAATAATCCTTCAGGGTAATAAGGATATCGCAGGCGCTCAGGTTGGCTACGAGGAGCAGACAGGATATATCGTATCTCTCGAGCTTACTGCTGACGGTAAAACAAAGTTTGCCACAGGTACTAAAGAAAATCTTAACGGATACATTTCCATCTATATGGATGATGAACTCATCCGTGCACCTAAGGTTGAATCGGTTATCACTGATGGCAACGCAATGATTACAGGTATGTCAAGTTATGAGGATGCTGAAGACCTCGCAAACAAGATCAATGCAGGTTCTTTGCCCTTCGCTCTTACAGTTGATGACGCGCAGCTCAACGTTGTATCTCCTACATACGGTGAGTCGGCACTCAACACAATGCTTGTAGCAGGTATTATCGCATTTGCCGTTATCTGCCTCATTCTCATTGCTATTTACAGACTTCCCGGTTTTGTATCCAGCATCTGCCTTTTAGGTCAGGTTGCAGGTATCATTGCTTGTATTTCGGGTTTCTTCCCCTCGCTCTCATCATTCACACTCACAGTTCCCGGTATAGCAGGTATTATCCTTTCTATCGGTATGGGTGTTGATGCTAACGTTGTTACAAACGAGCGTATCAAGGAAGAACTCTCAAAGGGTAAAACAGTTGAAGGCGCAGTTAAGATCGGTTATAAGAATGCTTGGTCCGCAATTCTTGACGGTAACGTTACAAACATCATTGTAGCCCTCGTTCTTATGGCAGCATTCGGTTCACCCGATAGCTTCCTTTCAAAGATCTTCACCTTTATCTTCCCCTTCTTAAGTTCATCTATCACAGGTGCGATTTACTCCTTCGGCGTAACACTGCTTATCGGTGCTGTCTGGAACTTCGTAATGGGTATTGCCGCATCAAGACTTATGATGACAAGTCTTACTTCATTCAAGTTCTTCCGCAATCCTGCTTTCTATGGATATGCTAAAGAGCCCAAGAAGATTGAGTTCACTAAGTTCTTTAAGAAGTCACTCATCATAGTAACTGCATTTGTTCTTGTCGGCGTTGTATTCTTCGCAATGTTCGGCGCAAACCTTGATATCAACTATACCGGTGGTTATCTTTCCAACTATTCATATACAGGAGATATCGACGTTTCAGCAGTTGAAAAAGAGGTTGCAAATACCGTTAAGTATAACGTAACCGTTAACAAGAGCGGAAGCGTAAGCGGTGATAAAACCTATATCAATATTTCCATCGCATCTAAAAACGGTATCACTGCTGAACAGCAGGAAGCCGTTACAAAGGCACTTACCGAAAAGTTCAAGGATAACAATATCGCCCTTGAAAACGTTCAGAACGTTTCTGCAAGTATCGGTGTAAGATTCTTTATAAAGACCTTGTTTGCAGTTCTTCTTGCAGCAGCATTGGTTGTTGTTTACGTTGCACTTCGTTTCAAGAATATCGGTGGTGCAAGCGCAGCGGTTACAGCACTTATCGCACTTCTTCACGACGTTGTAATAACCTTCTTGTTCTGTTGTGTATTTAAGATTAAGATTGACGCTAACTTTATGGCGGTTGTTCTTACACTTCTCGGTTACTCACTTAATAACACAATCGTTATTTACGACCGTGTCCGTGAGAACAGACGTAAACTTTCTATGGATATAAGCCGTGAAGAAATCGTTAATAAGAGTATCAGCGAAACCTTTACAAGAAGTATCCTCACAACTGTTACAACACTTATCGCTGTTGTTTCAATCGCAGTTATCAGCGAACTCCGTGGTGTAACTTCACTTCGTTCTTTCGCTATTCCTATGGCAGTAGGTCTTATTTCCGGTTGCTTCTCATCAGTATTCCTTGCAGGTCCGCTTTGGGTTAAGTGGCGTGCATGGGCAGATGCTAAAAAGGCAGCAAAGGCACCTGCTAAAAAGAAATACTCAAAGAAAAAGAAAAGATAAATAAACTTTCCCGAAGCCAAACGGCTTCGGGAATTTTTTTTACCCTTTTTCTACAAAAACTTTTTCATAGTGTGACATTTTATTCAACCTCTTTTTAGTAAAATTATAAAGGGGTGAGAAAATGGTAACTGTCTATGTTGATATTCTGATAATATTAAATGCATTTGTAAATTTCTTTATATTGCTTGTCACGTCCTCATTTATGAAGGAAAATCCGAAAACTCTCAGAGTTGCCCTGTCTTCGTTTGTCGGCGCACTGTTTTCGCTATACATATTTCTTCCGTCCTTCAGTTTTATTCTTGAGGCGACCGTTCGGCTTCTTTGTTCAGCCGTCAGCGTTTTTGTTTGCTTCGGCAAGGGCAGTATTATAAGATTTATCCGTTTGACCCTTGTGTTTTACGCCGTTTCATTTATGTATGCAGGTATAATGCTTGGCGTCTGGTTCATATTAAAACCCGACAGTATGGCAATAAATAACGGAATAGTATACCTCGACGTTTCACCCTTGCTCCTGATAATAGTTACACTCGTCAGTTATATTGTTTTAACTGTTGTCAAAATGGTTAGCAGCAAAAACGGCGGCGGTGGAGAAAGCGTAGGACTTAAATGCAAATTTGATGAAAAAACAATATCTCTTTCGGCACTTGTCGATACCGGGCATAATATTCGTGATAACCTTGCCAATAGCCCCGTGGTCATCATAAGTCGGGATAAGATGAAAGACCTGTTAGGAAAGGATTTTGACGCCTTTTTCGAGGGAAATATTGCTCCCGACAGTTTTTTGTTTCCACGATACCGAATAATCCCTTGTAAAACTGTAGGCGGCAATGCTTTGCTGAAGGCTGTAAGAATTGACAGTATGTCGGTACATAGGAGAGATACGGTATATAAAATTGATTGCCCGATACTCGCTATGAGTATTGCAAGTCTTGGCGGCGATTACGATGCTATAGTCGGTACAGATATTTTACAGGTCACAGTATAATTATAACGGAGTGGTGTTATGAAAAGGTTTATTGACTATATAAAAGGAATAATTTTTCACTTAAGAATTAAATTGGGCATTTACCGTCCGATTCATTATATAGGCGGCCCCGAAACTTTACCTGCGCCATTATCAAGTGAACAAGAAGCGGAACTTTTCAGCCGCTTTGATACCGATAGGGAATACGTAAAAGAACAACTCATCACCCATAATCTGCGGTTGGTGGTGTATATAGCCAAAAAATTTGATGCAGTAGGCGCAGGCACCGACGACCTTGTGTCAATCGGCACGATAGGTCTTATTAAGGCGGTAAATACCTTCCGCCCCGAACGAAACATAAAACTTGCAACCTACGCATCTCGCTGTATTGAAAATGAAATACTTATGTACTTGAGAAAAACGAGTTCACTCAAAACCGAAATATCAATTGACGAACCCTTGAATATTGATTGGGACGGAAACGAGTTGTTGCTCTCCGATATCCTCGGCAGCGATGCCAACGAGGTGTCAATGGGCATTGAACAGGAGGACGAGCGCACTCTTTTGTATCAACTGATTGAAAATCTGAGCGGCAGAGAAAGGGATATAATGAATATGCGGTTTGGACTTTCAGGACTTGCCGAGCATACTCAAAAGGAGGTTGCCGATATTTTAGGAATTTCGCAGTCATATATTTCCCGACTTGAAAAAAGGATTATCGATCGCCTCCGCCGTGAACTCGACCGACAAATGATGAATACGTAAACTTATTGCTTTGGCAATTTGCCAAAGCTTTTTTTAAAAAATTTTTTAAAATACCACTTGACAAATTTGGTCGGTTGTTATAGACTAAAATCAAAGGTTGGTAATTACCGACCAAACTGAAAGGAGTATTGTTATGGAAAATTTGAAACTTTGCGAAAGCGATTATAGGTTTATGTCTGTTATATGGGATAATGAACCGATAAGTTCTCATAATCTTGTTTCAGCGTGCGCCGAGAAACTCGGTTGGAAAAAATCCACGACTTATACAACTCTTAAAAAACTTTCTGATAAAGGATTTGCTAATAACCAAGATTCAGTAATTACTTCACTTATTCCTCGAGATAAGGTGCAAGAGCAGGCAAGTGCGCATTTTGTTGAGCATACCTTTGGAGGAAGCCTGCCTAATTTCCTTGTATCATTTTTTGGAAATAAGACGATTAGCGAATCCGAGGCAGCACAGCTTAAAGCACTTATAGATAGCTATAAGGAGGAATAAAAATGACTTTGCAGTCTTTGTTTTTGCAAATACTAAATATGAGCATTACCTCAAGTTATATAATTCTTGCGGTATTGCTCGTGCGCCTTTTTCTTAAAAAAGCGCCAAAAAAATATTCCTATGCCCTTTGGAGTGTAGTATTGTTCAGACTTTGTTGTCCCGTTTCCTTTACGTCTGTAATTAGTCTTTTTTCGTTAAAGCCCTTTGATATGAGTGAGGTACAGCAGGGCGTAGGACATACTCTTGAGTATATTCCGAATGATATAGGTACGGCAATAGAGCCGAATATTTCTATTGGAATACCCTCTGCTAATGCTTTTATAAACGATATGGTGCCGCCTGCAACTGTAATAAACAGCGACAACCCGATGCAGATATATGAATTCATAGGAAGTATAGTTTGGATAATCGGCGCTGTTTTGCTGATGGTTTATGGTGTTGTGACTTGCGTTATTTTGTATTATAAGATGAAAAATGCCATAAAATTAGAGGGCAACCTGTATCTTTCAAATGAGGTTGTGTCTCCCTTTGTTTTGGGATTTATAAAACCGCGTATTTTTGCTCCTTACGGTATGGATGAAAACACCACAGCATATATTTTGGCTCACGAAAGATACCATATAAAACGGCTTGACCATATTATAAAGCCTTTTTGCTTTTTAGTGCTTTCGGTATATTGGTTTAATCCTTTGTGTTGGTTAGCATTTGTTCTAATGAGCAGAGATATGGAAATGAGTTGCGATGAAAAGGTTTTGGCTGGAGAGGATAATATTCGCAAATCCTATAGCACTACGCTGCTTTCCTTTGCATCGGGTAAGCATTTTCCTGCGCCAAGTCCTCTTTCTTTTGGTGAAACAGGTATCAAAAGCCGAATTAAAAACATCCTCGATTGGAAAAAACCGAAACTTTGGATAACAGTTTCGGCAGTAACTGTTTTGATTGCGGTTGGTGCTATTTGTATTTCAAATCCGCTGGTCGATAAAAAATTGCCTGATGTTTTTTCGAAAAATTATCGTGCTGTTTATTCAGTATTTGATAGCACACTTGCTTCATCAAAACCAACAACCTACTACAATATGTCATATTATTGCTTTACAAGTGACAATCTTATTTATACCGTAAGAGTTACAGATGACGAGGCAAAAGAAATTGGTTCGGCAAATGAAGTTGTAAAACTTTCAAAAGAAAATTTTGACGATTGGCTTTTGGGGGGAGAATTAGCGGCTGATGTTATTGAAAATCTGCGTCTTGAAAATGAGAAAGCATTAGCGGTAAAAAAAGATAATGAGCATATAGGATATGTTTTGTGTCAGAAAAACGGCGATATATATTATGCCGAAACGACATATATCAATAAACTTGAAGAAGCGGCAGATATTACAACATTGAACGATTTAATAGAACTTAAATATGATGTTGAAAGCGTAGTTATATCTCATAATAATCCACCCATGAGTAAATACTCCTTGAATAACCTTGGTATAAATTATATGCTTGATGCTTTATCTGCTATAAAGGATAAATTTACAGAGGGAAGAATTGTATACGAAGCAGAGGTAAAAAAAGGTAATACCATACATTTAACCATTACAGAAAATGATATTACTCATGAATTGACGTTTTTTGATGATAAGATTCTTTATGACAAAAAGATTTATAAGTTTACTGATTTTCCCGAAGTTTTCAATGTTTTAAGAGTTTTGGCTTATGACGGAACAGTACCGTTTTATATAAGCCAAATAGACCCCTATCAAGGTGTTGATTATGATCTCGATGGAGACGGAAAAGATGAGTATGTAACGTTAGGCCGGGGTAGTGAAAACGGTAGCATCTATTATATAGCGGCATATAAAGAAAACCAAAACGGTTTTAAACTGCTTTGGACTTACGGTTTATGGTCAAGTTTTGGAGAAGGCACAAAACTTTTCGTAGATAACGGAGAATTATATCTTATTACCAAACCCGTTAATACGGGAGATGAAATGACGGAATATCGTATTACTGCTGATGAGACGGGAGTGGTGCTTTATTGTAGAGAAAACCCTGCTAAAGACGTTACGATGATATTTGATATAAGAAACTATGTTATGTATTTCGATTGATAAAGAACGTAAGATTAACCAAAGCTATGCAAGTGATTAAACTTTGCATAATAAAAACCTCGATGAAATTCATCGAGGTTTTTGCTTGTTTATTATTTTACTTTAGGCATTTCGGTCATACGAAGCGAGGTGCATCCGTAAGGATGGAGTAAAATTTCTTCAGCGTCACCGATTTTGCCGTTTTCTACCGGTAATTCTTCGCACATATCGGGATACTCGGCATCGTAGTTCCATTCGACCTTTTTGAGTTTTGTCTTTACTTTGAGCATAGGATTCTTATCCGAGAAGGGATATTCGTCTCCCTCACACTCAACAAGTTCGAAGTCGTCACTTGCAAATCCGTAGTTCCAATCGCTTGTGGGGGTGAGTTCGTAGTCGCAGTATGGGAATTTGCGCTCTACGCCGTCGCGCACGTATTCCTTCATTTCGCTCTCGTAAGAAATGGGAAGCGAGAACAAAAGATTTCCGCGCTCGGCAAATTTAAGACCGTTAGGACGTGTGGTGAGTTTTACGTCGGCATTAAACTCAAGTTCTACCATTTCCTTATCCCAGACCTTTGTGATTTCGTGAAGTCCTTCGCCTACAACCTTGCCGTCGATTACCGCAGATGTATCGGCAGGAACACGGAGAGCAAACGTAAACTCAACGGGTGCTTCGCACTCGATTTTATACGTGACCTTGTTTCTGAAAGGATAGTTGGTATCGCACTCGATTTTTACCTTTTTGCCACCTATTTCGGTGTTAAGAGTTGCAGGTGCAATAGCGCCGACCACAACTCCCTTTTCACTCTTATAATAGGTGGAAAGGGCAAATTTTGGGAATCCCTGACCCATATTTGAAGTGCAACAGCCAAAGTTGGGCTCAAGACCGAAGATATGAGCATCACGTGAGTTGGTTGTGAATTTGGGCGGTTTTTCAGCATCGGTTTCCTTGCAGGAAATCTGGTTTACCTGCTGATCGTACTGATGGCTCCACATATCGTTGCTGACAGTTGCGGGTAAAGCGTTAAATGCGAGTTTTTCGAGTTTGTCAAGCCATTCATATTTGCCTGTGACCTCAAATAACTGTTCGAAGGAATACATTGCCTCAACGATAGCGCAAAGCTCAACGCCCTGAACGGGAGAATCCCCTGCAAGACATTCATCACCAGTGAAAAGTCCGTAAGCGGTGGAGTGATACTCTCTTAAGGTATCGAGGAATTTGTTCGCAAAACCGTCACCATCCACCTTTACAAATTGCTCGGCAACTGCGTAGCATTTAATAGCCATGGCAAGATTTACAACGTGGGTGGTAAGTCTCCATGTGCGGCTAAATGCCTTGTCCTCAAAATTATCTATCATCATCTGATAGTTCATACCCTGCATTGCAAGTGTACGTGCAAGGTCCTCAATCCATGCTTCTTTCTTTCTCTCATAAAGCCATGCAAGAGGAATAAAGCACTCAAACCATCTTGCAGATGCCCATCTGTTTACTGTATTAAAATTAATGTGTTGACGAAGATTTTTAAGAGCCGCCTCAACAGCTCCCTCAATTCTCTCGTCACCGCTGCACTCGGCATAAACTATGAGTGCTTTGCAGATAAGATAAACCGCCCAGACGTCGTAATTTGCTCTCTCACTGTCTTCGCAAGGGCAAATCCAACCATCCGGCTTTTGTCTTTCTAAAATAGCATCAATATACTTTTTGGCTACAGCTTTTCTTTCCTCGTCATCCAAAAGATATGCGAGGGGAATATATCCGTCAAGCCAATAAGGTACTCTTTCCCAGCCTTCTTTTGTTCCGCCTATCCATTTGGAGTCACGGATGTCGGGCCAGAATTTGTCAAGATTACCTACAAGACCGTCGGCTTCAATTTCAAGTTGTCTTTTGAGCCAACCTGTAGGTTTAATTTCGTTAGAAGTAAAATGTTTATATGCATTCATTTTGCTCACCTCACTTTAATTTTACAAAAAACTTATAAAAAAGCAATATGAAAATCAGCAAAAAATGTTGCAAATTCCGACCTATATGGTAAAATGCTATATAGTGAGGTGATTTATTTGCAAACAACTCTTGATATGTCAAAACTCCCAAAATATGAGTATAGTTCTTTTCGAAATTTCTTAAAAGACGAGCATCATATTTCAAGAATATGTCCCGAAAGCGTCCTGTTGATAGTCTTTTCAGGTGTGCTGCGCTTTGAAGAAGATGGCAAAGAGATAGAAGTAGCAGGAGGAGAGTATTATATTCAACAAGCAGGTTTAGTGCAGACGGGTATCAAAAAAAGTGATTCTCCGAGGTACTATTACGTTCATTTCAGTAATGCGGATTATATAAACGGGGAAGGACTGTCTATAAAAGGTCTTGCAAATACCGATGAATTGATGCCGATTATCACAAGACTTGATAAAGCGTATATACAGGGCGCGCCATTGGTAATTTTAGAGCAACTGTTTTTGAGAATTCTTGCCAAACTTTACGCTTCCGCTCAAAAGGGTGGGGAGGAGAGCCCTGCCGAAAAGTGTGCAAGGTATCTCGAGGAAAATTACAGCGCAAAAATAAAAGTTTCGGATATAGCGTCCCATCTGGGATATACCGATGATTATCTGATACGTTCATTCAGAAAATATTATAATATGACGCCTTATGATTATCTTATATCCTTGCGGCTGTCAAGCGCAAAGCAACTTCTTCTCACTACAAACCGTTCGGTATCAACGATCGCCGCAGAATGTGGTTGGAGCGATACGGCGTCTTTTCATAAGGTGTTTGCATCGAGAAACGATTTGCCACCTGCCGCATGGCGCAGAAAAAACCGAGCAAAAAATACCTGAATAATGGAAAATTAACATTTTATTTCTTGATATTAAATAAATTCAGTATTATAATATATTAATAATTTTATGTTATGCTTGCGAAAGGAAAAACAATGTACAGAAGATTACTTCGTTCGGTGCGTGAATATAAACTTCCGTCGATTCTGACACTCGTTTTTATGGTGTTGGAGGCGGCTATTGAAACCACCATACCTTTTATTACCGCAAAACTCGTAAATAGTTTTGAGGCAGGCGCATCAATGCCTGAATTACTTAAAATAGGTCTTATCTTGGCCGTTATGGCGCTGATTTCTCTTTGTTGCGGCGGTCTTGGCGGTTATACCTGCGCTAAGGCGTCATCAGGATTTGCCAAAAACCTTCGTCACGACGTTTTCACAAAGATTCAGACCTACTCATTCAATAATATTGATAAGTTTTCGTCTTCCTCTTTGGTCACGAGAATGACAACCGATATTAATAACGTTCAGATGTCATATATGATGATTATAAGAACGGCGGTTCGCTCACCCTTGATGTTCACCTTTTCCATCATAATGGCTTACGTGATGGGTGGCGCTTTGTCTACAACCTTTGTTATCGTAATTCCCGTACTCGTTTTCGGACTTGTATTGATAGCCCGAAAGGCGATGCCTGCATTCAGAAGAGTTTTCAAGAAGTATGACAGACTCAATGAGTCTATTGAAGAAAACGTAAGAGCAATGCGAGTAGTCAAAGGATTTTCAAGAGAAAATTACGAAAAGCAAAAATTCATCAGCGCTTCCGATAACATAAGAGGCGATTTCACCAAGGCTGAGAGAATAGTAGCGCTTAATACTCCCGTTATGCAGATATGCCTTTATTTCAATATGGTATTCGTCTTGCTCGTCGGCTCAAAACTTGCAATTTCCAGCGGTGGCTCAATCGTTTACGTAGGACAAATTTCCGCAATGCTCACCTACGGTATGCAGATACTTATGTCCTTGATGATGCTTTCAATGATTTACGTAATGCTCACTATGTCGGGCGAATCGGTAAAGCGTCTTGACGAGGTTCTCCGTGAAGAGCCAAACCTTAAAAATCCCGAATCTCCCGTTTATAAGGTTAAGGACGGAAGCATCACGTTTGAAAAGGTTGGATTCAAGTATTCCGAAACTGCTAAAAACTTTGCGCTATCTGATATTGACCTCGATATAAAATCGGGTATGACTGTCGGTGTTATCGGTGGTACGGGATCAAGTAAATCCACCCTTGTTCAACTTATCCCAAGACTTTATGATACTACTGTCGGCAGAGTTACCGTCGGCGGTGTAGACGTAAGAAATTACGATATTAAATCGCTTCGATCAAACGTTGCGATGGTTTTGCAGAAAAACCTTCTTTTCGCAGGTACTATCAAGGATAATATCCGTTGGGGCAACAAGGATGCAACCGATGAGGAAATAATCGAAGCATGTAAACTTGCATCTGCTCACGATTTTATAGAATCCTTCCCCCAAAAATACGATACCCATATCGAGCAGGGCGGTACTAACGTGTCGGGCGGTCAGAAACAGCGCCTTTGTATTGCAAGAGCCCTCATATCCAAGCCGAAAATCTTGATTCTGGACGACTCTACAAGCGCAGTTGATATGAAAACCGATGCCATGATAAGAGCAGGTCTTAAGAAATATCTTCCCAAAACCACAAAGATTATAATTGCTCAAAGAATTTCCTCTGTGCAGGATGCCGACCTCATTATAGTTATGGATAACGGCAAGATTTCTGCAAAGGGCAACCATAAAGAACTTATGCAGACAAGCGATATATACCGCGAGGTATATGAGCAGCAGACCAAAGGGGGTGACGAGAATGAATAAACACGCTCCCAAAGGACCCGTAAGACCAAAGGCGAAAAAAGGCACTTTTGGCAGAGTTGTCAAAAAACTTTTTGGCTACTATCCCGTTTTAGCCCCCTTGACAGTTGTTTGTATTCTTTTTGCAGCGGTCACGTCCTCAATCCCTGCCATATTCATTCAAAAGGTCACTGCCGCCATTGAAAAATGGTATAAGATAGGGGATTGGGCAGCGGCAAGTAAGGAAATAGTTCCCTTGGTGCTCACCCTTGCAGTTTTCTACGTTCTTTCGATGATTGCGATTACCCTTCAAAGTCAGATTATGGCTTATATGACACAGGGCTTTTTGCATAAAATGAGAGCAGAACTTTTCTCTGGAATGCAAAACCTTCCTATCGGTTACTTCGATAGAAATAAGCACGGCGATATAATGAGCCATTACACAAACGATATTGATACTCTCCGCCAACTCGTGTCACAGTCTCTGCCTTCTCTTATTCAGGCGGGTACAATCGTTCTTTGCGTATTTTCAATAATGATTTATTACAGCATTCCGCTTACCCTTCTGGTTATTTTGGGCGTTGTAGTAATGTTGCTCGTTTCCAAGAAAATCGGTGGCGGCTCGGCCAAATACTTTATCCGTCAGCAACAGGCGGTAGGTAAAACCGAGGGCTATATTCAGGAAATGATGAACGGTATGAAGGTTGTCAAGGTCTTCTGCCATGAGGAAACAACCGCCAAGGATTTCGACGATATAAACAACGCGCTTTATGAGGATAGTTTCAGAGCTCACGCATTTGCAAATACGCTCGGTCCCATCATAATGAATATCGGCAATATTATGTACGTAATAATGGCGATAGCAGGTGGCACACTCATAGCGCTTAATGTTCCCAATTTAAGTCTTTCGGGAATGGCAATCAATATAAGTATCGTAGTGCCTTTCCTTAATATGACAAAACAGTTCACAGGTAATATCAACCAACTTTCACAGCAGATAAACTCTGTCGTAATGGGCCTTGCAGGCGCATCGAGAGTATTTGCTCTGATGGATGAACTTCCCGAAACGGATGACGGCTACGTAACCCTTGTAAATGCTGAAATTGATGAGCAGGGAAATGTTACCGAAACCGCAGAACGTACAGGCATCTGGGCTTGGAAACATCCTCACGGTGATGGCACAGTAACTTATACCAAACTTACGGGTGACGTAAGAATGGAAGGGGTAGACTTTTCCTACGTCGAGGGCAAACAGGTGCTTTTCGACGTATCCGTCTATGCAAAACCCGGTCAAAAGGTTGCCTTCGTTGGTGCTACCGGTGCAGGTAAAACAACCATTACCAATCTTATCAATAGATACTACGATATTGCAGACGGCAAAATAAGATACGACGGAATAAATATCAATAAGATAAAAAAATCCGACCTTCGCCGTTCACTCGGTATTGTTTTGCAGGAAACCAACCTCTTTACAGGCACAGTAATGGATAATATCCGCTACGGCAGACTTGATGCTACAGATGATGAGTGCATAGAGGCGGCAAAACTTTCGGGCGCACATGATTTTATAACCCGTCTGCCTGATGGATATAATACCGAACTCACCAATAACGGTTCCAACCTTTCGGGCGGTCAAAGACAACTTATAGCAATAGCACGTGCAGCAGTTGCCGACCCACCCGTTATGATACTCGATGAAGCAACAAGTTCAATTGATACCCGTACCGAAGCGATAGTTCAAAAGGGTATGGACAAATTGATGGAAGGCAGAACGGTATTCGTTATCGCTCACAGACTTTCAACAGTTATGAATTCAGACGTCATAATGGTTATGGACCACGGCAAGATAATCGAGCGTGGCTCACACGATGACCTCATCGCTCAAAAAGGCACCTACTATCAACTTTATACAGGCGCATTCGAACTCGATTAAAATGAAAAGCACCATCCTTAAGGAACACTTAAAGAATGGTGCTTTTTTCTTGTTTATGTATAGTTGCAATTTTGCTCGAAATATGTTACCATACCATTGTTAATGATATTTGAAAGGAATTAACCTTGATGAGCGATAAATTACAGGATTTTTTAGAAGAAGGACAGGTTGAAGTAATCGATACACAGTCGGAAGAAACCGAAGCGCCTATTCCTGCTGCACCCAATAAACCCAAAAGACGTAAAAAAAGAAGATTAAAACCTTGGGCAAGGGTTGTCAAATGGATAGGTATATCAATTCTGGCATTTCTTTTGGTGGTAGTTCTTGCATTTTTGACAATTTTCTATTCACCATTCTTCCCAACACTTAGGGACAGATATATTCTCATGACCTATAAGACCTCTAATCCTTGGCTTTGCACTACCTTTTTCACTCAAGAGCAGATAGACGCTGCATTTGAGCGCAACTCTGTTGTAGCGCCCGAAGGAGAAACCGATCCCGACCTTGTAGCCCCGGGCGGCAATGGCGAAGGGGAAGGTAATGATGAGCCAACCCCCGACCCCATAACCTTCAGTACAAGTGAAAAGTATCAGGGTAAGGTTATTTTCGAGGAAAACGGAGTTCAGATTCTTGAATTTTCCGGCAAGAATCCCGGCGGCGGTAAATACACAGCCCGTCTTATTCAGGTTTTAGACCCCTCAAGAGTTTTCTTGGGACTTACAAATAATTTTGTCGAGCCCAACACACCCGATGCTACGGGATTTAGCGGCAAGGGTCAGACAATAGGCGAATTTATTGATACAAATAACGCTATCTGCGGAATAAATGCAGGTTGTTGGAACGACCCCAAGGGAATCGGCTCAGGCGGATTGCCTAAAGATATAATTATTAAAGATGGCGTCATAAAACAGTATGATAATCTTGAAAGACATAACATTATCGGCATAAACAAAGATAACGTTTTGGTTCTCGGAAACTTCTCTAACGAGGAGATAATCGCAAATAATATCAGAGATGGTATTGCTTGGGAGCCATTCCTTATTGTCAACGGCAAAAAGGCGGAAGCAAGCGGTGTCGCAGGAGGCTATGATCCCCGTTCTGCAATCGGTCAGCGTGCTGACGGCGCAATATTGCTCCTCGTTGTCGATGGCGGCGCAACCTATCTTACCCGTGGTATTGACGGTGTTAACTTTGAATTCTTAATGGACGTAATGTGGGAATTCGGCGCTGTAAACGCTTCTAATATTGATGGCGGAACATCATCATCAATGGGACTTAAGGTTGATGGAAAAGGAAAAATAATCAATACCGTTTGCAATTCCGAGATTGCTCATCGTGGCAGATATCTTAATACAACCTGGCTTGTAAAAGATGTCCCCGCAGATGCCCAGTAAAAAATAAAGCTCTATGCTTCGGCATAGAGCTTTTTTGCTTTTAAAAAGCAAAAAGGAAATGCATCAGCATTCCCTCAATATGCTTAATTAGTTAGACTTTGCAAGACGAACAACAAGTGCGGATTTCTTTCTTGCAGCATTGTTCTTGTGGATAATTCCCTTAGTAGCCATCTGATCAATCTTCTTGATAGCTGCCTTAACTGCATCAACCTTATCTGCGCTGTTTTCTGCGATTGCTTTGTCTGCCTTCTTGATTGCTGTTTTCATAGCGGTACGGTACTGCTTGTTACGAGCATAGTTAGCTTCGCTGATGAGTACACGTTTTTTAGCGGACTTAATGTTAGGCACTCTTACACCTCCCCTTAAAACTTCATAGCCAATATATAATACCACTATTGTTTTTAAAAAGCAAGACTTTTCTTTGCTTTTTTTAGGTTTTTTTGCGCAAGTTCGGAACAAACTATTAAAAGTTAATAATTTTGAGGTGAAAAAATGAAACACTTTTCTGATCTTGCGGCAGAATGTAGGGAACTCGTTCCCGATTGTGAGGGAATATGTGAGAGCGAGTATTCAGAAAACGGTATAACCGTGCGCACCCTTGAAATCAAAACCGATGCCGCAGTAGAGAAAATCGGCAGAGCAAAAGGCGTTTATACTACCGTTGAATTGAGCCAAATTGAACCGAATAAAACTGCGCTTGTGATTAAAAAAGAAATACAGAAACTGTTGCCCAAAAACCCTCAAACTGTTCTTGTTGCAGGTCTTGGTAACAGAAATATAACTCCCGATGCAATAGGTCCGATGGTAGCCGAGGGTGTCCTTGCTACTCGTCATATAAGCGATGCCTTTGCAAGAAAAATCGGACTTGATGAACTTGAAAGCGTTGCCGTAATATCACCCGGTGTATTAGGGCAAACAGGCATCGAAACTGCCGAGATAGTCAAAAGTACCGCAAGTGTTGTTAATGCGTCTGCCGTAATAGTTGTTGATGCTTTGACCGCCGCTTCTGTGACACGGCTCGGCAACACCGTGCAAATAACAAACAGCGGTATCCATCCGGGGTCAGGGGTAGGCAACAAGAGAAGTGAAATCAGCCACAATACCCTAGGTATCCCTTGTATCGCTGTCGGTGTACCTACCGTTGTCAACGCTTCAACCCTTGTCAGCGAGTCGGTTGGAAAAGAGATAAAATCCGCTCCCGAAATGATAGTCACGCCAAAAGATATCGACAGCATAATAACCGAGTTGGCAAATCTTTTGTCCTTGTCGATAAATCTTGCTTTGCATCCCGAAATTTCTGCCGACGTAATCAGAAGTATAATTTGATGTCTGTTGATTTTTTCAGCAACTTTTAGTATAATTAGATTATACTAAAAACGGAGTATTTGCTATGAACATCAATGAACAACTAATCAAAGAATTTTCCCTTAAAGAGTATCAGGTCACAAACGTCATTTCTCTTATTGACGACGGAAATACAATACCTTTCATCGCCCGTTACAGAAAGGAAATGACAGGCAGTCTTGACGACCAGATTCTCCGTGAATTTTCAGATAGACTTGAGTATCTTCGCAATCTTGAAGAACTCAAAAATAAAGTCCGTGAGAGCATCACTTCCCAAGGATTTATGACCGATGAAATTGAGGCGGCAATCCAAGCGGCAACAACAGTCACCGAAACAGAGGATATTTATCGTCCCTTCAGACCCAAGAGAAAAACCAGAGCATCGGTCGCAAAGGAAAAGGGATTAGGTCCTCTTGCAGACCTTATCTATGCACAGCAAAAGGATTCGAAATATCCAATAGAAATGGCGGCGGATTTCGTAAATGCAGAGCAGGGAGTTGAAACTGCAGAAGATGCTTTGCAGGGCGCTATGGATATTATTGCCGAACTTATCTCTGACGATGCAAATGTCAGAAAAAGAATCAGAACAGTCTGCGCCGCTCACGGAATTCTCGTGACCAAAGCCGCAGAAGAAGATGTCGGTGTGTATGAGATGTATGCCGAGTATAAAGAGCCGATTTCCCGTATTGCCAATCATAGAATTTTGGCTATAAACCGCGGCGAAAAGGAAAAGATGCTTAAAGTGTCTATTGATTTCGATAAGGACAGAGCGCTTGGAATTATTGCTTCGGTCCATATCAAAGAGGGAAGCCCTTGCACCGAAACTGTCCGCCTTGCAGCAGAGGATTCATATACACGACTTATCTTCCCTTCAATTGAAAGAGAGGTCAGAAACGAACTCACCGACAGAGCAAGTGAGGATGCAATCAAGGTCTTTTCAACCAACCTGAAGCAACTTCTTATGCAACCGCCCCTTAAAGATAAAATCACAATCGGACTTGACCCCGGTTACAGAACGGGTTGTAAGGTAGCGGTAGTAGACGGTACAGGTAAAGTGCTTGATACAGCCGTAATTTATCCTGCACCCCCTCACAGTAAAATAGAGGAAGCAAAAAAGATAATCAAAAATCTTATTCATAAATGGAATGCAGAAGTTTTCGCAATCGGAAACGGCACCGCATCTCACGAAACAGAGGTTTTTGCGGCGGATCTTATTAAAGAGATTGATACGCCGATGTCCTATCTTGTCGTAAGTGAGGCAGGTGCATCGGTTTACTCTGCATCAAAACTTGCCGCCGAGGAATTCCCTGAATACGACGTTTCACTTCGTTCTGCGGTATCCATTGCAAGACGTTTGCAAGACCCCCTTGCAGAACTTGTAAAGATTGACCCTAAATCCATAGGAGTCGGTCAGTATCAACACGATATGCCTCAAAATCGCCTCGGAGCCGCTTTAGACGGCGTTGTAGAAACTTGCGTGAACAGTGTCGGAGTTGACTTAAACACCGCTTCTGCACCCCTTCTCGCAAAGATTTCGGGCATATCCTCTGCAATAGCCAAAAATATAGTAACATACCGTGAGGAAAACGGCGCATTCAAGTCACGCGCAGAACTCAATAAGGTTTCAAAACTCGGACCTAAGGCGTTCACACAATGCGCAGGATTTTTGCGTGTAACGGGCGGTAAGAACGTTCTTGATGCAACAGCAGTTCATCCCGAAAGTTATTCAGCAGCCGAAAAATTACTTGCTCTTTGCGGATATAGTGATGCCGACGTCAAAAAAGGCGGTGTCGAGGGCATAACCCAAAAGCTATCCGAATTTGATGAAACCGCCCTTGCCGAAAAACTCGGTGTCGGCGTTATAACACTTCGTGATATCGCCACCGAACTTTCAAAGCCGGGCAGAGACCCACGTAGTTCACTTCCTGCACCGCTTCTTCGTACCGACATTATGTCACTTGAGGATCTTAAGGTCGGTATGGAACTTACGGGTACCGTGCGAAACGTAATCGACTTTGGCGCATTCGTTGATATCGGAGTTCATCAGGACGGTCTCGTTCATATTTCTAAGATTACCAACCGCTTTATAAAACATCCCGCAGAAGTGCTGAAAGTAGGGGATAGAGTAAAGGTGTGGGTAATCGGTGTTGACGTTGCCAAAAAGAGAATTTCTTTAACTATGAAGCAGGATGATAAGGATCTTGCACAAAAATAATTTTTTTGAATATAATATTCAAAAACCTATAGGAGATTATTTATGAATATATGTGTTTTCGGCGCTGCAAGTGATAAAGTGGATAAAATCTATGCTATAGAAACCGAAAAACTCGGATATCAGATGGCAAAGCGTGGATTTGGTCTTGTCTATGGTGGTGGCGCTACGGGTATGATGGGAGCAATTGCCCGAGGAGTTAAATCGGGCGGTGGCTACGTTCACGGAGTAGCCCCCAAATATTTTGACACACCCGGTATTCTTTGGAAAGATTCCGATAAATTCACCTTTACCGATACAATCCGCGAGAGAAAGCAGATAATGGAAGATGACTCCGCCGCTTTCATTATGACGCCCGGCGGTGTTGGTACTTTTGAGGAATTTTTCGAAATACTGACCTTGGCAAACCTCGGCAGACACAAAAAGCCGATCGCGATTTATAATATCGCAGGTTATTTTGATACCATCGTTGAACTTGTCGATAAAGGGGTCAAAGAAGGTTTTATAAGTTCTGATATTTATGGTGATTTTAATATTTTCACCGACCCCGAAGAATTGCTCGATTATATAGCAAACAATGCAAAATAAAACAAAAAAGCCGTGTGCTGATGCACACGGCTTTTAATTTGCTATCAGTTAAATTACTTAACTTCAACAGTTGCGCCAACTTCGGTGAGCTGAGCCTTGAGAGCTTCAGCATCTTCCTTAGAAACGCCTTCTTTGAGGGTCTTAGGAGCGCCGTCAACGAGAGCCTTTGCTTCAGCAAGGCCAAGACCGGTGATCTCACGAACAACCTTGATAACCTTGATCTTTTCTGCACCAGCAGCAGCAAGGATAACGTCGAACTCGGTCTTCTCTTCTGCAGCAGCAGCGCCGCCAGCAGCAGGAGCAGCAACTGCAACAGCAGCAGCAGCGGATACGCCGAATTCCTCTTCAATAGCTTTTACGAGCTCAGAAAGCTCAAGAACAGTCATAGCTTTTACTTCTTCAATGATAGCAGTAATCTTTTCAGATGCCATGGTAATTTACCTCCAAAATTTGTTTTAATTTAATTTGTTTTGATTTCTAGTTTTGTTTACGCTTCTGCGTTTTTGTCAGCAACTGCCTGAAGTGCACGGGCGAGTGCTGCGATAGGTGCATTGAATGCACTGCAAACTGTAGCAAGAAGAACGTCTCTTGTAGGCAGTTTTGCGAGAGAATCAACGGTAGCTGTATCTACAACTGCACCGTCGAGGAAGCCGGCCTTAACAGAGAAATTGTCGTGGCTGTCGGCATATTTGCAAAGAATACGAGCGGCTGCGGTGTGATCCTCTTTAGATACTGCGAGAGCAGTAGTTCCTTCGAGAACGTCACAGATACCTTCGATAGAAGTACCTTCAACTGCGCGGCGGAGAAGAGTATTCTTTACTACGGCGTAGTGAACGCCTGCTTCACGAAGCTCTTTACGAAGCTTTGTGTCGTCAGCAACATTGATACCACTGTAATTAACGAGTACACCAGCGACTGCACCGTCGAGAGTTTCCTTAATAGCAGCAACCTGTTGCTCTTTGAGTTCCAATACTTTTGCGCTTGGCAAAATGATTCACCTCCGAAGTAATGATGAAAAAACGCCTGCTCCCCAAAGACAGAGCAGGCGTGTACACATTAAAATAAATAAAGTGTTTCGCGCTTTTCCTCGGCAGGTAGTTCTACGTTACGCCTTTCGGCACCTGCTGTCTTTGGTCGGCAACATTGGTATTATAATACTAAACATATAAAATGTCAAGCATTTTTTGATAAATTTCAAAAGAATATAAAAGGCAGTCCGAAGACTGCCTTTTTGATATTAGAATTAAGCACCAAACTTGTTGGGGTTGAGCTTGATTCCGGGGCCCATTGTTGTAGCAATAACGCAGGACTTAACGTACTGTCCTTTTGTTGCTGCAGGCTTTGCCTTAACGATAGCACCCATAAGAGTGTTGAAGTTTTCAGCAAGCTTTTCAGGACCGAAAGAAACCTTACCGATGGGGCAGTGAATAATGTTGGTCTTGTCGAGTCTGTACTCGATCTTACCAGCTTTAGCTTCTGTAACTGCCTTAGCAACATCGGGGGTAACTGTACCTGCTTTAGGAGAAGGCATCAAGCCACGGGGGCCGAGCACCTTACCAAGACGACCGATAAGACCCATGCAATCAGGTGTTGCGATAACAACATCGAAGTCGAGCCAGTTTTCGTTCTGAATCTTAGCAACCATTTCTTCAGCGCCAACAAAGTCTGCGCCTGCTTCTTCGGCTGCCTTCTGATTGTCGCCCTTGCAGATAACAAGAACTCTTACGTCTTTACCTGTACCGTTGGGGAGAACAACAGCGCCGCGGACCTGCTGGTCAGCGTGACGTGAGTCAACACCCAAACGTACGTGGATTTCAACTGTTTCGTCGAATTTAGCGGACTTTGTTTTTACAGCAAGGTCCATAGCCTCATCGACTTCATAAAGTCTATCTTTTTCAACGAGCTTTGCGCTCTCATTATAATTTTTTCCGTGTTTCATAATTTACATTTTCCTCCCAATTAAGTGGTTAAATCGGATGTTTCCTCCCACCAGGGAGCATTAATCGACGACTTCAACGCCCATGCTACGTGCAGTACCAGCAATCATAGACATAGCTGTCTCGATAGATGCTGCATTAAGGTCGGGCATTTTTGTCTCTGCGATTTTTCTAATTTGCTCACCGGTAATCTTTGCTACTTTGGTCTTGTTAGGAACGCCGGAACCGCTATCGATTCCACATGCCTTCTTGATAAGAACCGCTGCAGGTGGTGTTTTGGTGATAAAGCTGAAGGAACGGTCAGCGTAAACAGTGATAACAACGGGGATGATAAGACCTGCGTCGTTCTTTGTACGCTCATTGAATTCCTTAGTGAATGCCATAATGTTAACGCCGTGCTGACCAAGAGCCGGACCTACAGGGGGAGCAGGTGTTGCTTTACCTGCAGGAATTTGCAGTTTGATATAGCCAGTAACTTTCTGTGCCATAATATTGTACCTCCAAAATTTGTGGTAACGGTGAATTCACCTTTGGCGGAGTATTCTCAGACACTCCTCCCACTCGGCATATAGCCGTTACAAAGCGGTATTTCCGCTGATTAACTATTACTGTTCGAGGGCGAGCTGATTAAGTTCAACCTCAACCGGAGTTTCTCTGCCGAACATTGAAATTGTAACGCAAGCAGAATTCTTGCTGACGTCAAGTTCGGTAACAACACCGGAAAATCCATCCAAGGGACCGCTAATAATCTTAACGGAATCACCAATTGAGTATTTAACTTCGACGCTACGCTTCTCAACGCCGATATTAGCAACCTCAGCATCGGTGAGGGGAACGGGCTTGGATCCCGGTCCTACGAAACCGGTAACACCGTGAATGTTGCGGACAACATACCAGGAATCATCGGTAACTATCATTTTAACGAATACATAACCCGGGAATATCTTGCGGACGTATTCTTTCTCTTTGCCACCATCTGTAATCTCGGTAACGGTTTCAGTAGGTATCTTCATCTCAAGAACGAGATCCTGCATACCTCTGTTTTCAACCATTTTTTCAAGGTCGGTCATGACCTTGTTTTCATAACCGGAGTAGGTGTGGATGACATACCATTTTGCTTCTGCATGTTCTGACATAAGCTGACCTCCGTTTTTATCTGGATTTAATTAGCTGATCAAGCCGATAAGAGCGCCGAGACCAAGATCCAAAAGCCAGACAAATACACCGAAGATTGCGCACATAGCGAGAACGATAAGTGTGTTTTTAGAAACGCTCTTAAGGTTAGGCCATACAATCTTGTGGATTTCTGCCTTGTATTCGCGGAAGAATTTAGCAACCTTCTTTAAGATGGTGAGCTTTCCTTCTGCTTTAGCGATGATTGAATCTGCAACGAGTTGATGAGCAACGCTCAAAGCAAATGCTGCGAGAATAACCAAAGCGGTTACAAGAACAAAAGGTGTGTAGGCGATATCAGTAATCTTATCAAAGGGACGGAGATCGAAGAATCTCCAGGGCTTTGAAAGTGCAACAACCAGCATATAAATACCGGAAACTGCATTTGTTACAATGGTAAACCAACGAGAAGCAACAGAATTTTTCAAAACGTTGTAACCTGATGCGATAACAGCGATGATAGAAAGAATCATACAGAATATGATTTTAGGAGACTTTGCAAGATTACTTGCAACAGCATCACAGTAACTACCGAAAGCCATCTGTGCGCCTACAAGACTGTAAGCACTACCATCAGAAAGGTTGAATGTTACAAAGTTTGTGAAAAACAATACAACTCCTGCTACAGAGAAAACCAAGGTCAGTACTTTGAGAATGTTGTTTAATACTTTCATCATATACCTCCTTACTTTGTTTCCTTGTGAAGAGTGTGCTTCTTGCAGAAGGGGCAGTACTTGTTCATTTCAAGTCTGTCCGGGTCATTCTTCTTGTTCTTCATTGTGTTGTAATTGCGCTGCTTGCACTCAGTACAAGCCAATGTGATTTTTACTCTCATTTGACGGCACCTCCCGTTTTACGGAAATAAATATGTTCCCCCGAAAATAGGGGACAAAGGCCTCCCTCATCGGACTTATTATTCCAACCCAAAAGGGTCGAAGCGATATGGAATTGTCAGTCCGCAGATCTTTCCAAAAAAAAAGACCCATTTGCAGAGGTACAAGAATTATATCACAACCTCCGCTCAAGGTCAAGCATTTTTTTCACGAAATTATAAAACTAAATTAAGTTGTCTTTATATATAATATACATATTTAAAATGGCAACCGCTACTTATGGTAGTTTCCGCCCTCAATTATCTTAAAAGCCCTATATATCTGCTCTAAAAGCATAAGTCGGGCAAGTTGGTGCGGAAAGGTCATTTCCGACATAGAAAATTTGATTTTTCCCTTGGATTTCACCTTGTCGGACAGTCCGTAAGACCCGCCGATAATAAAACAGACCTCACTGATTCCACTGTTTGCGGTCGATTTTAACAGGTCGGCTAAAGAGGTGCTGGGCATCTGTTTTCCCTCAATGCAAAGGGGTAAAACAAGCGCTCTCGAAGGGATTTTTGCAACTATTCTTTCGCCCTCGTTTTCTATTGCGGCGGCAATAGAGGATGGAGATGACTCGTCTGCTTTGGTCGGCGCCAATTCGACTATGTTCAGATTACAGTAACCTGATAATCTTTTTGCATATTCACTGTATCCGTCGGCAAGGTATTTTTCCTTTGCTTTGCCGACTGCGATGATAGTTACCTTCAGCATATTTTCTCCTAAATTGATATGATTTTGTTTCCGCAAGGGGCTGCAACGGTCAGAAGATAGTCCTCGTTTTCAATAAATCCGTTTGAAATAAGAGCGCCGACTGCGGCGGTTTTTGCGATTTCGGGACGATTGTTTTCTTCGCTTAAATGCGCGAGAATGAACCTCGTCGTACCGCTTTTTAACAATGCTGAAAGTTCACTTGCACAAGCGGTGTTGGAAAGGTGACCCAACTTTGATGAAATTCGCATTTTGAGTTCAATTGGGTAAGGTCCCGAATTGAGCATCGAAATATCGTGATTAGACTCAAGAACGACCGTTTTACAACCCGTTATTGCGTTTCTGACCTCATCTGAAACGTAACCCAAATCGGTGCAAACGGCTACTTTTTCCCCGTTCGGAAGCGTCACGGTATAACCGCAGGAACCGGGGGAATCGTGAGAGGTGAAAAATCTTGAAATTTCCATATCTGCAGCGGTGGTGCAATTTTCAATATTTATTGTTGCACCTGCAGGTAAACGGTTGCATCTTATCAGTTCCGCAAAGGTTTTTTCAGATGCAAAAATCGGTATGTTGTGATGCTTTGTGAGTGTCTGAAGACCTGATATGTGATCGGTGTGGGAATGGGTTATAAAAACACCCTTGATACTGTCAATATCAACGCCTTTTTCATTAAGGGCAGATACAAGTTTTTTTGCACTGACACCAACGTCCACAAGGATTCCGCCACCTTGGGCGCCTATGTATGTACTGTTGCCTTTGCTTGAAGAAAAAAGAGGACATACCTTTGCCATTTCGACACCTCACTTTCAAAAATATGGCTGTCCTTTGGGACAGCCATTCGTTTTATAACGCCTTTTTTTGAGCATCAACGTCGGTGTAAGTGACACGCTTAATGTCTGCGCCTACGTTTTTGAGTTTTTCAACTATATCTTCATAACCTCTGTCGATGTATTTGATGTTTTTAATCTCAGTTGTACCCTGTGCTACAAGCCCTGCAATAACCATCGCGGCACCTGCTCTAAGGTCGGTAGCTATTACGTGAGCGGATTTGAGCTTGTCCACTCCGTTTATCATAGCAACCTTTCCGTCAACCTTAATATCTGCGCCCATGAGAGTAAGTTGGTCAACGTACTTGAATCTGTTGTCCCAGACGCTTTCTGTCATAACACTGACTCCGTCTGCAATAGCAAGAAGGGTTGTCATCTGAGGCTGCATATCGGTCGGGAAACCGGGATGAACCTGTGTAGTTACGTTGCATTTTTTAGGACGGTTTGTGCAACAAACTCTTATTTCTTCGTCATATTCCTCAATGGTAACGCCTGCTTCCATAAGTTTTGCAGAAATGGATTCAAGGTGCTTGGGAATGACGTTTTTAATAAGCACGTTTCCGCCCGTAGCAGCGGCGGCAACCATATAAGTGCCTGCTTCAATCTGGTCGGGAATAATGCTGTACGAGGTGCCCAAAAGTTTATCAACACCTCTTATTTTAACAACCGAAGTACCTGCGCCCATAATGTCAGCGCCCATCGAGTTCAAGAAGTTCGCAAGGTCAACAATATGAGGCTCTTTTGCCGCATTGTCAATTATTGTAAGACCCTTTGCCTTAACTGCCGCCAACATAATGTTAACGGTAGCGCCGACACTTGCCTTGTCAAGATAAATTGCAGAACCTACGAGTGTTTCGGCTCTTGCGTCTACCATTCCGTTATCAATAGTAACCTCTGCGCCGAGTGCCTGAAAACCTTTGATATGCTGATCGATAGGACGCACACCGAAATCGCATCCGCCTGGAGGTGCGAT
Source organism: Clostridia bacterium (assembly GCA_017559305.1). Classification (GTDB taxonomy): domain Bacteria; phylum Bacillota; class Clostridia; order Oscillospirales; family Acutalibacteraceae; genus RGIG7384. The sequence continues at coordinate 30,152 of JAFYSP010000003.1, forward strand.
TTTTGCTTTTCCGAAACGGGCAAGCATAGCGCCGATAAAGTAACTTGACGCTCTCATTCCCGAAGTCATAGAGAAGGGAAGAATCCAGGAATTGACACCGCGGCAGTCAATCTCAACGGTGTGAGCGTTGATAGACTTTATATCAGCGCCGATGTCACTTAAAATACGTATCATCGAAGATACGTCCGAAATGTTAGGAAGATTTTCCAAACGGCAAACGCCGTCACTTAATAAAACAGCGGGGATAATGGCAACAGCGGCATTTTTTGCACCACTGATTTCAATCTCGCCGACAAGCTTTTTGCCGCCGTTAATAACGATTTTTTCCATTTTCTACCCTCCTGTTGCCAGATTATCAATAGTATTAACTGTAATATGCAAAAATAAGCATATCAACTTAAAACCACATTATATTGGATATATACCCATAAAATTATACACATATTTTGTGTATATGTCAATAAGATAAAAGACGTATTTTGTAAATTAAAGCCAAAAAATATTAATTTGTGTTGTCTTTATCTTCAAGGTGAGATTTTTCAATGTTGTATCGTGGACGTTGCTTGGATTCGATATAGATTTTTCCGACGTATTTTCCGATAAGACCAACGCTTATAAGTTGCACTCCGCCCAAGAACCAAATGGATAGCATAAGTGAGGTCCAACCCGGCACTGTTGTGCCTGCAAAATGCGCTACAAGAGCATAAATCATAGCTGCAAGAGTGAGTATTACGATTATAAAACCAAGCCCTAAAATGAGGGTTATCGGCTTTGCGCTGAATGAGGTAATTCCCTCAAAAGCAAAGGCAATCATTTTGCGTAAAGGATACTTTGATTCACCTGCAACCCGCTTTGTTCTTGCGTACTCAACCATGGCGGTTTTGTAACCTATCAAAGGCACGATTCCGCGCAAAAACATATTGCGTTCGTTATATTTAAGGAGTTGTTTTACGGCTCGCTTGCTCATCAGTCTGAAATCGGCGTGATTGTATACCGTTTTTGCTCCCATTACGTTCATAATTTTATAAAAACCTTGAGCGGTTGTGCGCTTGAAAAAAGAGTCGTTTTTACGGCTTGAACGCACTCCGTAGACGATGTCGCAACCATCGTTATAAGCGTCAATCATCTTCTCGATTACACGCTCGTCATCCTGTAAATCAGCGTCGATTGTGACGGTAATATCAGCAATTTCCGACACCGCCTCAAGACCTGCCAGAAGGGCGTTTTGATGCCCTGAATTTGCTGCAAGTTTGAGTCCTTTTGTGTAGTTGTCAGATTGATTTTTTTCCTCGATAATTTCCCATGTTCTGTCGCTGCTTCCGTCATCAACGTAGAGAGCAAAACTGTCGAAATCTATCTTCCTTTCACTCATCAAATCGCAAAGCAACGAGTTGATTCTTTGTATAGTCATTGGCAGAACTTCCTGTTCGTTGTAACAGGGGATTATTATAGCAAGTTTTGTGCTCATTTTTTTCTCCTTGATTTTGGAAATATAATTGTATTTTACCACATAATTTGCATTTTGGCAACCGATAGCCGTAAAATGTTATTATTTATATAATAATTATTGACAAAATAATTACTTTTTAGAAAAAATAATTATAGACATTAAGTTTGTAGTGTGATATAATTTTAACAAGGTGCGGTCAAATATATAAAAACCGCATCAAGAGCAAATTACATTAGGAGGAAAGTAATATGAAAAAGAAGCTCGGAACATTACCTTTTAAGGGTACCGCAGAGCAGGAAGCACAGCTCAAAGCGGTAATCGATGCGAACAAGTCCGATTCCAGCCGTCTTATTGCAGTTATGCAGCAGGCACAGGATATTTACGGATACCTTCCCATCGAAGTTCAGAGAATGATCGCAGAGGGAATGGGAGTATCATCCGAAAAGGTTTACGGAGTTGCTACTTTCTATGCTCAGTTCTCCCTCGCACCTAAGGGCAAATACAATATCGCAGTTTGCCTTGGAACTGCTTGCTACGTTAAGGGTTCAGGTGATCTTTTCGATAAACTCAGTGAGAAACTCGGTATCGGTGCTGACGAATGCACAGAGGACGGTATGTACAGTCTTTCTGCAACTCGTTGTATCGGTGCATGCGGTCTTGCTCCGGTTCTTACTGTTAACGAAGACGTTTACGGAAGACTCACTGTTGACGATATTGACGGAATTCTCGCAAAATATAACTAATACCTGTTTTGAAAGGAATCAAACGGTATGAAGATTGTTACTATCAAGGAACTGTTGGAAGCCGATGTTGTGTGTAACGGAGAAATGCTCGGCGAAGAGGTTTATTCAGCTTGCGGTAGCGACATGATGAGTGACGTGCTCGCTTATGTTAAAGATCAGGCGGTATTACTCACAGGTCTTGTAAATTCTCAGGTAATTCGCACAGCAGTTATGATGGATATGAGATGCATCGTATTTGTCCGCTCGAAAGTTCCCACACCCGAAATGGTGAGACTTGCCGAGGAGAGCGGATTGGTGGTTCTCACAACGAAAAAAAGAATGTACGAGGCCTGTGGCATTTTATATAGCAACGGTCTTGTAGGAAACAAAGTGAAAAATGTCTGAGTCAGTAACATTTCGCTTTGAGGTTGACGGCTCTGATTTTACTTCGGCAGGTCAGGCGTCAGTTCTTGTTAAAAAGCATCTGCGTCAACTTGGTATTGATCCCGAGATAATCCGCAGAGTATCTATTGCGATGTATGAAGGCGAGATAAATATGGTTATCCATGCAGGCGGTGGCGAAGCATTCGTTACCGTAAGCGAAGAGGATATAACCATACTCCTTTCGGATAAAGGTCCCGGTATTGCCGATATTGATAAGGCAATGCAGGAAGGCTATTCAACCGCTACTGATAACGTCCGTTCGTTAGGGTTCGGCGCAGGAATGGGACTTCCCAACATGAAGCGCTATACCGATAGTATGGATATCAAATCAGAAGTCGGCGTCGGAACAGATATAACAATGAAGGTTAACCTTATTTAATAAAATCAAACCGGCAGGTGTGTAATTATGAACACATATAAGCATTCGGTAAAACTTGATTCCGCCAAATGCCGCGGCTGTACGACATGCCTGCACCATTGTCCGACAGAGGCAATAAGGATACACAACGGTAAAGCAGTCATCAATGAGGACCGCTGTATAGATTGCGGCGAGTGTATAAGACTATGCCCCAACAAAGCAAAGCGCAGTACGGGCGGCAGCCTCGACGAGATGAAAAACTATAAGTGGAAGATAGCCCTTCCCGCTCCCACGCTGTACGGTCAGTTTGAAAACCTAGGCGACGTGGAATACGTGTTGGACGGCTTGTTGAAACTTGGATTTGACGATGTTTTTGAGGTATCTGCAGCGGCTGAACTTGTTTCGGCATACACTCGCATTTATCTTAAAGACCCAAAGGTTAAAAAACCGGCAATCAGTTCGGCTTGTCCCACAGTTTTAAGACTTATAGCACTGCGTTTTCCTTCCCTTATCGAAAACGTCATACATATGTTACCGCCAATGGAGGTAGCAGCAAGACTTGCGAGAGATAAGGCAAAAAGTGAACATCCCGAACTTAATGATTCGGATATCGGAGTATTCTTTATTTCTCCCTGTCCCGCAAAGGTCAGTTATGTTAATAACGGATTTGCCGGATATAAGAGTTTAGTTGATGTTGTAGTACCGATTAGTGACATTTATTTCCAACTTATAAATGTTATGGATACTGCAATTGGCGAGCAACAGTTGTCATCATCGGGTATGATAGGCATCGGTTGGGCAGTAACAGGCGGAGAATCAACCGCCATATTCAATGAAAACTACCTCGCTGCAGACGGAATTGATAACGTAATCCGTGTGCTTGACCAGATTGAGAACGGCAGTATGCCGCAACTCGAATTCATCGAGCTTAACGCATGTACAAGCGGTTGTGTCGGCGGGGTGAATACAATTCAAAATCCATTTATTGCCAAAGCAAGACTTCAAAGTCTGAGAAGGTATTTGCCTGTTTCTCTTAACTTCTTAACCGAAGAAGAAAAACAAAAAGTACCTGAGAATTATCTTTTTGATGAATTGCCTCAGTACACTCCCGTGTCTGAATTCCATCCAAGCCTTTTGCAGTCGATGAGAATGATGGCAGAGGCTCAAAGACAAAGCAGGGAACTTCCAGGTATTGATTGCGGTGCTTGCGGAGCGCCGAATTGCAGAGCTTTCGCAGAAGATGCGGTAAGAAGAGGAGAAGTTGCGGTTTGTCCGATAAAAGATAAACTGAGCGGCAATAAAGAATAGACAAGGTCGGTGAGAATGATGACGGTAGCAAAGTTATGTGAAGTTGCAAATCTTTGCACCATAGTTTGTCCCGAACCCGAGCGAGAAATAAAAGGCGCTTATTGCGGTGATCTTCTCAGCTGGGTAATGGGCAGGGCAAAAAGCTCGGATGTTTGGATTACTATTATGTCTAATATTAACATTTTAGCGGTTGCCAGTCTTGCAGATGTTGCTTGCGTGCTTTTGTCTGAAGGTGTAAAACCCGATGAGGAACTCGTAAAAACAGCAGAGCAAAAGGGAATTAACATTCTTGCATCTGATAAAACGAGTTTTGAACTCGCAAAACTAATAGGCGCTTTGATATGAAGAAATATTATTATGATCTTCATATTCACTCCTGTCTGTCACCCTGCGGAGACAATGACTCAACTCCTGACAGCATAGCAGGAATGGGTGAACTGAACGGACTCGACATAATGGCGCTGACCGATCATAATTCGACCAAAAATTGTCCCGCCTTTTTTGAAGCGGCAAAACACCATGGAATAATAGCGGTTGGCGGAATGGAACTTACAACGGCGGAAGATATTCACCTTGTATGCCTTTTCCCAACACTCGATTCTGCTATGGCTTTTGGCACTGAAGTTGAAAAACGCAGGATAAAAATTAAAAACCGTCCCGAAATATTCGGTGATCAGTTTATTATGAATAGCGAAGACCAGGTAATCGGCTTGGAGGAGGACCTTCTCATAAACGCCACCGATATCACGGTGGATGAAGCGCCGCTACTTGCCGAAAAATTCGGTGGTGTCTGCTATCCCGCTCATATTGATAGGGAATCAAACGGAATAATTGCTGTTTTGGGTGCTTTTCCCGAAACTCCCGATTTTCCTTCGGCAGAACTTCACGATGGAGAAAAATTAGAGGAATACCTCGAAATTTCTCACCTTAAAAAAGAGGCCTTCATAGTAAGCAGTGATGCTCATAACCTTTGGAGCATCAAAGAGAGAACCGATTTTTTGGAACTTGCCGAATCGGAAGATGAAGATTTGGTAAGACAGCGGCTTATAGAGTATCTGAGGTGTAAAAAATGAAAGAACTTTCACTCAATATCCTCGATATAGTTGAAAACTCTACAAAAGCAGGGGCAACTCTCGTCGAGATTTCTTTGCAGGAAACTAATGACACCTTAACAATTACCGTCAAGGATAACGGTTACGGAATGTCGGATGAAACCTGTAAAGCGGCGCTCGACCCTTTTTACACGACAAGAACAACTCGCTCGGTCGGTATGGGAATACCTTTATTTAAGATGATGGCGGAGCAAACGGGCGGCTCGCTCACCTTACTTTCAAAAAGTAAGCAAGAGTATGGTGACGCTTCGGGCACAATCATATCTGCCTTGTTTTATAAAAACCATATTGACTTCACACCGCTCGGAGACGTTGTTTCGACGATACTGACCTTAATTCAGGGTCACCCCGAAACAAATTTTCTCTATGAGCATAAATCACCCGAACGAGAGGTCACTCTTGATACAAGAGAACTTCGAGAAGTTTTAGGTGACGTAAGCCTCGCAAAATTCGAGGTTGTACAATGGATAAAAGAATACCTTAATGAACAGTATTCTCAAGATATATCATAATCAATCGGAAAGGATGAATAATATGAAATCTTTAGCAGAACTCAAAGCAATCAAAGAAAAGATGCAAAGCAAAGTCGTGCTTCGTGAAGGTGGCGAAGAGATCCGTGTAGTTGTCGGTATGGCTACTTGCGGTATCGCTGCAGGAGCTCGTCCTGTTCTCAATGCTTTTGTTGAGGGCGTAAACAAGGAAAACCTTACTTCCAAGGTATCTGTTTCACAGACAGGATGCGTAGGTCTTTGCCAGTATGAGCCTATCGTTGAGGTTTATGAGTCAGGTAAGGAAAAGGTCACTTATGTTAAGATGACTGAGGAAAAGGCAGCAAAGGTTATCGAGCAGCACCTTAAGGGCGGCAAGATAGTAGCTGAATACCTTGTTTCCGAAAAGTAAGATATAGGTATAAATTTGGAGGTATAATATAATGATTCGTGCACATGTTTTGATTTGTGGCGGTACAGGTTGTACTTCTTCAGGAAGCAAAGCAATTCAGGAAGCTTTCGAGCAGAATATTGCTAACTGCGGTCTTGTAGAAGAAGTTAAACTTGTCCAGACCGGATGCTTCGGCCTTTGTGCTCTTGGTCCGGTTGTTATCGTCTATCCTGACGGTACATTCTATTCAAGAGTAACCCCCGAAGATGTTAAGGAAATCGTTGAAGAACATCTTCTCAAGGGCCGTGTTGTTGAGCACTTGGTTTACAACGATACAGGCGCTGAAGAAGTTATCGGTAACGTTTCTCTTAACGATACTGCTTTCTATAAGTCACAAAGACGTATAGTTCTTCGTAACTGCGGTGTTATCGACCCCGAAAACATTGAAGAATATATCGCTATGGACGGTTATGAGGCACTCGGTAAGGTACTTACTGAAATGACACCTGAAGAAGTTATCGGTGTTGTTACAGATTCAGGTCTTCGTGGCCGTGGCGGCGGCGGATTCCCCACAGGTAGAAAGTGGAGCCTTTGCGCACCTAACAAAGCACCTCAGAAATACGTTGTATGTAACGCTGACGAAGGTGACCCCGGTGCATTTATGGACCGTTCAATCCTTGAAGGCGACCCCCAGTGTATCATTGAAGCAATGGCAATCGCAGGTTACGCAATCGGTGCAACCAAGGGTTACGTTTACGTCAGTGCAGAGTATCCTATCGCTGTTACACGTTTGCAGAAAGCTATCGACCAGGCAAAAGAATACGGCCTTCTCGGTAAGAACATATTTGATTCCGGATTTGATTTTGACCTTGAAATCCGTCTTGGTGCAGGCGCATTCGTTTGCGGTGAGGAAACCGCTCTTATGACCTCTATCGAGGGTAACCGTGGTGAGCCTCGTCCTCGTCCTCCGTTCCCCGCTGTAAAGGGTCTTTATGCATCTCCTACAGTTGAGAACAACGTTGAAACCTTTGCTAACATTCCTCAGATTATTCTTAACGGCGCTGATTGGTTCAAGACCATGGGTACCGATAGAAGTAAGGGTACAAAGGTATTCGCACTCGGCGGTAAGATCGAGCACACAGGTCTTGTTGAAATTCCTATGGGTACCACACTTCGTCACATCATTGATGACATCGGCGGCGGTATTCCTAACGGTAAGAAGTTCAAAGCAGCTCAGACAGGCGGTCCTTCAGGCGGATGTATCCCTGCAAGTCTTATCGATACAGAAGTTGACTATGATAACCTCACAGCTATCGGCTGTATGATGGGTTCTGGCGGTCTTATCGTTATGGACGAAGATACCTGTATGGTTGATATGGCTAAATTCTTCCTCGAGTTCACAGTTGATGAGTCTTGCGGTAAGTGTACACCTTGCCGTGTCGGTACAAAGAGACTTCTCGAACTTCTTGATAAGGTTACCAAGGGTAAGGGAACACTCGAAGATATCGACAGAATGGAAGAACTCTGCTACTACATCAAGGCTAACTCACTTTGCGGTCTTGGTCAGACAGCACCTAACCCCGTTCTTTCAACACTTAAATTCTTCCGCGATGAGTATGTAGCTCACGTTGTTGATAAGAAGTGTCCCGCAGGCGTATGTAAAGACCTTCTCACATTCACAATCGATAAGGATAAATGTATCGGTTGCGGTATGTGTGCAAGAAACTGCCCCGCAGACGCTATCGTTAAGACAGATTACGTTGCACCCGGTCATAAACTTCCTTCTTACAGCATTGATCCCGAGAAGTGCGTAAAATGCGGTGCATGTATTGCTAACTGTAAGTTCAAAGCAATTTCAAAGAAATAAGCAAGGAGTGAGATAAATGAACGAAATGGTAAATCTTAAGATTAACGGCGTTGCCGTCAGTGTCCCCAAGGGTTCTACTATTCTTGAGGCAGCAAAATCCATCGGTGTAGATATCCCGACTCTTTGCTATATGAAGGATAGAAACGAGATCGGTGCTTGCCGTATTTGTATGGTTGAAGCAAACGAAGGCAGAGGAACCCGCCTTGTTGCATCTTGCGTATATCCCGTAAGCGAGGGTATGGAAGTATCTACCAATTCCCTTAATGTTCAAAAAGCCAGAAAGACCACACTCGAACTCATCCTTTCCACACATGACAGAAAGTGTCTTTCTTGCGTACGTTCAGGCAACTGCGAATTGCAGAAGCTTTGTAACGAATATGGTGTAGAAGAGTCTGTATTCGATGGCGAGAAGCCTGTATACGAACTCGATTGCTCTGCACCTCACATGGTAAGAGATAATAATAAATGTATCCTTTGCCGTCGCTGCGTAGCTGCATGTAACGAGCAGTTCGTAAGCGTTATCGGTGCTAACAACCGTGGTATCGACACCAATATCGGTTCTGTTTATGATCTTAAACTCGGCGAAACAGGATGTATCTCCTGCGGTCAGTGTATCGTAAACTGCCCTGTTGGCGCTCTTTATGAGAAGGATGATACTCAGAAGGTTTGGGAAGCTCTTGCAGATCCCGAAAAGATCGTTGTTGTTCAGACTGCTCCTGCAGTTCGTGCAGCACTCGGTGAAGAGTTCGGTATGCCCATCGGTACACTCGTAACAGGTAAGATGGCTGCAGCCCTTCGCAGACTCGGCTTCGATAAGGTATTTGATACCGATTTCGCAGCAGACCTTACAATTATGGAAGAGGGTTATGAATTTATCGACCGTGTTAAGAACGGCGGCAAACTTCCTCTCATCACTTCCTGCTCACCTGGTTGGGTAAAATTCTGTGAAACATATCATCCTGAATTTATTGATAACCTTTCCAGCTGTAAGTCACCTCAGCAGATGTTCGGCGCAACAATCAAGACCTACTATGCAGAAAAGAACGGTATTGATCCCAAGAACATCTTCTCACTTTCTGTAATGCCCTGTACTGCAAAGAAATTCGAAATCATCAGAGATGACGAAAATGCAGCAGGTCTTCCTGACCTTGATGCAACTATTACAACCCGTGAACTCGCTCGTATGATCAAGAGAGCAGGTATCGACTTTGCAAATCTTCCTGAAGAAGATTTCGATAATCCTCTCGGCGAGTCAACAGGCGCAGGCGTTATCTTCGGTACCACCGGCGGTGTTATGGAAGCAGCTCTCCGTACAGTTGTTGAAGTTCTTGAGAATAAGGAACTCGATAATCTTGATTTCGAGGTTGTTCGTGGAACAGCTCCCATCAAGGAAGCAACTCTCAAGGTTGCAGGTATGGACGTTAACGTCGCTGTATGTAGCGGTATGAGCGCAGCTCACTACTTGCTCGAAATGGTCAAGAAGGGTCAGAAGAACTATCACTTCATCGAGATTATGGGATGCCCCGGCGGTTGTGTAAACGGCGGCGGTCAGCCCATCCAGCCCGCAAGCGTTCGCAATTCTATTGACCTTAAGGCAGCTCGTGCAGCAGCTCTTTATAAAGAGGATGCAGGCAAAGCTATCAGAAAGTCACACGAGAATCCAATGATCAAGACAATCTACTCAGAGTACTTTGGAGAGCCCGGCAGCCATAAGGCTCACAAGATTCTCCACACAACTTACGTAGATCGTTCAAAGGATCTCATTAAGTAATAAAAATCGCCTATGGAGATTTCTCCATAGGCATTTTTTATGCAAAATTAAAAGCAGAGACAATCGTCTCTGCTTTTTTAGTTATTTATCTGCAAGTAAAACTTCACTGTTAGTACCGTAGAAAATATCATCCTTGCCGCTTATCATTTGGAACAACTTTTCTATTGCTTCCCAACCTTCAGGTGAAAAATCGAGTGAATAGGAATGTCCCCATATATACAGAATTTGCGGTTTGTCGGGTTTCATATCAAGAAACTTTTCAACAAGTTCAAAACCCTTGTCGTTAAGTGAAGTGGGTTGATGCATCGTAGGACTGAATTCATATAAATTATCTTGCAAGTCAAATGAAAAGTTTTCGATTGTAGTTCTTGCGTACTTTATACCCGTGTTTTCCTTTATAATGTTAGCAACACGAGTGTCAAAATCCGTTCTTGCACAAGGATAAGCAAAACCTTTAACCTCATAACCGACAATTTCAGAGAGCGCAAGTCGGTCATTTTCGACCTGATCAATAATATAATCCTGGGGCTTATTTATAAGTGGTGGGTGACGGAGCGTGTGCGCCGCTACCTCGTGACCTGCATAAATATCTTTTATTTCGTCGGGACGGAATTTTATATGAGAAACAGTTCGCATAGAAGGTCCGAGTTCCAATTTGCGAAGATCACCCATAAGTCCCGAATTGAGATTAAAGGTGGACTTTATACCGTATTTATTCATTAAATGAATTAGATGAGCATCTTGTGTAACGCCATCATCATAACTAAAGGTGATGGCTTTGAGTTTGCCGTTAAACATAAAGACCACTGCCTGATTTCATAATGTATTTTTTGCCTGTCATTTTGTCATAAGAGGTTTTAACTGCTTTTTCGCTTATATCACAGCCGAATTGGTAAATAGGCACCGTCTTTATAAACTTATCGCAGGTTTCGAGCAACATATCAAGGTTGGCTTCGATTCTCGGCTTCACCGTCTGCCAATATATGTTCTTAAAAGCATCTTTTGGCTCCATATCGGTTATAAAACACTTATCACTTCGCTCAATAAAAGAAACAGCGCCGACAGGGTATTTCGCATTGACGTTTTTATCCGTTTTACCGCTCCAGGGAGTACCGTAAGCATAAAATACGCCGTCTTCGAGTCTGATTGCGGGTTTGTCATCATTGAGTATAAAGGCGTTTCCCTCGCCCAAATACTTAAGCCAAAGCGCAGTATGCGTTGATTTACCGGTGCCGGGATTTGCCGAGAACATATATGCCTTGCCGTCCTCAACGATACAAGAGGAATGAAGCAAAAATCCACCGAAACGAATGAATTGAAAATAAAATCTTGAACCTGTAAGAATGTATTCCATTTCATCATAAGTAAGGTTAGGATGCTTTTCGCGTGTTTTTTTGATTACTTCGGGGTCGATTTCAATTCTGATATCGGGTTCTCCCTCAAAATCGCAAAGGTATGCGGCACCCTGCTTTATCATGTGTTCTTCGGTGCATCGCATTAGTACTTTTAGTCCGGCAATAACGTATTTTTTAGATTCCATAACAGATCTCCTGTTTTATTTTTTTAGGGAATCGCTAAGCATCAATTTTATCCATTGCATCAATATCTGATTTTTTGTTAAGCTCGGTTTCAGCATCTTTGGTCATGGATGTGCAATATGCAGATTTGATAGATTCTTTTGCGGATTGCTGCCATGATTCGTGTCCGTCACCTTTATAATAAAGAATGTGAACCATACTGCCGTTTTCGATGACAGTTGCATCACCTAATTTACGAGTGCTGTCATAAATCCAATTATCAAGTTTTGTGTCAAGGTTTCCCTTAACCACGTCATCGTAAAAAACAATTGTGTCTTCACTGTGCTCTTTTGCTGCTTTCTCGAAAGCTTCATCATCGAAACTGTTGCCTAAATAGGAAAGAATTTCATCTGCTTTTGCCTTCATGGAAGCGGTGTTATCATACTTGTCAAGAGTGAGAAGTATGTGGCCGAAATTCTTGGAAGGAGTTTCGTCTTTATGTGATGGCTCAACAATGAAAATAACAGTGAATTTTTCTGTACCGGGGAAGATTTTGGTTTCGCCGACTTTTCTGTCTTCAGAGAAAACCCACTTCTGCATTTCGGTAGAGTCTTTGTAAGCAATGTCAGACTGTTTTGCCGATTCTACTGTTTTATCTGCCTTGGTTTCATCTTCTTCAAGGTATTTTATTGCATATTCTTTAACCAATGCCTTGAACTCGCTTTCGGTTTTGCAGTTTGCAAGAGCTTCGGCTCTTAATTTTGCGAGTGAAACGGCACTGTTTATTGTTTCTTGGTCGGATATGCTGAGATCATAATCCGCCTGTATTGTGAACTCATAATAAGTTGCTTTGTAATATGAAGATTTGTTATTTTCAACGTATTCATTTATATCCTGATCGGATACTTCTTTTGAATCATAAATTTCCTGATATTTTTGAGAAGCGAGGTAATAAAGTTCCAAAGCGTTCTTGATATCGGATTTTTTAACGCCCTTGCCGTAGTTCTTTTTAATGTAAGCAGAAACGCTCATCTTTGAGTTTTCAGCATATTTATCAAGAGCGGCAAGTGAATTTTCAACCTGTGTTTTGTTTGCTTCCGACAAAGTCATTCCGTCTTTTGCGGCGAGATCGGCAAGCGCAACGTATGATACGATCTGATTTAATGTAAGTGATTTGAAATATTCAAACCATGTCTGGTTCTTATCATAGTAACAGGCCTGCTTTTTGAGCGACTTACCAACGTCCATCATAGAATCAATGTAGGTTGAATTGTTGGTCTTGAAATTTGAAATAAGTGTGTGCATATAATATGATGCCATAGCACCGTCAACGGTAGCGCCCTCGGATTTAAGAACGGTTGCCCCTCTTAAAGGAGCGCCGCTGTTTGCGATTGCGTTTATAATTAAAACCACAACAAGAACCACAGCAACAACACCAACACAAGCGGCAGATGCTAAAGTGGTGAGTTTTGCGATCTTTTTATTTCTTGCTTTTTTCTTGGCTATTCTTTCTTTTTCTGCCTGTCTTTCGGCTGCTTTGAGTTCTTTGTTTCTATTGCCTTTTCCCATTGTTTATCCTCATTTCGATTTTTCGTATTCACATACATAATCATTATATCATAATTAAAATAAAAATCAACAAATCTTTTTAACAATAAGGTATGGTTATTCGTATAATATAGGGAAACATATTAACGGAGGGAAGTACCATGTGTGCAATTGCAGGATTTGTCGGTAAAAACATATCCTTTTTAAGTGATGAACGTATAAAAAAGATGCTGAAAAGTATGTATCATAGAGGACCTGATGAAAATGGTATAAAAAGATATGGTAATGCGCTTTTGCTCCATTCACGACTTGCTGTTATTGATATTGAAAAGGGAAAACAACCCATGACGATTACGGTTGATGAAGTTCCTTATACGATAGTATACAACGGGGAACTTTATAATACGGTCGAAATTCGCGAATACTTAAAAACAAAGGGCGCTGTTTTTGATACTTCGAGTGATACCGAGGTGGTACTCAAAGCATATATAAAACTCGGCGAACAATGCCTTGACCTGTTTAACGGAATATATGCCTTTGCAGTATGGTGCGATGCCACAAAAGAACTTTTTATAGCAAGGGACAGAATGGGAGTAAAACCCTTTTTCTATACATTTTCCAACGACGGATTTTCCTTTGCGAGTGAGATTAAAACTCTGCTTGCGGGCGGCCTTGCAAAACCTGTAATTGATAAGGAAGGAATTTGTGATTTGTTCCTTATTTCTCCCGGTCGAACCCCCGGCACAGCGGTTTTCCGTGATATAAAGGAACTTCGTCCCGGCTTTTGCGGTAAATGGCGTGACGGCAGCTTGAAGATCTATCCCTATTGGCAACTCAAGGCGGCAACTCATACCGATAACCTGTCGGAAACGGTTTTAAAAGTTAATAGTCTGGTCAGGGATTCGGTTGAGCGACAACTTGTAAGTGACGTCCCGATAGGTACCTTTTTGTCGGGCGGACTTGATTCGAGCCTTATTTCATCTATTGCCAATAGGTATATGAAACGAAATGGCAAAAAACTTATTACCTTTTCGGTCGGCTATAAAGATAACAGCAAATATTTCAAAAAGTCCCATTTCCAACCAAACAGCGATGAGGAATATATAAAATCAATGTGCGATTACCTCGGCTGTGACCACCTGGACGTAACAATAGATACTCCCGAATTGGCTGCCGCTTTAGAAGATGCCGTCGAGGCGAGAGATTTGCCGGGTATGGCAGACGTTGATTCTTCATTGCTTCTTTTCTGTAAAGAAATTAAAAAGCACGTAACGGTAGCGCTGTCAGGTGAATGCGCTGATGAACTTTTTGGTGGATACCCTTGGTACCGAGATAAAGAAGTGCTTGAACGTTACGGATTTCCATGGTCGAATAACTATCAGTACAGAGCATCCTTTATAACCCCTGAAATCAGTGAAAAAATCAATCCTCGCAAGTATATAAGCGATAGGTATGAACAATATTGCCGAATGGCGCCCAAATCTGAAGGACTCGATGATTTTGAGGGCCGTATGAGAGAAATGTCATACCTGAATATTTATTGGTTTATGCAAACCCTTCTCGACCGTAAAGATAGAATGAGTATGAATTCGGGTCTTGAGGTGAGAGTGCCGTTTTGTGACCACAGAATAGCCGAGTATTTGTATAACGTGCCTTGGACACTCAAAGATCTGGGCGGATACGAAAAGGGACTTTTGCGCCGTGCTTTCGACGGCTATTTGCCCGATAAAGTTTTGTGGCGCAAGAAAAGTCCATACCCAAAAACCCATAATCCTAATTATATGGCGGCGGTGTGCTCTTTGCTTGAGCCAATCTTAAATAACAAAAACGAGCCGATTCACGCTCTTATCAACCCGATACGCACCAAAGAACTTCTGACAACAAACGACCCGACCCCGTGGTACGGTCAACTAATGACAACACCTCAAACAGTAGCGTATTTCTATATGCTGAATCACTGGCTAAAAAAATATAACGTAGAAATTGAAATATAATTCAAAAAGGGGCAAATTGCCCCTTTTTTATTTTGAGAATATGTGGTAAAATATATGTATTAAGATGTACGGAGGTCAATATGACGGATTATATAATCATAGGACTTTTAGCAGTTGCAGTTGTTATCCTTATAATAGTGCTCGTAAAGGTTTTTTCTTCAAATTCCAAACAGGATAGGGAAGCCAGAAAAGAAATCACTGACAGCGTTGGTACCAACGTCAAAAACCTCGGCGATATGATTGCCACCAATCAGCGCATGGGGCAAGAAGCACTGACAGGTCAGCTCAAAAACCTCGAGGAGCGTTTTAAGACTTTAGAATCTAATAACGAGATAAAACTTGAATCTCTTCGCAAAACCATGGATGAGCGCCTTAATGCTATACGTGAGGACAATAATAAGGAACTTGAAAAAATCCGTGGTACAGTTGATGAGAAACTGCAGAAAACATTAGAAGATAAAATGAACGAATCTTTCAAACAGGTTCGTGAACAACTTGAAAACGTTTATAAGGGACTTGGCGAAATGCAGGCAATCGCATCAAACGTCGGCGATCTTAAAAAAGTGCTTTCAAACGTAAAGACAAGGGGTATATTAGGCGAAATTCAACTTGGAGCCATCTTGTCAGAAATACTTGCTCCTGAGCAGTATGCTTATGATATAGCAGTCAATCCCGAAACACGTGACAGGGTTGAATACGCCGTAAAACTTCCGGGAGAATCGGGGGATAGCGTATGGCTTCCAATAGATTCAAAATTCCCTGCCGATACCTATACAGCATTAATTGATGCTTATGATTCAGCCGACCCTGCCGCCGTTGAGGCAGCAAAAGCGGCACTGATTGCCCGAATCAAGCAAGAGGCAAAGGATATAAAAACAAAATACGTATGTCCGCCTCACACTACCAATTTTGCAATAATGTTCCTTCCCTTTGAGGGTCTTTATGCCGAAATTGTAAAACTGGGACTTGTAGAAACTTTGCAAACAGGTTATAATGTAAATATTGCAGGACCTTCCACGATGGCGGCGCTACTGAATTCGTTGCAGATGGGCTTTAAGACGTTGGCAATCCAAAAGAGAAGCGCAGAGGTTTGGAAAATACTTGGTGCTGTCAAAACCGAATTCGGTAAATTTGAAGACGTGCTTACCAAAGCTCGTCAGCGTTTACAAAATGCACAGGACGACCTCGATAAACTTATCACCACGAGAAGTAATGCAATCAATCGCAAACTTCGTGAAGTAGAAAAACTTGATGATGCTTCATCTGTTGAGTTGTTGGGATCAGGATATTCTGATTCGGAAGAGTAAGGAGTAATTTATGAAAACTTATTTAGTGACGGGCGGCGCAGGTTTTATCGGCTCTAATTTCGTACTTTATATGCTCAAAAAATACGAGGATATAAAGATAATTAACCTTGATAAACTTACCTATGCCGGAAATCTTGAAAACCTTAAATCAGTTGAAAACGACCCAAGATATACCTTTGTACAGGCTGATATTTGCGATGCAAAGGCGGTAGAAGAAATATTTGGTAAATGGGATATTGACTACGTTGTGAACTTTGCGGCAGAAAGCCACGTTGACCGAAGCATCAGCGACCCTGATGTATTTGTCAGAACAAATGTAAACGGTACTGTAAATATGCTCAACTGTGCTAAAAAAGCATGGCAGATTGGCAATGATGAGTATAAAGAGGGCGTGAAATACCTTCAGGTATCTACCGATGAAGTATATGGCTCCTTGGGCGAGACCGGTTACTTTATGGAAACTACTCCGCTTGACCCTCATTCGCCTTATTCATCATCAAAAACAGCGGCAGACCTTTTTGTAAAGGCATATCACGATACCTATAAATTCCCTGTGAACATCACAAGATGCTCCAACAACTATGGTCCATATCAGTTCCCTGAAAAACTCATTCCCCTTATTATGAATAACACCTTAAAGCATAAAGACCTTCCTGTTTACGGAGATGGTATGCAGGTTCGTGATTGGCTTTATGTTGAAGACCATTGTAAAGCCATTGATATGGTTATAAATGGCGGCAGACTCGGTGAGGTTTACAATATCGGCGGTCATAACGAGCGCCCGAATATATTCATTGTAAAGACCATTATTCAGTATATCAAGGATAATGTAGATGCTACTGTCGGCGAGCATATGATTAAGCACGTAACAGATAGAAAAGGTCACGACAGACGTTATGGCATTGATCCTACCAAGATCAAGGATGAACTTGGTTGGTATCCCGAAACCTGCTTTGAAGATGGCATTAAGTTAACTCTCAAATGGTATCTTGATAATATGGATTGGGTAGAAAACATCACAAGCGGCGCATATCAGGAATACTATAAGAATATGTACGCAAATAAATAAAATCATAATAAAAGCACCTCTGATGAGGTGCTTTTTGTTTGATAAAAAGTAGCCAAAAGTATAAATTTTACGGCTCGCCGTGTATTCTCTTTTGCTGAATGAAATAGTAGAATATACAGGGTGATAATATGGAATTTATTGAGGTGGATACCTATAATGAACTATCTCGTAGGGCGGCGAATATAATAGCTGCCGAGATGATACTTAATAAAAAAGCGGTCTTGGGTCTTGCCACGGGATCGACCCCTATAGGCGTTTATAACAGACTAATCGAACTCAATTTGGCAGGGGATATAGACTTTAGTAATATAAGAACTATAAACCTTGATGAATATTGCGGAATATCCCCCGAAAACCCCAACAGTTATAGGTTTTTTATGAATGAAAACCTTTTCGGAAAAGTTAATATCAAGAAGGAAAACACCCATATTCCAAACGGAAACGCCGAAAATCTTAATGCCGAATGTGAGAGATATAATACCCTTATAGAAAATCTCGGCGGTATAGACGTTCAATTGCTCGGCATTGGCAAAAACGGACACATAGGATTTAATGAGCCGAATACTTCATTCAGAAAAGGAACCCACGTAATTGAACTGAAAGAGTCCACGAGAATTGCCAATTCGAGATTTTTTGAAAGTTTAGATTTTGTACCCAAAAGTGCAATAACCGTAGGCATACATACCATAATGAACGCTAAAAGAATAATCCTTATTGCAAACGGAAAAGAGAAGAAGGAAATACTTGATAAGGCTTTTTCGGGCGGAGTCACTCCCGAAATCCCCGCATCAATTTTAGCCCTTCACCCAAATCTCACGGTGATATACAGCAAAGAATGATTGGCTCTTGGATATAATAAGTTTTGCGCATAACTTTTACCTCTATCCAAGACAAAAAACTCGGCAACGCCTGAAGTTTAGGCGTTGCCGATGTGTTTTAAAATTGATTCCAGGGGTAACTTCTCGGAGGCTCTGCGGTAAAGGTCATCAGTTGCTTTGTTTTGGGATGAGTAAACTCAATCTTATGTGACCAGAGGGATAAATCGTTGTTTATCTTGCTTCCGTATTTACCGTCGCCGACAAGAGGCATCTTTCTTGATGAGAACTGCACCCTTATCTGATGAGTGCGCCCTGTATGAAGTTTTACAAGAACCTTTGATAAAAGTCCGTCTTTAGTTTCCTTTGATGCTATAAGAGAATAATCAAGTATCGCCTCTTTGGCGCCCTTGCGTTCACCCTTCACGACGAAACTTTTGCAATGCACCTTGTCTTTGAATAACCAGTCTACAAGTCGGTCTTGTTCTTTTTCGGGTTTTCCCGATACGATAGCATAATATTCCTTGCCGAAGTTTCGGTTTTTGACGTCTTCCGTAAGTTTTGCGGCGGCTTTTTTGTTTCTTGCGAATACCATAACGCCGCCTACGGGTCTGTCTAATCTGTGTACCACCTCGACGTAATATGAATTGGTCTGCTTTTTGAGTATGTCGGGCAGGTTGACGGCTCCCGAAGCATCGCCTTGTGATAAAATACCCACCGGTTTTATGCAAACTATAACGTCCTTATCAAAATGCAGTATTTCAATCTTATCTACTCGCATAATTATCTCCTTTGATTTTTGCAAATCTATTTTAGCAGAAATTTCACCTTGGGTCAACATCAGTTGACAATCTTTGATGCTATGTGATAAAATAAATTAAAATACTTAATCGGAGAATTGAAATGAAAGTTAACGTAATGAAATTGAAAAAGGATGCGATTTTGCCCACAAGAGGTTCCGCATCTGCCGCAGGATATGATCTTTATGCTTGTCCCGATGAGGAAGAAACCGTAATAAAAAGCGGTCAGACCGTAAAGGTTGGTACAGGACTTGCATTCCAAATTCCCGAAGGATATTTCGGAGCCATATTTGCCAGAAGCGGCCTTGCGGTAAAGGGACTTCGCCCTGCAAACTGCGTAGGAGTTGCTGACTCTGATTACAGAGGAGAGTATATAGTGGCTCTTCATAATGATTCTGATGCCGATATGGTCGTTGCAAAAGGTGACAGAATTGCTCAACTCGTTGTAATGCCTTATCTTCCCGTAGAGTTCGACGAGGTCAAGGATTTGGAAAAAACCGAGCGTGGAGCGGGCGGCTTCGGTAGTACAGGTAAATAAAAAACTCCCTTCGCTTTGTCTTTGCGAAGGGATATTTTTTGCCCATTTTTGAACTATTTATAAATTATATATAATATTATAACCTTTTTCTTGAAAAATTGGGAATATTTTGGTATACTATATAATGATTATTTGTGTGCCCTGAAAAACGGCATAAAAAACATAAGGAGAGCGCTATGAAAATAGTTTTAATAACCAATTCAGATCAGTATGAGCCGAGAGTTGAACAAATTAGCGCTCTGCTGAAAGATAAACATGACGTAACGGTTTACGTGACCGATTTTGTCCACGGTACAAAGGTCTATAGAAAAGAAACAAAAAATAAGGATTTTATACTTTTCCATGCTATCGGTTATAAAAAGAATTTGTCTGTTCACCGACTTGTATCTCCATGGGATTTCGCAAGAAGAGTTATGAAAGAATGTGAAAAACTGAATCCCGACGTTATATATTGTCTGGTTCCTGCCAATTCCTTTGTTTATCATGCCGCAAGGTATAAGAAAAAACATCCTGCAGTAAAACTTGTTTTTGACATTATTGATATGTGGCCCGAAAGTTTTCCGATACAAAAAATTTCATGGCTTCCGCCCTTTAAGATTTGGAAAAACATTCGCAATAGATACCTCAATAAAGCAGAAATAGTCGTTTCGGAATGCAGATTGTTTTTAGACGAATTAGGGGATGCGGCAAGAGACGTGCCAAGCGAGGTCTTGTATTTTGCAAAGAAGGAAACCGAAACCGACAAAACCCCCGACCTTCCTGACGGCGAGTTAAACCTGTGCTATCTCGGCTCGGTTAATAATATTATCGATATTGATTTTATTGCCGCAATGATAAAAAGTATAGCCTCTTTGAAAAAGACCACCGTTCATATTATCGGAAACGGCGAGCGCATAAATGAATTTGTAACCGCACTCAAAGAAGCAGGTGCCCACGTCGTAAATCACGGTGTAATTTACGATCCTGATGAAAAGCAAAAAATCTTTAACAAATGCCATTTCGGCATAAACGCAATGAGAGATTGGGTAGCCGTCGGACTTACGATGAAATCGGTTGATTATTTCGATGCGGCTTTACCTCTGCTTAATAATATCAAGGGGGATACAACCCGATTCGTAAATGAATACGGCGCAGGATATAATGTGCGATATGAAAATATGGACGAGGTTGCAAAGAGTATCGTTTTATTAACTAATGATGAATTGGTGGAAATGAGAAAAGCAGCATTGAGGGTCTTTAGAGAAAACCTTTCGTCTGAAATATTCAATGAAACCTTTGAAAAAATCACAAATATATTGGAGAAAAATGATGACAAAAATATTAAACAGTAAAATTTGCCGTTTGTTCTTAAATACAACAGTATATAAATCTGCGGCAGTAGCAGCGTTGATGCTTTCACCTGCCGCCCCATTTTGCTTTGTGGCGCCCTATATTAGCATAGTCTTGCTCTTGTGGGGAGCGTTCATTCTTTTGAACGATTTGTTCACAGAGCGCAGATTTGCCAAAGTTCCCTACAGTTTAGTGCTTTTGGGATTTATCGTTTCCTATTGCATAACCTTGGTCTTTTTCCTTGAAAACGATGTTGTATCAACCTTTAACGTCTTTTTCTGGGCGATAATTCAATTTTTCTTGTTATATGCATTTTGGGACTCCAAGGACGTTAAGAGCATATTTGATGAACTTTATAAAATCAATATCACCTTGACGGTGGTTGCCTTGATTGCATCGGTTGTATCACTTGCTCTTATATTCTTTAGAATAACGGTATTTATGCCCGACCCCGAAGGACTTAACCGCGCTTGGATTTTCGGAGTTGTAGGAGAGAGAAGTTCAGGAGTATTTAATAATGCGATTCCCTTTGCAAGTTGTACGTATATCGGCTTTATTGCGGCTTTGTACAATCTTGTTACAATCATATTCAAAAAGCAGACAAATCGTAAAAAGGCTAAAATAGTTTTCTATTCGGTTGCCATTTTTATTAACTATGTTTGTATGCAGACAACCTTTACCCGATCCTTTGTTTATACCGCTTACGTTGCGATTGGTTGCGCTGCGTTTGCTAGTTTATTCCTTATCCTTAAAGACAAGAAAAACCTGATAATCCGAATCGGTGCAGGTGTTTTGGCGGCGGCTGTTCTTATCGGCGCTTTGTATGGAATTTTCGCCGTATCAAAGGTCGTAATTCCTGCTATTGCTAATATGAGTGATGCGAAATTCATCATCTTAAACGATAAAGTAGAAGAAATGACCGAGCAGCAAATCAAGGATGAATTTGACCTTTCCGAAAACGTAACAATGGACCGTACGCAGTATGGACAAGGCTTGTTGGGACCGAGAGGCGATATGTGGATGATAATGTTTGACGTTGTTCCTCATTCACCTGTTTTTGGTTTTACAAGCGGAAACAGAGTGTCCACTTCTCTTGAATATGATACTACGGGTTATACCTCAAAGAGCAACATGGGTATTCCAACCTATCATAACGGATATATTGATATAATAGTCTCAGCAGGACTTTTGGGATTTGCGATTTTTGTAGTTTTCATCGCATTTAATATTGGTTCAACATTGCTGACGCTTTTTGGCAAAAAAACTCGTCTCGGAAATAGAGACAGTATTCTTTATTCCCTTCTTGCAGCAATTTCTGCGACCCACGTTTTTATGGTTAGTATGTTCCTTAACCATATTTTGTTCACCAATATTTCAACTGCGCTTTATTTCTGGGTCACGCTCGGCGCTCTTGCAAAGGCAAATGAAATAATCAGAGAAAAAGAGTCCAAAAAACTCAAGGTAGAGTTTGTTCTCGATAAATTACTTTTATTAAAGTCCAAAAAAGAGGATTAATAATTATGTCAAATAACCCGATGGTCAGCCTTATAATCCCTTTTTATAACGGTGAGAATTTTGTAAGTAGGGCAGTAGAAAATCTCAAAAAACAAGATTTTCGTAATTTTGAGATAATCCTTGTAAATGATGGCTCTGTTGATAATACTGCTCAGGAGTTAGAGAATGTAAAACAAAATAATGCGGACCTTGATATTACGGTTATCAATAAAGAAAACGGTGGTGTTTCAACCGCGCGAAACCAAGGAATTGATGCCGCAAAAGGTGAGTGGATTTGTTTTGTTGACGATGATGATGTTCCGTCAAACGATTATATTTCTTCTCTTTTATCAGCAGTCGGAGAAAACGATACGAAACTTGCTTTTGGATTTTTCACAAGAGAATACAGCGAATTAAATAAGCAAACCTCATACAACGTAAAAGTTTATGAAGATAAAAGTTTTCTTAGAGAATTTCTCTATAACGGGATTAATTACCACCATTGTGCCGCAATATTCAATAAATCACTTTTTGAGGATGGCACTCGCTACCCTGAGGGACAAAAATACAGCGAAGACGTTCATCTTTTATGGAGATTGCTTTCGGTGAATGAAAGGGTGGCAGTTGTGGAAAAACCCATATATTTTTACAGTTTCAATCCCGATTCCGCAATGAATAAAAAAATGACTCTGGATAGACTTGGTGCCGTTTCGCTTATGAAAGAGTTGGAACCCATCATAGAAAAAAATGCTCCGAAGTTTTATCCCGAGTATAAGAATTTTGCCGTTGCAAGACATAACTGGTCAATTTTATGGCAAGCGGCAGGCAACTTTAACAGTTTTAATGAGTTCAAGAAATACGTCGGCAATTTCGAAATGGAATCCGAACTCAAAAAATTATATACCTACCCATCAAAAAAAGTAGCACTAACGTCAAGACTTTTTAATTTTTCTCCCTTTGTGTATTACGTTTTGATGAGAGTTTATGTCAGATATTTCAAGTAAAAGGAAGTTCATAAATGAAAACAATCGCGTTTTATTTGCCGCAATTTCATACCTTCCCCGAAAACGATGAGTGGTGGGGCAAAGGATTTACCGAGTGGACAAATATGAAAAAAGCAGGTCCTCTTTTTGAGGGACACTATCAGCCGAGAATTCCAAAGGACAATAATTATTATAATCTTTTGGATAACAATACTTGGGCTTGGCAGATTGACCTTGCTAAAAAACACGGACTGTATGGCTTTTGCTTCTATCATTATTGGTTTGACGGCAAACTTTTAATGGAAAAACCTGTTGAAAATTTCCTTGCTGACGAGAGTCTTGATATGCCATTTTGCATTTGCTGGGCAAATGAGCATTGGACAAAGGCTTGGTCGGGCAAACAAAATCAGGTACTTATGCCTCAGCGCTATGGCGGCGAAGCCGAGTGGATAGAACATTTCAATTATCTTTTGCCCTTTTTCAAGGATAAAAGATATATCAAAAATAATGGTAAACCCATCTTTATTCTCTACCGCCCTGAGTTGCTTGAGGATGCAATGAATCCTATGATTGACTGTTGGCAACGTCTTGCCAAGGAAAACGGTTTTGAGATTGAGTTCGGTTATCAGCAGATAATGTTTGACCTTGAAAAAAATAAAGATGATAGTAGGTTTGCTTATAATATTGAGTATCAGCCCAACTATGCTAATTACGATTTAACCCATAATAAACACAAATTCTTAAAGGCAATAAAAAGAGCAATATCAAAGCCTTTGTATAAACTTGGAATCAATATTGAACAGGTCAGAACAGAGGGACTTATAAAACAAGATTATGATGAGGTCTGGCAGGCTGTTTTAGACCATAAGCCGACCGACTCAAAATGTGTGCCCGGTGCTTTCGTAGATTGGGATAATACCCCCCGAAAAAAAGAGAGAGGCGCAGTATTTATCGGTGCTACGCCCGAAAAATTCGGAAAATATATGTCGGCGCTTATCAAAAAGGCAAAAACCGAATACAAAAAAGATATGATATTCCTCTTTGCTTGGAATGAATGGGCAGAGGGCGGATATATGGAGCCGGATGAAAAATTCGGCACAGGATATTTACAGGCACTAAAAAATGCTTTGGAAGAAAACGGAGAATTTCCCGATTACAATAGTTAGGAGTGAGAAAAATGGCTAAGGCACAAAAAAGCGGCAAGGCGGTAAAAGCCGGTATCGGATATACCGCCGGTAATATGCTTGTCAAAGGTATAACCTTTTTGACAATTCCTCTTTTTACCCGCCTTATGTCTACCGAGAGTTACGGACTTTTCAACACCTTTAACTCTTATATGGCCATTCTCACTATTTTCATAGGACTTGCACTTCATGCAAGTATCAAAAACGCAAAATACGATTTTGGCGAAAAACTACCTGCTTATACCAGTTCAATGATAATTATTATCTCGATTTGTGCCGCGGTTTTCGGTGTTTTGGCTATTGTTTTTGGTGGCGGAATTTCAAAAATTCTCGGTTATTCGGTCACGGTGATTCTTTTGATGGTTGTCGAAGCATTCAGCAACTCGCTGATGTCGCTTTATAACTGCGTTTTGGCAATAGATTTCCGTTATAAAGAGTATTTGGGCTTGTCGTTTTTCTATTCAATCGGAAGTATCGGCGCATCAGTGTTGCTTATTACAACCCTTTTTGGCGACGAGAATTCTTACGTTGGCAGAATACTCGGCAGCGTAATACCTTTGGTGCTTATTGCGGCGTATATAATTGCAAAAAGTTTTATTAAAGCAAGACCCACCCACGCAGAGAATAAGGAATATCTTAAATACGGACTTGCGATTTCCTTACCCTTAATTCCTCACGGGCTTTCTCAGATTCTGCTTAATCAGTGCGACCGCATTATGATTAAGAATATGATAGGCGACAGCGAGGCGGGAATTTATAGCCTTGCATATAATATTGCAACACTTTATTTCGTACTTATAACCTCTGCGGATACAGCATGGACGCCGTGGTTTTACGAAAGAATGAATAATAACGACGAAAAGGGAATCAGAAAAAACACCTCTACTTATGTAATCCTTATGTCATTTGTCTGCATTGCAATTTTCATAGGCGGCCCTTGGCTCGTAACGGTTATGGGTGGCGAGGATTACTATTCGGCAAGATTTTTAATAATTCCTTTAATTTATTCAATGTTTTTCTCGTTTTTGTATACTTTGCCTGTTGCAGTCGAGTACTATTATAAGAAAACAAAATCGGTTGCAGCGGCTACAGTTGTTTCGGCTGTTGTCAACGTAATTTTGAATTATGTTTTCATACTGTTGTTTGGTTACGTGGCAGCGGCATATACTACGGCAGTCTGCCATATTCTCTATTTCATTTTCCATATGATAATGGCAAAAAAGATAATGGGAAAAATCGTTTTCAGTATGAAAAATATAATGCTTTGTATCGGTGTTGTAACCGTTATCGGAGCGGTCTGCCTCGTATTCCTTGATAATATTTTGGCATTCTGGAATTTCGTATTCTTTACACCTTACGTGATAATTCCTTTAGCGGCGTTGCTGCTGATGGGCGGAATAGTTGCTTTTATAAATCGCAAAAAAATATCCGTTTTTATTCAACGGATGAAAGGAAACTAAAATGAAGCAGGACTATGAAAAACTGAATTTCGCAGTCGGCCCCGTAATGTCGGGTGAAGAGGTGTTGGAAGTTGCAAGCAGAAACGCACCTTATTTCCGTACTGCCGAATTTTCAAAAACAATGCTCGACTGTGAGAAAAATCTTTTAACCCTTGCCGATGCGCCAAAAAACTCAAGGGTTGTATTTCTGACAGGGTCGGGTACTGCAGGTATGGAAGCGGCGCTTCTTAATACCTTGAGTCGTAATGATAAACTGCTCATAGTTAAGGGTGGCTCATTCGGTACTCGTTTTTGTGAAATTGCCGAGGCTTTGGGCATTCCGTTCGAGCCGATAGAAATCGAAATGGGCAAAACTCTTCATAAAGAAGATTTAGATAAATTCGAGGATAAGGGATTTACCGCCTTTGCAGTTAACCTTGGAGAGACGTCGACAGGCGTTTTGTACGATATTGATTTGATATCTGATTTTTGTAATAGAAATAACCTCTTCCTTATCGTTGATGCAGTAAGCACCTTTTTGGCAGAGGAGATTTCGATGGAAAAATCTAATATCGGAGCATTGATTACAGGTTCTCAAAAAGCACTTGCTACTATGCCGGGTGTTGCTTTGGTATTCTTGTCATCTGACGGAATTAAAAGAGTAGAAAACAATAAAGTGGCATCACTTTATTTTGATTTCAAAAACTATCTTTTGGATGGCACTCGTGGTCAGACACCTTTCACCCCCGCAGTTTCCACCCTTTTGCAGATAGCCGCAAGGGTAGAGAAAATCATAGAAAATGGCGGAGTTGAATATGAAATCAAAAAGACCGCCGACCTTGCAAATTATTTCAGAACAAAAATCGCCGATTATCCGTTTACTCTTTTTGCCGAGGTGCCGAGTAATGCAGTAACCTCTCTTAAAGTGCAGGGCGATAATTCGGCTGTAACCATATTTGAAACACTTAAAAACGAGTATGATATTTTTATCTGCCCAAATGGCGGAAGTTTGAAAGAAACGGTATTCAGAGTCGGTCATATAGGCGCTCTTGAAACCACCGATTACGATGAACTGTTTTCAGCTCTTGATGATATGAAGAAAAGAGGAATTATTAAGTAATGAAAGCTCTTATATTTGCCGCGGGCAGAGGAACAAGAATTTCAAGGTACTTGTCAGGTGAGCCTAAATGTACCGTGCAGGTGGGAAATGAAAAACTCATTCATTACACGGTGCGTATGCTTAAAAGCAAAGGCGTCGAGGATATAACTCTTATAGTGGGTTATAACCACGAGTGTATCCGTAGCGCTCTTGCTGATATGGATGTAAATTTTGTGTATAATCCGTTTTTTGACGTTACAAACAGCATTGGCTCTGCCTGGTTTGCAAGAGATACCTTTGGCGGAGATGATATGCTTCTTATGAACGGCGACGTTTTTATGGAAGAAAAACTCATCGACGACCTTGTAAACTTCAAAAACGCAGGTCCCGTTATGTTTTCTGATGAAACCAGAAAAGAAGAAGCCGATTATAAGTTCTACTATAAAGACGGTAAACTCATCGACTACGGTAAGGAACTCACAGGCGACAAAATTACGGGTGAGTATATAGGGGTTGCAATCATAAATAAAGAGTTTATGCCCGAATTCAAGGGACAACTTGAATTTATGATTTCAAATCAAGAACATAACGTTTGGTGGGAAAACGTGCTCTACACCCTTTCGGATAAAACCGATATAAAGATTGTAAACGTTGCTCCGCTGTTCTGGGCAGAGGTCGATTATATCGAAGATTATGAGCGCATCAAAGCATTTGTAGGAGATAACAAATGAGCAAACTTTTAGATAAAATTCATTTGAGCGAATTAGCCATTTTGGATGAAACTGATAGGATTTGCGAAGAACTCGGGCTTACCTACTTTCTCTCTTGCGGAACCTTGCTTGGTGCCGTCCGTCATAAAGGATTTATTCCTTGGGACGAGGACCTTGATATTATGATGCCTCGCAAGGACTATGAGGAGTTTATAAAAAAAGCACCAAAAATGCTTGGTGACGCCTTTATGCTTGACGACCATTCGACAAATAGCGAATATTTCAATCCTTTTGCTAAGATTCGTCTGAAAAATACTGCCTTTGAAATTAAGGCGCTTAAAAACTATAAGGGCAACCAAGGTCTTTGGATGGACATTTTTCCGATGGATGATGCGTCTGATGCAAATGCCCCTGGACTTTCTTCAGCATCAAGAATGATTGGTCTTTGCCGCGCGGTTATTTGCGCAAACAGAGGATTGTTTGATATGAGTCTGGCGTCGACAAAGCAAAAGATAATAATTTCTCTTATGAGGATTTTACCGGAAAAGATATGGTGGGATAAAATGCAAAAAGCCCATACGTCTTCAAGCGGAGAAAATTACGTGATTTTCGGCACCGATTATAACTACAAAAAACTCGTTATGCCAAAAGAGTGGTTTGGAAAATCAAAAGCATTATTTGAGGGCAAAGAGTATGTAGTGCCGAGTGACAGTGAGGCGGTACTCACCCATATTTATGGCGATTATATGCAAATCCCCCCAAAAGAAAAACAGGTAACCTTCTACCCTGAGCGTATTTTGTTTGCTGATGGGGAAGAGGTAATAATAAAGGAGTGAAGATATGACGTATAAAGAGATAAGAAAAAATTGGCAACATAATTTCTATTGGGATTCTGTGCTTGTTGATGCGTATGCAATGCTCATATCCCCACTCGTAACAAAAATTTGTTTGAAATTAAAACTTATTCCCAACGTTATAACCTTACTTATGATTGCCAGTGGTATTTTGGGCGGACTCTTGTTTGCCTTGCCTTATACCGCCGCAAAAATAGCGGGTATAGTTTTTATACATCTTTGGTACGTATTCGATTGCTCGGACGGTGAGGTAGCGAGAATTACAAAGCGTTATTCAAAATTCGGCACCGAAATCGACTATACGGCCCACGTCATTGACCACCCGTTTATTTTATTCGGATTCGGAGCATCTTTGCTTTCCTGCAATTTCGGTTCGGTATCACCCCTTAAAGTGCTTTTGAGCTTTGCCGCCGTTGCAGTAATTGATCTTATGTTCCGCTCCTTTGCAACCTTCGGTCTTATATATGACCTTAAGTTACCTAAAACCGAGGACAATTCAGATAACAGTGTGAAAAAGGTTGGTATTAAAACCAAGATAACCTTCTTTATTAACATATTTGTTCACGTTCCTAATCTGGCATTGATTTTCCCAATCGTGTTTATGTTTTCTCCCCGCATCGCATTTATTTATTTGCTTATTTGCCTTGCAATGATGGTACTGTACGTTCCGCTTGTAGGATTTGCGTGGCTTAAAAGAATAGTCAGAATTTGAGGAGTTGTTTTTTATGAAAGGTATAATTTTAGCAGGCGGCGCAGGTACTCGCCTTTATCCCTCGACAATAGCTTGTTCAAAGCAGATACTTACAATTTATGATAAACCAATGATATATTACCCACTCTCCACCCTGATGCTTGCAGGCATTCGTGAGGTTCTCGTCATTTCAACTCCACGTGATTTGCCGGGATTTAAGGAACTTTTAGGCGATGGCAGTGTGCTCGGTATGAAGTTCAGTTATGCCGTTCAGCCCGAACCTAAAGGACTTGCACAGGCATTTATTATAGGCGAGGAATTTATCGGCGATGACAACGTTTGCCTCGTTCTCGGAGATAATATTTTCTATGGCTACGGTTTTTCAGGACGCCTTGCTGCCGCCGCTTCAAGAAAAGAGGGGGCAACAATTTTCGGTTATCACGTATCTAATCCGACCGAATTCGGTGTTGTTGAATTTGATAAGGATTGGAATGTTTTGTCTATCGAAGAAAAACCCAAAGAGCCAAAATCCAACTATGCAGTTCCGGGACTTTATTTCTATGACAACAGCGTTGTAGAAATTGCTAAAAATGTAAAACCAAGCGCAAGAGGAGAACTCGAAATCACCTCTGTTAATAATGAATATCTTGCAAGAAAGCAACTCAAGGTTGAACTTTTCGGCAGAGGTATGGCATGGCTCGATACCGGCACACATTCTGCAATGCTTGCAGCGGCAAACTTTGTTGAAACCGTGCAGAATCGTCAAGGTCTTTACGTATCTTGCATTGAGGAAATTGCATACCGTAACGGTTGGATAAACAAAGAACAACTTTTGGAACAGGCAACAAAACTCGGCAAGAGTGAATACGGTCAGTATCTTAAAAAGGTGGCAACAGAGGAAATATGAAATTAGTCGTAACAGGTTCTCTCGGACAACTTGGCAATGAGATTTTAAGTATCATTAAATCGGGATATGCCGAAATAGGCGCAATTCCTGAAAATTTCGATATATCTGAAGTGACAGCAATTGACATTGATGATCTCGATATATCCGACCTTGATGCTACCAGAGCGTTTTTGACAAAGGTAAAACCCGATGCAGTTGTAAATTGTGCGGCTTTTACTAATGTCAATGCGTGTGAAACTGAAACCCAAACCGCATATAAAGCAAATGCCGAGGGACCTCGTAACCTTGCGATAGTTTGTGAGGAAATAGGCGCAAAACTCGTCCATATTTCAACAGATTATGTCTTTTCGGGTGACGGAAATACACCCTATAAAGAAAATGACCCGACCGACCCTTGCGGTGCTTATGGCAAAACAAAAGAGCAGGGCGAAAAATTCGTGCTTGAAAATTGCAAAAAAGCATTTATTATGCGTGTTGCCTGGCTTTATGGATACGTCGGCAAAAACTTTGCAAAAACAATGATTACCGTCGCAAGAAATAATGGCGCTGTCAAGGTTGTGAACGACCAATTCGGAAATCCAACAAGCGCAAACGACGTTGCATATCATATATTGAAGTTGCTCAATACCGAAAATTACGGTATATATCATTGTACAAACAACGGTATTTGCAGTTGGTATGATTTTGCATTAAGGGTAATTGAAAAGGCAGGAATTAATGCGACTGTGTCGCCTTGTTCCACAGAAGAATATCCGACTCCCGCAAAAAGACCTGCATATTCTGCACTTGATAATGCAAATCTTCGCGCAACTATCGGCGATGAAATGAGAGATTGGCAGACCGCAGTTGATATGTACGTAAATAAACTTATTGAGTCGGGATTTTAAGGAGTAAAATATGGGAAAATTCAAGTTTACAAAATTAGACGTAGACGGTATGTTTTTAATAGAGCCCACCAAATTCGGTGATGATAGGGGATACTTTATGGAAACCTATCATGAGGGCGAATTCAAGGCGGCAGGTATTGACGTGACCTTCGTACAGGATAATCAGTCAAAATCCAAAAAAGGCGTATTGCGAGGACTTCATTTTCAAACGGTAAATCCGCAGGGAAAACTTGTCCGAGTTATCAGCGGCGAGGTTTTTGACGTAGGTGTTGACCTTCGTCCTGAAAGTGCTACTTTCGGCAAATGGGCAGGAGCCCTTCTTTCTGCCGAAAACTGCCATCAACTTTATATTCCCGAAGGATTTGCACACGGATTTGTAGTGCTTTCCGACAGTGCGGAATTTTGCTATAAATGCACCCGACTTTACGACCCTACGGGTGAAGGCGGCATAATCTGGAATGATCCCGATATCGCGGTCGATTGGCATTTGCCCGAAGGAGCAGAGGTGCTGCTTTCAGAGAAGGATAAGGCACAGCAATCATTCAAAGAATACTGCAAAAAGCAGGGAATTTGCGCTAAATAAGACATATTTTGCCCTTTATGTTTTCATTTGTAAAAACCTCCAAATTGTTGGGGGTTTTTTCGTTTATTATTACCCCCTAAAACCCTTAATTTTTGATTGAAAAAACACTATATATTGGGTATAATGCAAGTGTAAAAATAATTCACCGTAAGGGAAGTGTAGAATATGCCAAAAGAAGTAATAAAATTAAATGATTATAAGGGATACCCCGAACTTTTTCACGATCAGGCTCTGTATTTCATATCACCGCTTGAGCCTGCGAAAAATTCGGATATAACCCTTCGTCTTCGTGCTAAAAAAGGTGATGTAAAGGACGTTAATCTTACCGTCTTGCAAAACGAAAAAATCACCGAATACCCAATGCACAAAATTGCTTCCGACTTTGATAAAACAGGTAAATATGAATTCTATGAAGTTACCTTTAACGTAGGAGAAGAAGGATTTTTCTATTGCTTCGCAGTAACTTCTGCGCTTGACGGTAAATTTTATTATTACTATGAGTTTACCGACCATTCATCAATAGGAAACAGACAAATGAATGATAAAATGCCGCTTGAATTCCCTGATGACGAACAAAACGGTTGGTATGTTTTGCCCGGATATAAGGGACCTGCCTGGTCACAGGGTATGTCTTGGTATTCCATTATGCCCGATGCATTTTATAACGGCGACCCTACCAACGATGATATGCAGTCGGATGAAAACTACGACGTGCCTTGGAACATTCATCACTTTGGGCTTCGTGACAGATACGGCGGAGATTTCGATGGTGTTATGCAAAAGGCGGATTATATAAAAGACCTCGGTTGCGAGGGCGTTTTCTATTCGCCAATTCAAAAGGCAGAGCAAAATGCGGGTTACGGCACAGATGACTTCGACCAACTCGAATCAAGTTTTTGTAACGCCGATAAATACTCCGAATTTATTGAGTATATGCACGGCAAGGGCCTTCGTCTTATGCAGGACGTCGTCGTTTATTTCACCACCTTTGAGGGTATGTATATAAACCAACTTGACAGATGGCCTACACCTATGCTTGAAGTCAAGGGCGGAAAATCTCTTAATAAACAAAGCCCATATTATAACCTTTTCTGTGACGCTGATAACGGTGGTCACCCGATGTGGAACGGATTCACCTTGAACCACTACGATAAGAGCGTGGGCGATATGCTTTACGGTGAAAAGGAGACCCCACTTCTTCGATATGCAGATAAAAATCAGGGCTTCGGTGTAGACGGCTACCGCTTCGACTGCGGCGGCTGGATAACGGGTCACGAGGGCACAAGCGACGATTATCCCTTCGAAAGTGAAAACCATAAAAAAGGAAGACATTACTCCTACCGTACCCATCACGTAATGCCGCCAATCTATAATAAGATAAAGGAAATCAACCCTGAATTCAACGTACTTTCCGAATCCTCGGGTGCCGACCAGTTCCGCAAAGGATATTGGGACAGTCATTGGAATATAGGTGTAAATCAAGCTTTTGAAAGATTGCTTAATCCTGATGTTGGCACTACAATGGACGACGTACACCATGCATTGTTTCATAACAACGTCAAGAGTAAGCCAAGGAGCGCCTCTCTTTGTTCCAAACTTCAGATAAATACCCACGATGAGTCAAAGAATAATATGCGCCCTGCAAAATTCAATGCCTGGAAAGCGGCTCGTCTTATTCAGATGACCTATGTCGGCTCTCCCTCTGTTTATTACGGCGAAGAACATAACTTCGGCGGTACAAACTATAAAAACCGCTACGGCAATAAAAGAAACGGATTTTCCTTCTTCGATTGGGATGAATCCCGTTGGGATCATAAGATGTTCGGCTTTTTCAAGGCAATGCTCGAACTTCGCAAGGAGTATTCTGCAATAAGAACAGGCGCGTATATGCAATTAGGTCATAACGATGATGTTATAGATTATGCAAGATTTGATGAAAACGGAACCGTTATAACCTTGGCAAGTCAGTCGAACGAAACCCAGACTCATACAATAGATGCCGCCTCTTGCAACCTTATAGACGGCACCGTGTTTACCGATTGGCTCACAGGCGAGGAATTCACTGTAAA
This sequence comes from Clostridia bacterium, assembly GCA_017559305.1. GTDB lineage: Bacteria > Bacillota > Clostridia > Oscillospirales > Acutalibacteraceae > RGIG7384. The sequence goes on from JAFYSP010000003.1 coordinate 63,880, forward strand.
GGGCGGCGAACTCACAGTAGACGTTATCCCCGGCGGCAGAGTGCTCGTGTGTGGCGGTAAAAAGACTTCTTCCTTCCGCCTTGGATACACTGCTGACGGTGACTGCACAAATGATATATCAGACGAAACCGCAAAAACAGTTTCTGTTAAAAACGTGGAATTCGATAAATTCTATCTTTTACCTGCATTCGCAAGTTTTAAGTTCAATGCTAAAATCGAGGGCAACGGAATAGCAACAATCCGCAACTGCACCTGCTTCGGCGCTATGAATATTGAGGTCGAGGTAAAGGGAGATACCCTCACGGTATCGGCAGACGGCAAGGTTGTCACCACCGCAAAAACAGATGGTAACGTAACACTATACCGCAAGGCGGATAATACCTTCGGCGTCGAGGGAGTAAAAGACAGCGAAGTCAAAATCCCTATGGACGATAAAGTTTACGTCGGATTTGGTGTCAGAAATGGCGACGCAACATTTACTAAACCTGAAATTCTTGAATTTGAGGAAAGACCTCTTTGCGATGATTTCAATGGCACCTTAACCGCAATGCTTCGCAATCCCGAAGGATTGGTTGCTAAAAACGGTTATCTTGAAATGACACCCGATAGCACGGTAACCACCCGCTCAACAGACCACGATTGGACCTTCAAGGCAAAACTCAATTATTTGCCCGAAAATGAAGGTGACTTCGCAGGAGTTATCTCAAAACAAGATGACAAAAATATGGTTATAGCAGGTAGAATCCTTAAAGATGGTAAGGTTTATATCTTCACTGCAAAAACCGTAAACGGAGATCCCGTAATCATAGAAAAGCGCCTTGATGCTAACCCCGATAAAGAGGTTGTAATTCAACTTCAGAGAATCGGTACGGGATATACCGCAGTTTATAGTTATGACGGAAACGTTTGGTATTCTCTCGGCACCTCTATCTTTATGAATTTGTGTTATGAGGCGGTAGGTGTCAGAGTTAAGGGAAATACTGTCGCATTGGTTGATTACCTGAGTTTCGGTGACGCTATAAATGACGGCGAGTCATTCTTCACTCCCGAAACACCCGTAATGCCTTATAATCCGCTTCCTGTGACCGAAGAAAAACGTTCCTTCAAATTGAGATTTGTAGGCGGCGATTGGCAAAAAGCACCTGAAGGTTGGCGCAATCCCGACACCAATACTCGTGAGATGGCAATAGTCAATAAGGAGTATAAAGACTTCAGAGCAGAAGCATCATTCAACCTTTTGAATGGCGACGGATGGGTCGGTTTTGCATTTGGCAAATATCAGCCGTCATCTCCTGCAGACTCTGCTTATTCCTTGAGATTTGATGAAAACGGATTTGTAAAACTCTGCAAGGGTAACACCGAAATTGTTTCGGCAAAAGTTCCTCTTGTCTATATGCAGACCCGACTTGTTTTAGAGGTCAAGGGAGAAAGAGCAATAGTATATTGGGGCAGAGATTTGACTACTATAATTGATGCAAACCTTTTAGGATACAGCGGCGGATATTTCACCTTTGCAGCAGTTGGCGCAGCGGCAGACGTCGGCAACTTCAATATTTGTTCTGCAAATGCCAGACTTTTCGCATCTCATCCTTCGAATTACAGAACTGAAAATGGCAAACTTATAATTCAAGGAGAAGGAAATGCAGCAGTATTCCATAGAGATATTGCCCTTACAAACTATGTCCTTACTGCAACCGTCACACTCAATGACAGAAGCAAAGGTTGGTCAAGCGCAGGATTTTTACTCTCGAATATGTTCGGTATAGATAATTCTCACGAGGAAGTAGGAATCTATCTTTCATGCGGACACGACGGATTGATCCGCCTTGAAGACAAGGGCGTGGATTTACTTCCGCCATATCGCAGAGAAAATGCGGATGCTCCCGTAAAACTCACTGTAGTAAAACTGGGCAAGGAATATAAGGTTTATGTCGGCGACTCGGCAAAACCGGTATTCTCATATACCCAAGAAAAACTTATGGGTGGCGTACTGGCATTTAATTCTCATAATTCCAATACAGTTTTCTCTGATGTGGCAATAAGCAATATTCCAAACGGTGTCGACCCATTGACACTTGATATCTGCAAACATCTTAAATAACTGAAAATGCGGTTCGGTTAACCGAATCAAAAGTCAAGACAAATTAAATATTTTGAGAATGAGTTCGGCACATTGTCGGGCTCATTCTTTTTTGTTGCATATCAAAATACCAATTTACTTATGGATTTTGTATATTATTCCATTACGATAGCAATCTTAACGCCGGTCAGAGAAATGTTTTTCTCCATAGCGTCAACGTACTGCTCTAAAGGATAGTGATGAGTTACGAGTCTTTCAACGGGAATGCTCATCTCTTTAGCTTTCTTAAGGAAGCCGAGAGTTTCGATGTACTCGTTTGCAGAGTAAACCCAAGAACCGACCAATGTGATTTCCTTGTTGCAAAGTTCGAAGTGGGGGTTCATTGTGCATTCGCCTGCGTTTACAAAGAAGCCCATTTCACAGTATCCGCCGCCACGACGAACGTATTTGTAAGCATCAGCAGCCGCCTGAGCAACACCTGTGCACTGGAATACGAAGTCAGCGCCAAAGCCGTGAGTGAGTTCTTTAACTTGTGCAACTCTTTCCTCGATAGTTTTGAGTTCTCTGAAGTTGATAACTGCAGTAGCACCCATCTGCTTAGCAAGGTCAAGTCTTGTGTCAACACCGTCAACGATTTTTGGTTTTACAAGATATGCCACTTTAGATGTTGCCGTTAGAATACACTCCTTTGACATTGTTAAAAATTTAACAATCTGCTGATTAAATTATAGCAGACAGTCAATTTTTTGTCAATTAAATTCGGTCGAATCGGAAGCCGTTTTTGTAAAAGCCATATATTTATAAAAAAACAAGCGAGGCGTTACACCTCGCTTTTAAGTAAATACAAATAGAATTTTTATTGTTTTTTCACTCGGTTTCCCATAAGAACCGCATAAATTTTTGGTAAAAACCTTTCGAGAAAAGAGCATACAAGATTTATGATTATAAGTGTCAAAACCACCATAATTATAAATTTTGGTATCTCGAGCCATTCGCTTTGTGGCAATACCATGTTAAGCACCTTGAGTATAATTATCGCTACGTTAAGGTGCATGGCGTAGATAGCAAATGAGCGGCGGTAAATAGCTCTTGGTTTAATTTTTTCAATAAAAATATCCGCAACATTCCATAAAGCAAAAGCGCAAAGTGTAAACATAATCACTTCGGTAAGATAATTGTCAATATGTAACTCTTGAGGCAGGATATTTTTAGCAAGTATATAAGCCGAAAGTAGCGCTATAGAAACAATTTGTGTTTTCCTTGATGATTTTTTAGAAATAAAATCAAAATAATGATAACCGATAGTAGCACCTATAAGATAGAAAATAATCGAATTGGGATAATAGAATACACTTGTCGGTATATGAATTCCAAACAAAGCCAAAACCGATAAGGTGATAATCGAAGCAAAGGCAATATATTTGTTTTTAATAATAAAGTAGACAATCGGCGCCGCAAGGGAGAAAATAATCAGATTAAACATAAACCAGAAAGGTTGATTGCAACCGTAGAAGAATACTCCCTTTAATACGTTTGTCAAGGTTAATGAATAGTCCGTGTCAGCCGAAGAAAATTTCGATATAAACGAATATGATGAAAAAATTTCCCATACGAGCCATATAGTGTTCCAAAGTAAATAGGGAACAATCAGCGTGAATAATCGGGATTTGATTTTGGTCAGGTATTTCGTGTTGTCATACTCTTTGAAAAAGGTTATTCCCGACAGCATAAAAAACATAGGAACTGCAAACTGGGTAATAGAACTCGAAAAAAAGAAAGATGTCTTTTGATTGATGACCGAAATCAAACTGCCGCTCGCACTGTCTTGAGCAAAATTCGAGTGAATGAAAAAAACAAGAATGCTAAGTATAAAGGATATAAATTCCTTCTTTTTCCAAAAAAGCGAATCACTTTTCAAATTCATATTCTTCTCCCAAAAATATTTATTGAAATCATTATAACACATTTCATTTCAAAAGTAAATTCGTGCAGCATAAATTCCACGAGTTACAAATACTAACGACACGATTTGAAATTTTGTGAAATAAAGCCTCCCTTACCTCAAGGGAGGGGGACCGCGTTAGCGGTGGAAGGATTGTAAAAAAGGAACAATCCCCCAGTCGCCTTACGGCGCCAGCCCCCTTTAGGCAAGGGGGCCTTTGTTAAGAAGGAGATTTTGTATATAATATGAAAGCAACCGGAATTGTGAGAAGAATCGAGGAATGCGTTATAATAGGGCAAACCGCTTGAAACCCGCATAAACACTAGCTTTTTTGCAAGTTTGCCCTATTGAACACAAGGGTTCAAAATATGGAATTCAACCCAATTTATACATAGCAAAAGCGAAGTGATATTCACTTCGCTTTATTGTTTTTGGTATAATTCTTCTTATATTGATATGGCGTGATTCAGTAATAACGCTTAAAAAGTTCTATAAAAAATTAAGAAATTTTCCGTCCTTTTGTTTTTGTCTTTATACCTTGTTCTCCCTTTTTTTGTATTGGTTAGGGGTTATTCCGTAATACTTTTTGAATAGCTTTATAAAGTGAGAGTTGTCGTTGTAGCCAACCGAAAGTCCCGCATTCAAAACCGATTTTCCATCGCGCAGCAGCTTTGCCGCAAGGGCGATCTTCTTTCTCTTTATAAATTCAAGGGGAGTAATGCCGAGCGCCCTTTTGAAGCTTCTCTCGAGTGAGCTTTGGCTTATGAAAAAGGTATCCGCAATCTCTTTTATACTGATTTCCTCGCAGATTCTGTTGTTTATATACTTAATAATATCCTTAAGCTCGTAGTCAAGCTCGCCCGCACTCGCCATAGAGGAAGTCTTGCTCATTTTTAGAATTGCAAAGATTCTGAAGAAGTAATATAACCTTTCCTCCTCGCTGATCGCTTTTTCGTTTAAGGAGTAACATATTCTAAAAAGCTCGTCTTGAAGCTCCTCGGGGCAGGAAAGGTAGTTGTCGGAAAACTCTTCCTTGAGAAAATCCAAAATGCCGCTGTTTTGCTCACAGTCGAAAAGAATCCAAAACATTTCATGTGGCGCGGCACTTCTGTAAACACAGTGATGCTCCTCACCCGGCCTCGAAATAATAACGTCGCCCCTTTTTATCTCATACAGATTGTTCTGCACCAAAAATGAAACGTCACCCGAAAGATTCAGATAAATTTCGAATTGGATGTGGGTGTGCAAATCAATATCAAGGGTGTGATCCTTTGGCTCTATTTTGTTGTGCTTGATTCGAAAATCAAACCCCTTAAGCTCGGGGAATTTAATAATCGCCGTTTTTCCAATACTCATAAAATCGCCTCTTCGTTGCCGATTTTACCATATAATATGCCGAAAAGTCAAGAGAAAAGGGGGTGTAAATATGGTATTTTATATGAGGAGGAGATAATTATGCCCATACCATTAATAATAACTTCCGTATTTGCGGCGGTGCTTCAAAACTGCCTTACAAATAGGGTTTGCAAGAAAAATCTTGATACAAATTCAAAAATCAACCTTTTCAATATTTTCGTTTACGTTGCCTGCACCTTGCTTTTCGGTGCTATGCTCATCGGCGGCAAGCTCTCGCTTTTCACCGTTATTTTCGGCTCGTTTTATGGAATAATAGCCGCCCTCGGTCAGTTCTATAAGGTCCATGCTCTTCAAATAGGACCTATGAATATAACCCTGCTCATTACCACCTCTTCAATGATAATTCCCACAATGTCGGGCGTTTTCTTTGGCGAGAAATTCAGCATTGCAAAGCTTTGTGCCGTGTTTGTGCTTTTGTTTTTCATTTACCTTTCACTTCAAAAGGATGTCAATGCGACATTCAATAAAAAATGGGTGTTCTACTGCGCCTTTGCATTCCTTTCGATCGGTGCCGACGGTGTTATCCAAAAGGTTCATCAAAAATCCGAATATAAACCCGAAATCACAGGCTTTTTGTTTGTTGCCTTTGCCTTTGCAGTGATTTTCAACATAATACTCAATAAAGGCATCAACACAAAGGAAAAACTTCCGAGATCCACCATTTTGTTCGCGCTTATTTGCGGCGGTTGTACCTTCGCAATGAACTATATCAACCTGCAACTTGTCGGAATGCTTCCGAGCCAACTGTTTTTCCCACTTATTAACGGCAGTGCTATCGTTTTGAGTTCGGTAATGTCGGCTGTATTGTTCAAGGAGCGCCTTTCAAAAAGGCAAATGGTTGGACTTATAGGCGGAATATTATCCCTAATTGGAATATGCATAGTACCATAAGGAGGCAACCGTATTATGATTCAGACAGTAACGGGAGTTATAAATAAAACCGATTTAGGTAAAGTTTTAATACATGAACATATTAGCTGTTCCTCGATTTCTTTCAGTAATGCATTTGGTAAAAAATGGCTTGATAAAACTAAACTTAAAAATTTAGCTTGTGAAACACTTGAACAAATGCATCAAAAATACAATCTTGGCTTAATGGTTGACGGAACACCTATAGACCTTGGCAGAGACGCAACACTTTTAAAAGAGGTTTCGGAGCTTTCAGGTGTGAAAATTGTAGCTTCTACGGGATTTTATTATTTACAAAGCATAGAGGCTTTTAATAATAGCCCACAAGAACTTGCAAAATGGCTTATAAAAGAATGTAAAAACGGAATTAACGGCACAGATATTAAACCCGGAATTTTAAAATGTGCTACAGGCAATATGGGAATAACAGAAGATAATCTCAAAAAATTATCTGCGATGGGAATTATTCAAAAGGAAACAGGTTTACCGCTTTATGTCCACTGTGAGCACAAAGAAGATATTGCATTTAAACAATTAGAAATATTACTTAAAAACGGAGCTAACATAGATAAAATAATTATTGGGCATACTGCAATTCGTCCGGATGCAGATTATTTGGAAAGCGTTTTAAAGACAGGGTGTTATATTTGTATGGATCAATGCCATTGCTATCCACACAATTTAAACACTATTGCAGAAACATTAGTCAACCTGTGCCAAAAAGGATATTCAGATAAAATTCTGTTATCTAACGATTATTGTATACATAGTGATTTTTGCAACAGTAAAACGAGTGGTTTACACTTAAGCTCTTCACAACATGCAGAGGGATTAGGCTATATTTTTGATTTGCAATATAAAGGATATATAGCAATGGGTGGAAATGAAGAGGATTGGAATACAATGCTTTACAAAAATCCAATTGATATTTTAGATATTAAATAGCATACAGGCAGGGTATCATTATGGTGTTGTGGTGCATTGAAAATTTAAAAAATATCATAAAAGGTGAAAAGCAATGAAAAAAGAGTTTAGTTTTAATTATGGAGAAAAGCGGTGTGTTTTTTCAGCAGAAAACAATGCGGTTTATGAATTAGAAAAGGGTGTAACTGTACAAGTAGTCTGTAAAGAGTATAAAGAGTATGATGCGGTAGAATGGGTGCTATACTTTGAAAACAAAAGTGACAGCAATTCGCAAATCATATCCAATATTTGCGATTGTGATACAGTATTTCCTTTAACATACCCAAGACAAGCAAAATCAGGATATGAGCCTGTAGAAGGTGATGCTTGTGTTATAACCATGAACGGAATGGTAGAAGGTGGTTTTTATTGGGAAAATGATAAGGTAAGTGCTACAGAATACAATTTTAATTACGAATATCTTGACAAAACACCCAAAAAGCAATTTGGTAATATCGGTGGACGCTCAAGCGAAGGAATGATGCCGTTTTTTGATGTAACGGCAAATGGAAGCGGTTATATTACGGCTATCGGTTGGACAGGCGATTGGATGTCGGAATTTTCTAAAACGGAAAATGGCATCAAGATGAGAAGTGGTCTTAAAGAAACCAATTTCTATTTAAAATCGGGCGAAAAAATTCGCACATCATCTACGCTTATTATGGGTTATACCGAGTTGGAGGATAAACACAATAAATTTCGTAAGCTTATTAAGAACCATTTTTCTCATAGAAGTAATACCAACGCTACACGAGATGGTCTCATGGCGTGTGAGCTTTGGGGTGGACTTAAAAGCGAGGAAATGATTAAAAGAATAAATGAATTGAAAGCGCATGATATTAAATTTGAAGATATATGGATTGATGCAGGCTGGTATGGACAGTGTACGAAATGTGATGACACTTTTAGCGGAGATTGGGGAGCGCATACAGGTGAATGGGAAGTAAACAAACGTGTCCATCCAAATGATTTGATTGATGTTCGTGATGCCGCAAAAAATGCCGGAATGAATCTTATGCTTTGGTTTGAGCCTGAACGTGCGATCAAAGGAACGCCAATTACAAAAGAACATCCCGATTGGTTTTTGAAATTGCCGGACAATGCAAATACTATCTTAAATTATGGAAATAAAGAAGCCTTTGAATACGTGCTTAATTTCCTTTTAGAATACGTGTGTAAATTAGACCTTTCGTGCTATCGTCAAGATTTTAATGCTTGGCTTACTTCTTATTTTAAAGAAAATGACGAACCAAATCGCCGAGGCATTACCGAAATAAAGCACATTATGGGAATGTATGAGCTTTGGGATAGGTTGCTTGAGAAACACCCTGATTTACTGATTGATAATTGTGCTTCGGGTGGTAGAAGAATTGACATTGAAACTTTAAAGCGTTCTATTCCGTTTTTTAGAAGCGACTATCAATGCAACTTCAATGAAAATCCGGAGGTATTGCAGACGCACAATGCCAATATTTCTGCATATCTGCCATATAACGGTTGCACAAGCAAAACCAAAAACGATACTTATGCAATCAGAAGTTCCTATTCTTCGAGTTGGGGCGGTGCTTTCTATAATGCTATCTTCCAATCTATGAACGAAGATGATTTTAAATGGGCAAAACAAATAACAGACGAATACAGAAAAATTCGAAAATATTTTTCTATGGATTTTTATAATCACGGTTCAAATGTGTTTGACAGTACGGCTTGGGCTATCTGGCAGTATCACGATAATGAAGCTCAAAGCGGAATTGTTATGGCGTTTAGAAGAAAAAATTCGCCTTTTGATAATGTTGAAATCCAATTGAAATCAACCGTTGAAAATCAAGAGTATTTGTTTGACGATCTTAATACTGGAAATACGTTTATCGGAAGCAATGCCATAAAGATTTATCTTCCTCAAAAACAAAGCAGCGTAATTATGGAATATAAATTAAAATAATAATAAACGATAATTAAATAAAAAAGCATAAAAATCCTTGTTTTACAGATACTAACAGTTGGGCTTTGTAAAGCAAGGAGATTATTATATATTTATGAAAGCAACAGGAATTGTGAGAAGAATCGAGGCTTGTGTTATTATAACCTCTAAAAACAGTTGCTAAATCAAAGATTTAGACTGTTTTTGAGAACATAGATACTCGTTTCACTCGTATGAGATAGGGCAAACCGCCCTAAACCCGCATAAACACTAGGGTTTTCGCAGGTTTGCCCCACCCGACGCATTGGTGTCAAAAACGGGTTTTTAGGCGGTTTTATACATAGCAAAAGCGAGGTGAATTTCACCTCGCTTTTTGTTTACTCTCTCCAATTAAAATCAGGAAGTTCGTCTAAAAGTATTTTTCTGATTTCGTTTTGCTTTTCAATGACACCTTCAAGTCCTTTTTTAGCAAAGAAATCGCCGTTGTTTATTTTTCTATAATAGTGTTGTTCTGCTTCTTGATAGTACTTAAGAGCCATCTCATAATTCTTTTCTGTACCAATGCCATAGAAGTAAACATTACCCATACGCATACAAATGTCTGCACCTATCAATTCTGCACAGACTTTGGTCATTTGCTCATAGCAATGAGTGTAAATGTAGAAGGCTTCTTTTTCGTCTTTTTCAACGTAATAGCCGTTCTTATACATATCGCCGATTTTGTACAGGGAATTCAAATGATTATCAAGAGCACCCTTTACGAAATAGTGATATGCCTTTTTATAATCGACCTCCCCTATACGGCCATAATAATAGCAATATCCAAGATTTTCGGTTGCTTGTCGTTCACCGTGCTTGTCTGCCATCGTATAATACTCAACTGCTTTTTCGTAATTCTGTTCGCCGCATCTTCCTGTGTAATAAAGCGACCCAAGATTTGTCATTGCATCGGGGTTTTCATTAGCAATCTCTTCAAGATAAATCTCTATCATTAGCTCTGCAACTTCTTTTGGCAAAATTTCTGCTCCATCTGCACCGTGCAATTCGCATGCGAAATCAAAAGCATCCATATATACGACTCCGTCATCTTCAATATTGCACTCAATAATAGATACTATATCCGTATATTTTTCTCTGTCTATCGTTTTGAGAATATTTGACAGTTTTTCATAAAGTGTTTTTTCGGTCATAAAATACAACTCCTTTTATTTTATATATTTATAATACCATACACAGTGTCCCATAAAACGGACTTTTCAAAAACAGTATAGCATATTTAATTTCAAAAGTAAATCCTGCAGTATAAATCTCCACCGTTTACAAATACTAACATCACAATTTGTAATTTAAGGAGAAATGTATATATGAAAGCAACTGGAATAGTTCGTAGAATAGATGATTTAGGTCGTGTTGTTATCCCAAAAGAAATTAGAAGAACAATGAGAATCCGCGAAGGCGATCCGCTTGAAATTTACACCGATTCGCAAGGGGAGGTAATCTTCAAAAAGTATTCGCCGATAGGCGAGATGACCGATTCAGCCGCCGAGTTTGCCGAGGTTTTGGCAAAGGACTCAACCTTCGGTATAGCCATCAGCGACCGCGACCGAGTAATAGCCGCCGCAGGCATTTCCAAGCGTGAAACGGTTGACCGCAATTTAACTCCCGAGCTTGAATCCCTTATGGAAAGCCGCAGAGCATATATCTATAAGGCGGGCGAGGCGGAATATGTCATTCCTTTTGATAATGTAGATGCCAGAGCATCAGTCATAGTACCTATTATTGCATCGGGTGATGTCATCGGCTCGGTAGTCCTTCTTATGAACGAAAAATCCCGAATTGCCGCCGATGCCGACGTTCGTCTTGCCAAGGTTGCGGCAGGGTTTTTAGGCAGACAAATGGAAGAATAATATATATAATATATTATACAATAAAAAATACTTGCAAAATTAAAAGTTGTGTGCTATAATCTGCTTGTAAGTAAAAATTGTTGACAAAGGAGAGTGGGGCGACCCGCTCTTTGTTTTTTGTCAAAGGAGGAAATGTATGGCACATGGTTCAGTTGCCGACAGAGTTGCGGCATTGGTTAAAGAACCTATCGAATCCTTGGGACTCAAACTCTGGGACGTTAAGTACGTCAAAGAGGGCGCATCCTGGTATTTGAGGGTCTTTATCGACAAAGACGGCGGTGTGGATATCTATAACTGCACCGACGTTTCTCACCTTGTAGACCCAATTCTCGATGAGGCGGATATAATCGGCACGTCCTATTATTTCGAGGTCTGCTCACCGGGACTTGAGCGTGAACTTGTAAAGCCCGAACACTTCGAGGCGTTTATAGGCGCTAAAGTCAGAGTCGTTCTTTTCAAGGCGATTGACGGCTCAAAAGAAATCGTTGGAAATCTCGTATCCTTTGGCGATGAACTTGTAATTGCCACCGATGCGGATGAAATAAAAATAAACAAACAAGACATTGCAAAAGTAAAACTTGCCGACATATAAATTAGGAGGAAAATGGAAAATGGCTAAATCAGTTAAAGCATCAAAGAAAGTAGATACAAAAGAGCTTTTTGAAGCTCTCCGTTTGCTTGAGAGCGAAAAGGGAATCCCACAGGACGTTCTCGCAAATAGAATTACAAACGCAATCGTAACCGCTGTTAAAAAGGACTTCGGCGGCAGAGACGTAATCACCTGCAAAATTGATTTCGAGAAGGAAAAGTTCATTCTTTTCGCTCGTAAACTCGTTGTTGAGGAAGTGACCGACGTTTACACCGAGATTCTCCTTGAGGAAGCTGTTACATACAGCAAAAGAGCAACTGTAGGCGATTTCGTAGAAATTCCGATCAACAGCCGCATTTGCGGAAGAATCATCGCTCAGAATGCAAAGCAGATTATCCGTCAGGGTATATCCGATGCAGAAAAGGGTCAGACCCTTGCCGAGTTCCAGGATAAAAACCGTGAAATCGTGTCTGCAAAGGTTATGGGCATTGATGCTCGAACAGGCAATGCAACACTTCTCGTTGGTAAGAGCGAGGTAATCCTTCCCAAGACTGAGCAGGTTGAGGGTGAAACTCTTAATATCGGCGATATGGTTAAGGTTTATATCGTTGGCGTTAAAGAGGGAGAAAAGGGTGGCCCAAGAGTTATGATCAGCCGCTCACATCCCAACCTTGTTAAGCGCCTTTTCGAAATGGAAGTTCCCGAAATTTTCGATGGCACCATCGTAATCAAGGCAATCTCCCGTCAGGCAGGTTCAAGAACAAAGATGGCTGTCTGGTCTGAAAATCCTGATATCGACGCTGTTGGCTCATGCATCGGTCCCCGTGGCGCACGTGTTGGCAACATCGTTGAAGAACTCGGCGGCGAAAAGATTGATATAGTCAAATATTCTGAAGACCCCGCAACGTTTATTTCAGAAGCACTTTCTCCCGCAAAGGTAGTCGGTGTTGAAATTATCTCCGAAGAGCCCAAGGTCTGCAAGGTAACAGTGCCTGACAGTCAGCTCTCCCTTGCAATCGGTAATAAAGGTCAGAACGCACGTCTTGCCGTAAAACTCACCGGTTGGAAGATAGATATTCACCCCGAAAGCGGTTTCTACGGTGAATAATTAAACTCAAAAAAGGAGGTAGCGAGATGCCCGCAAAGAAAGAGCCGCTTCGTCAATGTATCGGCTGTATGGAAATGAAATCCAAAAAAGAATTGGTTAGAATAGTAAAGAACAAACTCGGCGAGGTATCCCTCGATACCACCGGTAAGGCACAGGGTAGAGGCGCATATATCTGTCCCAACCCGGAATGCCTTAAAAAGACAATCAAATCTCGCAGATTGGAAAAGGTTTTCGAAATGAAAATCCCCGAAGAAATACTTTGTGAGATGCAAAGGCGTTTGGAGGAATAGTTTTGAAGGAAAAACTTTTTAATAAACTTTCAGTTGCAAGAAAAGCCGGTAAAATAACCTATGGATTTGACAGCGTGAAAGAACAAGTCTTAAAAGGAAAAGCAAGTTTAGTACTTCTTGCAAACGACCTCTCCCCAAAATCCGCCAAAGAAACCGAATTCTTTTGTAAAGATAAAGCAACGGTTGTTAAAACCGATATATCTATGAGTGAATATGCAAATGCCATCGGTGTTCTTACAGGAATAATCACACTCACCGATGAGGGCTTTACTAAAGCCGTAAAATCAGTATTGGAGGTAGAATAAATGGCAGCTAAATACCGTGTAACAGATGTTGCAAAGGATTTTTCACTTAGCAACAATCAGGTTATTGAAATACTTGCAAAATTCTCAGACGAGGCAAGAAAAAGTCAGTCCACCCTTACAGACGAGGAACTTGACTTCTGCTTTGACGTAGTTACAAAGCAAAATTCAGTTAAAAACTTTAACGATTATTTTGCTATGGGCGAAAATGCAAGAAAAGAAGCCGCAGCAGCAAAGGCGGCAGAAAAGGATAGAAAACTTGCAGAGCAGGCAGCAATTTTAGAGCAGTTTAAGGCAGCAGCCGCCGCTCAAAAGGCAGCCGAGGAAGCAGCAAAGGCACCTAAAGAGCCCAAACCTGCTCCTGCAAAACCCGTAGCAGAGAAAAAGGCAGAACCCAAAAAGCAAGAGCCTAAAAAGGAAGAACCCACGAAGGCAGAGCCTAAAAAAGCAGAGCCTAAAAAGGAAGAACCCAAAAAGCAAGAGCCTAAAAAGGAAGAACCCAAAAAGACCGAACCCAAGGTCAGCATTCCGATTGCTCCTCGCAAGAAGGATAAACCTGCAGGCGAAGCACCTAACAGAGGTCCTGCAGAAATTCGCAAGGTTGATACAAAGGCCTTCGAAGTCAATATGGATAAATACAACGAGAAGTATGAAAATATTGCTCCTGCAGACTCAATGCGTGACAATATGCAAAGAAAGCAGAAGATAAAACAGAAATCTCAAGAATACAGAAAACCCAAATCAGGCAAGAAGGAAACCGAGGCAGATAAACTTCGCAAACTTCAACTTGAAAAGATTAAAAAGACACCCATCACAGTTACAGTCGGCGAGGAAATCACAGTTGGTGAACTTGCAGCCGCTATGAAGAAAACTGCAGCCGAGCTTATCAAAAACCTTATGAAACTCGGTATGATGGCAACCGTTAACCAGACTATCGATTACGATACCGCCGAAATCCTTGTAACCGAAATGGGCGCAAAGATTCAAAAGGCAGTCGTTGTTACAATCGAAGAAAGAATTATGGATATTGCCGAGGATAAGGCAGAAGACCTTCGTCCACGTGATCCCGTAGTCTGCGTTATGGGTCACGTTGACCACGGTAAAACTTCACTTCTTGATGCCATTCGTGAAGCATCCGTTACTTCTACCGAAGCAGGCGGAATTACACAGGCAATCGGTGCATATCGTGTAAACCACGAAGGCAACGAAATCACATTTATTGATACTCCCGGACACGCCGCATTTACCTCTATGCGTCAGCGTGGCGCAATGGCTACTGATATCGCAGTTCTCGTTGTTGCCGCTGATGACGGTATTATGCCGCAGACCATCGAGGCAATCAACCACGCACGTGCAGCAGGTGTTCAGATAATCGTTGCTATCAATAAGATGGATAAACCCGAAGCAAACCCCGACCGTGTAAAACAGCAACTCACCGAACAGGAACTCGTTCCTGAAGAGTGGGGCGGTGACATTATTTGTGTACCCGTTTCTGCAAAAACACATATGGGTATTGATACACTTCTTGAAAATATTCTCCTTGTTGCAGAAATGCAGGAACTCAAGGCAAACCCCGACAGAAAAGCAAAGGGTGTCGTCCTTGAGGCGCGTCTTGATAAGGGCAGAGGCCCTGTTGCAACACTTCTCGTTCAGGCAGGTACTCTCCATACGGGAGATATCATCGTTGCAGGTACCTCTGTTGGTAGAGTTCGTGTAATGATGAACGAAAACGGCAAGGCATTACAGACTGCAGGTCCGAGCGTTCCGGTTGAGATTACAGGTCTTGATGAAGTTCCCGCAGCGGGTGATTCATTCGATGCAGTATCTGATGAAAGACTTGCACGTCAACTCGTTGATCAGAAGAAGGAAAAGGCAAAAGAAGAACAGTTTAACGCTGCTAAAAAGGTTACACTTGATAACCTCTTCAGTCAACTTGAAGAGGGCGAACTCAAGGAACTCAATATCATCGTTAAAGCCGACGTTCAGGGCTCGGTTGAGGCGGTCAGAGAGTCGCTCGTCAAGATTTCAAATGAAGAAGTCAGAGTTAAGGTTATTCACGGTGGCGTTGGCGCTATCAACGAATCAGACGTAACTCTTGCGGCAACTTCAGGCGCTATTATCGTTGGATTCAACGTTCGTCCCGATGCCGTTGCAAAGCAGAGCGCAGAAACAAACGGTGTTGATATGCGTCTTTATAGAGTTATCTATGATTGCATTGAAGAAATCGAAGCCGCTATGAAGGGTATGCTTGCACCCAAGACCCGTGAGGTTATTATGGCAAACGTATCTGTCCGTGAGGTTTATAAGATATCCGGTGTCGGCGCAGTTGCAGGTTGCTACGTAACCGATGGTAAGGTAACAAGAGCATGTCAGATAAGAGTTATCCGTGACTCTATCGTTATCGCAGAAGATAAGATTGCATCCCTTCGCAGATTTAAGGACGACGTCAAAGAGGTTGCAGAGGGCTATGAGTGTGGTATTACACTTGAGAAATTCGCAGATATCAAGCCTGAAGATACCTTTGAGGCATTCATCATCGAAGAATACAGAGATTAATTGTGAGGTAAAATATGCCGGGATTCAAATTAGGCAGAGTGACCTCGGATATCGAAAGAGAACTTTCAGTTCTTATGCGTGACGTAAAAGATCCGAGAGTCAGCAAACTTATAAGCATCGTTAAGGTAGACGTATCGGGCGATATGTCATACGCAACCGTTTATGTCAGCGCCATTGAGGGTTATGACAAGACTGTTGAAAGCGTAAAAGGACTTAAAAGCGCAGCGGGATATCTTCGTCGTGAACTCGGAAGAAGTTTATCCCTCCGCAAAGTTCCCGAACTTCGCTTTATTGCCGATGATTCTATCATTAAGAGCGCAGAAATTTCCAAGATAATCGACTCGTTTGAGCCATCTTCGGAGGAAAACTGATATGACGGATAAATGCAAAATTTTATCCCTGAAAGAAACAGCCGAGTATCTGAAGGGTGTGGAAAATGCGGTTATTTTAACCCATTCTTCACCCGATGGAGATACTTTAGGCTCAGGCTTTGCCCTTAAAAGAATTATTGAAATTTTGGGCGGCAAAGCAGAGGTTGTTTGTGGTGATAATGTGGCCGAAAAGTTCTCATATTTAGGCAAAACCGCCAATCTTGAGGACTTGGATTTTTGCGGCAAAACCATAATTGCGGTGGACGTTGCCGATATAAAACTTATGTCGGGTATTCCTATGGATATAAGGGAAAGCGCCGACCTTTGTATCGACCATCATCAGACCAATAAACAGTATGCAAAAAATCTTTATTTGGATAGCGAGGCCTCGGCTTGTTGTGAAATTATGCATGATTTGTGCAAACAACTTGGCATCACACCCGATAAAGACCTTGCATCTGCAATTTTTACAGGAATTGTCACAGATACAGGTTGCTTCCAATTCACCAACACAACGTCGAAAACTCATATTGCCGCCGCCGAACTTATGTCTTGCGGCGCAAACAGTGAGTTTATAATCAAACTTTTCTTTGAAACCAAATCACCCGCGCGCCTTTACCTTGAGAAAAAAGTTCTGGAAAATCTCGAACTTTATTTTGACGGTAAATGTGCCCTTACAACCCTTGATTTCAATACGATACATTCCGAAAATTCGGATGAATCGGAACTTGACGGCGTTGCAGGAATGCCGAGAACGGTAGAGGGAGTGCTTGTGGGTGTTACCCTTAAGGGAAAAGAAGAGGGTAAATTCAAAATTTCAGTTCGCACACACGCACCTGCCGATGCTTCGGCAATCTGTACAAGACTTGGTGGCGGCGGTCACGTAAGAGCGGCGGGCTGTCAGGTTACAGGCGATGCCGAAACCGCCAAAAAAGCGATTTTGGAAAGCGTCGCAAAGGAATTAAACATTTAAGAAACGGAGAAACTATGAACGGACTCGTTCTGCTTGATAAACCGCAAGGACTCACGTCATTTACAGCGGCATCAATTATGAAAAGAGCATACGGTACCAAAAGAGTAGGTCATACAGGTACGCTTGACCCACTCGCTACAGGCGTTTTGCCGGTGCTTGTCGGCAGAGCGACCCGTCTGTGCTCCTATATTTTAGAGAGTGATAAAAGATACGTAGCAGGTGTAAAACTCGGAATCACAACCGATACTTTGGATATTACGGGCAAGGTTCTGACCGAAACTACTCCGAACGTTACTAAAGAACAACTGCTTGATACTTTGGAAAAGTTTAAGGGTGCCATAAGTCAGGTGCCGCCTATGTATTCCGCTATCAGAGTTGAGGGTAAGCATCTTTACGATATAGCCCGTGAAGGCGGAGAGGTTGAACGTGCCGCAAGAGAGGTCACAATTCATAAATTGGAACTGTTGGATTTTAATGAAAATGAATTTACAATTGACGTCACTTGCTCGAAGGGTACATATATCCGCACCCTTGCCGATGATATAGGTAAAGCGCTCGGTGTCGGTGCTGCCATGACCAGCCTTCGCCGAATTGAAACGGCAGGATTCAAGATAGAGGATTGTACCGACCCGGATATAGTAAAACTTGACCCTGAAAAGTACATTTTACCACCCCAACTTGCTGTTGCGCAGTTTAATGACGTTTATATAACCGAAAAACAGGGCGCAAGATTTATGTGCGGCGGTGAGTTGTCGCTCGACAGACTTCACTTGCCCCAAAACCCAACCGAAATATTAAAGGTTTTCGCAAACAATGAGTTTTTAGGACTCGGATTTATTGATAGGGAAAGCGCTTCCCTTAAAGTTAAATGTATAATTAAAGAGGATTAAATGAGTAAAACGGTAGCTTTAGCTCTCGGCACATTTGACGGTATCCATAAAGGACACCTCGCAGTGCTTGACAGCGCAATCAAAAGCAAAGCAGAAAAAAAGGTTGTCGTAACCTTTGCGGCTCCTCCTATGAAGGCAGGGGCTAAACTCATTATGCCCGAAAATATTAAAGAAAAAGAATTTTTAAGACTCGGTTTTGATGAAATATTACTTCTCGATTTTGAGCAAGTTAAAGATATGTCACCAACCGAGTTTTTGAATATGCTTTTTTGTAAATACAATGTAAAAAGTATTTCCTGCGGATTTAATTACCGATTTGGAAAATCTGCCGCAGGTAATACCCAAACGCTTAAAGAATATGCAAATTCTCACGGCGCAGAATGTAAAATTATCGAGCCGGTTTATTATATGGACGAGCCCATAAGTTCAACGAGAATTCGTGCCGCTATTGAAAATGGCGATATGAAATCCGCAAAGCAAATGTTGGGCTTTGATTTCTTCTTAGAAAGTGAAGTTATATCGGGCGATGCAAGAGGCAGACAAATGGGATTCCCCACTGCAAACCAAATCCCCGACAGTGAGGTCACAGTGCTTAAATTCGGTGTTTACAAAACCGAAACCGAGGTTGATGGCAAAAAATATAATTCAATAACCAATATAGGTATAAGGCCTACCTATAAAACCGAAACTCCGATTGCCGAAACTCATATAGTCGGCTTTTCGGGTGACCTTTACGGAAAAATAATAAAAGTGAACTTTTTGGAATTTATCCGTGAAGAAAGGAAATTCAATGGTCTTGAAGAGGTCAAAAATCAGATAGAAAAAGACCTCGCATTTTAACAGATAAGAGGTGACGGCAGTGTTTACGAGAGTTAATAGTATGGGTATTTTCGGTATTGATGCGTATAGCGTCGGTATCGAGGTGGATTCATCGGGCGGATTCCCCGGATTTGATATTGTAGGACTTCCCGATGCCGCAGTCAAAGAATCTCGTGACAGAGTACGTGCCGCTATTAAAAATTCAGGTTTTGCTTTGCCTAAAGGTAAAATCACGGTAAACCTTGCCCCTGCCGATATTAAAAAAGAGGGTAGTCTTTACGACCTGCCTTTAGTTATAGCACTTCTTTCGGTTTCGGGTCAGATTGATGCCGATTTGTCCGACTCTGCCTTTATCGGAGAAATCTCGCTCGACGGTAACGTCCGCAGAGTAAATGGTATTTTGTCTATGACGATTATCGCCGCAAAATCAGGAATCAAGAATTTTTATTTGCCTAAAGAAAACGTCAGAGAAGCATCTGTAGTAAACGGCATCAACGTTTATCCCGTAGAGAGCGTAAAGGCGCTTGTTGAGCATCTTATGGATAAAGTTCCGATTGCACCTCAAAAAGCCCCCGAAATCAAGCCGCAAAAGCAGAATTTTTATGGAGATTTCAGCGAGGTTAAGGGACAGTACGCCGCTAAAAAGGCACTAGAAATTGCTGCGGCAGGCGGTCATAACGTTTTAATGATAGGACCTCCCGGATCGGGTAAAAGTATGCTCGCAAAGCGTCTTCCTTCAATACTTCCCGATATGTCATTCGAAGAAGCAATCGAAACCACGAAAATTCATTCGGTAGCGGGATTTTTGTCGGAGGATGAATCACTCATAACCCACCGTCCATTCCGCTCACCCCACCACACGGTATCTGCAGTAGCGCTGACGGGCGGCGGTGTTATACCGAAACCGGGTGAGATTTCACTTGCAAGCGGCGGAGTTTTGTTCCTCGATGAATTGCCCGAGTTTTCAAGAAGCGTAATAGAAGCTTTGCGTGCGCCATTGGAAGACGGTAAGGTCACGGTATCTCGTGCGGCAGGCAGAGTTACTTATCCTTGTAATTTCACGTTGGTTGCCGCTATGAACCCATGCCCTTGCGGATATTACGGTCACCCGCATAAAGAATGTACCTGCACGCAGACGGCAGTTACTAAATATTTGGATAGAATATCAGGACCTATGCTTGACCGACTTGATATTCACGTTGAAGTACCTCCCGTTGAGTTCAATGAACTCACAGCGGTTGCAAATGAGGAAACAAGCGAATCTATCAGAAAAAGGGTAGAGGCGGCAAGAAAAATTCAGCAGCAAAGATATAAGGGTACAGGCATCAGTTGTAATGCCCGTCTTACTCCCTCAATGCTCGATAAATACTGCGTTATGACCGATGCCGCTAAAAAGACACTTGAAATTGCCTTTTCTCGCTTGGGACTTTCGGCAAGAGGTTATGACAGAATACTGAAACTCGCCCGCACGATTGCCGACCTTGAGGCAGCGGATATGATTGATACCAAACATATTACTGCGGCAGTAAGTATGAGAAATTTAGATAGAAAATATTGGAGCAACAGGTAATGAAAACGTTATTACATATATGCTGTGCGCCTTGTTCGGTTGCTTGTATAAAGCAACTTCGCGAGGAGGGAATTGAACCTGTCGGCTTTTGGTTTAATCCCAATATTCACCCAGTAACCGAGTATAGAAATCGCAGAGATACACTTGTAAATTATGCAAAAGAAATCAAAATGGAACTCGTAGTAAACGATACTTACGGACTTCGTGATTTCGTTCGTGCGGTATCTGATAATATACTTGCTCGATGTAATTATTGCTATGCTGTCCGCCTCGGGGAAACTGCAAAATATGCTGCCGAAAACGGTTTCGACAGTTTTACAAGCACCTTGTTCGTAAGCCCCTACCAAGACCATGAACTTATGATTAAGGTGGCAAAAGCAGCGGCTCAAAAATACGGTGTCGAGTTCTTGTACAGGGATTTCAGACCCCGCTTCAGAGAGGGTCAGACCGAAGCGAGAAACACCGGAATGTATATGCAGAAATATTGCGGTTGCATCTTCAGTGAGGAAGACAGATACTTAAAAACCGACCGAAAGGAGAAACAAAAATGAGTGGTTACACAATATTATGTATGTTTTTGGTATACGGTTTTGCAGGATGGGTTTTTGAAACAATATATACTTTGGCAAAAACAAAAAAGTTTGTAAATAAGGGCTTTTTGCAGGGCCCCGTACTTGCGGCATATGGTCTTGCGCCCGTTGCGGTTTCAGCCGCCCTTATTCCTTTTGAATCTCTTAGCGGTTGGATAACCTGTCCCTTGACAGTAATAATCAGTTTTGCGGCGGCGTTCGTTTTTGAATTCACCTCGGCATTGGTTTTCAAAAAAATGTTTTCAAAGGATGCCTGGGATAGACAAAATTCAAAATCCAACCTTATAAAAAATCTTGTTTTGGGCGCAGTGTTGTCACTCGTTATGATATTTGTTCAGCCAAGCGTTGAAAAACTTATCGACAAAACAATTTCCCATAAGATGTTGTTGTTCCTTACAGCCGCACTCATCATACTTTTTGTTGATACCATTTATTCTGTATCTGAGGCAATCAATATCAAAACCAAAATATCTGCCGCAAAGGAAATCGAGCAGATATTAAATGAAGCAAATCCCGATGACAGTATAAAAATCTATGCCAAAACCGATTCCTTGGGAGAGGATAGGGCAGAGTTTAATAAAAAGACAGCAAAGTACAAACGCTTTATAGTGTCGAATAACTTCGCATACAGCCGTCTTAATACCGCATATCCGCTATTAAATCAGCAAGAAAACCTTAAACTTCTTGAGGATTTAAGGTATATGTACTATTTAATAAGTAAGAATTAAAAAAGTTCAATGGAAATTTTCCATTGAACTTTTTTTATAGTTTGTATTCCATTCCAAGCATTTTGTATTTTGCGCCTGCCGCCGCATTATATGGAATCTTTTCCCAATTGCTGTCGGCTATAATACTTTTTATTGCATCAAGATTATCTGCCGTATCGGTAATGTCGGGTATCAGAGGTGTCCGTATAATATACGGCTTTTTGCTCTTTTTCAGCGTTTCAAAATTTTCGAGTATTATTTTATTTGAAACGCCTGTGAATTTTTTGTGCTGCTCGTCATCTGCAAGTTTTATATCCATTATTATAAAATCAAAGGTGTCAAGGATTTTTTGCCAATTTTTCTTATCGGTATAACCGCAGGTTTCAATGCAAAGATGATACCCCTTTAACTCCTTGGCAAGAGAAAGCAAAAACTCAATTTGGGAAGTCGGTTCACCGCCCGAAAAGGTGAAACCGCCGAAACCGTCGCCTAAAAACTCGGCACATTTTATAAGTTCTTTTGCAAGTTCCGTTGCATTAACCCTTTTTCCCGCTATCTCCAATGCGTTTTGAGGACATACGTGTAAGCATCTGCCAAATGGCTTGCAATCCTCGTGTGAGCAGGGAATAAAACAAGCACCGCACCCTTTACATCTTGCACTTTTGAACATCAGTTGCGGCTCACCCGACAATCCTTCGGGGTTGTGACACCATCTGCATCGCAAAGGGCAACCCTTGAAAAATACAGTTGTGCGAATACCGGGTCCGTCGTGCACCGCCATTTCCTTTATATCAAAAATCGTTCCTGTCATATTGTATACGTCTGCCTTGCAATAACGTGGTCTTGATAGCATTTATCAAGCTCGACAAAGTATCCGCTCCAACCCCATACTCTTACTACGAGATTTTTATAATTTTCGGGGTGCTTTTGAGCATCGTATAACTTTTCGGTGTTGACCATATTGAGTTGTAACTGATGACCGCCCTTGAGTATAAAGGTTCTCACAAGGGCTGCAACCTTACTGATTCCGTCATCATCTGCAAAAACAGAGTGGTGGAATTCAAGAGTTAACGGGCCGCCGTTGATGACGTTTTCAAAATGCGGCTTTGTCATCGATGCAATAACCGACACAGGACCTTTCGTCTTTGCAAAAAGACTCACGGAGAAGTTAGCACCGAGCGGCTCACCCTTTCTTCTACCGTCGGGAGAGGCACCTAACTCGTCTGCCATCCATACGTAATACATAGCGCTTCCCGTACCTGCTCTGAATATGCCGCCGCACTCGTTTTTGCGACCTTTAAGACTCTCGGCAAAGGTATCAAGAAGTAGGACCGCAATACTGTCCACGAAGTCGTCGTTATTACCCATTTTGGGTGCTTCGTAGCGGAGTAAATGTAAAAGCTCCGAGTATCCCTCAAAGTTGTTGTCAATTGCATCAATAAGTTCATCGGGAGTTATGCGCTTTTCTTCGAATACGTATTTCTTAATTGCCGCAAGAGAATCTGCTCCGGTTGAAATGCCGCATCCGTGAATGCCGTAATTATTGTATTTTGCCTTTAAGTAGTCGGCGCCCGGCATCAAAAGATTCACAAGAGGGCAAGGCAATTTATATCCGCTTTTCCAGGTTGTGCAAATTCTTTCTGCCTCATTGAATATTTCTTTCTTGACAGCATTGAAAAACTTATCGTAATTTGCAGAGCTTTTAAGGGATGAATGTAGCGCAATATCTATACATTTGGGATAAGATAATCCGTCGATATTTACTATATCAACCGCATTACCGGGGATTATAAACTCCCAACAAGCAGCTACTGTGTAGTTTGCGGCATCCTCATAGTCGTAACCGAGCTTTTGAAGAGCGGGTATTACAATATCATCGTTTGAATACTGAGGAAAACCAAGTCCTCTTTTGGTAAGCTTTGTGGCGAGCTCAAATCTTTCTATTGGTGTATTTTTGTTGACTCTGAGATTGATTTTCGGGTCAATAAGTCCGTTGTTGTATGATGCCTCAAGACAAAGTTCGGACAAGAGGTTGAAAACGTCGTTTCCGTCCTTATCTATACCGCCGAGCATCATGCTTTGCCCGTTGTCACCTTGTTGTATGCCGCGGTAAAGATCGCTGTCTTTGTTGAAGGATAGGAAAAAATCTTCAAGTAATTCAAGAGCAGATTCCTTTGTGTGAGTACCTTCCTCTAAATCCTTTTTGAGATACTTCCACAAATTAAGGTCAAATCTGCCGACCGTATTATGCATATATCCCTCAAGCCATATTGCATAGTGCAAAATTCTGAAAAATTGCAATGCTTCTCTGAAATTTCTTGCGGGGTAGCGGGGCACCTGAGTCAAAACCTCGACAATGTCGTTTCTTCCAAGGCGCTTTGCTTCTTCGAGATACTTGTCAGAGAGCATAATGATACTGTCAATGTCACGCTTTGCATACTCGTCTGCCGTCTTTCTCATTTCGATAAGACCTTTGTCGATGGCACCGTAATAGTCGAGCGCCAAATTATTTATACAATCCCAAATGCCGAGCTCGTCTTTTTCTTGCTCGGTTATAACGTCGGGAAGGTTGGAAACGGTTCTTACAAAACAAATTTTTTCATCGGGTAAAATTATCGGTTTTTCTTCCTTGCAAAGACGGTAGAATCTGTCTGCCATTCGGCTTTTAAGGTTAAGTCCCGCTTTGGAATATTCTTCCGCTAAATTCCAATCAACTTTATGACGAAGATTTCTTTGCTCGTGGTTCACGTAAAATTTGAAATATTCTTTATTAGAAATCATAATTTGCCCCCCCTAATTGAACTCTGAATTTAGGATATAGCAAAATATTGACATTTTCTTGCAAAATATTGTATAATAATAGCAATAAATTATCTTTTGGAGGGTATATGATATTTCATCAGCCACACAATTCCAAAACCAACTACAATTACAATGCTTTTTTCTATAGGCAAGAAAAGTGGGATCCGCATTTCCATAAGAATTTTGAACTGATTTATGTTTTAGAGGGTGTAATTGAGTGTACGGTGGGAAACACCAAACAAATAGTAAAACCCAATGAATTCGCCCTCTGCCTTTCTAATGAGGTGCATAGTATCACACCTTGTAAAAATGCTCTTTATTGGGTTGGAGTTTTTTCCGAGGATTATGTTCGTGCCTTTTCAAAAGCCGTGCAGGGTAAGGTGGGAAACGGCTTTGTTTTTGTCTGTTCAGAGTCGGTAAACAAATTCTTAAAAGAAAACCTTATAACCGATAAAACGCCGCCCGTTTATATGCTTAAATCCTGCCTATATGCCGTATGTGAGGAGTATTCCAATTCGGTAAACCTTACCGATAAAAATATGAAAGATTCCGAAACAATGCTAAAAATCACCGACTACGTCCTTAAAAACCATAAAAACGATATTTCTCTTTCGTCATTAGCGGCTCTGCTCGGATATGACTATCATTATGTTTCAAGATATTTCCATGAAGTTTTCAATATGTCCTTTGCCGATTACCTTAATTCCTATCGGCTTGAAACCGCAATAGCAATGCTCGAGGAAACCGATAAAAACATCGCCGACATTGCCTTTGAAAGCGGATTTCAAAGTGTGCGAAATTTCAATAATTGCTTCAAAACCCGTTTCGGCACACCACCTTCATCCTACCGAAAAATCATAAAATGATAAAAAATTACCCTTGTGTCACCATTAGTAAGTAAGGTGATACAGGGGTGCTTTTTTATGCCAGAATTGATCTTTTGTCGGTCGGGTCGAAAAAATCTCCCTCTTTTGCCGAATAATCCACTCTATAGTCTTTGGGCAGGTTTTTTGGCGAAAATCCCGTTATTTCTTTGAACACCTTGTTGAAATTCCGCACAGTCGAAAAACCGCATTTAAGTGAAACGGCGGTGGCGGTTAGGTTTTGTCCGCTTTTGAGCATTTCTGCGGCATGTTCAACCTTTATGGTGTTTAAGTATTCGGTAAAACTCATACCTGAAAGTTCTTTGAAAAGTTTTGAAAAATGAGAAGGACTGTATCCTGAATACTTGACTGCATCAGCAAAAGTTATGTAAGCAAATTCCTCGTTTATCTTCCATATAAGGTTTTTGTAAAACCTCGATTTGTTGTCCCTTTGTTCGTGAGGAGAGCGACTGAACAAATCAATTACAAATCCTCTCGTGCGGTTTTCGATTTGCTCTCGGTAAAATTCTGACTTTTGGTATTCAAGCGCCCTTATTTCGCCAAACAACCCAAAAGTATCAAACTCATTACTGATTTTAGGAGAGGTGAGTGAAAACAAGTCGGTAATATCTCCGCAAATACTTTCGTCGAATATCATAATGTCGGTCTCGGCGCCATCTTCACTCATAATGTAATGAAGTTTCTCACCGACACAGAAAAACGAATCACCTGCGGCGGCTTGGAACAACATATCTCCGATTTTGATTTTGGCTTTTCCGCTTTTTACCATTATTATCTCGTTTTCAAAATGCCAATGCAAAACGTTTACAAGGTTTTTATAAGAACCGCACCAGACTTTTTTGCCTTCCTCGAAACGCCTTTTTTCGAAATTTCCCAACATAATTCCTAAACTCCTGAAATTTTATGCTTTATTATATCACAAATCACAATAAAATTCTATACTGTAATATCAAAATTCTTTTTATAATCAAAAGATTTTTATATAATTACATCAACAAATAAAAGTGGAGGCGTAATATGAAAAATTATCTCGGTATAGAATTCGGCTCAACCCGTATCAAAGCAATTTTGATAGACCAGGGTTATACCCCCGTATCATCAGGGGATTATACTTGGAAATCTGATTTTATAAACGGTATTTGGACCTATGAATTAGATGAGGCAATTCAAGGACTAAAAACCGCTTTGTCGGGAATAAATGATACTAAAAATATATCCGCTATGGGTATATCAGGTATGATGCACGGATACCTTGCCTTTGATGAGAATTGGAATCTTTTGGTCCCGTTCCGCACCTGGCAAAATACCATCACAGCCACAGCCGCAAGTGAACTTACTTCATTGTTCGGTTTTAATATTCCGCAAAGATGGAGTATAGCGCATTTGTATCAGGCAATTCTCAATGGGGAAGACCATATCGGAAAAATTGCTCATATCACCACACTTTCGGGATATATTCACTTTTTACTTACGGGTGAAAACGTCCTCGGTATCGGTGAAGCATCGGGAATGTTCCCTATAGACCCCAAAACCAAATCTTATGATGGAAAAATGCTTAAAAAATTCCAAAATCTTGTCACCCAAAAAGGTCTTTCCTGGGATATTAAAGACCTTTTGCCTCGTGTCTTGGTGGCAGGTCAGAATGCAGGTTGCTTAACCGAAAAGGGCGCAAAACTTGTAGATAACTTGTTGCCTGCAGGCATTCCTTTTGCCGCACCTGAAGGAGATGGGGATACGGGTATGACGGCTACGAATTCCGTCAGCGTCGGTACCGGTAACGTTTCGGCAGGAACTTCAATCTTCTCAATGGTGGTTTTAGATAAGCCGCTTGAAAATAATTACGAGGAAATAGACGTCATCACAACGCCCACGGGAGAGCCTGTCGCAATGGTGCATTGTAATAACTGTACCAACGATTCAAACGCCTGGATAAATATTCTTCGTGAAACGGCAGAACTTTTCGGCGCAAATATCACAACAGGCGAACTTTATACCAAACTTTATGAAAAATCCCTTGAGGGAGATGCAAATTGCGGAAAGGTTATGGTTTGCAACTATCTTGCAGGGGAGGGCGTAACTCATTTTGATGAGGGCAGACCTTTGGTACTTCGCTCGGCAAACAGCAAGTTTACACTTGCAAATTTTATGCGTTCATCCCTTTATTCCACACTTGCCACTTTGGCTATCGGTATGGAAATTTTAGATAAAGAGAACGTTAAAATCGAGTTTCTGAATGCTCACGGCGGACTTTTCAAAACTAAGGGCGTCGGAGTAAAATACCTTGCAGCAGCAACGGGAAGTGAAGTAAAGGTTATGAAAACTGCAGGTGAAGGCGGTCCGTTTGGCATGGCTTTACTTGCCGCTTATCTTGACAATAACGCAAAACCTCTCGAACAGTTTTTGAAAGATGAAGTTTTCGGCAATTCCGAGAGCCAAATCTATTCGCCCGAAGCCGAATGTGTAGATGGCTTTAAGGAATATCTGGAAGAATACAAGAAGATTTTAGAAGTTGAAAGGTCAGCAGTAGAAAGGGTTAAATAATATGAAATACGAATTTTGGTTTGTGGTCGGTTCACAGTTTTTATATGGCGACGAGGTGCTCGAAACTGTCGAAAAAAGAGCAAAAGAGATGGCAAATGAACTGTCAGGTAAATTGCCCTATCCTTTAATATATAAGGTAACGGCAAAGACAAGCAAGGAAATAAGCGATGTAGTAAAGGCGGCGAATTTTGATGATTCTTGTGCCGGAATCATTACCTGGTGCCACACCTTTAGCCCCTCAAAAATGTGGATAAACGGCCTTAAGGACCTCAAAAAACCTTATTGCCATTTTGCCACACAGTATAACGAAAAAATCCCCAATGATGAAATAGATATGGATTTTATGAATCTTAATCAAGCGGCGCACGGAGATAGGGAACACGGATTTATAGCCGCAAGACTTAGAATGCCTCGCAAGGTTATAGCAGGATATTGGAAACGTCAAGAGGTACAAACACGCATTGCGAGTTGGATGAAATCTGCGGTCGGCGTTGCATTCTCGAAAAACTTAAAGGTTATGCGCTTTGGCGATAATATGAGAGACGTTGCCGTCACCGAGGGCGATAAGGTCGAGGTTCAGACAAAACTCGGTTGGGAGGTAAATACCTGGGCGGTAGGAGACCTTGTAAAAGAAATGTCAGTAGTCACCGATAAGGAAATTGATGCCCTTATGGCTGAATACGGCGAAAAATATGAAATCGCAACGGATAATATAGAAGCCGTTCGTTATCAGGCGAGAGAAGAAATTGCAATCAAAAAAATGCTTGACCGTGAGAACTGCGTAGCATTCACAAATACATTTCAGGACCTTTACGGTATGGAACAACTCCCCGGTCTTGCATCACAGCACTTAATGTCCGAGGGCTACGGCTACGGCGGAGAGGGCGACTGGAAGGTGTCTGCCATGACCGCTATTATGAAGGCGATGGGCGAAAACGGAAACGGCGCTTCCGCCTTTATGGAGGACTACACCTATCATCTCGAGGAGGGCAAGGAATACTCCCTCGGCGCTCATATGCTTGAAGTTTGTCCAAGTCTTGCAAGTGCCGATAAAAAGCCACGTATCGAAACACATCATCTCGGTATCGGTATGAATGAAAAAGATCCTGCCCGCCTTGTGTTCGAGGGAAAAGAGGGCAATGCAATAGTAGTGTCCCTCGTCGATATGGGTGGTAGACTCCGTCTTATCTGTCAGGATATTGTTTGCGTTAAACCTATTATGGAAATGCCTAATCTTCCCGTAGCACGTGTTATGTGGCGAGCAATGCCAAATCTTACTACAGGTGTTGAATGTTGGATTACTGCGGGAGGCGCTCATCATACCGTTTTGTCCTATGACGTAACAACAGAGCAGATGAAAGATTTTGCAAATATGATGGATATTGAGTTCGTGCATATCACAAAGGATACTACAGTAGAAGCGCTCGAAAAAGAACTATTCTTAAACGACCTTGCATGGAAACTTAAATGAGGTGAACGAAATGCTTGAAAACTTAAAACAAAAGGTACTTAAAGCCAATTTAGACCTCGTAAAATACGGACTTGTCACATTCACTTGGGGCAACGTTTCTGCAATAGACAGAGAAAAAGGACTTGTCGTTATAAAACCGAGCGGTGTAGAGTACGACACCATGACGGCGGATGACATGGTAGTAGTTGACCTTGAGGGAAATACCGTCGAGGGCAAGTGGAAACCTTCATCCGATACCCCTACCCATATTGAACTTTATAAAGCGTTTAATAATATCGGTGCGGTTGTGCATACCCATTCAAAATGGGCAACTTCCTTTGCTCAGGCGGGCGTCGGTATAGACCCTCTCGGCACCACCCACGCCGATTATTTCTACGGTGAAATCCCTTGCACACGCAAAATGACCGTATCAGAAATAAAGGGCGAGTACGAAAAGGAAACGGGCAAAGTGATAGCAGAGCGATTCCAAAAACTTTCTGCCGATGATATTCCTGCGGTTTTGGTTCATTCTCACGGACCTTTTGCGTGGGGTACCGATGCCGCTAATGCGGTACATAATGCAGTTGTGTTGGAGCAACTTGCGTTTATGGCGGTGCAGACCAAATTATTAAACCTCGATGTAACAAATATGCAACAGGAACTACTTGATAAACATTATCTCCGTAAACACGGTAAAAATGCCTATTACGGACAAAAATAAGGGGAATACAATGCTTCTTGATTTTTCAAATGAACTTATAAACTTCAAGTTCCAAATTACCGATGAGGGCAACGTAAATCTTCTGGATATTTCGGCAAAAGGCGTAAAAACCTTGCCTAAAACAGATGAGAGAAGATGCCGCATAGCAGAACTTCAGATCACGGGCGGCAATCAAAACGACCACCACGGTGCAAAGCATACAATTACAAGCGAAAGCGATACTCTCAAATATCAAAGCCATAATTACTATGATAATGAGTATGGCAAAAAACTCGAATTTTTGCTCAAAAACGATAAGGTGGCAGTTACTGTCCATTATCAGATTTATAATGGTATTTCAGTTGTCAGAAGTTGGAGTGAGGTCGAAAATATCGCAGATGAACCGATAGGTATAGAATATGTTTCGTCATTCACCTATACCTTCACTCAAAACGGCGAGCCCAAGGTTTATATTCCGCATAATTCCTGGTGCAGTGAACTTGGCATTAAAGAATATAAATTGTCTGAACTCGGATTCGATAGGGTGTACGGATTCACCTTAAAGCGTGTGTCGGAAAGTAATACGGGTACGTGGTCGAGCAAGGAGACTTTGCCTCTCGGCGCTTTAACCGATAACGCGGGTACTATCTTCTGGCAGATTGAAAATAACGGCTCGTGGAACTGGGAAATCGGGGATATCGCAGATATGCTTTATCTCAAACTTTCAGGTCCCTCGGAGCAAGAAAACGGTTGGTATAAGGAACTCAAAAAAGGAGAAAAATTCCAAACAGTCAAAGCGGCTGTCAGTTTAGCAGATACTTTTGATAACGCCCTTTGCGAGATTACAAAATACCGCCGCATCATCTTCAATAACAATAAGCCGAATTCAAAACTCCCCGTGATTTTTAATGATTATATGAACTGTCTTTCGGGTGACCCGACAACCGAAAAACTCATCCCCATTATTGATAAGGCGGCGCAACTCGGTGCAGAATATTTTTGTGTTGATGCCGGTTGGTATGCAGATGGCACTTGGTGGGAAACGGTAGGCGAATGGATGCCTTGCGATTGGCGATTTCCGGGTGGCATCAAAGAGGTTTTCGACTTCATAAAAGAAAAGGGAATGGTGCCGGGAATCTGGCTCGAAATCGAGGTTATGGGAATAAACTGTCCGATACTCGATAAATTTTCGGATGATTGCTTCTTTATGCGCCACGGCAAAAGAATTATTGACCACGGCAGATATCAACTCGATTTCAGAAACAAAAAGGTGCGCAATTACGCTACAAAGGTTATCGACAGGGTTGTGGCAGACTATGGTGTCGGCTATATCAAGATGGACTATAATATCGAAGCGGGACTCGGCACCGAAATTGATGCCGACAGTTTTGGCGACGGTCTTTTAGAGCATAACCGTGCTTATCTTTGCTGGATTAAGAGCATTAAACAAAAATATCCCGATTTGATACTTGAAAACTGTGCAAGCGGCGGTATGAGAATGGATTACGCAATGCTTGGCGAAATGCATATCCAATCCACAAGCGACCAGACGAACTATGGTCCAATGGCGGTAATTGCCGCAAACAGTCCGATAGCCGTTTTGCCCGAACAGGCGGCAATGTGGTCTTACCCTCTCTCAACAGGCGATGAAAACGAAGCGGCGTATAATATGATAAACTCAATGCTTATCAGAGTGCATTTGAGCGGAGACGTCGCAAATTTAACCGAAAAGCAGTTTGCCGATGTTAAAGAGGGAATTAAGGTATATAAAGAAATCAGAAAGGATATTCCGAATTTCTTGCCCTTTTATCCGTTAGGACTTAATACCTATCAAAAACCCTTTGCGGCGGTAGGATATAAAACAAAGGACAAGAGATATTTATCCGTGTGGAAGATGGATACTAAAGAGCAAAGAGTCGAAATTTCTTTAGAAAACTCCAAAAATGCAAAACTGCTTTATCCGCTTGATACGGATGCTCGTTTGCAGATAAATGATAACGGCATAACACTTAATATGCCCTCAAAATTTTCGGCAGTTTTAATCGGATTATAAAATAAATTTATGTCTTGACACCCCCCCTTGTTATGTTATATTATGGCTATGTAATATAACTCAAGGGGGATTTTTTATGAAGTGTATTATAATAGGAATTTTGGTTGCGGCAATTTTTTGTACTGCCATTGTTCCAACAGTTTTTGCAGCATCGCAAAATGTAACAAGACCAACCGTTAAAATCCTTTCAATAGGACATAGTTATGCCTGGAATTCCGTAGAATATCTTCGTAATATTGCCGAGAGTCAGGGCGTTGACCTTGTTGTAGGTGTTGTCTATCGCGGAAATTGCTCATTGGAAATTCATCTTAGCAATTTCGAAGGCAACAAGACCTATGGAGATCAAAGCGGCAACCCCGGATTTTATCTCAAATACGATTCAAAAAATCCCACAGGCACCCAATTTGAAAATGCTTATAGTATAGCCAAAGCGGTAAAGGATGAAAAATGGGACTACATAATGTTTCAGGAATGCCTTAACTATTCGGGATATTTCGATGTCATAAACAAGTCTCTTCCAAAGCTTAAAGAGGGCGTTTCTAAACTTGCCACTAATAAAAACGTAAAATATATGTGGCACGATATTTGGGCACTCGAAAAAACAGAGTATATGCCTACCGAAAAGGTTGAACTTAAAAACTATAATTTCGACCAGGCAACAATGTATAACGCAATAAAAGATGCAACAAAAAAGGTTATGGAAAGTGATGTCGGACTTTCGGGTGTAGTACCCACAGGCGAGGCATTTGCCCTTGCCCGAAAGAGTGGAAAATATGACCCCACGGTTTCCGGTGGCATATCACTTAATGCGGACGAAATAAGCCATGCAAACGTTTTTGGAAAATACCTTGCAGGTCTTGTTTGGTATATGTCATTTACAGGTTGCGCCATAGATAAAGATACACTTTTTTATCCTCAAGATATTTCAAAAGAACAAGCATATGAACTTGTCGATTTCGCAACCGAGGCAGTAGAAGGCACAGGCAAAACTCTTGGTAGTGTAAATGATGTTTTTTTCGATAATAATGAAGGCGGAGATTCAAATAACACATCTTCACAGCCCGTTTATTATAATCCGGACAATGTCGATACAAATGAACCCGCAAAATTCAATCCCTTGTATCTTATCCCCGTAGGAGCCGCAGTAGTAATATCAGGCGGCGCAGTGGCACTTGCTATTAATAAAAAGAAAAAGAATAGCAAATAGTAAAATGTATAATAACAAAAAAGCACCGCATCTGCGGTGCTTTTTTTATACTTTAATTATCATACTTGTCATTTCAGTTCCGCAGATTCCTGGCTTATTATAGGATAATACGTATAAATCGGTTGCCTTGCATTCGGCTTGGAAACTTTTGCTGTCTTTTAGCGCCGTTGCTCTAAAAACTATCGGAACGTTCGACTTTCCTGCAATACCTTTGAGCAATTCTTCTCCCTTGCCGTTAAATCCCAGAACCCTTATATATTCAGGCTTTTCAGCATCATCTGTCAAACCGAAATAATATGATAAAATTGCACGCTTTATTCTTGCAAGAGTAAATCTCTTGGTTTTGGTAAGTTCGAGCAGTTGGTCAAGATTTGATGCCTTTCTCGCAGCATTGTATAACCTGAATTCAAGCCCGTCGCTGACACCGGGTATTTTTGTGATTTCGGCAGCGGATGCCGTGCGGATTTTTGACAGTATCGCATTTTGAATGTTATCAATATTTGATATCTTGCCCTTGTTCCAACAATCCTTTAATATAAAAGCAGAATGCTTCGGAAGGTACTTTTCGACTTCATTCCAATTTTCGTTTTTGATAAGTTCTCTGATGTATGAAGCCGAGGCAAACCCATCAACACCGCTTGATGCGTCATGTTCTACACCTTTTCTTTTAATGCAGATAGGCTCTATGTCGGCATTTTGGGATTTTATAGCAGAAATATATTCAATTCCTAAAATATCATTCGGATTTTGAAGCTCGGGGCAATTGCCGAAAAGTTGGTTATACGCCTCACTTCTCGAAGCAGAATAAGAAAGACCGAGTTTAAGCCCTTTTTTTATAAGTTCATCAAGTTCACTTGATTTGAGGTTGTCAGCGATTGCTTCGAGTTTTTTTGCATATCCGCACTCACTGCCGAAAACAAGCGCATCGCAACCGAGTTCGTTTGCAATGAATACACCTGCATTTGCAAACTTTTCGGCATAAGCCATCGAAAACAGTGAAGGGATTTCAACAACGAGGTCTGCGCCACCCATAAGCGCCATTTTGGCTCGGCTGAATTTATCGCATATTGCAGTCTCTCCCCTTTGAACGAGATTACCGCTCATAATAGCGACTACTTTTTCAAAACCAAGTTCACGAGCGGCAGCAATTTGATAGGCGTGACCGTTGTGAAAAGGGTTATATTCGCAAATAATTGCACAAGTTTTCATTTTACACCTCCAAAATCCCTTGAAAATATTTTTATACTGTTGTATTATATTATAGTTAATATATCATTATTTTTTGTGCTAGTCAATAAAAGCATAAGAAGGGAAGTAAATAATATGAAAATTTTCGTTGTAAACGCAGGCAGTTCTTCTATGAAATATCAACTTATTGATATGGAAACAGAAGGCGTGCTCGCAAAGGGCCTTTGTGAAAGAATCGGTGTTACCGGTTGTATCACTCACAAAGCGGCAGACGGCAGAGTATATTCCGCCGATACCGCAATGCCCACACATGCAGAGGCATTCGAAGCAGTAGTTTACGCTATGACCCAAAGCGATGCAAAGGTTATAGATTCTCTTGATGAGATTACCGCAATCGGCCACCGTATAGTTCAGGGCGGCGATACATATTCAGAGTCTGTAAAGATTGATGAAGACGTTATGAAAGTGGTTGATGAACTTTCTGAACTTGCTCCTCTTCATAACCCTGCAAACCTCTTGGGTATCAAAGCATGTTATAAACTTTTCGGTGATAAGACTCCTCAGGTTGCAGTATTTGATACTTCTTTCCATCAGACAATGGAAGCAACACAGTATGTATATCCTATTCCTTACGAGTATTATGATAAGTATAAAATCCGCAGATACGGAGCTCACGGAACTTCTCACAGATACGTATGTGATGAACTCTTTAATATTACAGGTATGAAGAAAGAGGGTTCCAAGGTAATTACTTGCCACCTCGGTAACGGTTGCTCAATCACCGCTATTAAGGACGGTAAATGCTTCGATACTTCTATGGGCTTTACTCCACTTGACGGATTTATGATGGGAACTCGTTCAGGAGCAATGGACCCTTCTGTTCTTACCTATATTGCTAATAAAGACGGACTTTCTGCCGACGATATTTCTAATATCCTCAATAAAAAGTCAGGTGTACTCGGCGTTTCTGGCGTTTCTAATGATAACCGTGACGTTGCAGCGGCAGCCGAAGCAGGTAATGAAAGAGCAAAACTCGCAACCGATATGCAGCGTTATCAGATTATCAAGTTTATCGGCTCATATATTGCAGCCCTCGGCGGAATTGACGCTATTGTATTCACAGGCGGTATCGGTGAAAACGATAAAGATCTCCGTGCAGCAGTTATGGAAAATCTTAAGTTCCTCGGTATCGAGTGTGATGCTGAAAACAATGCAAAACGCGGCGAAAATATCCGCGTATCAACTGCTGATTCCAAAGTCGGCGTATATGTAATCCCCACCAATGAAGAACTCGTTATTGCTCGTGATACATTGTCACTCATAAAATAATTTTGGAGCTGAAAATTGTGATTTCAACAAACTTAAAGCAGGATATCCTTTGCGGAAAATATGATAAAGTATTTTCTTCTCTTTATCCCGATCTTGAAAAAGCAAAGCAAAGATATATTGATGCTGTAACCGAATTTGAAAATATTTACGGTGAGAACAGGGAAGTCAGATTGTTTTCTGCACCGGGAAGAACCGAAATCGGCGGAAACCATACCGACCATCAGCACGGCTGTGTTATTGCAGGTGCTGTAAATCTTGACGTTATTGCCGTTGTATCCGAAAACGGAACAAATAATATTTGCATCAAATCAAAAGGATATGATGAAGACGTTATCTCTCTTGATGACCTTGAGGTAAACCAAAAGGAATACGGTAAAGCGTCAGCCCTCATTCGAGGCACGGTTGCATCCTTCGTTAAAAAAGGTTGTGAGGTTAAAGGATTTGATGCCTATACTACGTCAGACGTCTTAAAAGGATCGGGTATGTCGTCTTCCGCAGCATTCGAAGTTCTTGTAGGAACTATCGTTAATGCAATGTATTTCGGAGGCAAAGAATCTGCCGTTTCAATTGCTAAAATGGCACAGTACGCTGAAAACGTTTATTTCGGCAAACCTTGCGGACTTATGGACCAGACCGCAAGTTCGGTAGGCGGATTTATTGCAATTGATTTTAACGATCCTTCGGTACCCGTTGTTGAAAAGATTGACTTTGATCTTAAAGAAAATGGATATTGTCTTTGCATTGTTGACGTCGGCGGCGACCACGCTGATCTTACAGACGATTATGCAGATATTACGGTGGAAATGAAAAACGTAGCACGAGTATTCGGTAAAGAATTCTTAAGAGACGTATCAATCCCTGAATTCTATAAAAATATTGCAAAAGCCCGTGAAGCAGCAGGGGACAGAGGAGTACTCCGTGCGATGCATTTCTTTGCAGATAACGAAAGAGTAGGCCTTGAAAAGAAGGCACTTCTCAATAAGGATACAAATACTTTCCTTAAATATGTAAATGAATCGGGAAATTCTTCCGACTCTTTGTTGCAGAATTTGTACTCATCAAAGGCTCCTAAAAATCAACCTATTTCATTGGCACTTGCCATTGCAAAATCCATTCTTAAAGATGATGGCGCTTGCCGTGTTCACGGCGGCGGATTCGCAGGAACCATACAGGCATTCGTGCCTTTGAGTTTGGCAGATGAATTCGGAACTGAAATGTCAAAAGTCTTCGGACAAAACTCTTGTCACTTCCTTTCAATCCGTTCTGCAGGTGGTATAGAAGTACTTGCATAACCTAAAAAAATAATATTTTTTACTCAATCATATATTATATATGGTTGAGTTTTTTGTTTTTAAAAGGTAAAAAAATGAATAATTTATGCTTGAAATACCCACAATATCTATTAAAAAGCGCAAAAAAGCCCATAGACAGCCTAAAAACTACTCATTTTTGGTCAAAATGTGAATAAAATTCACAAAACATTATTCAGATGCACAACTTTTGTTCTGAAATATAGCCCTAAAAAGCCGAAAATCGACCCTTTATCAAGTGTCATTTTTTCGCACAAAAGCGAATTTTTGTGCAAAGTGCATAAAAACGAAAAGATTAAAAAGTTGACTTTTTCTAAAAAATTGGATATAATTGCCAAGTCCTGAAAGATTACAAAAATGTAATAACTTATTGAAATCAAATAAGGAGAGTTTATGATTAACTTTAATAAATCAATTAATGCGTTTAAGGCGATTGTCAGCAATAAGATAACTCACGTTTCATTACTTTTGGTATTAACTACAGTTTTGTCTGTTGTAATGTTTACATCACTTAAAACGGTAAAGATTTATGACGGTGATTCAGTGATGACTGTCAAGACATCTTCAAGTGATGTTGACACAATTCTTTCAAACGCAAATATTTCTCTCGGCGATTATGACGAGGCAGAATATGATAAGGACGGAAATCTCGTAATTTCGAGAAATTTCCCTGTCAACGTTGTAGTCGGAGAGCAAGAGGAAACAATTTATATTTCCGGCGGCACAGTCGGTGAGTTGCTTGAGGATAAAGGTATTGACGTTGGTGAATATGATACAATCAACTATTCACTTGACCACAAACTTTCTTCAGGTATGACAATTGAGTTTACCGAAGTTGAGTATGTATATACCAAAAAAACCGAAGCAATACCCTTTGATACAAAGATTGTTTATTCAAAGGATATGAAAAAAGGCACGACAAAGGTCGTTGGCGGAACAAAGGGCGAAAAGCAGATAACCTATTTACAAAAGGTTGTAAACGGTGAGGTTGTCGAGCAAAAGGTTGTAAAGGAAAGCGTTACAAAAGCTCCTGTGCAAAAGACAACCTATATCGGTACCAAAGCCGCTAACAGCAACTGGGTATCATTGCTCAATCCTGAAAAGGAAATTGAACTTGATTCAAACGGCAGACCTACAAAGTACAAAAAACTTATAACCGGTATAGCATCGGCTTACAGCCCCAACGATGGCAGAGCATCTGCTACGGGTGTCGTATTAAAGGCAGGATATATTGCCGTAAATCCCAATATGATTCCTTACGGCTCAAAACTTTATATCAAAACTGCAAACGGTTCCATTATTTATGGGTATGCAATTGCTGCAGATACAGGCGGTTTTGTTCATATGTATCCTGATAGAGTTGTTGACCTTTTCTTTGAATCTGAAGCAGAGGCAGAGAAGTTCGGCCTTAGAAACGTAGAAATATTTATACTTGAATAATAAAAAAGCATCGCAACAGCGATGCTTTTTTTATTTGACCAGACCTGTAAGCCGAGTTCTGTCGTGAACGACTATCTATCTAGTTCGCAGATTGCTCTGCAAATCAAGCCACATTTCCCAACACGTCGGGCAAACGTATAGTTGGACTTAGTGTTGCTTCGGATAGGGTTTACATGACTGCATAGTCTCCTATCAGCCGGTGAGCTCTTACCTCGCCTTTCCACCCTTACCATATAAATGGCGGTATATCTCTGTTGCACTTTCCCTAAGGTCACCCTCGGCGGCCGTTAGCCGTTATCCTGCCCTGTGAAGCTCGGACTTTCCTCAGACTCAATTGAGCCCGCAGCCGTTCAGTCTGCTCGGCTTGTATTATAGCATATCTTTTTGCAATTTGCAAATATCAATTTGACATAATATATTTAAGATGTTAAAATTTATTTTGAAAAGAGGTGAGATATTTATGACCGAAATTAGTCACGAACAAATTCTTCGTAAAAAAGCGATGACTTTGCCCTTGAAACCCGGTGTTTATATAATGAAAGATAAATCGGGTAATATTATATATATAGGTAAAGCAAAGGCTCTTCGCAACAGAGTGAGTCAGTATTTCGGAAGCCATAGGGCGCATGGTGAAAAGGTCATCAAGATGGTCTCACAGGTAAGAGATTTTGAGTATATAGTGTGCGACAGCGAGTATGAAGCGCTGATGCTTGAATGTTCTCTTATAAAACAGCATATGCCCAAGTATAATATTTTGCTTAAAGATGATAAAGGCTACCATTATATAAAGATAACCAAGGGCGAGTGGCCGACAATTTCTGCCGCTATGCAAAAGGAAGAGGACGGTAATGAGTATCTCGGTCCATACTATTCATCATATATTGTAAGGCAGACTGTTGAAAGTGCGAGAAAGGCGTTTATGCTTCCTTCCTGCACAAAGCAACTCGGAAATAAGAAACTCAATAAAAGACCCTGTCTTAATTATTATATAAAGAATTGTTCCGCACCTTGTTGCTCAATGATAAAGTATGCTGACTATATTGAAAGCGTAAATAACGCCTTGAAATTCATAAAAAGCGGTTCGGGCGCATCCTTGCAGGAGTTAAAGGAACAAATGCAAGAGGCGTCGGACAATTTTGAATTTGAAAGAGCCGCAATTTTAAGGGATAGGATTTTTGCAATTCAAAAAATCACCCAAAAGCAAAAGGTCGTATCTTCTACCTATAAAAACCAAGATATAATCGCAGCGGTAAACGATAAGGGCACAATTTGTTTCGAGGTGTTCTCTTTCAGAAATGGCGACCTCGTTGACAGAAGAGAATTTGTAGAGCCACTGATTGAAACCGCGGAGGAATCAAGAGCAGAGTTTATTCTGGCTTATTATAGCGACAGCGAGTATATCCCCAATCGCATATTGGTTGATATAGAGTTGAGCGATAGAGAAACGCTTGAGCAAATACTTTCTGAAAAAGCAGGAAGAAAGGTTGCCATTTTGTTGCCTCAAAAGGGTGAGCAATTAAGATTAGTTGAAATGTGCCGCAATAATGCCGCCGAAAGATTGTCTCACGAACTTGGGTATAAAGGAAATAAAGTGACGGCATTGGAGGAACTCAAAGCACTTTTGTCCTTGCCGACAGTTCCGAATTATATCGAGGCGTACGACGTTTCGAATACCGCAGGTAGTGAAAACGTAGCGGGAATGGTCACTTTTATGAACGGCGTTCCTTATAAAGCAGGTTATAAAAAGTTCAAGATTAAATCATTTGTGGGTCAGGATGACGTAAGGTCGATGGCCGAAGTGCTTGACAGAAGATTTTCCGAATACAAAAATTCTCAAGATGACTCTGTGGGATTTGGTAAATTACCCGACCTTATATTGCTCGACGGCGGAAAAGGACAACTCTCTGCCGTGCTTCCCGTTTTGCAGAAGTATGGACTTAATATACCGATTTTTGGTATGGTCAAGGATTCCAAACATAAAACGAGGGCGATAACTGCGGGTGGAGCAGATATAGAAATCAAAGCCAACCGAAAGGTTTATTCGCTTATTTTTGAAATTCAGGAAGAAGTTCACAGATTTTCCGTTTCTTTCCATCATAACAGGTCAAAGAAAAAATCTCTTAAATCAAGTTTGTTGGAAATTGAAGGCGTCGGCAAAGTAAAAGCAGATTTGCTTTTGAAATTCTTCGGCTCTGTAAAGGCAATTTCCAATGCAGAAATCGAGGAACTTTCAGCGGTCGGCGGAATTGACAAAAAAACCGCTTGCTCTATTTACAATTATTTTCATAAATCGGCTGAATAATAATCACTTTTAAGCAAAAAATATCTTCGGGGTGATTATTTTGAAAACCAACCTTTTAGTAAAAATTCTTATGGTCGGTCTTTGTGCATCTCTTCTTGCATTTTCTTTCGCAGGATGTTCAAAGGAAGATATGTCGTCAACCGGCAGTAAGGTATCCTCAATGGTCAGCGATGTAAAATCCGATGTAAATTCATTTGTTGGAAACGGTTCAAGCGATATGTCGTCAACAGTTTCTAAATAATGGAAGTAATAAAAAGGCCCGAAAGGGCTTTTTTATTTGTCAAAATGCATAAAAACCGTCCGTTTTTCTACATTAAAGTGTTGAATTATATAAAATTTCAAAAAAAGGTTGACAGTAGGGCAAAACTGTGCTATTCTACATAAAACAAAATATGGCTAACGATGATAGAGGTGCGAAGCCTATTATTAAGATGTAGAGATGCGCAAACATCTTTGAAGCATCCTAAAGGAGTCTTCGCCGAAATGAAAGTTGCTTTGCGGTGACTTGAGTTGGTCTGCTGTGAAATACACATCAGACTGTCACATTTTTGTGGAGTGCTATCTTCCATTCTATTTGTATTTTAGAACGGTCGATTGCATCGGCCGTTTTTGTTTTGAAAAAACATTTTCCAAAAGGAGAAAAAATTATGAAAAAGTTATTAGCAGTAGTATTGGCAGTATGTCTTCTTTGCCTCGCAGGTTGCGGCGGCACAACAGGAAACAACAAAACAAGCATCGCAGATGCAAAAAGTCTCGCAGACCTTTCAGGCGCAAAGATTGCCGCTCAGGCAGGTACCTTCCACGAAGATGCACTCGCACAGATTAATGGTGCAGTAACATCTACTTACCCCGATTTTACAGACCTTCTCGTAGCACTTAAGAGCGGCGCTATTGACGGTTATGTAGCAGAAGAGCCTACAGCATATTCCGTATGCGCAAGTGATGATACACTCAGTTATCTCGCACTTAAGAATAACGATACAGGATTTACCGCAACAGCAGCAGACGTCGGTATTGCAGTAGCACTTAAGACCGGTTCTGAACTTCGCGATCAGATCAATGCAGTTCTCGCTACCATCACAGAGGAGCAGAAGGCAACCTTGATGCAGCAGATCGTTGACTTGACTGCAGGTAAGAGCGTTGATAAGTTCGTTCTCGAAAGCGAAGCACCTGCAAACCCCGTAGGTACACTTAAGGTTGGTATGGAATGTGCGTACGAGCCATTCAACTGGACCGACGTAGAAGCATCTTACGGATCAGTTGCAATCAGCAGCGAAGGCGGCGGATATGCAAACGGTTACGACGTTCAGATTGCACAGTACGTTGCAAACAAACTCGGAATGAAACTTGAAGTATACGCTATCGAATGGGATTCACTTATCCCCGCTGTTCAGTCAGGTGCAGTTGATGCAGTTATCGCAGGTATGAGCCCCACTGCAGAGCGTGAAGAAGAAGTTGACTTCACAAATACATACTACGAGTCAAACCTCGTTATCATCATCAAGAAATAAGAAAGATTAAATTATGGAATTTTTAACTGACGTTGGTAATATTTTTCTGAAATATTATCCGCAATTACTCCAAGGTGTAGGTAATACACTCCTCATATCTTTAATCGGTACTGTAGCAGGTCTTGTAATAGGCCTGCTTACAGGTATTATACGCACAGCCCCAACCTCAAAGAATAAATTCATAAGCGTTTTACATAAGATTGTAAACGGCATAATTGCGGTTTATGTCGAGGTATTCAGAGGAACGCCTATGATGGTTCAGGCAATGGTTATTTATTGGGGTTATGCATTTGCTACAGGTGGAAGCACTTTACCCTTGATTCCATCGGGTATTTTGATTGTATCAATCAATACAGGTGCATATATGGCAGAAATCGTCCGTGGCGGTATCATATCAATTGATAAAGGTCAGTTCGAAGGCGCAATGTCTATCGGTATGACACATTCACAGACTATGTTCAGAGTTGTTTTGCCTCAGGTTATCAGAAATATTTTGCCATCAGTCAGCAACGAATTCGTTATAAACATCAAGGATACCTCTGTTCTTAACGTTATCGGCGTTACAGAACTTTACTACTTCGCAGGAATTATCAAGAGAATGAATTTCCAGATTTTCCAGACCTACCTTGTAGTTTGTGTCCTTTATTTCGTAATGACCTTCAGTATAACACTTCTTTTGAGATTCCTCGAAAAGAAACTTGACGGTAAAGAAAATTATACAATTTTCGGTTCGCAGACAAATCCTGCCGCTGAAATACGCTTTGATAAGGGGGATAAATAATTATGGAAAACGTTATTGAACTTGTCCACCTTCAAAAGCAATTCGGTGACCATAAGGTTTTGGAAGATATAAATTTCTCAGTCAGAAAAGGCGAAACCGTAAGTATCATCGGCTCATCAGGTTCAGGTAAGAGTACGATGCTCCGTTGTATCAACCTTCTCGAAACGCCAACGGGTGGAGAAATATTGTTCCACGGCGAAAACGTTGAGACCTCACCTATGGGCGTGTCACAGTATCGCGCAAAGGTCGGAATGGTATTCCAGTCATTCAATCTCTTTAATAATATGACGGTTATTGAAAACTGTATGGTCGGACAGACCCAGGTGTTAAAGAGGGATAAAGCAACTGCAAAAGAAATTGCAATGCAGTATCTTGAAAAGGTTGGTATGACTCCTTATATCAATGCTAAACCCCGTCAGTTGTCAGGCGGTCAGAAACAAAGAGTTGCAATTGCCCGTGCTCTTGCAATGGATCCCGAGGTAATCCTTTTTGATGAACCTACTTCGGCGCTCGATCCCGAAATGGTCGGCGAAGTTCTGACTGTTATGAAGCAACTTTCCGAAAGCGGAATGACTATGCTTGTCGTTACTCACGAAATGGCATTCGCAAAGAACGTTTCCGATAGGGTCATTTTCATGAGCGATGGAATCATTTTGGAAGAGGGCACACCCCAAGATATCTTCGATAATCCCAAAAATCAGCGCACGAAGGAATTTGTCGGTCGAGACGGATCATTCTAAACAAAAAGGGAATAAACCCCTTAAAACTAAAAATTCGCATTAAAAAAGCCACTCTGACGAGTGGCTTTTTTGCGTTGTCATAAAATATTGCGTCGCTTGACTTATAAATTCAAAAATACTGCGGCGACAGCGCCAAGTCCAATTCCTACCATTTGCAACTTGGTAAGTTTCTCTTTGTAAATAAGTACCGCAAGTACAGATGCACCAATGATTCCTGCGGCAGAAATGGTCGGGAATATGACCGATACGGGCAATACGTTTCTACCGGTCAGCATCATAACGAAAAGGTTTACAAGACCATTGCAAAGTCCGTATAAAAGGTGGTGGGGAAGTCCGATTTTTATATTGGAAACTATTTCCTTTTTCTCACTGAAAATTGCAAATATAAAAACCGCAACAAATGCAAAAGAAAGAGCTAAAATCATAAGTTCACTTTTGTAAGCACCGTCAAAAGCCCTTTGCTGCGCTGTTTGTGAGGTGGTACAACCGCCGTTACCGATAAAGGATAAGAA
Organism: Clostridia bacterium; assembly: GCA_017559305.1. Taxonomy (GTDB): domain Bacteria; phylum Bacillota; class Clostridia; order Oscillospirales; family Acutalibacteraceae; genus RGIG7384. The sequence continues at coordinate 108,533 of JAFYSP010000003.1, forward strand.
TGTAAAAATCACCCATTTGTAGTTGATCTTTTTTTCTTGTATACCTTTTTGCTTAAGGTTTACGGCTATTATCGAAACGGTAAGAAATACCATACCGATGATAAGGAAAAGTCCTATCGGTTCATTATAAAAAATTATTCCGTAAACAGTTGGAATCAGTAAAGAAAAATTCACAAAAAGCGTTGTGAGCGATAAAGGACCGTTTTGTATTGCAAGGAAATTTCCTACTACCGCAACACCAAATGAAATTCCGAAAATGGCTGCATAGGGAAGAAGCGCCGCATTGCTGAAATCAAGTTTTCCGCCCGATGAAATTGCAAAAAATACTATCTGGAAAAATATTACCATTGCGGAAAAACTCATTCCGCCGTTAGAAACTTTTTTTATGTATCCTTTTTGCGCTACAGCCACAATCAACTGACATACGGCAACACCGATAAGTAAAAACCAATCCATATTGTTCTCCTTTGTTTTAGTACATATAAGATATTACAAATATCTCCATTCATTTACAATGTATTATCTTCACTAAAAATTGCACTTTTGTCACTTGTGCGGCAAAAATCAAAATTTTACTTGACAAATACTCACGTTTTGTCATAATAAATTTGAGGTGAGAAAATGATAGTCAAGTATGATACCGAAAAACTAAATAAACTTATATGTGACTTATCCAGTCTTCTCGGTATCTCTATAAGTTTTCTCGACAGGGATTTTTGTGCACTTACAGAGTGTAAATCACAAGAGGGATTTTGCGCTACCATACAAAGTTCAAAAAAGGGAAAAGAACTTTGTGTGTCGTCAGATGCCGCAATACTTGGCAAATGTACTAAAACTCTTAAATTTGAATCTCATATCTGCCATGCAGGTCTTTGCGATGCCGCAATGCCTATAATAAAAAACGGCGAGATTGTCGGATATATTATAATGGGCAGAATCAGAACCGATATAGACGAAACCGAAATTGCCCGTCGCAATGCATGGTTCGGTGAAAACACCCGGAATATCATAAAAAACTATCGTGAACTTTCCTATTTCACACCCGATAGAATAGAGTCGCTTCGAAGTCTGCTTTCTTATGTAATTTTTGATAGCGCAATCGAAATCGAGCAGGATGAACTCATAACAAGGGCAACCGAGTATATAAACGCCAATATTCAAAACGACCTTTCGGTATCTCTGCTTTGCAGTAAACTCGGCGCTTCCAAAAACGTGCTATATAAGTGCTTCGATGAATTTTACGGAATGACTCTCGGAGAATATATAACCGTCCGCCGTATCTCAAAAGCCAAGGAATTGCTCGAAAAGACCAATGACCCGGTATATTTGGTTGCTGAAAAGGTTGGAATCGGAAACTATACGTATTTTTGCCGCCTTTTTTCAAAGCAGGTCGGCATTTCACCCCTTAAATACAGAAAATCAATAAAATCAAATCATTGAAAGGATAATGATTATGTATAAAGTATCAGTGCCTATTGTCATCGAGGAAATCGAGCGCTACGGCGCCGCTCATTTCATTGAGGAACTCAAAAAAACCGACACAAAGCGAGTGTTTGTTGCGATCGGTGTTATCGGCAGTGAATCCGAAAAAAGAAGAAGAACACTCGAGAACTTGACTGCTGCCATAAAAGAATTCAAGGCGGCAGGTTACGAGGTCGGTATGTGGGTATGGACATTTTTGCGCGAAGGCCCCGATAACTATACTCGCCGCCATTTCTTTAACGGCAAAGTGGCAGGCGGAGAGGTTTGCGGACTCGATCCCAATTTCCTTGCCGATGAAGAGGATTTCATTAAGCAAGTAGCCACAACGGGTACCGATCTTATCCTTTTTGACGATGATTTTAACGTCAGCATAGCATATCTTTTTGGCTTTGCTTGTATCTGCGATAACCATATGAAACTCTATCGCGAGATTTTGGGAGAGGACGTTTCTAAAGAAGAATTCGTTGATAAGATTTTCAAGGGCGGCAGAAATAAATACCGTGATGCCTGGCTTGAGGGCAACAGAAGAACTCTCGTTAATTTCTCAAAGCGTATGCGCGCGGCAGTTGATTCGGTAAATCCCAACGTTAGAATGGGACACTGCGCCGTTATGTCTGTATTCGACGTGGACGGTATTGATTCCTTTGAAATTTCTAAAATCCTTGCAGGTAATACAAGACCTTTCATTCGCCTTATCGGTGCGCCCTATTGGGCAGAAAAGCGTCAGTTCCATATGAGAACGGCTGCCGACGTAGTTGCAATGGAGAGAATGCAGTGCGCCTGGTGTAAATATGATGATATCGAGATTATGACCGAGGGCGATGTATTTCCAAGACCTCGTCATTTAATTCCTGCGGCTCATCTTGAAATGTTTGACCTTGCTACACGCTGTGATAATAGAACAAACGGTATTTTGCGTTATATGTTAGACTATTGCTCAAGGGTTACCTATGAGCCGGGTTACGTCAAGCATTATATTAAGAATAAACCTTTATATGAGGCAGTCGAAAAGTATTTCAAGGGCAGAGAGGACGTGGGTGTCCGTGTTTATGAGGCGCTCAATAAAGTCCGTGATATAGTATTGCCAGAGGACAAATACATAGGCGATGCATATATTGATTCCTTGTTCTATTCACCTGCATCACATTTGCTCAACTATATGTCAATCCCCGCAATTTACAGCGGCAAGGGAGTAGCAGGTATTGCATTCGGCGAAAACTATAAAGAACTTGACGACGATGCATTGAACGGCGGTCTTTTCCTTGACGTCAAGGCAGCATTAAATCTTCAAAAACAAGGTGTGGATGTCGGTCTTATCTCGGCAGAAAATATGGAGATTGAGGTGAACGGCTGTCTGCCTCCTCTTAACGAGTATTTCGTTGAAACCGATCAACCCATATGTGTGTTCGGAGATAAAAACAATGCTTATGCCATAAAGGTTTCCGACAAGGCGGTCGTCACCGCTTACCACGGAAATGACGTGACCGAAAATCCTTCAAGTTACCGTTATGAAAATGCAAATGGTCAGCGTTTTGTTGTTTTTGCATTCGACGGATACCTTGCCGATAAAGCGCAACTCCGTAATTATGAGCGTCAGCGTCAGATGATAGAGGATATCGAATGGCTCACAGGCAAGAAACCCGAAGTCGTTTGCAAGGGCAATCCCGACCTTTATATCATTACCAAAAAACAGAATGATGAACTCTCAGTAGGACTTTTCAACCTCTCGATTGATACGGCACTCGATCCGGTGGTAGAACTTGCAAGTGACTATTCAAGCGCTGAGTTTATAAACTGCGAGGGGAAAATGGAAGGCAACAAGATTTACCTTTCAGACCTGAATCCCTATACCTTCTCTGCAATTTTTATTAAAAAATAAGAAAAAAAGACCTTCTATAGAGCGAGCTCCTTAGAAGGTCTTTTTTTGATAGCTTATTATTTCTTCTTTTTGATAATTATTATTGGTGTAGCAATTATAGCAATAAGTACACCAATTGATACCCAAATAATTGTAAGTATGTTATCTGTAGTATTGCTATTTTGATTGCTATCGATAATGCTTTGATTAGATGTGCTATTTGAAACCACGTCGGTATCAACAAAACTATTGTTGTTTTCAGAGGAAACCATATCGATAGAAATAGTGTTTGATGATATAAATTTCGAAGAAATGTTGGTTTCAGATGAGTTGATAGATGAATTTATGTCAGATGAAATACTTGGAGTAACTGTGTTTTTAGAAGAAACATTTGCGGACGAAATATTGTTAGTTTGCGAATTGACAGTTTTTTTATAACCACATATTTTGCATACATTATTATTTAAGGTATGGGCAGCATAATTATCCTTATCGGAATGACCGCATGTTGCATTATGCCAATGACCTGTGTCGTCAAAAGACCACTTATCAGAAAAAGAATGTGAGTGTGATTTTGATGATATTTTTACATACAATGCTGATTCAATATCCTTAAAATCTTTTGTCTTTTTCGGATTTTTAGAATCAACTTTGGTATCGATATATATTTCGGGGGATTTGTACTTGCTTATGTTATATGAGCTTGAATTGATTGAAGCAGTATAACCCGAAGAAATAAGATTTCCGCCACTGATGGTGAAATCTTCTTTTGATCTTATGCCACAGCTATCGGTTCCACCATTTGCAACTTGACAAGCACTTGCTGTTATGTTTCCTCCTGTCATATTAAAGACATAACCCAATAAGCCATATGAGTTTAAACTAGTGCCTATACATTCGGCATTTATTGTACCACTTTTTATATTTGCATTATATGCATATACGGCTTCTGACAAATTTGAGTTTTCAGCTGTGGCATTTATGGTGGCACCATTTAAGTTTAGAGTGAAAGCATAAAATCCACATGATGAATTATCAATGGCAGATTTTGATGAAGAATTAACTACGCCTGAATTACCATTAAATGTATTACAAATAATTCCAGATGTATTACCAAAAGCAGTTATATTTGATTTGTTAAGTGTGAGTGTTCCAACTACAGAAATACCTTTACAGTTGCGATGATTATTTTTTGGATTTGCAAAAGTCACATTGCATTTTGCTGTGATATTGCATGAATTCAATATACAATCCATACCGGTTTCAATGGAATTAAAAGATATTGAACTGTTATTACTAATAGAAACACTATTAATATTTGCTTTGATGTTAGAATCATTTATTTCTAAACTGTTCGCATATATTCCTACAACTGAAAAATGACCCTCATAATTAGTTGAATAAGTAATATCTTCAATATTAATTTCAAGTTTGTTGTTTCCACTAATCACAAGGTTGTTTTCAGTAAAAATCCCCGCGATTAAATCAAGTCTAGGTGTACTTTTTTTCCCAAGATTGGTCAAAGAAATTTTGCAATTACCTTTAATGATGATTTTAAGATTATCAATTTCTGAGTAAATGCCGCAGAATTTTTGAGTGTAGTTTTCTTTGTTGTATTGATCCGACGCTATTTTTATAATAGCTCCTTTTGTAATGGTTGCGTTATTAAGTGTGAGTGTGTTTGTTGAGGGGACAAATGTAGCGGTGCCACTTGCGCAGTTAATGGATAATTTATCAGAAGTAAATTGTTCGCCGTTTACATATAAATTATATTCGGTTGCGGCACATGCACCGATAGGGAGTGCTAATATATAAATCAGCAAAACCATCATACAGGACAAATAAATTTTAAAAACTTTTTTCATATTAACAGCTCCTTTTAAGTTGTTTGCTTTCGCAATTGAATTATAAACCAAAATAATATTTACTGTCAACACCTTTAATGACTCATAAAAGATGCGATTTTTTATTCATAAAATCCTTTTTGCGACATAATATAAATAATATGAAATGTATAATAAAATTCTGAAGGCAATTGCCGCTTATTGCGAGGAATTGCCCTCTTTTTATGCGAAACGGCACGAAAACTGTGCAATCTGCACAATTTTTATTATAAAAAACTGTATACCGCATTTTAAAATATACAAAAAACCGCTTGAAAAAGCAGAAATAGTTTGTTATTATATAATAGTAAAGGTTTAACTAAGGGAGTGATAAAATGAACCTTACCGAAAGATTAAAACTTTTCATATCGGGAAATGAGACAAGGGCTTATGATTATATGGGCGCTCATTTCGAAACTGTTGATGGGGTAGAGGGTGTCCGCTTCAGAGTATGGGCGCCGAATGCTTACGCCGTCAGCGTTACAGGCGATATGTGCGATTGGGACAGATGGCGCTATCCGATGACCAATATCGGATTCGGCGTTTGGGAAACCTTTATCGCAGGTGTGGGAAAATATTGCAATTATAAATATTGCATAGCAAAAGCAGGTGGCGGAGAGGTGCTCAAATGTGATCCCTTTGCCCTGCATAGTGAAACTCCTCCCAATAACTCCTCCAAGGTGTACCGATTCCCCGATTTCAAGTGGACCGATGCCGAATGGATGGAAAACCGCAGGGTAAAAGACCTTTATAATACTCCAATGAATATTTATGAGGTTCATGCGGGGTCTTGGGATAAGTATGATAACGGTGCAGTTTATGACTACGCTTCAATGGCGCATAAACTTGGTTCTTATGCCAAGGAAATGGGATATACCCACGTTGAAATGATGCCCTTGTCCGAATATCCTTTTGACGGATCCTGGGGCTATCAGGTAACAGGTTATTATTCACCCACCTCCCGATATGGCACACCGAACGGACTTCGTCAGTTTGTTGATATTATGCATTCTTACGGAATAGGCGTTATTCTCGACTGGGTACCCGCCCACTTCCCAAAGGATGAGCACGGACTGTGGCGCTTTGACGGAACACCTTGCTTTGAATATGCCGATGATAATAAGGGTCAGCATAAAACCTGGGGCACCGCCATTTTTGATTACGGCAGAGGCGAGGTCAAGAGTTTCCTTATTTCCAATGCTTTATATTGGCTCAGGGAATACCATTTTGACGGACTTCGTGTTGATGCCGTTGCATCTATGCTTTATCTTGACTATGATAGACGTGACGGCGAGTGGCAACCCAATATTTTCGGAGGCCACGAAAATTTAGAGGCGGTAAACTTTTTCCAGACCCTGAACGCCACCGTCTTTTCCGAGATTCCGGGACCTTTGATGATAGCCGAGGAATCAACTGCATGGCCCATGGTTACAAAACCCACCTATATGGGCGGTCTTGGATTTAACTATAAGTGGAATATGGGTTGGATGAACGATACACTTCGGTATATTTCTCTCGACCCGATTTACAGAAAATACAATCATAATAACCTGACTTTCTCATTCTTCTATGCATTTTCTGAAAATTTCATACTACCAATTTCACATGATGAGGTTGTTCATATGAAGGGCAGTATGATAAATAAAATGCCGGGCGACTATGATGAGAAGTTCGCAAACCTTCGTTCGTATTATGCATATATGATGTCCCATCCCGGCAAAAAACTTTTGTTTATGGGTCAGGAGTTCGGACAGTTTATTGAGTGGAACTATGAAAAGCGTCTTGATTGGTTCTTGCTTGATTTTGAAAAGCATAATAAACTTAAAACCTTTGTCAAAGACCTTAACCATTTTTATCTCGACACACCTGCTTTTTGGGAAAAAGATTCCTCCTGGGAGGGATTCAGTTGGATAGCAAATGACGATATGGACCAAAGCATTATCGCATTCAGAAGAATAGACAGTAAGAACAACGACGTTGTTGTCGTTTGTAACTTCGTCCCCGTCGGCAGAACGGGATATAGAATCGGAGTTCCCGAAATGGGAGAATACGAGGTAGTGCTTAATACCGATGACGCAAAATATTCAGGATACTCAAGTTTTGCCGATAAGGTATATAAAACAGAACCTGTAGGAATGCATGGGTTCGAAAATTCAATTTCATTAAATATTCCGCCCTCTGCGGTACTTTACTTAAAACATCGTCCAAAGAAAATAGGCGGCAGAAAAACAAAAAGGAGCTGACAGTTGTGAAACAAAAAGAATGTGTAGCTATGTTGCTTGCCGGTGGTCAGGGAAGCAGACTTGGCGTTCTTACACAAAAAATCGCAAAGCCCGCAGTACCGTACGGAGGAAAATACAGAATTATTGACTTTCCTCTTTCAAACTGCATAAATTCAGGTATTGATACGGTGGGAGTTCTCACACAGTATCAGCCCCTTGAACTTAACGACTATATCGGTTCAGGTAAACCCTGGGACCTTGACAGACTCGGAGGAGGAGTTCACATTCTTCCGCCTTATCAGCATATCAAGGGCGCTGACTGGTATAAGGGAACGGCAAATGCAATTTATCAGAATATTCCATTTATCGAGAAGTATAATCCCAAATATGTAATTATCCTGTCGGGTGACCATATCTATAAAATGGACTACCGCCAGATGATAAAAGAGCATAAAGAATCGGGTGCAAACTGTACAATCGCAGTTATAGAAGTTCCTATGGAAGAAGCATCTCGTTTCGGTATTATGAACTGTAATCCCGATGGCTCTATCTATGAATTTGAGGAGAAACCGAAAGCACCCAAGAGCAATCTTGCATCAATGGGTATATACGTGTTTAATTGGGAAACTCTCCGCAAATACCTTGAAGAAGATGAGCAAAATCCCAATTCTTCAAATGACTTCGGTAAAAATATCATTCCTGCAATGCTTTCTGACGGATGCAAACTTCAGTCTTACCGCTTTGCAGATTATTGGAAAGACGTTGGTACAATAGATTCTCTTTGGGAGTCAAATCTTGACCTTCTTAATCCCAAGGTTGAACTTGACCTTTCAGACCCCGCCTGGAGAATTTATTCCCGTACTCCTTCAGCGCCGCCGCAGTACATAGGCGAAACAGCCAATCTTCAGAATTCTCTTGTAACAGAGGGCTGCGAAGTTTACGGTAACGTAGAATTTTCAATTTTGTTTGAAAACGTAACCGTCGGTGAGGGCGCAAATATAATCGACTCGATTATTATGCCGGGCGCCACCATAAAACCGGGAGCAACGGTACAGTATTCAATAATTGCTGAAGATGTTGTCGTTGAAGAGGGCGCAGTAGTCGGAGAACGTCCCGAGGAATGCGCTGACCTTGAAACATGGGGTGTCAGCGTTGTTGGCACTAAACTTAAAGTCGGCAAAAATGCAAAGATTTCTGCCGCAAAAATGATTGATAAAAACGTTGAGGAGGGTGAAATAATATGAGAATCAATAACTGTCTTGGAATAGTTTTCCCAAACGTTCATGATGATCTTATGTTTGAAATGACCGAGCATCGTTCAATGGGTTCGGTACCCTTTGCTTCACGTTACCGCTTTATAGATTTCACGTTGTCGATGCTTATAAATGCAGGTATTACAAAGGTTGGCATATTAGCACGTGCAAATTACCGTTCTTTGATGGACCATTTGGGTTCAGGCAAAGCATGGGACCTCGACCGTAAAAACGGAGGACTTTTCATTCTTCCACCCTATGCTTACGGCGAAGGTACGTACACCGGTCATATTGATGCGCTGAACAATGCGTTGAGTTTCATTCGTTACAGCACACAGGAATACGTGGTACTTTGCGATTGCGACGTTATTACCAACTTCAATTTAGAGGAAATGCTTGATAATCATATCGAATCAGGCGCCGACGTTACTGTCGCATATAAAAACGGAAAACTTCCTAATGAAGCAAAGAAGATTTCTGTTTTCAAACTCAAGGGCGATAAGATTACCGATATTTTAATCGGCGGCAAGGGCAATGAGATTTGCAATCACTCTTTACATATTATGGTTATGAAGAAGGATATGCTTATCGAAATGGTCGAGGAAGCAACTGCTCATTCACAAAACAGTATCGGCAGAGATATCTTGCAGGCACATATGGATAAATTCGATATCAGAGGATACGAGGTAAAAGATTTTGCCGAGATTATCGACGGTCCCGATGCATATTTCAGAGTTAGCAAGGAAATTCTTGCCAACAAAAAGAGCAGAGAAAGTCTCTTTACACCCGAAAGACCTATTTACACAAAAACCCGTGACGATATGCCTACAAAATACGGACTTGAATCTTCTGTCAGCGGCTCGCTTATCGGTGACGGCTGTATAATTGAGGGAACAGTCAAAAACAGCGTTGTTTTCAGAGGCGTTCATATCGGCAAAAACACAGTTGTTGAAAACTGTATCATCATGCAGGACAGCACAGTGCTCGAAGGAGCGGAAATCCGCAACGTTACACTTGATAAGGACGTAACCGTATCGGCAAACGTCACCCTTTGCGGCGCTCCCGGATATCCGATGTATATCCGCAAGGGAAGTAAGGTCTAATTTTCGAAAGGATTTAAAAATGAAAGTATTATTTGCAGCAAGTGAAGCGTATCCATTTGCTATGTCGGGCGGTCTTGCAGACGTAGCAGGCGCACTTCCAAAAGCACTACGTAAACGACTTATCGGTTGCCGCGTGGTATTGCCTTTGTATGAAAGCGTACCGCAAGAACTTCGTGATAAAATGAAATTTGTCAAGGGTATAACGGTGCCTGTCGCATGGCGCAGACAGTATTGCGGCATCTTTGAGGCGCATCTTGACGGAGTTATATATTATCTTCTCGATAATCAGTATTATTTCAAGCGTGATACGCTTTACGGCCATTATGACGATGCAGAGCGCTTTGCTTTCTTTGCAAGGGCTGTAGTTGAAATGATTGAGCATATCGACTTCGTTCCCGACGTAATTCATTGCAACGATTGGCAAACGGCTCTTATTCCTACATACTTGCATTGTTTTAAGGGAGATAATCCTCTTTATAAAAACATCAAAACTGTCTTTACTATTCATAATATTCAGTATCAGGGCAAGTTCGGTAAAGAAATCATTTGCGACATCTTGGGCACTCCGGCAGAGGTCGAAAGCATTATTGAGTATGATAATGCCGTAAACTATATGAAAGCGGGTATCGAGTCGGCAGATAAGGTTACAACCGTCAGCCCCACATATTCAAAAGAAATTTTGGATCCTTGGTATTCCCATGGACTTGACAGCATTTTGGAAAACCGCAAGTGGAAACTTACAGGTATTGTAAACGGAATTGATACAGAGGTTTATAACCCTGCTACCGATAAACTTATTTTCACCAATTTCGATGCTGAAAATATGGAAGGCAAAGCAGAGAATAAACGCCTCTTGCAAGAACGTTTGGGACTTCCTCAAAAACCCGACGTTCCGCTTATCGGTATCGTGTCCCGACTTGTTTCTCATAAGGGCTTTGACCTTGTCAAAGCGGTATTTGAGGAATTGCTCTGCGAGGACGTTCAGTTCGCAGTGCTCGGCAGCGGCGAGTGGGAGTATGAAACCTTCTTCCACAATATGAGTGAAAAATATCCCGATAAGGTCGGTCTTAAACTCGGCTTTATCCCCGAACTTGCACATAAAATCTATGCAGGTGCCGATATCTTCCTTATGCCTTCCAAGAGTGAGCCTTGCGGCCTTGCTCAAATGGTGGCTCTGCGCTACGGTACTATCCCGATAGTCCGTAAAACAGGCGGACTTGCAGATACCATCAGCGACAGCGGTGACGGTAAGGGCAACGGATTCAGATTTGATAACTATAATGCCTATGATATGGCTCATACAGTCCGTAGAGCCATAGCAGGTTACTCTAATAAAGAAGGTTGGAAAACTTTAGTTAAACGTGCAATGGATTGTGATAACAGTTGGGCACGTTCAGCAGGTGAGTATATCAAACTTTATAAAGAAATAGTTAAAAAATAAAACTAAAAACCTCGGTCAATCGACCGAGGTTTTGCTATTTAATTATATAAAATCTACAAATAATCAAATAATGTCTATAACAAAACAAAAAAAGTCCATATAAAATAATTGCAAATCTTACCATTATTTTATATAATTTAGATATGAAAAATATCGGAGGTCGCATTATGAGAAAGGTGTTATCTTTTTTGCTTGTATTGACGTTGCTGTTTACACTGTCGGCTTGCATTGAGAGCGACAATAATGAGGAAAGTGGAGGAAATATTATGGGAGAAAAAAATATTATGATGGAATTTTTAACCTATAATTTAAATGGTAACAAACTCGCATTTGGCTATAAGGTGTCGGGTGATATTAAAAATGAAGAAAAAATCACAGTAAAAGCCATAAACCAAAGCGGCAAGGTAGAAAACTTCAGCTTTACCGCAAAACCTGTAGAGGAAAAGCAAATTGCATCTATAGAGCTCGGCTCAACAACAGGGGAGATAACCTTGGAGTTCTCTGCAAAATCTGCGGCAAATCCCGAAAAGAATGCAACCCTTGTTTTTAATAGTAAGCGTCCTCAGTTAACCCCCGATTCTGTAAAAATCGTGGCAGGCGCGCTGAACAACGGAGAAAAGGCAGGCCTTATTATCGGATATTTTGGAGCGCCTGAAGATAAGGTTGTAAGAGGTGCAATGGGCCTTCTTAATGCTGTCGAACGCTTTGGTATTCCTGCGTTTGTTATGTCTGATGGCCCTGCAGGTGTCCGACTTTTCCCGAAATTTACAACGTTTTATCCCAGCTCAACAGCGGTAGCATCAACATGGGATGTTGACATGGCTGAGTACGTTGGTACCGCAATAGGAAATGAAGCAAAGGTTATGGGCGTTGATGTTCAGTTAGGCCCCGGAATGACCTTGCAGAGATCCGTTCTCGGAGGAAGAAATTCCGAGTATTTTTCCGAAGATCCTCTTCTTTCAGGTCTTATGGGTGCCGCTTATATTAAAGGCGTTCAATCAACAGGTACATACGCCTGTGTAAAGCATTTTGCCGCAAATAATCAAGAAACCGACAGAACAAATGTGTCCTCGAATATTTCCGAAAGAGTTTTGCGCGAGATATACCTTAAAAACTTTGCTTATGCAATTATAAAGGGTAATCCCAAAATGCTTATGACAAGCTACAATAAAATAAACGGCATTTACACATCTAATTTTGCCGATCTTTTAAAGGTTGTAAGAGATGAGTATGGTTTTGATGGCACAATTACAACCGACTGGACAACCAATGCAGATGTTTTAACAAATATTCTTGTTGGCAACGATATAACAAGCCCCGGTTCAAAAGAGGAATATCAATTGGTAAAAGATGCAATAGCTAACGGAACACTTCCTGAAGAGGTTGTCACAGAAACTATTGAAAGAATTTTAACCCTTATAGCCACTTGCAATTCTATGGGTAATTATCGAACCGATAAAATTGATGAAGAAGCAGGTAAGTCAGCCGCCTTAAAGGTAGCAGAAGCAGGTATTGTTTTACTTAAAAATACTCCCAATACTTTACCTTATACAAGCGGTGAGGTTGCACTTTTCGGTGTTGGCTCTTATACAACTGTTAAAGGTCAGCAAGGATCCGGATTTGTCAATTCACAAAACAATGTTGATATTGTAAAGGCATTTTCAGAGCAGGATTGCGGATTCACCGTCAATAAAACAATGTCTAAAGTTTATGATGGTAAAAATTCTCATTGGGATTCATTGCCTGCAGAGCCCAATATTCCCGATGATAAAATCACTCAGTCTGCAAATGAGGCAGGAATGGCGATAGTCACAATTTCAAGACTCACCGCCGAAGGTACCGATGTTAAGAATGCAAAGGGCGGCTTCCTCCTTTCTGATGATGAAGCATCTATTATTAACAGAGTATCCGCCGCATATCATTCAAAGGGCAAAAAGGTTGTTGTTGTAATCAACTCCTGCAATCCTATAGAGGTTGTAAGCTGGAGAGATAAGGTAGATGCAATACTTTATGCGGCACCCGGCGGCAAAATGGTTGGTACTGCCATAAGAAACGTAATCAGCGGTAAGGTCAATCCTTCAGGTAAACTTACTTGCACATGGCCCGTTGCTTATGAAGATACCTCCTGCTATGAAACCTTCGGTAAAAAAGGCAACTCCGATTATACCGAGGGAATCTATGTGGGATATAGAGATAACGTTTCAAACAATGTTCGCTATGCCTATGAATTCGGCTACGGTATTTCCTATACAAAATTCTCCTATTCCGATTTCAAAATCTCTAAAAACGAGTTCACAACCAAAGATGATACTATAACTGCAGAAGTCACCATAACAAATACGGGTAGCGTTGCAGGTATGGAGGTAGTTCAGTTATATGTTTCCAAACCCGAAACCTTGGTCGAGCAGGTTGCTCGAGAGCTTGTCGGATTTGGCAAAACCAAGCTTTTGGCACCGGGAGAGAGTGAAACAATCAAAATCACAATCACTTCCTACGAGCTCGAAAGCTTTATCGACTCCCGCGATGGTTGGGTTGTTTCAAACGGCAACTATACACTTTATGCCGCAGCTTCAAGCTTCGACTTAAAGTATAATGCAAAATTCACAGTACCGAATGAGATAGTAACCTCTACAGTTACAACCGACCTTACGGGACTAAATAAATAACAAAAAACCTCGGTCACTTGACCGAGGTTTTGCTTTACTTATTTTATTTAACTACAACCTTAAAGAAATTCTTCTTGCCGCGCTTGAGTAAGAATTCATCAAAATCGGCTGAGGTGTAACTTGCCTTGATGTCGGTAACCTTTTCGCCGTTTACCGAAACGCCGCCTTGCTCAACTGCACGTCTTGCTTCTGAACGAGAGGTTACAAGACCTGTCTTTGTGAGAAGGGAAAGAATATCAATGCTGCCATCTGTGAAATCATCTGCGGTAATTTCAAATTCAGGAGCACCTGCGGCATCTCCGCCTGCAAAGAGTGCTCTTGCAGAGTTTTGTGCCTTTGTTGCTTCTTCCTCGCCGTGAACGAGCTTTGTAAGCTCAAATGCGAGGATTTCTTTTGCAGTATTAAGCTGACTGCCTTCCCAGGAATCCATCTTGTTGATTTCCTCGATAGGTAAGAATGTAAGCATTCTGATGCACTTGAGAACGTCGTTGTCGCCAACGTTTCTCCAGTACTGATAGAAATCGAAGGGAGAAGTCTTGTTGGGGTCGAGCCATACTGCGTTACCTGCAGTTTTACCCATCTTGTTGCCGTTTGAGTCGGTGAGAAGGGTGATTGTCATAGCGTGAGCGTCTTTGCCGAGTTTTCTTCTGATAAGTTCGGTACCGCCAAGCATGTTACTCCATTGGTCGTCACCGCCGAACTGCATATTGCAACCGTAGTTCTTAAAGAGATGGTAGAAGTCGTAACTCTGCATAATCATATAGTTGAACTCAAGGAACGAAAGACCCTTTTCCATTCTGTTCTTGTAGCACTCGGCTCTGAGCATGTTGTTAACCGAGAAACAAGCGCCTACTTCACGGAGAAGTTCAACGTAATTAAGGTCTAAAAGCCAATCAGCATTGTTGACCATTGTTGCTTTGCCTTCGCCGAATTCGATAAATTTCTCCATCTGACGCTTAAAGCATTCTGCATTGTGGTCAATGTCTTCCTTTGTGAGCATCTTTCTCATATCGCTTCTGCCTGAGGGGTCACCGATCATTGTGGTGCCGCCACCGATAAGAGCCACCGGCTTGTTGCCTGCCATCTGTAAACGCTTCATAAGTGTCAGCGCCATAAAGTGACCTGCCGTGAGTGAATCTGCGGTGCAGTCGAAACCGATGTAAAAGGTTGCCTTACCGCTGTTAATCATTTCTCTGATTTCTTTTTCATTTGTTACCTGAGCAATAAGTCCTCTGGCAACGAGTTCTTCGTAAATCTGCATTTTGTTTACTCCTTTTCTTTCATAAAAAAAGCCCTCGAGGGCTTTACCCTCAAGGACGGAATCTACCGTGTTACCACCTTGATTTATGTATTCCTCACGAAATACACCTTAGCGAGTGAATTTCACTCAATTCCTTTAACGGAGAATACCCGTCACCGCTTACTGTGATTTCGGCGGCGCACTCAAAGATGTATTCGGCTACTGTTTACCCGCGCCTCTCATCAACCGGCAACTTTCTGTTGGCAACCTTGAAGCTTACTTCTTCTTATCATCGCTTTAACAAAAACTATTTTAATATATATAAAACCCTTTGTCAATACCGTTTTTTATATGCGCCCGGTGTCATACCTACATATTTCTTGAAACTTCGTATAAACTGGTATTCGCTAAGAAATCCGACTTGTTCCGAAACTGTCAAAACGCTATTGCCTTGGAGTAAAAGAGTCTTGGCTCTGTGAATTTTTGCATTGAGCAAATCTTTAGCAGGGGAGATTCCAAACATTTTTTTGTAAACCGCATAAAAATGCGGCTCGCTTACTGCGGCTTTTTTAGCAAGAGAAGGTACGTCGTTGTGTTTGCTCAAATCTAAAAAGGCCTCGTTTCTCACCTTTCTTATTCTGCTTTTTAGTTCGGCATCAACATAAGTCACACGCTTTTGATTAGCACCCATTGAAATCAAAATGAATAATTCGGTAAGCTTTGCTATAAAATACTCATTTTTATATTCGGAATCACTAAACTGATTATATTCGAGTTCGCCAATAACCTTGGAAATTTCATTTAGTTTATCTGTAAAATAAAGTTTGTCTGTTTCGAATCCGAATTTCTTATAAATCGGTTCTATTCTACCATCGGCATGAAACCAATCATGCAAAAGCTCCGTGTCGGTGCTTTTCCAAAGCTGCTTTGAGTTTGGAGCATACATAATGATACTGCCTGCCTCTGCCTTTTGCCATTTCCCTTCATAGAAAATATCAACCGCATTATGAAACTGCACAAAGGTGTAAAACCCATTTCCGTTAGGTCTATCGATACAAAAATTTGCTTTTTCAGGCCATTTTCTCATAGCATGTATAAATTCACTCATATTTATCACCAATAAAAAATATACACCAAATCATAGAAAAGCGCAATAATTTTATAGAAAATAATATTGTCTGTCTGCTTTTATGGACATATAATCAAGTTAAAGTAAAACGAAACAAAAGGTGATTTATATGAATATCCCTCGCAGTGAATATCCAAGACCCGATTTTGTCCGTCCCGATTGGCTCAGCCTTAATGGAGAATGGCAGTTCGAAATTGATAACTCATCATCAGGAGAAGAAAGAAAACTTTTTGATGCTAAAAATCTTTCGGGTAAAATCATATTGCCTTTCGCTCCCGAAAGCGACCTTTCAGGAGTGGGCAATAAAGACTTTATGTCTTGCGTCTGGTATAAAAGAGAAGTGGAAATTCCTGACAATTGGAGCGATAAGAAAATCATTTTTCATATCGGCGCATCTGATTATCATACAAAGGTCTGGGCAAACGGAATATATCTTGGTGAGCATTTTGGCGGCTACACACCCTTTAAGTTTGATATAACCGATTATATAACAGAAGACAAAGTTATACTCACGGTTTGCGCTTATGATAACACCCGCGACCCCAATCAACCCTGCGGAAAACAAAGCCATCAGTTTGATTCGTTCGGTTGCCATTACACAAGAACAACCGGTATTTGGCAGACGGTATGGCTTGAAGCCGTAAACCCTTGCTATATCGAGAGCGCAAAATACTATACCGATATCAGCGCACCTTCTGTCACTATAACCGCAAAACTCCCCTCTGCGGCCCTCGGTGCAGAGCTTGTCGCCCTTGCAAAATATGAGGGTGTGGAATGTGGCAGAGCATCTGTTACAGTTTGCGGAATGACCGCAACTGTCACACTTTCTCTTTCCGAAAAGCACATTTGGGAAATTGGAAATGGTCGACTTTATGACCTCACACTCACCCTTGAAAAAGACGGAAAAACACTTGATAGGGTAGAGAGCTATTTTGGACTCCGTTCTGTAGCAATAGACGGATATAAATTCCTTTTGAACGGTAAATCTACATTTCAGCGCCTTGTTCTCGATCAGGGCTTTTATCCCGATGGTGTCTACACCGCCCCCACAGATGAAGCACTCATAAACGATATAAAGCTCTCAATAGAACTCGGCTTCAACGGCGCAAGACTTCATCAAAAGGTCTTTGAACCGAGATTTTTGTACCACGCCGATAAAATGGGCTACCTTGTCTGGGGCGAGTATGCAAACTGGGGAATAGATATTGATAACGGCTACGGCAGATTCGTACTTGAATTTATCGAGTCGATGGAGCGCGATTTCAACCATCCGAGTATAATCGGTTGGTGCCCTTTAAATGAAAATTGGGATAATTCCCAAAATGGCCACGACCGCAAAAACATAAAGGCAATTTATGATATCGTAACCGCCTTTGACCCAACCCGAATAGTTGTGGATTGCAGCGGCGGAAACCATGGTGTGCGAACGATTTACGACGTTCACGACTATGAGCAGGACGTAGCCAAATTCCGCTACCGCCATAAGCATGCCTTGGAGGATGATTTCAGCAGCACAAGAGCATATCTTATGAATGATCCTCTAGAAACCGAGGCATATTTCGTCAGTGAATACGGCGGAATTGCTTGGAATAAAAAAGAGGGAGGCTGGGGCTACGGAAATGCACCCGAAGCACTCGAAGAATTCTATGAACGCTACAAAGGGCTTACCGATGCACTTCTCGATTCGGAGCATATTTTCGGTTTCTGCTATACTCAGCTTTATGATGTTGAGCAGGAGCAAAACGGATTGCTCACCTACCAAAGAGAAGGTAAATTTGATGCCGAAAAAATTCGCGAGATAAACCTACGCAAAGCCGCAATCGAAGACTAATAACCAAATAAAAAAGAGCCTCTATTGAGGCTCTTTAATTTTTACTTTAATACCATCTGGAAGTCCAACCCGAATTATCAGAGTTGTAAGTGATTTGAGAATTAAGATATTTTTGAACGTTTATCGTGCTGACTGCGCCGTATTCAATACTTCCGTCTTTGAGGACTACGTAAGAACGAACGTAAAAATTGGTATTGAAATCTGATTTTGGAATACCGCTGATTTCAAAAAAGAAGATGTAATTAGCCCAAGAAGCACCTGAATAGATATCCTTAACAGTCATTGTCTTTTTATTTGCAATGAGAGAAGTGTATACCTTTGTTGACTCACTTGTATAACAGTAATTCTCATCTTTTGTGGGCTTGGAATTGGTGAATGAGTAACACCAACCAACCTTTGAATACTTGTCAAGTTCATCAACCGCCGCAAAAAGTCTTACTGCTGTACTTTCGGAACTACTCGTAAGAGATGATGGAAATTGATATTTAACGTTTAACATACGGCTGTCTTGAACTGCGCTTGCGGTAAGACCAATACCGACAAGTGCCGTAAGAAGCATAGAAATAACCAATAAAAGAGATACGGTTTTTTTCATACTATTTCTCCTAAAAGATATAATCTTCATATTCACTTTTATACTATCATATATGCCCTCAAAATGCAAGTAGTTAATATATGTAATTTAATAATCTTTTAATTAATGGTATATGTCGCTTGGTTTTTTCATATCCATATACAAAGATAAGTGTGACGGAGGAAGAACTTATGCAAAATCTTGATATTTATGAGGATATAGCAAAAAGGACGGGCGGTGATATATACATAGGTGTTGTTGGCCCTGTTAGAACCGGCAAATCGACCTTTATAAAGAGGTTTATGGATACACTTGTCATACCTAATATGGATTCGAATTACAGCCGTGAACGAGCAACTGATGAACTTCCGCAGTCGTCAGGTGGCAGAACTATAATGACAACCGAGCCGAAATTTATACCCGAAAAAGCAGTTGAGGTAAAACTTGGAAACGGTTGTAGTTTTCATACTCGCCTTATTGATTGCGTGGGTTATATAGTGCCAAGTTCACTTGGATATATCGAAGATAATGAGCCACGTATGGTTATGACACCTTGGTACGATGAACCGATACCTTTTAATATGGCGGCAGAGTTGGGTACTAAAAAGGTTATAACCGAGCATTCAACAATAGGCCTCGTGGTTACGACTGATGGCTCTATAAGTGATATCCCCAGATCAGAATACGAAGAGGCTGAGGAAAGGGTAATCGAGGAACTGAACTATATAAATAAACCGTATGTTGTGTTGCTTAATTCTATGTATCCGGAATCCGAGCAGACTCAAAGCCTCGCTATAAGACTTAGCGAAAAATACGGCGTATCAGTATTACCCGTCAACTGTCTTGAATTAGGGGAAGAGGATATCAAAAAGATTATTTATAAGGTGCTTTGTGAATTTCCTGTGAAAGAAATAAGGGTGTCATACCCAAGATGGATTTCGGCATTGGATTCAAGCAACCCGATAAGAGATTCACTTTTTACGGCTATTCATGAGTCGGCAGAGAATATCACAAAGATAAGCATGTTGCCAAAACTTGCCGAGACACTTGGTGGTGCGCAAAACGTTGTGGCAGCGAGTTGTGATGAAATAGATCTCGGCAGCGGTACGGCATACCTGAAACTTGATATTGATAACTCTTTGTTTTATAAGGTTTTATTTGAAACTACAGGCATAGAGGTCGCTGATGAGCAGGAATTAATGCTTAATATTATAGAACTTGCGGCAATCAAAAAGGAATATGCCAAGGTGAAGAACGCTCTCGATGAGGTAGAGGCTACGGGTTACGGAATAGTAATGCCTTCTATTGATGAACTCACATTAGAAGAACCTGAAATTGTCCGTCAGGGCGGAAGATACGGTGTAAGACTTAGAGCAAGTGCGCCTTCAATTCATATGATGAAGGCAAACATAACCACCGAAGTAAATCCCGTTGTAGGATCCGAGCGTCAAAGCGAAGACCTTGTTATGTATCTGCTAAAAGGTTTTGAAGAAGATCCTACAAAGATATGGGATTCCAATATCTTTGGTAAATCTTTACACGAACTTGTAAACGAGGGGTTACATACAAAACTCAGTCATATGCCGATGGATGCGAGAATCAGACTTGGCGAAACACTTGAAAAAGTGATTAACGAGGGTTGCAACGGACTCATTTGCATTATCTTATAAAAAAGTTTCCCCGCCTAAATTTAGGCGGGGAAACTTTTTTACTTGTTTTTCTCTTCAAGTTCTGCTCTGTGCTTTGCCATGAGTTTGTTGATTCTGTCGGCGGGATCAAGCAACTCGCTTATTGAGTTGTCATGGTTAAGAGTATCAACGAGCATTGCAAGGTATTTAGACATATCAACTCTGCAGTACCAGGGTTTATCATTAAGTTCGGGAACAGAGTATACAAGGTTGGTTGTGAAGACCTTGTCGATAAGTCCTTTTTCATAGTATTCATCAAACTTGTCAAATCCTTCAACGAAAAGACCGAAAGTAGAGAAGACGAAAACCCTGTTTGCATTTCTCTCTTTGAGCTTTTTAGCGATAGAGAACATTGACTCGCCGGAAGAAATCATATCGTCAACAATGATAACGTCCTTACCGGAAACGTCGTTACCGAGGAATTCGTGAGCTTCGATGGGGTTTTTACCGTTGACAACGATAGAGTAGTTTCTGCGCTTGTAGAACATACCAAGTTCAAGACTTAAAATTGAGGAGTAGTAGATACTTCTCGACATTGCGCCTTCGTCGGGAGAAATCATCATGGTGTGGTCACGGTCGATAACGATATCGGGATATGCCTTAACAAGAGCCTTGATCATCTGATATGTAGGCATAATATTGTCAAAACCGCCGAGAGGAATAGCATTTACAACTCTTGGGTCGTGAGCATCAAAGGTGATAAGGTTTTTAACACCCATAGCGGCAAGTTCCTGCAAAGCCATTGCACAGTCGAGAGATTCACGAGAACTTCTCTTGTGCTGTCTGCCTTCATAAAGCATAGGCATAATAACTGTGATTCTCTTTGATTTACCGCCTAATGATGCGATAACACGCTTGATGTCTTGGAAGTGGTCGTCAGGACTCATAGGAACGGTTTGTCCATACATTTTGTATGTTACGCCGTGATTGAAGCAGTCACAAAGAATGAATACGTCAAGACCACGTGCAGTGTGCTCGAAAACAGCTTTAGCTTCACCTGTTCCAAAACGAGGACAGTTGGCAGGAATGATAAAACTGTCATCAGATGCAGTATCGTTTCTCCATTGTTTAAGATAATAGTCAACTCTTGATGCGATATCTTCGCAACCCTTCATGCTGATAATGGCAAGGTCACCGTAAGGTGAATGCTTATGATTATTTTCTGACATGATGATAAACCCTCCGAAAATGAAAATCTTACTTAAATATAATAACACACTTTTTACACCGAAAAAAGACCCAATTTTACATTTTTTTTAATTTTTTTAAAAAATTATAATAGATAGCAAAGATATGTTGCTAATTTGTAGAATATTTGGTATAATGAATAAAATATATACAAATTTATGGAGGGACAAATTATGAAGGTTACACTTTTAACCTATACACCCGATCCTGAAAAGAATGTTGCATCTGCCGCAAAACTTTGTTATGCCGCCGCAGATATTGACACGGTCCGTGACGGACTCACTCCCGAAAAGACTGCCGCATTCGTGGAAATGCTTGCCGATATGGGACATGAGAGTCCTATTGAACATGCATCTTTCACCTTCGGTATTGAGGGAGTATCCCGTGCACTTTTAGCGCAAATCACAAGACATAGAATGGCAAGTTTTTCAGTTCAGTCACAAAGATACGTCAGAGAAAATCAGTTTGAATACGTAACTCCTCCTGAAATAGCCGCTGTGCCCGAAGCACTTGCTCTTTTCGAGGAAGCAATGAAGGCAGACCAGAAATATTATGATTCCATTGCCGCAATCTTAAAGAAAAAGCATATTGAAACTCTCGTGGCAGAGGGTATGGATGAAGCGGCAGCCGCAAAAATTGCCGAGAAAAAAGCAATTGAGGACGCAAGATTCGTGCTTCCCAATGCGTGTGATACAAAAATGATTCTCACAATGAATGCAAGAAGTCTTATGAATTTCTTCCATCACCGTTGCTGTAACAGAGCGCAGTGGGAGATTAAAGAACTTGCAGATATGATGCTTGCCGAGGTTTATAAAGTTGCTCCCAATATCTTTAAAAAAGCAGGTCCTTCCTGTGTTGCAGGTAAATGCCCCGAAGGTAAAATGACCTGCGGAAAAATGCTCGAAATGAGAGAATATTACGAAAAATTGAAGGGCAATAAATAAAATGGGAAAACTAATTGCAATTGAAGGACTTGACGGTAGCGGAAAGTCAACCCAAATTGAACTTTTGGCAAAGCGCCTTGGGGAAAACGGAATCGAAGCAAAAACGGTTTCATTTCCTAACTATGAAAGTGATTCAAGTGCGCTTGTAAAGATGTATCTCGGAGGCGAATTCGGCTCTAATGCAGGTGACGTAAATGCATATACTGCATCTCTTTTCTTTGCAGTAGACAGATTTGCAAGTTTCCGTACCGGTTGGCAGGAATATTTTGATAACGGCGGAGTTGTAGTATCTGCAAGATACACCACCTCAAACGCTATTCATCAAACCTCAAAACTTCCCGAAAAGGAGTGGGATGAGTATCTTGATTGGCTTTTTGATACCGAATTTTCAAAAATGCCATTACCGGCGCCCGACCTTGTAATTTTCCTTGATATGCCACCCGAAGTTTCTCAAAAAATGCTTTCGGGCAGATATGAGGGCGATGAGAGTAAAAAGGATATTCACGAAAGAGATACAAAATATTTGGAAAATTGCCGTAAGGCAGCAAAGTATATTGCCGAAAAGTATAATTGGCTAACTGTGAATTGCGCCGAAAATGGTGAGCCGCGTACACGTGCCGATATATCCGATGAAATTTTCGAGGCAGTAAAAAAAGCGATAGGAAGATAAAAATGATTTACGTATTTTTGGCTAACGGGTTCGAAGAAATCGAAGCCATTGCAACGATAGATGTTTTGCGCAGAGCAGAACTTGGCGTAATCACCGTTGGTGTAGGCTCAAAGCAAATAACAGGAGCCCACGGTATTACGGTGACAGCCGATAAGCAGACAGCCGACCTTGTAACCTTTTCAGACGTAGATGCAGTAGTGCTTCCGGGAGGTATGCCGGGAACATTAAATCTCGAAAAGGATAAAGTTGTCAGAAAATTTATTGAGTTTGCTGAGTGTAACGGCAGACTCATAGCCGCAATTTGCGCCGCTCCATCAATTCTCGGTCATATGGGACTTCTCGAAGGCAAAAAAGCCACTTGTTTTCCCGGATTTGAGGAACAACTTATCGGCGCTGAATTTGTTAATGATTCGGTGGTAAGAGACGGAAATTTAATCACTGCAAAGGGAGCCGGAGTCGCAATTGACTTCGGACTTGAGATAGTAAAGGTTTTCTGTGGTGATACCGAAGCAAAAAGAATGAGGAATGCAATGCAATGCGCCCGTTAGAAATCAGAAATCACAAAATTGAACTGCGATCAAAACTCAAACAAGAAAGACGGGAAATGAATCCCGCCGAAAAGCAGTTGATGGATGAAAATATAAGCCAAAATGTAAGAAGGCTACATCAGTATAAGCGCTCGACAACCTTGCTTTGCTATGTGTCGACACCGATTGAGGTTGATACTCGCAAAATAATAGAAAATGCTTGGCAGGATGGCAAAAAGGTAGCAGTACCGAGATGTATAACCGAGACAAGAGAAATGACCTTTCATTATATTAATGATTTCAGCGAACTGTCGGAAGGTACCTTCGGTGTCCTTGAACCATCGGCTGATTCGCCGCAGGTCACGGATTATTCGGGTTGCCTTATGATTGTTCCTGGATTTATGTTTGACCTTCGTGGATACCGTCTGGGTTATGGAATGGGGTATTACGATAGGGCGATGTCTTCATTTATAGGTCCTTCTGCAGGTATATGCTATTCAAAATATGTAAAATATCATATGCCGAACGGAAGATATGATAGACCTGTAGAAATTCTTGTTACTGAAAATTGGATCAGAACTCCAAAAAACCAAAAGAAAAAGAGTTGGCAAAATAATTAGCCGAGGTGTAAGATGAGCAATAAGAATGTAGATAACAAATCAGATACGTTTGAATTTGACACAACTCCGTTTTTTGAGTCGTTAGATAATGCGATGGATAAAAACGAGCAGCCGGAGCGCTCAAATAAAAAACCAGCCAAAAAAACATGGCGGAAAACTCTTATTTGGGCTTTGAGTTTGTTGTTGGTTATTTTTGTTATCAGTTATGCCGGCTTAATATTTGCTTTCGACTTTTTAGGGCTCGGCGAATCAAAAGATGTTGATGTCAGTATTCCAAAGGGCGCCACAACCTTTCAGATAGCAAGACAGTTAGAGGACGAAGGCGTTATCCGCTCGGCTTTGTATTTCAGATTGTTTTCTAAACTCAAGGGTTACGACAGCGATTTCAAGTATGGCGTTTATGTATTTTCACAGGATATGAGTTATGAAACAATCGCCAGAAAACTCACTACCGAGGGCGAAGTGGCTGAAGCGGTCAAGGTTGTAATCCCCGAGGGCGCAACGATTGATGAAATTGCTAAAAAGTTAGAGGAATACGGGGTTTGCACAGCAAAAGAATTCAGAAAAGCTCTTCGACATGAAGACTATAATTATGATTTTATAAAGGATATTCCCGAAGACGTATATTATAGACTAGAGGGATATCTCTATCCTGATACCTATGAGTTTTATAATTACGGCGGCGAGGAATGTGCTCACAGAGCAATA
The DNA here is from genome assembly GCA_017559305.1 of Clostridia bacterium. Lineage (GTDB taxonomy): Bacteria > Bacillota > Clostridia > Oscillospirales > Acutalibacteraceae > RGIG7384. Next base: position 133,560 of record JAFYSP010000003.1, read on the forward strand.
GATAAAATGCTTGCTAATTTTGAGGAAAAATTCGATTATAATTTGCAAAAAGCGGCGGCTGACAGAGGATATACAATCCACGATATAACCACCATGGCATCTATCATCGAAATGGAAGCATCAAGTGCGCCTTACGAAGAAAAACAAAGGGTTTCGGCAGTATTTTTCAATCGTCTTGCCTGGACAAGTGAACCCAATCTTTTAGGTTCATCGCCAACCGCTGAATATCCATACGGAAACGGCAAATATAATACCAATAAATATACCGGACTTCCTCCGGGACCTATGTGCTCACCGAGTATTGATTCTATAAAAGCGACCGTAGAGCCTATGCAGAATTTCGACGCTTGTTATTTTGTAACCGATAAGGAAAATAAATTCTATTACAACAATAGTTACGAAGCACATAAATCTACAATAGCAGATCTCAAGAGTAAGGGACTTTGGGCATAAATGAGTAATAAAAAATTAGAGGTTTTGTCACCTGCGGGTGATCTCGTACGCCTTAAAGCCGCAGTAGATTACGGCGCAGATGCCGTTTATCTTGCGGGCGAGGAATTCGGTATGCGTACGGCGGCATCCAATTTCGGAGAGGCAGATCTTCGAGAAGGGGTAAAATATGCGCATCAAAAGGGCGTAAAGGTATACGTAGCCTGTAATACCTTGCCACATAATGATGAAATTTCACGTCTGCCGGCATTTATCGAAATGGTAGACGATACGGGAGCCGATGCATTTATAGCATCAGATATCGGCACTATGGGGCTTGTTAAGAAGTATGCTCCCAAAAAGGAATTGCATATCTCGGTGCAGTCGGGCATCGTAAACTATGAAACCGCAAACGCTTTTTATAATATGGGCGCAAACAGAATAGTGACTGCACGAGAACTGTCTTTAGAGGAAATTGCTGAAATACGGGCAAAAACTCCTAAAGACCTTCAGATTGAAGCGTTTGTTCACGGTGCAATGTGCGTTTCCTTTTCAGCGAGATGTTTGCTTTCTTCCTATATGACAGGCAGAGATGCTAACAGGGGAGACTGCGCTCAACCTTGCAGATGGAGTTATTCCTTGATGGAGGAAAAGCGTCCTGGTCAGTATTTTGATATTACCGAAACAGATAAAGGTACCTATATATTAAATGCAAATGATCTTTGTATGGCGGAGCATATCAAAGAAATTGCCGATGCAGGAATTTATAGCCTTAAAATAGAGGGCAGAGCGAAGTCGCATTATTACGTGGCGGTTGCTACCAATGCTTATAGAGGCGCAGTTGACGCTTATTATAACGGCGCCGAAAAAACACCCGAATGGGTTATGCAAGAACTCGATAAAATAAGCCATAGAACCTATTCAACAGGATTTTATTACGGCAGACCGGAGAACTCGCAAACCTATGAAAATGCGGGATATCAGAGAGACTATAGCGTGGCAGCGGTAGTAAGCGGATATGAAAACGGAATGGTTACCGCCATTCTTAAAAATAAATTTTTAAAAGGTCAGGAATTCGATTGCCTCGAACCCGGCAGCGTTCCCTTCATATTAAAAGCCGACGAGGTGTATAATGAAAAGGGCGAAGCAATTGATTCGGCGCCACACCCTATGATGACGGTAAAAATTCCTTATGAAAGACCAATAAAAATTGGCTCTTTACTTCGTATGAAAACCGAATAAAAATCAAAATCCGAGGAGAATTTTCTCCTCGGATTTTTTATCTCTTTTTAAGATATGCTTTTGGTGATACACCCATTATCTTCTTAAAATATCTCGAAAAATAATTGCTGTCCTCAAAACCCACACTTGAAGCAATAAGACTTATGTTGTCATTACCTGATTCGAGTAGTGAAATTGCTTTGAGTATCCGCATTTCAAGTATGTACTTGTGAATTGGCTTGCCAAAGAATTTTGCAAACTGACTGCTCATATAGTTGGGATGAAAATGAAACTTTTCGGCGAGCGTCTTGTTGTCGAGGGGATCGGATAAATTCTTTCTTAAATACTCGGCGATTTTTTCGGCATCAAATCGGCTGTCATCAGATAATGCCAATTCGTTTTTTCTTATTATGCCAATCAAAACTTCCTTAATTAATAAACTTGTTTTGTGCTCATATAGCGGCAGACGCATTATATATTCTTTTTCACAGGTTTTGAGCATTTCTTCAATATGCTGACAGTTTTCTACCAAAATATAAGAATTGAGAAAATCATAGTCACTGAATTTTATATCCTCAATAAGTTTCGGTGTTTCCCAAGTGTGAGTCGGCGGAATCGGTGTTGTTAAATTTTTGTTTTCCATAGTAAAATCAAAATTGACTGCGATACAATGGGCATCGCAAGGCATAAAGGTATAGGAAACACCCGAATGGATATATAAAACACTTCCTGCGGGGGCTAAAATGATTTGCTCACCGATTTTGAAAGTCGCAGTATCCTTGTGAATATAAAAGAGTCTGTTGTCAAGCGGAGTGAGTTGCATTGAGGTCTGCATAAGGTTTTTAATGCTTAAAAATCTCGCATACCTTACGTAAGGATTTATTTCACTGAATATCATAACGTCCACCTTTGTTTTGTGCTAAAACGCCTTTGTTTTGCATATTGATTATACCCCTTCAATTTGCTAAAATCAAGTCATAAAATAAAGGGGTGTTTTTATGATAGAAAGAAAACGTATTCCTACTGCCAGAGTGGCATTTTTCTCGGTTGTACACGAGGTCTATTTCAGACAGTTTGACGGTCTTGAAGATTCGTTGAACCGATACCATAAAGAAACTGCCGACCTTGTCCGCACAAACGGTGTTGAGGTTTTTGATTACGGTATAGTTGGCAGCAATACAAGAGCATTCGAGGTTGCCGACGAAATAAACGGTGATAAGATAGACCTTATCATTTGCAATATGATTACATACGCTACTTCATCGGTTTTCGCTCCTGTTGTGCAGAATACAACTGCACCTATAGTTCTCTTGGCGCTTCAACCGCTTGAGCGAATGGACTACACAAAAGCATGTACCTATATGCAACTCGAAAATGATAACGTGTGCTCAGTTCCTGAGTTTACAGGTGTTGCAATCCGTTTGGGCAGACCGGTCAAAGACGTTATTTTAGGACACCTTTATAATGATGAAAAAGCATTTGCAGAACTTAAAGAGTGGTGTGATATTGCAAAAGTGCTTAATGGTCTTAAGGGCGCCCGTCTCGGTCTTTGTGGTCACGTTCTCGAATCAATGTACGATATGCATGCGGATCCTACTGCCGTTGCAGGTGCATTCGGACTTCACGTGCCGCTGATTGAAATTGATGATATCATCAAGGAATACAATAAGGTTACCGAGGAAGAAATCAAGGCAAAGGAAGAAATAATCTTAAGAGAATTTGAAACTCCCGACCCTAAGAGCGATCCTATCACCTCAAAACTTACCAATGCCGATTTAAGACAAGCGGCAAAGGGAAGCGCAGCGCTTGACCGACTTATCGACACATTTAAACTTGACGGTCTTGCATACTATTATGAGGGTCAGCCCGACAGTATTCAAAGAGAGGTCGTGTCTTCCTTTATCGTAGGAAATTCAATACTCAATGCCGAGGGTATCCCTATGTGCGGCGAATTTGATATTAAAACCTGCGTTGCTATGTTTATTATGGATAAACTCGGAATTGGCGGTAGTTTTGCCGAATTCCATCCCTTCGATTTCGTTGAGGATTTTATCCTCGTCGGTCACGACGGACCTCATCATATCGCTATAGCAGAGGGCAAACCAATCCTCCGTTCACTTTCTAAATTCCACGGCAAACCGGGTAACGGCGCATCCGTAGAGTTCAAAATCAAGGAAGGTCCTATCACAATGCTTGGTATTACCCAAACTGCAAACGGCAAATTCAAATTTGTCATAGGCGAGGGCGAATCCAAAAAAGGTCCCATTCCGCCAACAGGAAATACGAATACCCGTGGTTTCTTTGAACCCACAACCCGTGAATTCATCAAAAAATGGGTTATGGAAGGACCTACTCATCACTATGCTTTAGGTGTCGGTCATCACGCCGATACAATTAAAAAGATTGCCGACGTACTTGGTATTGAGGCAGTAATAGTCAGATAATTGAGAGGAAAAACTATGTATAAACAGGTAACTCTTGAAATCAGTTTAAAACCTTTTAAGCAAACTTCTGATGATTATATAAAATCCGTCTGCCAAAAGATTTTCAGACAATGGTATCCGCTGCTTAAAGATGCCGAAACTGCATCTGTAATGCTTTGGGCGGCAGACGGTAGTGAAATTCTTGACTATGCAGGAAATGATGAGGATAGGTTTGAATGGGCTTGTTATATCGGTAATGCAAACTCGCCCTTGAGTAGTGGGGAAGACCTTTCGAGAAGCCCCCATCTTTTCAAGCATTTGTATATGGAAAACCCACCCGTTATGACATACGGAATTTTGAAAAAAATCGTATCAGAACTTAAAAAAGAGGGTAAAAGAGTTTTCCCCGATAAGAAAATTTTAGTGGGTCACACCTTCGATATAGGCCCTGAATTTGCGATATCCGACTTCAAATATAACCGTCATAAAGAGGTGTGCACAGGCACTAAACTTGATACTTTCGGTTTTGTCGATTGCACAGCAACCCTTAATGCCGATACAAGACCTTATGCCGCATATCCAAACGGTATTCCCGAAGGTACACCGATAGGTCTGTTTTTCGGAAAGCAAACAAACGAATTTCTTGCCGATATGGGTATGGATTTTATTTGGTTTTCAAATGGATTCGGCTTTTCTGCAGACCCTTGGAGTTTAACAGGTAAAGTTTTTGACGGTGAGAAATTCCACCCCGAAAAACTCACCGAAACAAGACGTAAGGTTTTTGAGTTCTGGAAAAACTTCAGAATCGGTTGCCCCGACTACCCAATAAGAACAAGGGGTACTAATAATACCGTCGGTATCGACTATGCAACCGACGCTGTGCCGATTTATGATATTTATAACGGCGGATTTAATATCGACCCACCTCCCAATTCTCCTTGGGCGGCGCTTAATGATAACTACGGACTCGAAATAATGGGTCATATGACGAGAATTGCAGAACTGCCCGGCCAGGATTTTCTTTTCCGCTATTACGTTCACGACCCGTGGTGGCAGAATTCTCCTTGGCATAACCGCTATGGATGTGAGCCGATGGATATTTATATGCCGGCATCGGTTTATAGAATTGATGAAAACGGAAACGTTCAGTCGGCAGAAAATTTATCCCTTTTGTCGATAGATAACGCCTTTGGAAATATGCCTGATGCTTGTGTAAACGAGCCGCTGCCACACCTTCTTAAAGCAATCAAAGATAAGGGCGATGCTCCGGCTCCGTTGGTACTTCTTTACCCCTTCCGTGAGTACAGCACGGCAACAAATGAATCTGTTATAACCGAAATGTATAAAGGGGATAACTATATTTGCGAGGCAATAAATAATTCTTTGCCCCTTAACTGTGTAACATCTACCGATAATTTCTTGAAACAGGATTTATCTGTTTATAGTCGCTCAATTCTCGTATCCCCAATCCCCGAAAATCCTGAGGTCAAGGAAAAACTCAAAGGTTACGTGGAAAATGGCGGAAAGGTGATTTTCTACGGTACAAAAGCAAGACAAAGCGAGATAAGTGATATAAATACTCCCTTTGCCGATACCGAAGAATCCCCTAAAAAGATAAGAGAACTTTTAGCAGAATTTGGCATTTATATTGATTTTAAGGTTTATGATGAAAAATATAAAACCACGACCATGACAATGGTTAAAAGAGATAACGGAATTATTCTCTCCTCATATAACCAAACCACTGCGCTTGATATGTATCTCAAATTCCCATTGGGAGCGCCGATTTTCATAGGACCCTCCGCAATAATTGAAAACTCGGTTGCAAGGTATAATTTAGGGGTCAGCAACCATCTTGAATGCCGCGCTTTTGTGAGCCAAAAAGACGGCGTTGTCACAATGAAGGAAAAGCCGCCTGTAAACAGAAAGTTCAGAAGAAGACTTCAAATCACAGGACTGAAAGACGCTACCGCTTGCTTCTTTGCAGAGAAATACTGCGAGAAGGATATATTCGTCGGTACCGAAACCGAAATGAATTTAGACCCGATTGAATTCAATGGATTTAAGGTTGTGACCGATGAGCACGGAACCTATTATAAGGCAGAGCACCTGACTGGTGACTTCGTTTTCTCGATGCCATTCCCCGAATACGTAAAATAAAAAAATCCCTCCGTTTTGAAAAAACGGAGGGATTTTACTTATCCGATTATTTGCCTGCAAATACAGTCATTGCCTTCTTGACGTCTTCCTTCATTGCCTTTTCAGCATCTAAAAGAATGTCGTGGAACTGTTTGTAGGTCTTGCCGTTGATTGCTTCGGCACCTGCCTTGGACATATATGTATAGTAATTAACCTTTCTTACACCGCAAGCGATAACCTTCTTGTAATCTTCTACACTGACACCGCTTCCGCCGTGCATAACGATCGGAACGTCGATAAGAGAATTGATCTTTGTAACTCTGTCAAAATCAAGTTTTGGAGCAGCAGTATAGAATCCGTGAGAAGTACCGAAAGCACAAGCAAGTGCATCAATACCGGTGGTTTCTACGAAACTCTTTGCTTCATCGGGATCGGTGTAGATGGATTTTGCTGCTTCACCGTCTCCGCCTTCACGGGCGCCCATAGAACCGAGTTCTGCTTCAACACTTGCGCCTTTTTCTTTTGCCCACTTGACAGTCTGAATGGTGTTTGCAATATTTTCATCATCAGGAAGAACAGATCCGTCATACATAACGCCGGTAAATCCAAGTTCAAGACCGCGCTTTACGTAGTCAAGGTCTGTACCATGGTCGAGATGAACACAAACGGGAACTTTAGCAGCTTTAGCGGCTGTAATCATCATGGGAGCAACTTCTTCCATCTTGCAAAGACCCATTTCCTCATGCACCTGAGCGTGCATTATGATAACGGGAAGATCGAGTTCTTCAGCGGCGCTGATAATTGCGTGTAAAGAAGTGAAGTTAGGTGTGTTGAAAGCACCAATTGCAATTTTCTTTTCTTCTGCGATTTTAAGAATTTCTTTAAGATTTACAAGCATTTTACTAACCTCTTTTATATTTTGTTTTCATCCATAAATTTAAGTATATCGGCAATCGGCTTGATACCTGTCGAAGCACCGACACACATAATGCAATGAGTACCAACTGCATTGGCAAAGGCAGCGGATTTGTAGTAGTCCCAATCTTGAGCGAGACCTGCAATAAATCCTGCGCAGAAAGAATCTCCCGCACCCGTAGTATCAACGGGCTTGAACTTTGAATAGGTAGGCATCATTCTGCGTTTGCTGTCACAAGGGCAAACAAGAGCGCCATCTTTACCGGCTTTTACTATAACATTTTTAGCGCCGAGTGTAAAGAGTTTATCTGCAACTTTATTTATATCTTTTTCACAAGTGATTTTCTGCGCTTCTTCAATGCTCGGCATAAAAAGATCAAGATAGGGGATAACCGCTTCAACTTTAGGCAACCAAATATCCTCAAAATCCCAGGCGGTATCCATAATCGTGTACTTGCCTTTGGATTTGGCATATTTCATAAGTTCGGCAATCGGCTCTCCGTCGAGGGATTGCATAAGCATTGCCCCTGCGTAGAATATAATGTCGCACTCGTCGATGAGCGCCTTGTCAACGTCTTCTGATTTGAAAGCAGATGAAGAACCCGGTTGATATAAAAAACTGCGTTCTCCACTTTCATAAACACACACGATTGAAACAGTGGTTGAAACGTTTTGGTCGGTAACAAGACCGCGCGTGTCAACTCCGTTTTCATTCAGTGTTTCCCTAACAAAATTACCGAAACTGTCTTTACCTGTTTTTCCCGAGAATACTACAGGGACACCGAGCTTCGCAAGGTCAATAGCGGCATTTGAAGCGCATCCGCCTACGTGAGTAGTTATTGAATCAACGCTTCTGAGTGTTCCTGCCGTAGGTACGGTAGATGCGTGCTTTACGATAACGTCGGTAGTAAGACTGCCGATACAAAGTACTTTTTTCATATTTATCCCTCTGTTATTTGGTGTAAGGTAGAAATTCGATACTGTTTATGATTATGTCAATTTCGGGTTTTGACGTTTCACCGTTTACAGCGGTTTTAGCAATAACGTCTACAACGCCCAAGCCCTTGAATACCTGAGCAAAGACAGTGTTACCACCGCCGTTTCTCCAAGCGCCGTCAAGATGTATGTTACCGCCGTTTTCATCGTATAAAGGCCAGACTTCTTCAGGAACAAGGTATGAAACGGGTGAGAAACCGACAGAATATTCTTTTAAGTAATCCTTGAAGGTGGGATGAATTTCAAGATAATCCTTGTTCATACTTGAATACACTTCAATATTGTATTCATAAGCATAAACGTAGGTTTTGAAAATTTGAACAATGTCGTAAATCGCCTTTGTGTCATCGGTTAAAGCGGGTTTGTTCTGATTGATGATGAACTGACTTCCGTTAGCGTTTATTCCACGGTTAGCCATAGATATAGCACCGCGAAGATTGAGAAGTTTCTGGTCGAATTCATCTTCAAAATCGGCACCCCAGATACTTGCTCCGCCTGTACCGTCGTTTTTCGGGTCACCGCTTTGAATATAAGCATCTTCCATTATTCTGAAAAACTTAAGACCGTTGTAGTAACCGTTTTTGGCGTGAGTTTTGAAATTCTCAACCGCTTTTGGCGCGCCTTCAGGGAAGAAGCGGATATAAATGTCACCCATATTAGTGTGCATTATAGCAATTTCTTCACCCTCACTTGGTTCTTCAAGTTGAAAACCGTAATCTTCATCGGGATAAGCGGTTGTCACTTCGTTGGTGAAATATAAATAATTGCTGAGCAATTGTGAATATCCCTTGAATTTTTCATAAACCTCATCGGTGTTCAATTGCTTTTCATCATAAAATCTTTCGGCAACTTCAGTAAGATCGAGCGTGAATCCGTTGACTTCAAATTCGAATCTCTTACTTTCACTTTTGCAGCCGGCAAGTGAAGAAATGATAAGTATTGATATCAATAAAACAGAAATAATTTTTTTCATGTTTTTCTCCGTTATTTAGTGTAATTTACAATTTCAATGCTGTTGATTATAACACTTTCTGTTGGCTTGTTGCTGCTTGAATCTGTAGCAACGTTTGCGATGCTTTCAACAGTATCCATACCCTTGAACACCTGACCGAAAACGGTATGACCGCCACTTGCTCTCCAAGCGCCGTCGAGATGAGCGTTTCCGCCAACCTCTTTATAAAGGTCAAGAGCACCTTCAGGCATAAGATAGGTCAAAGGGGATAAAGACTGTGCGTATCCACTTGCAAGGAAACTGTCAAGTGTTGGGAACATTGCATAGAATTCCTGTACTTTTCCTTCGTCGCTGTAACTTTTTACGTAATATTCATAGGAATAAACGTTATACATATATATTTCCAGTATGCTGTAACCGTTAGACTTTGCTTCGGTTTTGGACTGGTTAATAAAGAACTGACTTCCGTTGGTGTTTGCGCCTGAATTTGCCATAGCAAGTGAACCGTAAATGTTCATAAGTTTTTGGTCAAACTCATCTTCAAACGGATTTTTCCAAATGCTGTCACCACCCGTGCCGTCACCTTTTGGGTCACCGCCTTGAATCATAAAATCTTTAATAACTCTGTGGAATGTAAGACCGTTGTAATATCCGTTTTTAGAGTGGGTTTTGAAATTTTCAACCGCTTTGGGAGCAGCTTCGGGGAAGAAACGAATGTAAATATCGCCCTTGTTTGTGTGCATAATAGCGACTTCTTCATTTTCTTTCGGCTCATTCATCTGAAAACCGTATTCCTCGTCGGGATAAGCGGTTTTAACGTCATTTGAAAGATGCTTTACAATGCCCTTAGCATATTCTTCAAATCTTGAGTGGATCTTGTCGTTAGAAACATAACTGTCACCGTAAAGCGTTTTAGCAATTGCGGTGAAATCAAGAGTGATTATTGAATTTTCGAGGTCAAAATCTGTAATAAAAACTTCTTTGTCGATGTTTGTGATATTTTTAAGACTTTCGGCAAAAGCAGTTTTGTCAAGATTTACGTTATAATCATCGAGATCAATCTCGAATTTATAGTTGTACTCATTAGAACATCCTGTGAGTAACAGGGATAAAATGAGCATCAAAGAAAGCGCAAGACAAATTATCTTTTTCATATTATATTTCCTCTACTTCGCAAGAAATGATTGTGACGGGAGTTTTGGGCTTGTCGCCGTATCCCACCTCTACCTTTGCAATTGCGTCAACGGTATCCATACCTTCAAATACCTGACCGAATACCGTGTGCTTAAAGTCGAGCCAAGCGGTGCCGCCGAGTTTTTCGTATGCCTCAACAGCGCAAGCAGGGAAGTATTTCTCGCCGAGTTCCTTCATTTGAGCGATAAGACGGGGATCGCAGGAATTTGCCTGAACGATAAAGAACTGACTACCGTTAGTTCCGGGACCTGCATTAGCCATTGAAAGAGCGCCGCGGATGTTGTGCACTTCGGCTGAAAACTCGTCTTCAAAATTAATTCCCCAGATGCTTTCTCCGCCGCAGCCTGTTGCAGTAGGGTCACCGCACTGAATCATAAAATCGTTAATAACTCTGTGAAACTGAATTCCGTTATAGTATCCGTTCTTACAATGAGTTGTAAAATTTTCAACCGCTTTAGGAGCAAACTGAGGGAACATTCTTATTTTGATGTCACCCATACTTGTTTTAAGTGTAACGACTGTTTCGCCCTTTTGCGGCATATCAATTTGATTAAACGCCATAATAAACCTCCGAATAGTAATTTACTGTTATATTTTCGCATATTTTCTGTTGATTTACAACTGTTTTTAATAAAATTAACAAAATATATATAAATTTATTATAATTTTTCTTGTCATACACAAAATATTGTGTTAAAATGTTTTTGTAACATTACATAATTCATTTTGGAGGATGTTTATGAAGTGCCCTTATTGCTGTTATGAAGAAAGCAAGGTTATTGATTCAAGACCTACCGATGAAGGTGAGCGTATCCGCCGCCGCAGAGAATGTCTTAAATGTCAAAAAAGATTCACTACATACGAGGTTATCGAGAGTCTTCCTCTTATAGTTATTAAAAGAGATAAGACCCGCGAGATGTTTGACCGTGAAAAACTTATGAATGGTCTTTTGAGAGCATGTCAAAAGCGTCCCGTTTCTGTCGATACTCTTGAGAATATGATAGATGAAATCGAAGCAACCTTGCAAAACTCTCTTGAAAGAGAGGTAACAAGTGAAAAGATTGGTTCACTCGTTATGGAAAAACTCAAAGATATTGATGAAGTATCTTACGTTCGTTTTGCATCTGTTTATAGACAGTTTAAGGATATCAATACTTTCATGGCAGAACTTAATAAGCTTCTCGGAAAATAAACAAAAATTAAAATGCTATGCACAAGCGATTTTGCTGTGCATAGCATTTTTTATTTTTTATTGCTTAATTTCAATGCGCTTCCAATTCCGCCTCCAACGAGGATGACGGCCAATAATCCGTTTTGAATCCACATAAGAGTAAGATCAACCATTGAGTGAGCAAGTGCGCCTATAACAAGCGCAATTACAAAACTTGTAACTCCAAACAGATCGTTTGACTTTCTATGCGCAATACTTAACTTTTTGAAAAGAATAATAAAAGCAACTGATAAAGGTATAGTGCCTATAATACCGAAAGAAACAAGACACTCAAGCAAAAGATTGTGGGCGTGCCATAATCTGTTATTTGTCATTTCGGTTATGATATTAAGGTGCCAACAACTGAGGAATCCTCTACCAAAAAACGGTGCTTCTTTGATGCACTCAATGACTTTTTCAATAATATCAAATCTGATTATTATTGTCGCATCTGCTTCTTCAAGTCTTGGGAAAAGTTGCGGCGAGTTAAAAAGTACCAAAATCGCAATGGCACATAGCATAAATATAATTCCTATTGTGATATGGTGCCTCATAACAAGCAACATAATTGAAAATCCGATAAACAGTGCCACCCAGGTGGACATACTTCCGGTTAAATATAAAGTCACAAAGTTGATGATGGCTACTGTGAAACAGTAAATACGGGACGCGTTTCTCGACATTTCAAGATAAGCAGAAGCAAGTATTGAAACCATCATAAGCCCTGCGAGGTAGTTGGGGTTCATACAATAAGCGTTTGCCCTGAAAATCTTGGTTATTCCCGAATAAATCAAGGTTTCGGTAAAGGCGGCAAAACTTAAAAGTACGCTCATTCTCGTCAGCATTATTAAAAGTTTAATATAAAACTCATTTGTGCATATGATTGAAGAAAAATTCATTATAAGCACTATGCCGAAAAAAGTGACGGAAATAACAATTCCCAACCAGTTATCAAAAACCAAGGCGGTATATATGGTAATTACGACGAATATACCGAAAAATATGTTTTGCAGATTTTTAATCGTACTCAGAAATTTTCCTTTTTTGAAGATTATATAACCAAGCACAAAAGCGAATGTGAGTATTGTAATGTAGTAGGGAAGAAAACATGAACATAATGCAAAAAGCAATATTTTTTCATCCCAGTTACAATTCTTGAAAGATAATTTTGAGTCCAAGTCAACCCTCCGAAATCAAAAGACGTTTAAGGTCTGTTAATGTAAGGAATAGCGCTAACGATACCAACGAATAAGGTCTGGAATATCAATGCAAGTAAAACTGTTGTTGCAATAAGTCCTTTTGAATACAGCAATAAAACAAATGCCAGTAATGTAACGATTATTCCGATTATATGGAAAACCTGCATCATGGTTTTAACACTGATAACTCTGATTGCTGAAGAAAGTACTGCCAAAAAGCCAATTGAATTGTCCTTATAAGCGGCAAAACCGTTTGTAGATTCTTCGGGTTTAGTCTTGCTTCTTAATTTGTTAAGTCCGTTTCTGCCAAGCATTTCAACACACTCATCATAAAGGTCAAACTTATCGCAAATGAGTTTTTTGGTTATGTTGGGGTCGGTAGAATTAACAATTACCGTTGTGTCGGTGTTGCAAAGTCTGCAAAGTTCATATTTAACGTTTGGGTCTGCAACGTATTGAACGACGAATAATAAACATGGAATTCCGCCGATTGCAAGATAAACAGGCGAATATCCCGCTGAAAGAATTGCTCTTTCGGAATCAAGAGAAGGTGTTTTTACATTGTGGTTTTCAAGTAAAGTGCGGTTTCCTATCAAAACGATTTGATTGTCGACCCAACCTGAAATACCAAGTTTGTTTTCATATTTTACGTCTTCAACCTTTGGTAAGTCACCCGCTCCATCACGCAAAATATCCTTGAATATGTTAGCGAGCGGACTTTCTGCTTTTATTGTGAGCGCGGCGGCTTTTGCAATAGATGTATCTATAGGGTTGGCAGAAAGAGGGTTCATTTTGTGAAGAATAATAGAACCGGCAGGGAAAAGGTCTGCGGCCTTGACAGCAACGCAGTTGCAATTGGAAAGAGCAGAGGCAGCATTCCATCCGCCGATAGCACTATCGTAATATTTAAGGCAGTCTGTCATAACCTTGGTGGGTAACGAGTAGGGCAAATACATCGTAGGAGCCAACACAAGACAAAATGCAATAACGAATACCGTCATCAAGGTTGTGATTTCTGTTGAAACTATAAAGAATGCGAAAACAGTAACCGCAATGGCAAGCAATAAAGCAACAGCTAAACAAGCACCTGATTTTTTGTCACAGGGAGACTTTCTTTCCCAGTTTTTAAGAAAACCTTTAACGTTAATGGTTTTCTTGCTGTAGCAAAGATATGCTTCTTCATCTTCTTGGAATATATTTCCGCTGATTTCCTTTGATTCTTGGCTGTCATCAATCATATTAACGGCATATTTCGGCTCGTTGGTAGCAATGACACATAAACTCTTTAGTTTGGCTGAGCAAACGGCTCTTTTTGCAATAAGGCTCGCACAGTAAGTAAGACCTGCGAGTGCACCAAGACCGGCTCCCTTGCCGTTAAACATTGAAATTGAAATTATAGATTGAGTGAGAACAATAATTCCTGTTGCGTTAGCACAAATGTCAGTGTCTACGTTGCCTTTGAACAAAGCGGCAAAAGAGGATACGTTAACTAAAATTGTTATAACCGTTAAAATCAGGTTTGCAATATTTGGTAAAGTACCGAGATCGAATCCTTTGATTCCCAAAAAACTGCTGTTTATTACAACCATAAGTATTGTAAGGATAATAGTGATTATCATTCTTGTGGTCAAACCGCGTCTTTTTCTGAGAAGTTCATCCTTTAATCTTGCGGCATCGTCGAGGCTTTCGTAATCATCTGTTGCATCGTCAAATACGTCTTTCAATGACTCGACATATTCTTCTTCCTCTGCGCCTTCTTCATTTTGTGAATCGGCACCGTCAAAGAATTCTTCAATGGCTTTGCGGTTTATTGTGTAATCTTTTTTGTAAAGGGAATGCTTAGGAGTGTGTATTATCTGCTCGGGCAGATCTATAAATCTGGTTTTTTCGATTTCTTCTTCTGTTTCTTTTTTGGTTTCCTTTTTGGTTTCTTCTTGCGGTGTGTCAATGATTTCTTCTTTATTATCTTCGGTGACGATTTTCATATCATCCAAAGAATCATCTTCGGTCGAATTGTCAACCTCTTTTTCTTTTGCTACAATCTTTTCTTCGACCTCGGCAATAAGTTCTTCGATATCTTGCTTTTCTTCTACAACCTTTATTTCTATAGGCTCTTTTGCTTTAGGAGTGGTTGCTCCGAACATTCTGTCGAAGAAATCATCCAAGGAATCATCGGCAGGAATTTTTTTGACTTCATCAGGTTCAGAGTAAGCCTTGTCGCTTTCATTGAAAGTTGAAACCTTGTGAGGCTTTGTTTCTTCCTCTAAACTGCGGAAAAAATCAGCGAACTCGTCTTTTTCGGCGTCATAAGGCTTTTTATCCGCCTTTACGGTTTCTTCTTCCGTTGCATCGTCTGTATTATCATTGGTATCAATTGTAGTGTCGGTTGGTTGCTCAACAGACGTTGCTTTTTGTGAATTGC
This sequence comes from Clostridia bacterium, assembly GCA_017559305.1. GTDB lineage: Bacteria > Bacillota > Clostridia > Oscillospirales > Acutalibacteraceae > RGIG7384. The sequence goes on from JAFYSP010000003.1 coordinate 148,660, forward strand.
CTTTATCGAGGAAACTCAACATTTTTTCATAAAGACTTTTTGATGAGCCACCCTCAAAAACTTCAGCAGAAGTTATAACCAATTCGTCCTCGTTTTCGACAGCATCATCAGAGTTTATTTCGCCCAAAAGTTGTTCGGGAGTCAGAGCCTCGGGGTTTCTTGCCTGACGTGCCTGCTCGACCCACTCGGAGTAACGACTGTCGTCAATATTGGTAGAAATAATATATCCTTCTTCATTGTTCTTTTTGCTAAAAAGACCCATTATTTATTACCTCCAGTATAGGCCGCCTTCATACCTTGGCGCTGCCTTGTTATTTCATACATTAAAACTCCCGCCGCAACAGAAGCGTTGAGAGAATTGATTTTACCCATCATGGGAAGTGATAAAACGCCGTCACACTTTTCTTTTACAAGACGACCGACTCCTTCTCCTTCGGAGCCGATTACAAGACCGATAGCGCCTGTAAGATTACCCTCGCACCAATTCGTTCCGTCCATATCTGCGGCATATATCCAGACACCCTTGTCTTTAAGTTTTTCAATGGTAGAAACAAGATTTACAACACGGGCAACCTTTACGTATTCCAAAGCGCCGCTTGCAGATTTTGCAACAGTAGCGGTAAGAGATGCGCTTCTTCGTTCAGGGATAATAACTCCGTGAGCGCCACAGCATTCACAGGTTCGAATGATTGCGCCGAGGTTGTGAGGGTCTTCAATTCCGTCACCGATAAGAATAAATGGCGGTTCTCCCTTTTCTTCAGCAAGAGCGAGTATCTCCTCAACGGTCGAGTATCCGTATTCGCTGACAGTAGCCGCTACACCCTGATGGTTACCTCCGCCACACATAAAATCAAGTTTAGTTTGGGGCACTTCCTTGATAACTATCTTTTTTTCTCTGCATTTTGCAATGATGGCCTTTGTTGATCCGCTGATGTTAGAGGGGACAACAAATACCTTGTCAATTGTTCTTCCCGAGCGCACCGCTTCCATAACGGGATTGCGACCGAATATTATATCTTCACGCATTTTTGGAGCGTTTTTTTCTTCCATAATGCAACTCCTCGAAACATATATTTATACATTATACAGTATAACATACCGTATTTGAAAATAAAAGAGTTTTTTTCAATATATTGTAGATTTTTTTCAAAAAAAGTCGCATACTGACACAAGACACAGTTTGTTGTTAAAATTTATGTTATATTGCTTTTCTATATCTTAAAACAACAAAAAAGAGCATCACTTTCTCTCTGCATTCTTAACGGAGAAATGGCAGTCACAAAATTTCGGCAGAGAACTTGTTTTCTCTGCCGATTTGTGTCATAATTGAACTAACGAAAAGCCTCCCTTTGCATAAGGGAGCCTTAGGTTGTGCACAACCTTATAGGTATGGGCTTTGCCCGCATCCTTTGTAATACAAAGGCGAAACTGGCGATAAAACAGAACGATAAATAAGGATTTGATAAAGGAGGCTTTCAAAGTGAAAAAACTTATAGCATTTATTTTATCGATGACATTTATGCTGGCATTGGCGGGTTGCTCTTCGGATAGAAGAACAGAGGCAAGTACTTCAAATGAAACTAACAACCCAAGCAAAAACACGCAGAGCGAAACAGGCTATTTTATTCCGGATTATAATACGACGAACAATCTTCACTGTGATGAATTTCTGGAAAATTTGAAAAGCGATGGATACATCCGTGGCGGTGAAAAGGATTATAACTACAACACGGATAACATTACCCGAACTGTGAACATTACCCCCAAAAGCATTTCTGATGAAACATCTGATATTGAAGTATTTTGGGTGAGTGACGCACATTGCTTTTTGATGGTAAATCATACGATTTACAGATATGATACT